>CAKRZX010000018.1 GCA_934434555.1 uncultured Clostridia bacterium
GAGCCGACGGAGAAATTTCAAAGGACGAATATCAATCTATGAGAAGCCCTATTGATAAAGAGATTAAAGAACTCCAACTTCGGATACCACTTTTGATTGGTATGTTAATCTGAACGGAACGGCTGATGTAAAGGCGACCTTCACCGCAGAGGGCAGAAAGAAAAGCTGTATAATCAAATTAGAGGAAATTGAAAAGATTTCCTCGGTACATAGGAAAGAGAATAAGGACAATGCACATCTCATTAAAAACCCCATTGTTTTTGCCTTTCTGCACAGGCAGCAATTAAAGAAGGCAAATAATTGCTTTCATTTTGCGGAAAAAGATGTAAAACAGAATCCCTTTGCTCTTTTCGGGCAGAGGGATTTTTGCTTATTGTGCAAAGAAGAAAAATGTGATAGAATATCTTTATTGCAGATGATTAAAACGGCAAAATGCACATCGTTTCAAGTGAAGAGCGCAGGTAAAAAGGTGTTTGTATGGAATTTTTGATTTTAATAATCATCATCGGACTTATTATTGCGATAATTGTCGGCTTATTAAGTTCGGACAAAGACGATTCCGATGCGGAACAAAGAAGAGCGGGCAAGCGCGGTGAGAAAAAAGCGGCTTCGGTAATAGAAAAAGTCTTTCGTGACGGCGATTATCTTTTTTCAAACGTTGAAGTTGTATTCAATAACAGTCGGGCGGAGATGGATTGCGTTGTTGTAAATAAATACGGCGTGTTCATTATTGAAGTCAAAAATTATGTCGGCCATATTGAGGGCAGGGAAGAAGACAGAAACTGGCGCAAATATAAGGTAACGCATTCTCAGAATTTATACGGAAAGACGGTCCGCAACCCGATTCCGCAAGTTAAAAGGCAAGTGTACATTTTGGCGGGATACCTTAAATCTCACGGAATAAAGGCTTGGGTAAAGGGATATGCAATGCTTGTAAATAAAAACAGTCCAATTAAAAGCGAATATATTCTTTCGAATATCGATGAAATTGACAGGGCAATACATACAACTGACAGGACACTGCTATCAGACAGCGCAGTTGAAAACATAAGAATATTGCTTGGCTCAATTCAGGGGGAAACAAAATGACAGAAATAAAACGAATTATGTTCGTATGCCACGGGAATATCTGCCGCAGTCCTATGGCGGAGTTTATATTTAAGGACCTTGCGAAAAAACAGGGATTGGAGTTCGTTACAGCATCGTCAGCCACAAGTACGGAGGAAATCGGAAATCCCGTTTATCCGCCCGCAAGAGCCGAACTTAGCAGGCACGGGCTGAGTTGCGAGGGCAAGCGCGCGGTGCAACTGAAAAAGGACGATTATGATAAGTTTGACCTGTTTATCGGTATGGACAGTGCAAATATCCGAAATATGCTCCGCATTTTTCAACATGACCCGTGCAGCAAGGTACATAAATTGCTTGATTATACCGAGCACGGCGGCGATGTTGCCGACCCGTGGTATTACGGAAATTTTGATGCAACTTACAGGGACATTTTGTGCGGCTGTTCTGCGCTTTTGGCGGCAATAAGAAGAGAAGAAAACTAATTATCGAAAATATAAAACTGCACCGAAAAAGGCGATTTATGAAGGTCCTAAACGAAGATTTGATTTACGAAATACTGTCTGCGGTAAGCGAAATCCCGTGGGGTTGCGTGGCAACGTACGGTCAGATTGCGCGGCTGATTGGCAGAAATAAAAATTCGCGGCTTGTCGGCAAAGTGCTGAGTATGGCGGAGTATTACGGCGACTATCCCTGCCACAGAGTGGTAAACCATCAGGGACGGACAGCCCCCGGCTGGCGTGAACAGCGTCAACTTCTTGAAAATGAGGGAGTGACATTTAATGCGAACGGCCTTGTGAACCTGAAACAACATCAGTGGGATTGCTGAAAAGGAAGGTATAAGTACGAAAAGCGGATAACTGAATCTATATAAAAAACGTCGGAGCAAATGCACCGACGATTTTTTACGCCTCATTCCTCTTCATATAATGTGACGGAAGAACGCCGTTTTCGCTTTTGAAAGCGTTGGAAAAGGCGACGGGGGAACTGTAACCGCACTCTTCACTTGCGGCGGTAATGCTCATTCCGTTCTGCAAAAGGTTCAGTCCTTTGGCAATTTTACAGGAGCGTATATACTGCATCGGCGGCACGCCGAGCTGCTGCTTGAAAATGCGTATAAAATGGCTTTCGTTAAGGCACAGTTCACGGGCAAGCTGAGCGGTGGTTACGGTTGCAGCCTGCTGCTGAATCAAATCAATGGCGCGAAGCACGGTACTGTTTGAAATTACGGGCAGTTTGATGCTGTCGTCAATAAAGAAAAGCAGAGAGGTCAGCAGTGACCGAAGCGTGTTTTCATACTTTTCAGGGCTTTGAAGAAGTCCGGAAAGCTCCTCAAAGTTGATAAACGGAAAATCTTCCCGGCTAAATTCATAAAAGCACTCAGGCATAATTGCGTAGTTTGCGTTAAAATTGAAAAAAGTGTGGTCGAATCTGTGCGCATCAACAGTACGGAAATCGCCGTATTGCGTAAAAAAGTACAGTTTATTCGGTTTAAGAACGTGTTCTTTGTGAAAATTGTATACTACACCTTCTCCCGAATGAACAAAATAAATACGCATCAGCCCCACGGGAGTATCATACATCCACTGCCCGTTTACTTCACATCTTTTTGATATAAAATGAGTGACCTGTATATTCATAAATTCCTCCCGTCAAAAGCAAAGCGCTTTGTATTTATTATATGAAATATAATACAGTAAACACGTACAAAAGTCAATATTGCATATGGGCATTTCGATGATAAAAGTCAATATGGATATATTTTTAGCATATCCGTATTTGTTGTATCGGGCGATGAACGCGGGGGAGCAAATACAAGAGCAAAATAAAAGTCAAAATAGATAAGTTTATTGCATATTTGCGATATTTACATTGCGCTTAGCCTTTGATAAAATATTGGTGTAAAAGCCGAACAGTATGCTTTCGGCAAACAAATAAAAAGACAGAGGTTAATATGAAACGGAAACTGATTGCATTTTTACTGGCGGTAAGCACACTGTTCGCCGCGGGATGTGTTAACAGCGGAAAACCGGGCGAAACAAAAGGACCGAATACCGCCGAGCCTACGGCTGAACCGATGCCTACGCAGATAAAAGAGAGCGAGGTTGACGCAGTTACAAGCCGCTGGGTATGCACTGAACTGGCATTTGCCTTGCAAATACCATGCAGGTTTGTCTTGACAGCGGCGCAAAGAAAATACCTATTCCGATAACCTCGGCATCTGATATGGCTTCTGTTCCGGCAGAATTTATGGGTAAGTTTAATATTATATTTTACCAAACACCCGAAGATGCGGTTTACAAGGCTCCGGGTGTTGAATAAAGGACGGCTTTGCTTGAACGGTTTGGCAGAATGTAGAAACGAACAAAAAAGGCGTCGCAAAAATAACGCAAAGCATTGCAATGTGCTATTGTTTTGTAAAACGTATGGAGCCACCCAAAGTGTTTTGCTGAACAAATGTAGTTGCTGATATATGAAAATGCCGAATATCTTACAGAGTCAAAAATGGCATAAAAAAGTGCAAAAACAGGAGCGGATTTTGGTCTGCTCCTGTTTTGCGCGCAAGAATAAAAAAGCGGATGTAAGCGAAATTCGCCACATCCGCACAATATGGTTGCGGAGAAGGGACTTGAACCACATGACCTTCGGGTTATGAGCCCGACGAGCTACCAACTGCTCCACTCCGCGATATTGGGTAACCATCTACTGATTACGGTGTTATTATATGCCATAACCGGCAGATTGTCAACCCTTTTTTTGAAAAAATCAAAAATTATTCGATATTGAGATTGAATGCCGTCCACGGAGCAATTTCGGGAGGATAGCAGATGAACTGCATCGACTCTTTTTTTGTGGGGTGGATAAGGCGAAGTTTTACGGCGTAGAGCGCAAGCTGCTGACCTTTTTTGTTTACGCCGTAGCCGTAGCGCTGGTCGCCCCAAAGGGGACAGCCGATGTGCGCCATCTGTACTCGAATCTGGTGCGAACGTCCGGTTTCAAGCTGTACCTGCATAAGCGAAAGAGGACCTTCGTTTGTCTGCACGGTTTGCAGCAGTTTGTAGTTGAGAATCGCCTTTTTGGCGCCCTCTTCCGACTGGGGAACAACGCGGACGGTGTTTTCGGATTCGTCCTTTTTAAGGTAGTTTACAAGCCTGTCGGCATTGTGACGGGGAACACCGCGAACAACGCAATAATAGGTACGTTTAAGTTCATTGTTTTTTAGCTGTTCGGCAAGGCGCGCCGCCGCTTTTGAAGTGCGGGCAAAAACCGCGAGACCTCCTGCGGGACGGTCAAGACGGTGCACTAAGCCTAAGTATGCCTCGCCCGGCTTGTTGTACTTTTCCTTGATATATTGCCTTAAAACCGAAAACATCGATTCATCGCCCGTTTTGTCGCCGGCGATTATCATATTCTGCGGCTTTTCCGCAACTATTATGTGGTTGTCTTCATAAAGAATTTCAAACATAAATTACCTTTCCCATCTTCCCGATGCGCCGCAAGGCAGAATAACATTGCTGTCGGCTTGCCTTAACCCGACTTCTTCCGCATAAACTTTGCCGCCGAATTTCTGTGCAACGGTTTTTTCTATAACATTGCGCAGGACAAGGGGTTGAAGTCCCGTTGTGTAACTGTTAAGCAGTAAAAACAGCGGCTCGTCCGACATTATTTTTACAAGGTCCTGCATAAAGGGGTATAGCATTTCTTCCAAATGCCACAGTTCGCCGCCCGGACCGCGTCCGTAACTGGGCGGGTCAAGAATGATACCGTCATATTTGTTGCCGCGCCTGATTTCACGCTGAACGAATTTCAGGCAATCGTCAACAATCCACCTTACGGGTCTGTCGGCAAGCCCTGACGAAGCAAGATTTTCTTTCCCGATTGCAACCATATTTTTTGCCGCGTCAACGTGGCAGACTTTTGCACCCGCCGATGCACAGGCAACCGTTGCACCGCCGGTATAGCCGAAAAGATTGAGCACGTTGATTTCCCGTTTTGCCGCAGAAATCAGATTGCGCATCCAATCCCAGTTTACCGCCTGCTCGGGGAAAAGCCCGGTGTGCTTAAAGCCCATGGGGCGCACGTTAAAAGTAAGGTCCTTCCACGAAACCTGCCATTTGTCGGGAACTTTTTTGTAAAAATCCCACGCACCGCCGCCGGAGGACGAACGGGTGTACACGGCGTGAATATTCTTTTTGTTCAAAGGACGGGAATAGTCCCAGATGACCTGAGGGTCGGGGCGCAGAAGAACAATGTCCTTCCAACGCTCCAACTTCATACCGTTTCCCGTGTCAAGCAGTTCGTAATCCTGCCAGGAATCAGTTACAAACATCAGTTCTTTTCCATGGATATAACGCATTTAAGACCGTTGATATCCCATTCCTTGCTGTTTTCTTTTGCGTCGCCGACTGTAATTGAATCGGCAAGGCAGTTTGACGCAATTTCGTCTTTGAACGATTCGATAACGTCTTTAAGAGCGCCGTCGGCAGAAACGGTTACGTTTATATGGTCGGTAACCTCAAAGCCCGATTCTTTGCGCATAGTCTGCAATTTTGAAACGAGTTCGCGCATATAACCCTCGCGGACAAGCGCGTCGGTAAGGTTGTTGTCAAGTACAACGGTAACGCCGCCGTCACTCTGGGCAGTAAAGCCCGATTTGTTTGCGGGTGTTATAAGCAAATCGTCCTCGGTAAGAACAACCTCCGTGCCGTTTGCGTTAAGAGTTATCTGACCGTTTTTGGTAAGTTCAGAATAGAGAGCCGAACCGTTTGACGCCGCAAGCGTCTTGCCGATTGCGCCTACAAGTTTGCCGTATTTGGGACCTACCGTGCGCAGTTGGGGCTTAAACGTATAGGTGATAAATTCGCTTGAATCGTCGGTGAATTTAACGTCCTTAACATTCAGTTCGTCCTCAATTTCCTTTAAGAACATCTCGTCAAGAGGTGCCGCTCCGCTTACAAACAGGGTGCTTAAAGGCTGGCGGTTCTTGATGTTTGCGTCGTTTCTGCACGCCCTGCCCAAAGCAACTATTTTCAAAAGGCTTTCCATATCCTCTTCAAGTTTTGCGTCAATCCAATCGGCGTTTGCAACGGGGAAGTCGCAAAGATGTACGCTTAAAGGTGCGTTTTTATCAACCGAGCAAACAATATTGCGGTAGATTTCTTCCGCCATAAAGGGTGTGTAGGGCGCAGTAAGTTTTGCAACGGTTTCAAGCACGGTATAAAGCGTCATATAGGCGTTTATCTTGTCCTGCGTCATTTCACTGCCCCAGTAGCGCTCACGGCCGCGGCGAACGTACCAGTTGCTAAGCTCGTCAACAAAATCGTTAAGCGCACGGGCGGTTTCGGTTATGCGATAGTTTGCAAGTCCGTCGTCAACAAAGCGGATAAGCGTTTGCAGGCGCGACAGGATCCATTTATCCATTACCGAAAGTTTTGAATAGTCAAGCGTGTATTTTGTGGGGTCGAATTTATCTATTTCGGCATACATTACGTAAAACGCATAGGTGTTCCATAACGTACCCATATATTTGCGCTGTGCCTCGGAAACCGCTTCGGCATAGAAACGTGAGGGCAGCCACGGCGAGGAACCTGTGTAGAAATACCACCTTACCGCATCGGCACCCTGCTTGTCAAGCACGCTCCACGGGTCAACAACGTTGCCCTTGTGCTTGCTCATTTTTATACCGTCCTTGTCGTTTACGTGGCCTAAAACTATGCAGTTCTTAAACGGCGCACGGCCGAAAAGCAGGGTCGAAATCGCAAGCAGAGTATAAAACCAGCCGCGGGTCTGGTCAACGGCTTCGCTTATGAAGTCGGCGGGGAAAAGTTTTTCAAACTTATCCTTGTTTTCAAAGGGATAGTGCAGCTGCGCAAAAGGCATAGAACCGCTGTCAAACCAGCAGTCGATAACCTCGGGCGCACGGTGCATATCGCGTCCGCACTTGGGGCACTTGATTGTAAGCGGGTCAAGGAACGGCTTGTGAAGTTCGATATCTTCACTGCAACCGGTAAGGCTTGCAAGTTCCTTCCTTGAACCTACCGTGTGGGTGTGTCCGCATTCGCATTCCCAAACGGGCAGGGGAGTACCCCAATAGCGCTCTCTTGAAAGCCCCCAGTCGATAACGTTTTCAAGGAAGTTGCCCATACGGCCTTCTTTGATGCTTTCGGGAATCCAGTTGATACTGCGGTTATTCTTTATTAACTGCTCTTTTACCGCAGTCATTTTAATGAACCACGTAGCGCGGGCGTAATAAATAAGGGGAGTATCGCAGCGCCAGCAGAAAGGATAACTGTGGGTGAATTCAACCGCACGCACAAGTTTGCCTTCCTTTTCAAGGTCTTTGATAATAACCTTGTCGGCGTCCTTTATGAACATACCGGCATAGGGAGTTGCCTCTTCAACAAAGCAGCCCTGTGAATTGATAAGCTGAACAAAGGGCAGGTCATTTTCCCTGCCTACGCGGGCGTCATCTTCACCGAAAGCAGGTGCAATGTGTACAATGCCCGAGCCGGCGTCAAGGGTGACATAGTTATCGGCAACAACATAATATGCACGCTTTTTGGGCTTTGCAAAGTCAAAAAGGGGCTCATAATCCATACCGCACAGGTCGGAACCCTTAACGGTTTTTACCGTTTCAAGATTTTCGCCCAGCGCACTTTCAACAAGCGCGGTTGCACAGATATAAATTCTGCCGTCGCACTTAACAAATGAATAGTCCTCGCCGGCGTTTACGCAAAGGGCAACGTTGGAGGGAAGCGTCCAGGGCGTAGTTGTCCACGCAAGCAGATAAACGTTTTCCTCGCCTTTTACCTTAAAAGAAACAAATACACTTGTTTCCTTAACGTCCTTGTACCCTTGGGCAACTTCATGTGAAGAAAGTGCCGTGCCGCAGCGGGGGCAGTAGGGTACTACCTTGTGACCCTTATATAAAAGACCCTTGTCCGAAATGGTTTTAAGCGCCCACCATTCACTTTCGATGTAATCGTTATCGTAGGTGATGTAGGGGTGCTCCATGTCTGCCCAATAGCCTACACGGTCGCTCATTTTCTCCCATTCGCCCTTGTACTTCCATACGGATTCCTTACATCTCTGAATAAAAGGCTCAATGCCGAAATCTTCAATCTGCGGCTTTCCGCTTATGCCCAGTTGTTTTTCAACTTCAAGTTCAACGGGCAGACCATGGGTGTCCCAACCGGCTTTGCGCACAACGTGATAGCCTTTCATTGTGCGGTAGCGGGGAATAATATCCTTTATAACACGGGTGAGAATATGCCCGATGTGGGGCTTTCCGTTTGCAGTGGGCGGACCGTCATAAAACGTAAACTCAGGCTTGCCCTCATTCCTGTCGGTACTTTTCTTAAATACGTCGTTTTCCTCCCAAAAAGAGAGAACTTCTTTTTCCCGGTCGCAGAAGTTAAGACCGGCATCAACTTTCTTGTACATAAAAACCTCCATACAAAAAATAAACCCCGTGCATTCAGGAAAAAAGCACAGGGCAAAACCGCTAAATGACACGTACCATCATACGTTGCCCCGTAATGTGAAGCAGACATCAAAGGCTACATTGTCGCCTTTGCCCCTGACGGGTGATACCTTTTACCCTCTGCTGTGCGCTTGCACCGAAAATGCGCACTCTCTGAAAAACAGGATTGATAAAAGACGCGTCCCGATAAGCGGGTTTTTTCTTTGCTATTATTATATATAACACCGCGTTTTTTGTAAAGCGGAATTTTTTAATTTTTCACAACATACAATTCAGCGGTGAAGATTATGAAAACGTTTTTCAGGGCGCTTTTGAGCGTAATATTGATTCTTACGGTTATAATTCTGCCGCAAAAACTGTATTCGCGGCTTAATGAAGACGAACTCTTAAACGAAATGTACCGCCGGCGTGAGGCATATTACTACGGCGTAATAAACCTTTGGCAGGTGGATTCCTTTGAGGGCGGAACGGGAAGCAGAACAAACTGGCTTAAAAGTATTGTCGGCGGGTTTGAAAAGAAGCACAACGGCGTGTATGTGAACGTTGAAAGCGTTACGCCGGAAATTGCGCAAAGCCTTATTTCGTCGGGGCAGAAAAAGCCGGATATAATCTCTTTCGGGGTAGGTACGGGAATAAGCGAAAAAGACTTATCACCCGTAAAGGCAGATTTAACGGCTCTGCATAAAAGTTTACAGAAAGTTACGTTCCTTTCGGCGGTGCCATGGTGTATGGGTGCCTATGTAATGACAGGCGATGGCGAAAAGGACGTTTGGGGAACGGACGGAAAAATTGTATCAAACAAAAAAGGTGAAAAGAAAATCTATTCGGTGGGACTTGCGGAAAAGGCGGGTTACGGTGCGGAAACGGCATTAAAAAGCTTTTGCGAAAACGACTTTTCGGGTGAACTTTCCTTAATAAAGGGAAACGGACAGGAAATGTTTGAAATGTACAATTATTCACAGAAAACAAACCGATATATAGGAACGCAGAGGGATTTATACAGAATGCTTTCGGCGCAAAAGCGGGATAAGGCGCGAGGGGGAGCGGTTACGTATATCGATACGTATTCCGATTTGTTTCAGTATATCGGCGCAATCAATCAGGAAAACGAAAAGAAAGACAACGTAATGCAGGACTTTATTTCATATCTTTTAAGCGAAGAGGTGCAGTCGAAGCTGGGAAGCGTGGGAATGTTCCCGGTAAACGTAAACGCCGCGCCGGAATACGAATCGCCGGATATGCAGGCGGTATGGGAAAAGATAAAAATTTCTGATTTCAAAAGTGAAACCGAAGTATTCAAAAAGTAATTGAAAAATTTGCGGGTTTGTTGTATAATAAATCGGAGTATGTATAAGGGGGATAAGTATGTCCGTTAATAAAATTAAGGATTGTTTCACCCGTGAGGGGTTTGAATGTATATTTGACGCACCTATGGATAAATTCACTACGCTTAAAATCGGCGGAAAAGCCGATGTAATGGTTATGCCCGCAAGCGTTGACGAACTTAAAAAGATAATTTCGCTGACGCGGGAAAACGATGTTCCCGTATGTTTTATGGGAAACGGTTCAAACTTACTTGTGTCGGATAAGGGAATACGGGGCGTTGTTGTGCGGCTCGGTTCAAATATGGCGTCAACAAGAGTTTCGGGAAACGAAATTTACGCAGAGAGCGGAATAAGTCTTTCGCGCCTTGCCACCGTTGCCTGTGAACATTCGCTTACCGGTTTTGAGTTTGCGTCGGGTATACCCGGAACTTTGGGCGGCGGTATAGTTATGAACGCGGGAGCGTACAAAGGTGAACTTAAAGACGTTGTGGAAGAAGTCACCGCGCTTCTGCCGGGAGGCGAAACAAAAACGTTTTCAGCCGACGAACTTGATTTTTCGTACCGCCACAGCGTTTTTACCGACAGCGATATGATTGTGCTTTCGGCAAAAATCCGCCTTGAAAAGGGCGACAGGGAAGAGATAGGTGCGAAAATAAACGAACTTAACAAAAAGCGCAGAACGACCCAGCCCCTTGAATACCCCAGCGCAGGAAGTGCATTTAAGCGCCCCGCAAACGGTTACGCCGCGGCAATGATTGATGCCTGCGGGCTGAAAGGCTTTGCCGTAGGAGGGGCACAGGTATCGGAAAAACACGCCGGCTTTGTAATAAACAGGGGCGGGGCAACGGCAGAAGACATGCTTACGCTTCTTGCATATGTAAGGCAGACGGTTAAGGAAAAGTGCGATACGCTGCTTGAACCGGAAATAGTTATTATCGGGGAAAAATAATTGATAACAGGAGATTTTCACACACACGGCAGTTTCAGCCACGGTCACGGCAGTGCCATGGAAAACGCCCGTGTTGCCCATGAAAAGGGACTTAAAAGCATAGCGATTACCGAACACGGTATGAATATACTTGTGGGCGGTCTGCGGGAAAGAGAGTTTGCGCTTTTTAAGAAAGAAATAGCAGAGGCGCAGGCGGCTTATCCCGATGTAAGAATATATTACGGCATTGAGGCGGATATAATTTCGCCTGACGGGGAAATAGATATACCCGAAAGATTCAAAGACGAATTTGAGATTGTTCTTTTAGGTATGCACTATTTTGTGTGGGGCTCTAAATTTATGAACGTACAGCGCATAGTTTGGCGCAATTTCTTCCGCCGATTCATTAAAAACAGGAGCAAACTGAGGGAAATAAACACGGTCGCCCTTGTGAACGCAGTGCACAGGTACAGGATTGATGCCCTGTCCCATTTGGGGACAAGCATGCCGGATTTTGATATTGTCCGCGTGGCAAAGGCGTGCGAAGAAACCGATACGTGCATAGAGATAAACAACAAGCACTGCTCTTTAAGCGAGGAACAGTTAAAGTATCTTGCAACCACGAACTGCAAGTATCTTGTAGGTTCGGATGCTCACGAACCCGAAAAGGTGGGCGACGTTGACGAAATGCTGAGCAAGGCGCTTAATGCGGGTATTGATATAAAAAATATCCTAAACGCAGGCGGAACGTATATTCCAAAGCGGTTAAGAACGTAAACAGGAGGAGAAGAAAATGAAATTTGTTATTGTAACGGGACTTTCGGGAGCGGGTAAGACGACGGCGCTTAAAATGCTTGAAAATATGGGCTTTTTCTGCGTGGACAATCTGCCAAGCATACTTTTGACCAAGTTTGCCGACCTGTGCTTTCAGGGCAATAACGAATTTACCAAGGTTGCCGTGGGAATAGACGCCCGCGGACGCCAGTTCTTTTCCGCCCTTGAAGACGCTCTTGACTATATGGACAAGGCTCAGTACAACGTGGATATAATCTTTATGTCCTGTGATACCGACGAACTTGTAAAGCGCTATAATTTTACGCGTCACGTACATCCCCTTGCCGAAGAGGGTACGATTCTTGAATGTATAGAAAAAGAAATAGGAATAATGAAACATATCCGTGAAAGAGCAAGTTATTTGATTGACACCACGAATATGAATTCAAAAGGCATAAAAACGGCGCTTGAAAAACTCTACGGCGAGGGTGACACCGGCACCGTACGCACATATGTTTCGTCATTCGGCTTTAAGCGTGGAATACCTCTTGATGCGGATTTTATCTTTGACGCCAGATTTTTGCCCAATCCGTACAATGTTACGGAACTCCGTTCGCATTCGGGGCTTGAACAGTGTGTAAAAGACTATCTGTTTTCGTTTGACGATTTCAAAAAAACGCTTGATATGATTGTTGCGCAGTTAAAGTATATTATTCCGCAGTACAGTAATTCAGGCAAAAAGGAACTTTCGTTCTTTGTGGGCTGCACGGGAGGATATCACCGCTCCGTGGCTCTTGCCGACGAAGTTACAAAGGCGCTTAATAAGTGCGGTTTCGACGTTATCTGCGAACACAGGGATATTGATTTAGAGGGCGAAAAATGGAAAAGTCCTACTCAGCACTGACAAGAAAAGAGCTTGTAAAAGTAAAACCGTCAAATAAAAAACAGGCGCTTGCCGAACTTGCGGCGATAGCGCTTTCTGCGGGCAATATTCATTTCGGGAAAAACAGGTTTTTGCTTGAAATATCAAGCGAAACCGAGGAAGTTGCCGTTCGCACGGCGTTTTTGATAAAAATGCTGTATTCTGTCGAATCGGAAATCAGGGCGAAAGAGAAAACACAGCCCAAAAAGCACACCTGTTTCTCTCTTGAAGTTTCTCCCGCAAAACAAGAGGGAAAATTGCTTTTTGATATGGGCTTGCTTTCGGGAACGCCCGAAAATTACAGTTTTGCGGAAGTGAAAAAAGAAATTTTTGACGGCTGCTTTGAAGCGGTTTTAAGGGGGACGTTTTTAGGCTGCGGCGTGCTTTGTGACCCGAACAAGGAATATCGCCTTGAATTTGTTATTTCAAACGACTTTCTTGCCAAAACGGTATTTGAGGGGCTTGAACAGGCAAATATAGGCGCAAAACTTATGGTGCGCAGCGAACGCAACGTGGTATATATAAAGCGTATGGAAAATATTTCAGACGTGCTTATTCTTGCGGGCGCCACGGGCGTTATGATGGAAATAGAAAACGTGCGGGTTTATAAGGAAGTAAAAAATTCTCTTAACCGCACGGGCAACTGCTTTGTGGGCAATATGGGCAAAACGCTTAATGCCGCGCAAAAACAGGCTGATGACATAAAGATAATTTTAAGTGCAAAAGTACCGCTTTCGGATGCGCTCAGAGAAGCCGCGGAACTCAGGCTTGAAAATCCGGACGCGTCATTAAAGCAACTTGAAGAGATAAGCGGCATAAGCAAGTCGGCGCTTAACAAGCGTTATATAAAAATAAGAGAATTAAGGGAAGAAATCAGGTAATGGGATTCGTACATCTTCATACACATACCGAATACAGTCTGCTTGACGGGGTGTCGAGAATCGACGACCTGGTGCTTGCGTGCAAAAATGCGGGTATGGACGCGCTGGCAATAACCGACCACGGCGTAATGTACGGTGCGGTTGAATTCTATAAAACCTGCAAAAAATACGGAGTAAAGCCGATTATAGGCTGCGAGGTCTATGTTGCGCCCAGAAGCCGTTTCAATAAAGAGGGCAAAGCCGATAAAGAATACGCCCACCTTATCCTGCTTGCAAAAAACGAAGAGGGATATCGTAACTTAATCAAACTTGTGTCTTTGGGCTTTACCGAGGGCTATTACTATAAACCCCGTATTGATTATGATTTATTGCAGGAACATTCCGCCGGGCTCATATGCCTTTCGGCGTGCCTTGCGGGTGATATACCCCAGCATCTGCTTTCGGGAAATTACGAGGGTGCGGTGAACCTTGCCAACCGCCTTAAAGATATGTTCCCCGGTGACTTTTATATAGAATTGCAGGACCACGGGATCCGCGAACAGCGGGAGATTCTGCCCTTGCTTATCAAACTTGCCCGCGAACTCAATCTGCCGCTTGTGGCTACAAACGATATCCACTACGTGCATAAAGAGGACGCGGAAATGCATGATGTTCTTCTGTGCATTCAGACGGGCAAGACACTTGATGCGCCCGACAGAATGCGTTTTCAGACGGAGGAGTTCTACTTAAAAACCGAGGAAGAAATGCTCGGTGTGTTTTCAAATATTCCCGAGGCTGTGGAAAACACCGTGTCCGTGGCGGAAAAATGCAGTTTTGATTTTGAATTCGGTAATATTCACATACCTTATTATCAGGTGCCAGATAATCTTACCGCGGCGGAATATCTTTATAAACTGGGAACGGAAGGACTTAAAAAGAAATATCCACAGGTTACCGAGGTGATATCCGAACGCTTTGAATATGAATTTGATATGATAAAGCGTATGGGATATGTGGAATACTATCTCATAGTGTGGGATTATATCAATTTTGCCCGCAGTGCCGATATAGTTGTGGGACCGGGGCGCGGAAGCGGTGCGGGAAGCCTTGTTGCATACGCAATAGGCATAACGAACATCGACCCGCTTAAATACAACCTGCTGTTTGAACGTTTTCTGAACCCCGAACGCGTAAGTATGCCCGATTTTGACGTGGATTTCTGCTTTGAGCGCAGGGGCGAGGTTATTGAATATGTTAAGCGCCGCTACGGCGAGGACCACGTGGCACAGATTGTTACATTCGGTACGATGAAAGCCCGCGCGGTTATCCGTGACGTGGGCAGAGTAATGAATATTCCCTATGCGGAAGTGGATAAAATAGCCAAGATGATTCCGCGGGAACTTAACGTTACGATTGACCGCGCACTTGAAGTGAATCCCGAACTCAGGGAAGCCTGTGAGGATGAAACGGTAAAGAAACTTATTTCTTTTGCAAAGAAACTTGAAGGGCTGCCGAGAAATTCGTCAACCCACGCCGCGGGCGTCGTTATATCGAAAAATCCCGTAGATACCTATGTACCCCTTTGCGTAAACGGCGAAATGACCGCAACCCAATACGTGGCAAAGTATCTTGAACAACTGGGATTGCTGAAAATGGACTTTTTAGGTTTGCGCACACTTACGGTTATTAGGGATACTCTTGATTTTGTAAAAGCGGCGACAGGCGAAAAGCCGGATTTACAGAACATCGGATTTGACGACGCGGAAGTATATAAAATGATAGGCTCCGGCGACTGCGACGGTGTTTTCCAGCTTGAAAGCAACGGTATGCGTTCATTTATGAAGGAACTTAAACCCACCTGCTTTGAAGATATAGTGGCGGGAATTGCTTTGTACCGACCCGGACCGATGGACAGCATACCCAAGTATATTTTCGGTAAAGCCAATCCCGACAAGGTGGAATATCAGCACCCTGTAATGCGCAAAACCCTTGAAGTTACCTACGGCTGTATGGTTTATCAGGAACAGGTTATGCAGATTGTGCGGGATGTTGCAGGCTACTCTTTGGGCAGAAGCGACATAATGCGCCGCGCAATGAGCAAAAAGGATAAGCAGGCTATGGAGACCGAACGGCAGGTTTTCGTTTACGGGCTTGAAGAAAACGGCAAAGTTACGGTAGAGGGCGCAATCAGGCGCGGAATAGATGAACAGACCGCCATTGCGATTTTTGACAAAATTGCGGTGTTTGCCCAGTACGCGTTTAATAAATCCCACGCCGCGGCATATGCGGTTGTGGCATATCAAACGGCGTATCTCAAACACTACCACACCATAGAATTTATGGCGGCTATGCTGAACAGCCTTCTCGGCGATGAAACAAAAACCGCGAAATATATAGGATATCTTAAAGAGCACGGAGTGGAAGTTCTTCCGCCGGACATAAACGAAAGTCTTTCGGGCTTTTCACCGGTAAAGGGCAAAAAGGCAGTCAGGTTTGGGCTGAGCGCAGTTAAAAACGTAGGAATTTCCGGCGTAAAATCCATTGTGCAAGAGCGCGAAAAGAACGGCAAATTCACGTCACTTGACGATTTCGCCGCCCGAACCGCGGCAATGGGCGATGTTAATAAGCGAATGGTTGAAAGCCTTATAAAATCCGGCGCATTTGACTTTTGCGGTTTTTCGAGAAGAAGCCTTATCAAGGTGTTTGAAACCGTTCTTGACAGCGCCGCCGACAGAAGTAAGAATACCCTTGCGGGTCAGTTTTCGCTTTTTGACGATAATGCTGACCTTAACATCGGCTCGGCAACGGTTATAAAGGAAATAGGTGAGTTCCCGAGATTGCAGTTTTTGAGCATTGAAAAGGAAATGCTGGGCGCATATTTAAGCGGACACCCTCTTGAAAGATACAAAACGGGTGCAAAAAACGCGGGATTTGACCTTTCGATGATAAGCGTTGAAACGGACGAAAACGGCGAAACGGTTATGTCCGACGAAGTCGCCGCCCTTGATAACAAAGAAGTCAAACTTGTGGGCATAATAACGTCAATAAGGAAGAAAGCCACAAAAAGCGGCTCAATGATGGCGTTTCTGACACTTGAAGATTTGTATTCGGAAATAACGTGTCTTGTTTTTCCGCAAAGTCTGCAAAAGTTTTCGCAGTACATTTACGAGGACGCAATAGTGCTTGTTACCGGCAAACTCAGCATTCGGGACGAAGAGGCACCCACGCTGATCGTGAACGCAGTTTATCCCGCAGCGGAAGATTCCGACGGCACGGAAGTGTTTATCCGCATAAACGGCAAAAACGAAAATAAATTGGAAGAACTTAAACATTTGCTCGATTCCAGCCCCGGAAGTGAAAAGGTTATTCTTTATTATGAAGAAAAGCGCACAAAACAGGAACTGAACAAAACAATATCGGGTTCGGATGAGGTTTTGGAGCATCTTAACGCCCTTTTCGGCGCGGAAAACGTAAAAAAAGTGAAAAAATAATCGGAAACGGTGGTCAAAACAAAGAGTTTGTGATATACTGTACGATGCGGATGTTTTTTATTAGGATGCACAGATATTATACGAAGTGTACACCCGTAAGGAGATGTGATATATGGAGAAGAAAAGAATTGCCGTACTTACAAGCGGCGGCGACGCACCCGGAATGAATGCCTGCATAAGGTCGGTAGTGCGTACGGGAATTTATAACGGATTTGATATGATAGGCGTTGTACGCGGCTACAACGGTCTTATCACAAACGAAATGATACCTATGGACAACAGGTCCGTAGGAAATATAATCAACCGCGGCGGCACAATACTGCGTACCGCAAGGTGCCTTGAATTCGTTACCGAAGAGGGACAGAAAAAGGCGCTTGAAAATATTAAAAAGAACAATATATGCGGCGTTGTCGTTATCGGCGGCGACGGCTCGTTCAGGGGCTGCCGCGCACTGACACAGTTGGGCGTGCCCGCTATCGGCATTCCCGGAACGATAGACAACGACCTTGCCTATACGGATTTCACTCTCGGCTTTGATACAGCGGTAAACACCGTGCTTGATGCGATTACGAAAATCCGCGACACGATGGCGAGTCATGACAGGGTAAGCATTATTGAGGTTATGGGTAACCGCTGCGGCGATATCGCCCTCTACACGGGCATTTGCGGCGGCGCGGAGTATATTATCATACCCGAACTTGAATGGAGTTTTGAAGAACTTTGCGAAAAACTTGAAACCGGCAAAAAAGCGGGCAAGACTTCAAGCATAGTAGTTGTTGCCGAGGGCGCCGCAAAGGGTGCAACGCTGGCGGAAGAAATCAAAAAGCGCACCACAATGGACACCAGAACAACGGTTCTCGGTTATATTCAGCGCGGCGGCTCACCCAGCGCAAGCGACGTCCTGCTTGCATCGCGTTTCGGCGCGCACGCCATTGAACTTATCGCAAAGGGCATAGGCGGCAGATGCGTGGGAATAAAGGATAACAAAATTTTCGATATGGATATTACGGAAGCGTGCGCAATGAAGAAAGTTGTTAAAAAAGAACTTTACGACATTGCACAGATACTTTCTAAATAACGGGGAATTGTATGAAACTTATAATCGATGCTTACGGCGGCGACAACGCTCCGGGCGAGATAGTCAAAGGTACGGTTGACAGCCTTAATTCGTCAGACGGATTTTCGGTTATCTTTACCGGGAAAAAGGACGGAATCCAAGCCGAACTTGACAAGTACGAATATCCGAAAGACAGGGTTGAAATCGCGGACGCGCCCGACGTTATTCTTATGGAAGACCACCCGGTTGAGGCTGTCAGGAAGAAAAAGGAATCTTCAATGGTAGTAGGGCTCAATCTTCTTAAAGAGAAAAAGGGCGATGCGTTTATCTCCTGCGGGTCAACAGGCGCGTGCCTTGCCGGCGCCACGTTTATTGTAGGAAGAATAAAAGGCGTGCTTCGCCCTGCACTGGCACCGGTTTTGCCAAATAAAAACAACGGGGTACTGCTTATTGACTGCGGAGCCAATATGGACTGTAAACCTGCGGCATTGGCACAGTTTGCAGTTATGGGCAGCGCTTATATGGAAAAAGTTATGGGCGTGGAAAACCCGAGAGTAGGACTTGCCAACGTAGGTACCGAGGACACAAAGGGCAACGAGGTTACAAGGGAAACTTTTGCTTTAATACGCGGGCAGAATGCCGTAAACTTTACAGGCAACGCCGAGGGCAGAGATCTTATCGACCGTGTTGACGTTATGGTTGCCGACGGCTTTACGGGAAACCTTATGCTTAAAAGCATGGAGGGTTTCGGCAGTTACGTTATGGAAATAATGAAGTCGTCGTTTACCGAAACTTTAAGGTGTAAAATAGGCGCTGCGCTGCTTATGCCGGCACTTAAAAAACTAAAAAAATCTCTTGACTACAACGCTTACGGCGGCGCGCCGTTTTTGGGCGTTGAGGGGATAGTAATAAAAGGGCACGGCTCAAACAAGGCCAAGGGAGTTTCAGCCACAATATCCCAGGCGGTAAAAATGGTTCAGGCGGATATAGTAAGCGTTATCAAAGAAAACATTGCCGAAAAATCCGTTAATGAATAAATGTCTTTATAATTTATCTTGGAGGAATTATTATGTTTGAAGAAATCAAGGGCAAAATTGCCGAACTTCTCAATGTGGATGCGGACACCATAACACCGCAGAGCAATCTTATCACCGACCTTAAAGCCGATTCAATGGACATCGCGACACTGCTTTTTGAGGTTGAGGAAAAGTACGGTATTGAAATCGACGAGGACGATTTGGAATCACTTAAAACCGTGGGGGATATAGTTCTCTACATACAGAACAAGAAAAATTAAAAGGGAAAAAATATATGCACAGGCGGGAAAGATCTCTTGCCTGTGCTTTGTCCGATTTTATGAATGCTTTGGAAGAAAAAATAAATTACTGTTTTAACGATAAGCAGTATCTTGAACTTGCACTTACCCACTGTTCCTATGCGGCTGAACACGGGGTAAAGCATAATCAGCGCCTTGAATTTTTGGGTGACGCCGTACTTGAACACGTTATAAGCAAGTATATTTTTGATAAATTTACCGACTATGACGAGGGCAAGATGACGCGTTTGCGTGCGTCAATCGTATCGGAAGAGCCCCTTGCGCTTGCGGCGGAACAGATTGGGCTGAAAGATTTTGTTAAACTCGGCACGGGTGAGAGAATGAGCGGCGGCGCGGAAAAACCCAGCGTGCTTTCGGATACTCTTGAATCCCTGTTTGCCGCGGTTTATCTTGACGGCGGATTCAAAAATGCCGAAAAAGTGATTCTTTCCGTGCTCGCCGAAGTTATTTCCGACCCGAAAGAAAGACCGTCAGATTATAAAACGGCCTTGCAGGAAGTGCTGTTTGTCAACGGAAAGGTGGATATGCAGTACAGGATAGTTTCCCGTCAGGGACCGCCACACGATACTACGTTTACCGCCGAAGTGCTTTGTAACGGCAAGGTTTTGGGCAGAGGCACAGGCAAAAGCAAAAAGCGCGCCGAACAGGAAGCGGCAAAATTCGCCCTTGAAAAGGTGCAAAAACACGATTGATTTTTTGGAGGAAGTATGTTTCTTAAAAGGTTGGAGGTTTACGGCTTTAAGTCGTTCGCCGAAAGACTTGACCTTAGTTTTTCAAACGGAATAACCGCCATAGTGGGACCCAACGGCAGCGGAAAGAGCAACGTAAGCGACGCCGTCAGATGGGTGCTCGGCGAGCAGAGCGCAAAGCAACTCCGCGGCGCAAATATGGCAGACGTTATCTTTAAGGGTACAGAAAAAAGAAAGCCCCTGTCTTACTGCGAGGTTTCCCTTGTGTTTGACAATACCGACAAGGGGCTTGATATCG
This sequence comes from uncultured Clostridia bacterium, assembly GCA_934434555.1. GTDB lineage: Bacteria > Bacillota > Clostridia > Christensenellales > QALW01 > UMGS1322. The sequence continues at coordinate 20,229 of CAKRZX010000018.1, forward strand.
AATATTCCGAGGTGGTTATCACGCGCCGTCTTTACAGAAGCGGCGAAAGCGAATATTACATAAACCGCACCGGTTGCAGGCTTAAAGATATCGTTACGCTTTTTCAGGATACGGGTATCGGCAAAGAGGGATATTCTATCATCGGTCAGGGCAAAATAGAGAATATTCTTTCCGTCAAACAGGACGAGCGCCGTTCGGTTTTTGAAGAGGCGGCGGGAATCGTAAAATTCAAGACCCGCAAAGAGGAATCGGAGCGTAAACTCAAAAATACAAGCGAAAATTTGGTCCGTATCAACGACATTATCGACACTTTGCAGGACAGAATCGAACCTCTTGCCGCTCAGGCTGAAACCGCAAAAGAATATATAGGTTTAAGGGAGCAATTGCGCAGTATTGAAGTCAATTTTTATCTTGTACAGAATGAACTTGCCGAACAAAGGCGTGAGGATTACAACGCCAGGCTTGCCGATATCGATGCGGTTAAAGAAGAAAAAGGTGCGCTTGCGGCAAATATTGCATCCGAAAATGCTGCTTTTGAGGAACAGATGCGTGAAAAAGAAAGCGCCTTATCCGATATTCGCGCAAAACTGCTTGAACTTACTGCGGGAAGCGAGAATATAAGCGGGCAGAACAGAGTGCTTGAAGAGCGCATACAGAATATAAACGGTCAGCTTGAAAGAATCAAAAACGAACTTGAAAGCATCGAAAAGCGCAAACAGTCGCTGCTTGACGCAATGAACGGCGACGGAAATGCCGAGGAAAACAAGAAAGCCGACATTGAAAGCAAAAAAGCGGAGATTTTAAGTCTTGAACAGGACGTTGCCGCGCGTGATGAAATTCTTGCAAAAGAAAGTGCGGAACTTGAAAAAATCAAGGGCGAGATGCTTGCAAACATCAACAAGCTTTCGGACGTAAAATCAAACATTTCCCGCCTTGAAGCAATGAAAACAAGTATCGGCGGCAGACGGGAGAAAATCTCGGTAACGGTTGAACAGGTAAGGCTGCAAAGAACGGCAATAGAAGAAGCGCTTTCTGAGCAGACGGCAGGTACGGGCGAATTCGGCAAAGCGCAGAACGAAATAAAAGGAAAACGCGCCATTGCCGCGCAGAAACTTGAAAAAGCGCAGAACAAGAAAAACGAGGCTGCGGAACTTTTAAGCAACACCCAAAGCGAAATAAACGGCGCGCTTTCGCGGCTGAAAGTTTTACAGGACCTTAAACGGGATTACGAAGGCTATAATTTTTCGGTTAAAAAACTGCTTGGCAGAAGTGATGTACAGTCCCATATCTGCGGCGTTCTTGCCGAACTTATTTCCGTTCCGGAAAAATATGAAATAGCAACGGAAGCGGCACTCGGAAGCGCAATGCAGAATATCGTTACGCCCACCGAAGAGGACGCAAAGGCGCTTATAGAATTTTTGCGCCGTAATGACCTGGGCAGAGCCACGTTTCTTCCCGTTTCGGCAATCCGCGGCAGAGAGACTGACCAAAGGGAAAAGAGCGCGCTGAACGTTCAGGGCTGTTTCGGCATTGCGTCCGACCTTGTTTCCTGCGATAACCGATACAGGGAAATAGTAAAAAGTCTGCTTGGCAGAACGGTTATATGCGATAACCTTGATACGGGAATCGCCATAGCAAGAAAAACGGGTCATTCTTTGCGCATTGTTACCCTTAAAGGCGACGTTATGAACGCCGGCGGCTCAATGAGCGGCGGAAGTTTAAGACAGAAAACATCAAGCATTCTGGGGCGCGAAAGGGAAATAGAGGAACTTAAAACTCTTGTAAACGGCAAAAGACAGGAAGTTGACGGGCTTAAAAGCGAACTTACCGATGCGGACGCACTTCTTAACTCGGTAAAAGCCGAAATAGAGAATCTCGACAGTGAACTTCACGGGCTTGAAGTAAAATATGCCCGTGATTTTGAGAAACTTTCAGCCCTTAAAAACGATATGGAAGCAAGCGAGAATACCGAAAAGGATTTGCTTCTTGAAGATGAGCAACTTGCCGATACGCTTAAAGAAATTCTTTCCGAACTTGAAAACATAAATGCCATGCAGGGGAATTTTGAAACGGATAATTCCGACGCACAGGCGAAAATCGGCGCAAGGCAGTTTGAGTACAACAAAAAGCAACTTGAACGGGAAAAAGCGGCGCAGAAACTTACCGATGCCCGCGTGGAATGCGCCGGCCTTGAAAAAGAGCTTGAAGCGATGCAGAGCAATGCAAAGCGTATGAGCGAACTTGTTGAGAACCTTGAAAACACAAAACTTAAACTTGTGGGCGAGGGCAAAAATTACGAAGTTGCCCTTGAAAAAGCCAAAGAGGAAAGAGAAGCGAACCTTGAAAAGGCGTCGGGTGCGGCGGAAGAACTTGAAAGAATATCCGAAAAGGAAAAACAGGGCGAAGCAGAAAGAGAAAACCTGAATTCAAAAATCCGCGAAAACGAAGAAACGCGGCGCAGACTTGAACAGGACGTTTACGAGGCGGGGGAAAGACGGCACAAAATTGAACTTTCGCTTACAAAACTCGAAAACGATCTGTCGTATCTGGAAAACAGAATTTGGGAAGAATATGAACTTACCCGCGCATCGGCTGAAACTCTGCGTGACCCGGAATTTAAGCAAAGCGGAGCCCAAAGCGAAATAAACAGGCTTAAAAAGGCCATTGCGGCGCTTGGCAGCGTAAACGTAAATGCCATAGAAGAATATGTTGAAACAAAGGAAAAATTCGATTCGCTTTCTTCTCAGCGTGACGACCTTGAAAAGGCAAAGGGAGACCTTGAAAACATAATAAGCGAGCTTATTAAAAAAATGGACAAGCAGTTCAGAGAGCAGTTTGAACTTATTAACAGGTACTTTACCAAAACGTTCAGCGAACTTTTTGACGGCGGACGTGCGGAACTCAGGCTTGAAAACGGCGAAAACTCACTTGATGCGGACATTGAAATAGTTGCGCAGCCCCCGGGAAAGAATTTGCAGATGTTAAGCCTGCTTTCCGGCGGGGAAAGAGCGCTTACCGCAATAGCGATTCTGTTTGCAATGCTGAGGCTCAAACCCACGCCGTTCTGCATTCTCGATGAGATAGAGGCGGCGCTTGACGAGGCAAACGTAGGCAACTTTGCGTCATATCTGCGCAAATTCTCAAATGATACGCAGTTTATCGTTATCACTCACCGCAAGCCCACAATGGAAGAGGCGGACAGCCTGTACGGAGTGGCAATGGAGGAGAAAGGTGTGTCAAAGGTGGTTTCGGTAAAACTTACATAAGGAGGTATTATGGGACTTTTCAACAAAGACGGATGGCTTAAAAAACTTGCGGGAGGGCTTAAAAAGACAAAGGACAGCATTTCCGGCAAGATTGACGACCTTATAAAGTACTATAAAGATATCGACGACGAGTTTTATGAGGAACTTGAAATGATTCTCGTTTCGGCGGATATCGGCGTAAGTGCGTCGCAGGAGATTATCGGCGGGCTTAAAGAAAAAGTTAAAAGCGAAAAAACGGGCGATACATCCGTTATCCGCGGATATCTGCGTGAAAGCATAGAGGAAATCCTGAAAAACGCGCAAAAAGAGGAAAATGAAAGTTATCCGCTTTTGATGCTTGTTACCGGCGTAAACGGCGTTGGCAAAACAACCGCTATCGGCAAACTTGCCAATTTCTATATTAAAAACGGCAAAACCGTTACCGTTGCGGCGGCGGATACTTTCCGCGCGGCGGCGGCAGAACAACTTGAAGAATGGGCAAAACGAAGCGGTGCGGCGATTATTCGCGGCGCTGACGGTGCGGACCCGTCATCTGTTGTATTTGATGCAATTGCAAGCGCAAAAGCAAAAAAAACCGATGTGCTTATCTGCGATACCGCAGGCAGACTTCACAATAAAAAAAATCTTATGGACGAGCTTGCAAAAATCGGCAGGGTTATTTCAAGGGAATATCCCGAGGCAAGGCGGGAAAATATGCTTGTGCTTGACGCCACGACGGGTCAGAACGCACTTTCACAAGCAAAAGGATTTTCCGAAGCCGTGGGAATTGACGGCATAATCCTCAATAAACTTGACGGTACCGCAAAAGGCGGTGTTGCCGTTGCAATTGCAAAGGAAATGAATATTCCCATAAGATATATCGGCGTGGGCGAGGGAATCGACGATTTGCGCCCGTTCTCCGCGGAAGAATTTGCGGCGAATATAATATAAAAAATGCTTGACAGAATTTACGGGGTATAGTATCATATGCCTGTAAATCATTTTTGGTTTACACGAGGTGCGCGTTTGGATAACGAAAAGGTAATACTTCTTGATATCTATGAAAAACTGCTTACGCCTGTTCAGGCGGACGTTTTAAGAATGCGTCTTGACGAGGACCTTTCCTTGGGCGAGATAGGCGAAATCTGCAATATTTCCCGTCAGGGAGTGCTCGGCACGGTAAAAAAAGCGGAAGAAAAACTTGCTTTTTATGAATCCGCCTTGCAGATTGCCGAAAAAGACAGACGCTTGCGTGAAGTTATCCGTCTAATGGAAGAAAACAACGAAAACGCAGAATATATTAGAATGCTTAAAGAAATTGCGGGAGGTTAAGTGATGGCTTTTGAGGGATTAAGCGAAAAACTTCAAAAAGTATTCAAGGGACTTAAAAGCCGTGGGAAACTTTCCGAAAGCGATGTAAAAGAGGCAATGCGTGAAGTGCGGATGGCACTTCTTGAAGCAGACGTAAACTATGCCGTTGCGCGTGATTTTGTTAAAAGCGTTACCGAAAAGGCGGTAGGCGAGCAGGTTCTTAACAGCCTTACGCCGGGACAACAGGTAATTAAAATCGTAAATGACGAGCTTTGTGCCCTTATGGGCGCAACCCACGCCAAACTTACGGTTTCGTCGGCACCGCCGTCAATATATATGCTTTGCGGTCTGCAAGGCGCGGGTAAAACCACAATGTGCGCCAAACTCGGCGGACTTCTCAAAAAACAGGGCAAGAAGCCGCTGCTTGTAGCGTGCGACATATACCGTCCCGCAGCTATCGACCAGTTGAAAACCGTAGGCGCAAAACTTGATATTCCCGTTTTTGACCGCGGCACGCAGAACCCGGTAAAAACCGCGGAAGAAGCAATAAAATACGCAAAAAGTTATCTTTATGATACCGTCATTCTCGATACTGCCGGTCGGCTTCATATCGACGAAACCCTTATGCAGGAGCTTGTTGATATCAAAAATGCCGTTCGTCCCACCGAAATCTTGCTGACCGTTGATGCTATGACGGGTCAGGACGCGGTTAACGTTGCCCAAAGTTTTAATGAAAAACTCGGCATTGACGGCGTTATCTTAACAAAACTCGACGGCGATGCGCGCGGCGGCGCCGCAATGAGCGTAAAGGCGGTAACAGGTAAACCCATAAAGTTTGCCGGTATCGGCGAAAAGTTGGAAGATATCGAAGTTTTCCATCCTGACAGAATGGCATCGCGTATCTTAGGTATGGGTGACGTGCTTTCTTTAATAGAAAAGGCACAGGCTAATTTTGATCAGGCCGAAGGAATGAAACTTGTTGATAAAATCAAAAACAACAGGTTTGACTTACAGGATTTCCTTGAACAGTTCCGTCAAATGCGGAAAATGGGTTCGATGAAAGACATAATCAAATCGCTTCCGCCCATTCCGGGAATGGATAAAAATAAATTATCTCAGGAAGAGATAGACGAAAAACGTATTGACAGATTACAGGCGATAATTCTTTCGATGACGATGAAAGAGAGAAAGAATCCCGATATCCTCAATGCGTCACGCAGGCGCCGCATTGCCGCCGGAAGCGGAACAAGCGTGCAGGAAGTTAATCAGCTTATACGCCAGTTTGAACAGACAAAAGCAATGATGAAGCGGTTCGGACTTTTCGGCAAAAAAGGCGGCTTCCCCAAAATAAAGTAAGTTATTAAACTTAAATATTTCTAAAAATTTTTTCGGAGGAAAAACAAATGGTTAAAATCAGACTTAAAAGACTCGGCGCTAAAAAGGCTCCTTTCTACCGCGTGGTAGTATCCGAGAGCCGCAACGCACGTAACGGCAAATCAATTGCGACTTTGGGCTACTACAACCCCATGACTGAACCCGCTGAAATCAAAATTGACGTTGAAGCGGCAAAAGAATGGATCGTTAAGGGCGCACAACCGTCGGAAACCGTTAAGAAACTTCTCAAAATAGCGGGTCTTGAATAATCGGGTGATTATTGTGGAAGCGTTAGTAGAGTATATGGTAAAGGCTCTTGTAAAGAATCCCGAGCAGGTTAACATTACCCGTGTTGAGCGTGACGACGCAATCGTTATTGAAGTCCGCGTTGCGCAGGAAGATATGGGCAAGATAATCGGCAAACAGGGCAAAATAGCCAAAGCAATCCGTGCGGTTGTAAAGGCGGCGTCTTCAAAAGAGCCCAAACGCGTTATTGTTGATATTATCTGATGGACTACATAAGAATAGGAATGGTTTCAAAACCCCGCGGGATTCGCGGCGAAGTAAAAATCATTCCTTTGACCGACGACATTAAAAGATTTTCCGACCTTGAATACGTTTTTGTTGAGGACGGAAAAAGTTACAGGCGGTTAAACGTAAAGGGCACAAGGTTCGGTGACGGCTGTGCCTTTTTGTTTCTTGAAACCGTATATACCTGCGACGAGGCTGAAAAACTTCGCGGAAAGTATATTTGTGTTGACAGGGAACACGCTGTAAAACTTCCGGAAGACAGATATTTTATTTTTGACCTTGAAGGCTGCCGTGTTATTACCGACGAGGGCAAAGAATTAGGCAAAATTACCGAAGTTATGCAGCCGGGGGCCAACGACGTTTATGTTGTTTCCGACGGCAAAAACGAGGTGCTTATTCCTGCGGTAAAAAGTTTTGTGCTTAATGTTGATATCGAACATAAAACCGTTACCGTAAAGGGAAGTATGCTTCAAGAGGTTGCGGTTTATGAAGATTAGCGTGCTTACAGTGTTTCCCGAAATGATTAAGCCGTATACGGAATCGAGCATTTTGGGGCGCGCGCAGAAAAAAGGCATACTTGATATCGAAGTGGTTAATATACGCGACTTTGCAGAAAATAAGCACAAAAATACCGACGATTATCCCTTTGGCGGGGGAGTGGGAATGCTTATGATGCCACAGCCGATTTTTTCGGCAATGGAGAAAACGAAAACTCCCGGGTGCATAAGTATTTATATGTCGCCGCAGGGCGAGACACTGACCCCGAAAACAGCAAAGGAACTGTCGGAGTATGAACATATCGTTATTCTTTGCGGACACTATGAAGGCGTTGACCAGCGTGTGCTTGATACCCAGATAGACCGCGAAATTTCAATAGGCGATTATGTTCTTACCGGCGGAGAACTTGCCGCACTTGTGGTTATCGACGCAATGGCGAGGTTCGTTGACGGTGTTCTCGGCAGTGCGGACAGTGCCTATGAGGACAGTTTCTCTGACGGTTTGCTTGAAGCGCCCCAATACACGCGTCCCGCAGACTTTAACGGGCTGAAAGTGCCGGAAGTCCTGCTTAACGGAAATCACGCTCACATATGCGCGTGGCAGCGGGAAATGCAGTTGCGCACAACACTGAAAAAGCGTCCTGATTTGCTTGAAACCGCCGATTTGGACGAAAACGATAAAAAATTACTTGAAAAAATCAGAAATGAGCAAAAAACGCTTGCCGAATAACTGATTTTGTGGTATATTTATAAGGCTTGAATACGGGCGTTCCGCTTATCCGTGTAATCCGAGGTAATGAACGTCTATGAAATTAGGAGAAATTATGGAACTTATCAGAGCAATTGAAGCGGAGCAGCTTCGCACGGATATCCCTGACTTCAAAGTAGGCGATACCGTAAAGGTAATGGTTAAGGTTGTTGAAGGCACCAGAGAAAGATTGCAGGCTTTTGAGGGCACGGTTATCGCCCGCAGAAACGGCAGCACAAGAGAGACCTTCACAGTTCGCCGTGTTGCTTACGGCGTAGGCGTTGAGCGTACGTTCCCCGTACATTCGCCCAAACTCGGCAGCATCCAGATTGTTCGCCGCGGACGTGTTCGCAGGGCTAAACTTTATTATCTGCGTGACCGTGTGGGTAAAGCCGCCAAGATTAAAGAAATCCAGTAAAAGAATTGGTGCGCACTTACTGCGCATCTTTTTTTATAGATTTTTTTTTGCCGTAAAATATAAAACTTTTGCCAAATTGTAAAATATTTTTTTTACCTCAAAAATCCGATTTATTTTTCAGTTAGGGTATTGACTATTGGTGCGGAAAAGAGTATAATCTATGTGTACGACTATTAGGGGGTTCATATGAAAAAATTACTTAATCTGAACAGTTTCTTTACAAAGATAATATTGGCGGTTCTTTCATTCGCGGTTATCATATGCCTGTTTATTCCCTGCGCACAGATTCCCGCGGTTGAGGCGGTACAGGACGTTGACGTTGCAAATACAAAAATCACGCTTGCCATGGGTTCCGACGTTGAAACGGCAAACTTTATCTCTAAATTCTGTGCGGGTCAGCCGTATCTTCTGTATTCCGATTCGGAAATGACACAGACCGTTGCGGTTGAAAAAGTTCCCACACCCAATGCGCAGAACGTGTATTATATGCAGATATTCCTTTACGGCTACGATGTAAACGCCGAGGAAAGAACTCTCGGGTTTATTCCCATTGCACAGTATACCGTTACGCTTACCCGTGCAACCGACGGAAGCGAGAAAACAAAGGCAATATGCAACTCGGTAAAAAAGACCGTGGATATCACTATTCCCGATGCAGACCAGTTTGACTTTACAAGGGTAATCGACAGCCGTAAGGCGTGGGCGCAGTTCAGCAACAGAATTTCAACTGCGGTTGACTCTTCTGCAAGGCAGGAAGTTACGAACATTGCCGTAGCAGCGGGTAAAGAGCTGAATATGAACGTGGGCTTTACCATAAAGTCGGAAATCAATCCCACTTCAAGTGAGTCGGACGGTATATACTACGCTATTGAAATGTACGATTTCAAAATCTACCGCGATTCGAGCCATAAAACGCTTCCCACGGTAGGCGAAACGGGCTTGGGAATTATGTCGGCACAGGAAACAAAGAAGAATGACGGCAAAATGAAACTCTATACGGGCGACGCATTTATGTTTGCGTTCATGATTGCCGCAGCTGTTTCCACACTCGGTGCGTTTATTATCCCCGCCAAGGTTAAGTGGATTGAAGCGGCTGTTTCTGCAATACTCGGGGCAGGGCTTATCGTATTCCAAGTGCTTGATTATGTGATGTTCTATAAACCCTGGAATTTCAACCTTGAAGCGGGTTGGTTCGTGCTTATTGCTCTGGGCGTGCTTATAATTGCCACCGGTATATTCGATACTTTCAGATGTATGAAAGAATATAAAGACGAGCAGATTCGCATTTACGGTGAAAACGCTTTTAAGAAAAAAGCAAAGGCACCCAAAAAGGCGGAAGAATAAAACTTTAAGCCCCGAAATTCGGGGCTTTTTAAGTAATACGGAGAATAATATGAGAGTAGTTATCGGAATGTCCGGCGGAGTCGATTCATCGGTTGCGGCGTATCTTTTGAAGCAGCAGGGCTACGACTGCGTGGGCATATTTATGAAGAATTGGGAAGAGGATGATAAGGACGGTCAGTGCAGTGCGGAACAGGACTATGACGACGTTCGCGCGGTCTGCGACAAAATAGGCATACCGTACTATTCGGTGAATTTTGCAAAAGAGTACTGGGACAGGGTTTTTTCACTGTTTTTGAAAGAGTATTCCGCCGGCAGAACGCCGAATCCCGATATTTTGTGCAATAAGGAAATCAAGTTTGATGCGTTTTTGAAATTTGCGCTGTCTGTAAACGCCGAATACGTTGCAACGGGACATTACGCAAGGCGTGAAGTCCGTGACGGGCTTTCTGTACTTCTTCGGGCAAAAGACGAAAATAAGGATCAGACTTATTTCTTGCACGCGCTGAATCAGAAACAACTTGAACCCGTGCTTTTTCCCATAGGCGATATGCAGAAACCCGATTTAAGGGAAATTGCCCAAAAGGCAGGGCTGCCCACGTGGAAGAAAAAGGATTCGACAGGAATATGCTTTATAGGCGAGAGGCGTTTCAGAGAATTTTTGAGCACGTTTCTTCCGGCGAAAAAAGGCGATATTCTGACGCTTTCGGGCAAAAAAGCAGGCACTCACGAAGGCGCGATGTATTACACGCTCGGTCAGCGTCACGGGCTTGGCATAGGCGGAAGTAATTCAGGCTCCGGCGAGCCATGGTTTGTTGTGGATAAAGACGTCAAAAACAACATTATTTACGCCGAACAGGGCGAGCACCCGTGGCTCTATTCAAAGGCATCGGTTGCGTCGCAACTTACGTTTATTGCGGGTGAACCGCCGAAAAAAAGTTTTGACTGCACTGCAAAATTCCGCTACCGTCAGCCCGACCAGGATGTGCACGTGGAAATTGATAACGGCAAAATGTATATTACGCACAAGACACTGCAAAGGGCGGTAACGCCGGGGCAGTCGGCTGTGCTTTATATGGGGGACGTGTGTCTCGGCGGCGGCGTTATTGATGAAATCATCAGATAGATTTCACTTGTGCATAAACGGCGCAAGAGCCCTGACTATATCGCTTTCACTTTTTACATTCTTTACCGTCCAGTGCTCGGGCAAAAGGCGGCGGTATCGGCGAAAACGGGAATCCATTAAAAATATAAAACCGCGGTCGGACTCCGACCGTATCAGTCTGCCGGAAGCCTGGCAGACTTTGTTTATTCCCGGATACACGTAAGCATAATCAAAACCGCACCCGAATTTTTCTTCAAAATGATGCTGAATATTTTCCCGCTGACGGTTGAATTTCGGAAGTCCCACGCCCACAATAATTATTCCGCAAAGATTCTTTATGTCAAGCCCCTCACTGAAATGACTGCCCAAAACTCCGAACGCAACGGCATTCTCGCTTTCGGAAAAGTTTTTAAGGAATTCTTCACGGGTTTCAAGGTCGCTGTCGGCGGGCTGAAAAAGCGCAAAATCACAGTATTCGCCTACGCAGTGCATAAATTCGTAGGACGGAAAGAACACGAAGATATTTCCCTTTGAATTCTCGCGGCAGATTTTAATATTGCCGGCGATTTTTTCGTAAAAGTCCTCTCGCACGGAATAGCGGGTGTCAACGGAGTAATCGGCAAATACCGAAAGGTTTTCTTTGCAAAACGGATATTCCGACCGAAAGCCGAAAGATTCGGTTTCGGGCAGAATGCAGTTCTTATAAAATTCGTAGGGTGAAAGCGTGGCAGAGTAAAGCACCGCCGAAGAGCATTTTTTCAGGCTGCTTTCAAGCATTGCGGCGGGGTCGGTGCATTGCAGAATAAGTTCGTTTTTATCGCAGTACAGGCAGAAGTTTTCGGGTGAAAAATAATCAAACAGCGCCATAAAACGCATAAGGTCCTTTGAATAAAGCACGGTTTGCGCGGGAACATTTCCCGAAAGCGTCGACTGCATAACGGTGTCGGAAAGGCTTAAAATGGCGTTAAAAAGCCCTTTTAAGTCGTCTTTTTTCAGTTTCGTTTCAATTTTAAGCACTTTGTTAAGTTCCGTTAAAACTCTTGAAAAGCGCTTGTACAGTTTGCTTTCTTTACTCAGTGCCTTCTTTATTTCACGCAAATCTTTTTGACGGATTGAGGACGAATACATATCCCTTCCACGGTCAACAAGATTGTGGGCTTCGTCAATAAGAAAAATATAATTTTCGTCAAAATCAAAGAAGCGGCGCAAATATACCGTAGGGTCGAACAGATAGTTGTAATCACAGATAATCACATCGCATTCAAGACTCAGTTCAAGGGAGAGTTCGTAGGGGCAAAGTTCATATTTTAATGCAAATTCCCTGATCCTTTCGGGAGTGAAAGAATCAAATTCAAGCATTTCACCTAACGCACGGTGCAGTTTTTTATAAAAGTCAAGGGAATAGGGGCATTTTTCGGGAGAACAGTCCTGAACGTCCTGCAAGCAGCATTTGCTTTTTGCACTTATCGTACACGATTTTATTTTAAGCCCCTTTTCGCGCATAAGATTAAGGGACGTTTCGTTAAGTTTCATTGTTTGATTCTTTGCACTTAAACAAAAAATCCGACTTTCGTTTTCCGCAAGCGATTTTACGGCGGGGAAGAGCGCCATCATTGTTTTTCCCGCACCCGTCGGTGCTTGCAAAAATAAGAATTTTCCGCGCTTTATTGCCGAATACACCTGTGCCGCACCCTCGCGCTGACAGGGGCGGAAGTGTGAAAATGGAAAGTCAAGGGCGGAGGAAGTCAAAATCAGATTTTTATAATGATCGTGACGGCGCAGAATGAGCGCTGAGTATTCGTCCGTCATCTTTTTTACGAATTCGCGCAGTGAGGAAGAAGAAAAAGTATAGTCAAAGTCGACAATGCTGTCGTCTGAAAGGCAGAAATAACTTAAACGGCATTTTATCGATTCAAGACCCTGTTCGGACGCAAAAATACAGGCGTAAATCATCATTTGCGCCTTGTGCGCGGCTTTGAGCGGCGAAGAAATCGACTTTGCGTCGCAGTAAGTGGACTTGATTTCGTGAATATACCAGTCAATCTTATCAAAAAATATGCCGTCCGCCCGACCTTGCAGCGTAAGAATAACGCTTTCGTTTTCAAAATCACCTTCAAGAGGAACTTCGCGGCGATATTTTATGCTTTCGTTTTCGCTGTAAGCATTTTGAAGTTTTCTGTGGGCAGCGGTGCCCTGATACATTCTGTCAACCGACGGCATTGAACCGAGCGAACCCTCGGGAAAACAGAATTCGGCAATATCGCCTGCCGAAACGGCTGCTTTTAGTTTTTCCATAACTTAATTATACCACAGAACTCTGTTTTGACAAAGACATATTGACTTTTTCGGTGCAAAATGATACAATATCAAAAGTGATTTTAACGCTTTGGAGGAAATGAAAATGAACAAAAAAGCAGAAATAATGGACCGTGACGCAGTGAACAGAGCGCTTACGCGAATCGCTCACGAAATAACCGAAAAGAACAAGGGAACGGACGGCATAGTTATAGTGGGAATCAAGCGCCGCGGAGTTTCGCTGGCGAAAATCATAAACGAAAAAATCGCTTCTTTTGAGGGAAAACCCTGTGAGTACGGTGAACTTGACATTACTTTTTACCGTGACGACCTGTCAAAGGCGAATCAGGACCCCGAGATACACGGCGGAACGCAGAAAATAGACGTAAACGGCAGGAAGATTGTTATCGTTGACGATGTTATTTATACCGGCAGAACCGTCCGTGCGGCGATTGACTGTCTTATAGATATGGGCAGACCCAGGTGCATTCAACTTGCGGTGCTTGTTGACCGCGGACACCGCGAACTGCCTATCCGTGCGGATTTTATAGGAAAAAATGTGCCTACAAGTCTTAATGAGGTAATCAAGGTCTGCACCGATGAATTTGACGGCGAACAGTGCGTTGTCCTGTACGAAAAATAAGGCCTTTTTTCGGTTGACATATGTCGAACTTTGTCGTATAATTGCGTTGTGTGTTAAAAATTTTTATAGTAACGGTGAGAGAATGAAGAAATGGCACGTTTATTTTAATCCCATTTCCGGCAACGGCACTGGGGAGAAAGAAACCGAAAAACTCAATGATATCATAAAGGAAGATAAGGTATTTATTGACCTTACGAAAAGCGATATGAATAACCTCTTTGCACAGGTTGGCGAAGAGGATAATATTGTTATATCCGGCGGTGACGGTACGCTTAACAGGCTTATAAACGAAACCGACATCAGTACGCGCAAAAACGACATCTACTATTTTGCCTGCGGAAGCGGTAACGATTTTCTGCGTGACGTTAAGAGCGACAGCCCGCTTGTAAAGATAAACGAATATCTTGTTGATTTGCCTACCGTTACGGTAAAGGGCAAAACATACCGTTTCCTTAACGGAATCGGCTACGGTATTGACGGTTACTGCTGCGAAAAAGGCGATGAACTGCGCCTTAAACCGGGCAAAAAGGTCAACTACACTTCCATTGCAATCAAGGGTCTTTTGTTCTTTTATAAACCCAAAAATGCCCGCATAACGGTTGACGGGCAAACATATACTTACAAAAAAGTCTGGCTTGCGCCTACCATGAACGGCAGGTACTACGGCGGCGGAATGAACTGCGCCCCCGAACAGGACAGGCTTAATAAAGACCGCACCGTATCAACTGTTATTATGTACGGTTCGGGAAAATTAAAAACGCTTATGGTGTTCCCGACGATTTTTAAGGGGGAACACGTTGGGCATACTGAAATGGTAGAGGTGCATACCGGGCACGAAATCAAGGTTGAGTTTGACGCGCCCTGTGCATTGCAGATAGACGGAGAAACTATACTCGGCGTTACCGAATACAGCGTATCTGCAAAGTAATTTTCAAGCCCCGGTGTTTTTACATCGGGGCTTTTTGCACCCTTTTTTCTGAAAGGACTTTTATGAAGAAATATACAAAATCATCACTTATAGCGCACTTTTTAAGGGGCAGTCTGCACTTTTTTGTAATCAGCACCCTTTCGGCGTTTATAGTTATTCTGCTTGAAATGTTCATTCCGCAGATAGTCCGCTTTACGGTGGATTCGGTAATCGGCACGGAAGAACCTACGGGCATATTTGCGGGGCTTGAAACATCGGTTCTTATCAAACACGTTTGGCTGATACCCACACTTGTGGCGTTCCTTGCAGTGCTTGTGGCACTGTTCAGGTATATGCACCGTTATTATAACGTAAAGGGTTCGGAAGGTCTTGTAAAGACCATGCGTGACGAACTTTTTGCCGTACTGCAACGTTTGCCTTTTGCGTGGCATATGAAGAATCAGACGGGCGATATAATACAGCGGTGTACTTCCGATGTGGAGCGCGTTACGGAATTCGTTTCGGAGCAACTTGTTTCAATTGTCAGAATTGTTATCTTAATTATCATCGGACTTGTGTTTATGTTCTCAATGAACTTCAAACTTTCGCTTATCGCGCTTGTGGCAATCCCGATTATCCTTTTGTACTCCGTGTTTTTCCACGGCAAGATTTCATCGCACTTTAAGGAATGTGACGAAACCGAGGGCGTGCTGTCGTCGGTTGCACAGGAAAACCTTACCGGTGTGCGCGTTGTTAGGGCATTCGGAAGAGAAAAAACCGAAATAGACCGTTTCGGCGCGGTAAACAACAAGTTTGCGGCGCAGTGGGTACGGCTTATCAGGTTTATGTCGATGTTTTGGAGCGCGGGCGACCTTATAAGCGGCATTCAGGTAATGCTTGTGCTTATTTTAGGTTCGGTGCTCTGTGTTAAAGGCGAACTTACCGCGGGCGAATTTATCGCGTTCATTTCCTATAATTCAATGACAATCTGGCCCGTAAGGTATCTGGGTAGAGTTGTTTCCGAAATGAGCAAAACCGGCGTTTCGGTTGACAGGATAATGTACATTATAAATTCCGAACCCGAAACGGACAGGGACACTGCGGGCGAACCCGATATTTCGGGCGACATAGAGTACAGGAATGTTTCATTTGCCTATGACGACGGAACCGAGGTGCTTAACGACATTTCGTTTATCGTTAAAAAAGGCACAACGGTTGGAATAATCGGCGCAACGGGTTCAGGAAAATCAACCCTTGTGCATTTGCTTAACAGGCTTTATGAACTTAAAGAGGGAAGCATAACGATAAACGGAACGGATATCCGTGATATAAAGATGCGGTATCTGCGCGAAAATATCGGTATGGTTTTACAGGAGCCGTTCCTGTTTTCGGGTACGATTCGCGAAAATATAGCGTCGGCTGACGAAAATGCCACCGATGAAGAAATCCGTGCCGCGGCGGACATCGCCGAGGTTGACGGAGCAATAAGCGAATTTCCGTCAGGCTACAACACGGTTGTGGGCGAACGGGGCGTTACGCTTTCGGGCGGACAAAAACAGCGCGTTGCAATAGCGCGTATGCTTATGCAGCACGCACCCATTATGGTTTTTGACGATTCTCTTTCCGCCGTTGACGCGGAAACCGACGCAAAAATCAGGGGCAAACTTGATTCGCGCCTGAAAGACTCCACGGTGTTTATAATTTCGCACCGCGTTACCACCGTCATGCACGCCGACAATATCATCGTGCTTGAAAAAGGCAGAATAGCCGAATCGGGCAATCACGAATCGCTTACGGCGAGAAACGGAATTTACAAAAAAATATATGATTTACAGATGACTGTTCCCGAGGAGGTGAACACAGATGGAGAATAATAAGGACTATGTTAAACTCCCGTATTTCGGGCTTAATAAACTTGCACCGTATTTGAAACCCTATGCCGGCGCAATGACGGCAATGGCACTTTTCGGGGTGATAACAAGTGTTATTGACACGATTTTTCCCCTGTTTCAGCAATACGCGATAAACAACTTTATCGGCGGTGAAACTTTGAGCGGACTGTTTTCGTTTACACTGGCGTACTTTTTGCTTTTGCTCTTTCAGGTTATAGGAAACTATATTTCCTGCTACCAGGCGGGCAGAATCGAAATGTTTGTGGGCAGAGATATGAAAAAAGCAAGTTTTGACCACTTGCAGACACTTTCGTTTTCGTATTTTAACCGCAACAGCGTGGGATATCTTCACGCAAGGGTAATGAGCGATACTTCAAGGATAGGAAGTCTTGTTTCTTGGAGTTTTATGGACGGCGTATGGCACACGTCCTACATTGTGGGCGCCGCGGCGGTTATGCTTGTAAAAAACTGGCGGCTTGCGCTTATAGTTTTGACAATAGTTCCGCTGCTTGCGCTTTCGGTTTCGTATTTTCAAAAGAAACTTGTTGAACTTAACAGGAAAATCCGCGAAATTAATTCGCGAATAACCGGCAAGTTCAACGAGGGCATAACCGGCGCAAAAACCGTTAAGACCCTTGTTATGGAAGAAAAAACGGACAGAGATTTTGTAAATGTAAGCGAAGAAATGCGCAAAACATCGCTTCACGCGGCGCATTACAGAAGTTTGTTTGTTTCCATAACGTCCTTTGCGGGCTGGTTCGCACTTGCACTTGTTCTGTGGCGCGGGGGAAAACTCACACAGGAAAAACTTATAGAACTGGGCACGCTTTCGGTATTTATGACCTATGCCATAAATATGATGGAGCCTATACAGTGGATTGTAAAAGCCATAAGCGATTTAATTACCGTACAGGTAAACGTTGAACGCTTTACACGGCTTATGGAAACCGAATCCGATGTTGCCGACACGCCCGAAGTTAAAGAAAAATACGGCGATACATTCAATCCCAAACGCGAAAATTGGGAAGAGTTGCAGGGCGAAGTTGAGTTCAGGGACGTTTCGTTCAAATATCCCGACGGCGAAGAATACGTGCTTGAACACTTCAATCTTAAAGTGCCCAAAGGCACAAATGTAGCGATAGTGGGGGAAACGGGCGCAGGAAAATCAACGCTTGTAAACCTTGTCTGCCGGTTCTTTGAACCCACAAGCGGACAGATTCTTATTGACGGACGGGACGCACGTGAACGCTCGCAACTGTGGCTGCACTCAAATATCGGTTATGTGCTGCAAACACCGCATCTGTTTTCGGGCACGGTAAAGGAAAATCTGCTTTACGGCAGACCCGACGCAACCGACGAGGAAATCCGCAAAGCGGTTGAAAGCGTTTCGGCAGCGGATATTGTGGAGCGTATGGATAAAGGCTATGACAGCGATGTGGGTGAGGGGGGAGATTTGCTTTCAACGGGCGAAAAACAGTTGCTTTCCTTTGCCCGCGCGATTCTTGCTAACCCGAAAATTTTTGTGCTTGATGAGGCAACAAGTTCGGTTGACACCGTTACCGAAAAGAAAATTCAGGACGCTATTGCCGAACTTATGAAAGGACGAACAAGTTTTGTTATTGCCCACAGGCTTTCCACAATACGTCAGGCAGATGTTATCCTGGTTGTGGATAACGGCAAAATAGTCGAGCGCGGCACGCATATTGAACTTTTGAAAAAGCACGGAAGATACTATAATCTTTACACAAAACAGTATCAGAAAGAGGTTATAGACCAAACAGAATAATTTTTAAGGCGCGGAAGTTCCGCGCCTACTGTTTTATTGCTTTTTCAAGTTTTGTTTCAAGCACATATTTGTCTTTAATCACCTTATAGTCAGCCATATGCGGGGCGGACAGGTGGGCAATCTGGTACTTTTCGTCCGTCCACTCTTCCACAAGCAAAAGCGTATCCTTATCAAGGGCGTCAAGAAAATAATTGTACCTTACGCAGCCCTCTTCACCGTTTATTTTGTCATATATTCCCGAAGAATACATATCCTCTAAAAAGGCACTGCGCATATCCGGTTTTAATTTGAATGTAACAAGCAACTGTAAATGATTCATATAATCGCTCCCTTCATTCTTATTTTAGCACATTCCCAAAAAAATATCAACGGTAAAATTCCGTTGCACGCAAAATAAAACTGTGATACAATTATCTTATGTTTCGGAGGCAAAATGGTCAATAAAAAAACACAGGGAATTTTATATATAATTATTGCCGCATTCGGATTTTCGGGAATGTCGCTGTTTGTAAAGCTTTCGGGTGATTTGCCCGCGTTTCAGAAAGCGTTTTTCAGAAACTTTGTTGCGCTTATCTACATAGCGGTAATGATGATAAAAGACAGGATTCCCTTAAAAACAAAAAAAGAGAATATCCCCGCGCTTTTGGGCAGAAGCATTGCGGGAACGTTGGGATTACTGTGCAATTTCTATGCACTGGGACATCTGAACCTTTCCGACGCAAATATGCTTAACAAACTTTCGCCCTTTTTTGCAATTCTGTTTTCGGTTATTATTTTAGGCGAAAAGCCGAACATTGTGCAGATTGCGGGTGTTGCGGTTGCGTTTTTGGGAAGCGTGTTCATTATAAAGCCTGGCTTTGAAAATGCGCCCCTTATTCCTGCGCTTGCGGGCGCGCTTGGCGGACTTGGTGCGGGGCTTGCGTACACTTTCGTTCGGAAGTTAGGTGCAAACGGCGAAAACAGCAAGCGAATAATATTTTATTTTTCGGCGTTTTCCTGTCTGCTCTGTCTGCCGTTTTTCGTGTTTAATTTCGCGCCGATGACGTTTTTACAGACGCTGTATCTTGTTTTAGCCGGAACTTTTGCCTGTATCGGTCAGTTGGGAATAACAAAAGCGTACGTTTGCGCGCCGGCAAAAGAGATATCCGTTTACGATTATACACAGGTGGTTTTTGCCGCGATTCTCGGTTTCTTTGTATTCGGCGATGTTCCCGATTATTTAAGCATTATAGGCTATGTTCTCATCTGCGGTGCGGGAATAGTGATGTTTTTTTACAACAACGGTAAATTCAAAAAAGCAAAATAAATGTTTCTGCCGTATTTGCGGCAGATTTTTTGTTTTAGCAAAAATTATCTGTTCATAAAGTGCAAATATTCTTGTGCAAAATAAAAAAACGTGCTATAATAGCGCTATAAATGATGATATTAGTCTAAAATTCTTATTTCGGGAGGAATCAATTATGCAAAACAAGACAAAAATACTCGTTATTGACGATGACGCTCACATTTCCGAACTCGTAAAACTCTATCTTGAAAAAGAGGGTTACGATGTTTACACCGCCGCTGACGGAGAAGAGGGCGTGAACAAATTCAAGGCTGTTCAACCCAAGATTGTTATTCTTGACATTATGCTTCCCGTTAAAGACGGTATGCAGGTATGCAACGAAATCCGCCGTATCGACAATACTCCCATTATTATGCTTTCGGCAAAGGGCGAAGTGTTCGACAAGGTACTTTGCCTTGAACTCGGCGCTGACGACTATATGGTTAAACCTTTTGAGCCCAAGGAACTTATTGCCCGTATAAAGGCAGTGCTCCGCCGCACGGTACAGAGGGAAGAACCCGAACAAAACGTTGAATATAAGGACCTTGTTATAAACATAACCGATTACACCGTTACTTACAAGGGACAGCGCGTTGAAATGCCGCCCAAGGAAATCGAACTGCTTTATTACCTTGCTTCCCACCCCAAAAAGGTGTTTACAAGGGAACAGCTTCTTGAACAGGTATGGGGCTTTGAGTACTTCGGCGATTCCCGTACGGTAGACGTTCATATCAAACGTATCCGCGAAAAAGTTTGCGGAAACGAAGAATGGTCAATCAAAACCGTTTGGGGTATCGGTTATAAATTTGAGGTAAATGCCGAATGAAATTTCACTCACTGAGAGCAAAACTTATCGGAATATATATGATAGTGTTTATGCTTTTTGTGGGCGTGGTAGGAGTTACGCTTACCGTATCGTACAAACATAATCTTACAAAAATGCGCGAGGACGCCGTTGTTGAATGTGCCAAGGAGATTGCCCGCATGTATTCTGTGGGCGAACTCCAAAGCGTTGACATTGAAAGCGGAAACACCGTCCCCGTGCTTAATACTACCGCCAAGGATTTCGACGCCGTAATTCAGGTAGCCAATACCGAAACCAGATACATAAATTACGAACTCAACCGCAGCGGCAAAGTAAGTTCGGGCAGGTTTATTCCAACGGAAATGCGTGATGCGGTACGCAACGAGAATATCTATATAAAATCCAACTATTTTAACGAGGAAATCGGCGAAACGGTTTCTACAATCGCTTACCCTATACGCAGGGTAAACGAATCGCAAAGCGCTGACCCGTGGGCGATAATAGTTGTACATTCAAGCCTTACAAGCGTAAACAAGACGTTTGAAAAAATTCTTTCGTCGCTTTGGATACCCGCGGTTGCGGTAACGGTAACAGGCTGCCTTGTGTTCCTGACCCTTACCTGCGGAATAACAGCAAGGATTGACGCAATAAATTCCGCAACAAAGGAAATTGCCAAGGGTAAATTCGATACACGGCTGAATTTTTCAAGCAGGGACGAGATAACCGAACTTGCCCAAGGGTTCAACAAAATGGCGGAATCACTGAAAATAAGCGACGCGTCGAAGCGTGATTTCGTTTCAAACGCCGCCCACGAACTGCGTTCGCCAATGACGTCCATAAACGGCTTTGTTGAGGGTATGCTTGACGGCACTATTCCCAAGGAAAAATACACGGAGTATCTGACCATTGTTTCAAGTGAAGTCAAGCGGCTTACGAAACTTGTAAACAATATGCTTGATTTAAGCAGAATCGAATCGGGCAGAGAAACGCTGACTTTTACCGAGTTTGACATAACCGAACTTATCCGACGCGTGATAATCCGGTTCGGGCAGAAGATTGACAGCAAGGGGATTGTTCCCGAAATCAATATGCCGGAAACGAAAGTCAGGGTAATTGCTGACCCGGATAAAATCGAGCGCATTTTGCAGAATCTTATAGATAACGCAATCAAGTTTACGCCCGCAGGCAAAAGGCTGATTATTTCCTGTACGCCGAAAGACAAAAAGGTGTATGTTTCCGTTAAAGACGAGGGTGCGGGTATTTCAAAAGAGGACCTTAAATTTATATGGGACCGCTTTTACACCGTGGATAAGGCGCATACGGGGCATAAGAGCGGCACGGGGCTGGGGCTTGCGATAGTAAAAAGCATTATCGAACAGCACGGTCAGGAAATATCCGTTTCAAGCGAACAGGGTGCGGGCACGGAATTTGTATTTACTCTTGAATATGCAGGTGAATGAAAATGAGAGAAGAATATTTTGATTCGGCATACGGCAAAAGAAAAGGCGTGGGCGCGGTTGCGTTCGTGCTTACGATAATAATCGTAATGCTTGTGAGCGTGTTTGCGTCATATCTGTATTTCGATAAACATCTCGGCAATAGCGCAGAGGTACCCACAAGCACCCCGGAGCCTGCACCGACGCCGGGAAATACAACAGTTATTACAACCGATGTAAAGGACACCGAAAGTGCGTTTGTTTCGATTTATGAGGAAAACTGCGAATCGGTGGTAAAAATCACGGTATACGCAACCGTAAACGGCACAAAGCAGAAGTACAGTTCGGCAAGCGGGTTTATAACAAGCACCGACGGATACATATATACGAACAATCACGTGCTTACAAACGCCGAAGATATTGAGGTTACGCTTTATTCGGGCAAAACCTACACCGCAAAGGAAATCGGCAGGGACGACCGCACGGAAGTGGCGGTTATAAAAATCGAGCCGGAAGAAAAACTTAAACCCGTAAAACTGGGTGATTCAAATTCCCTTAAAGTGGGGCAGTACGCAATAGCAATCGGGAATCCGTTGGGGTATGAGTTCTCGATGAGCGTGGGCACCGTTTCGGGCTTGCACCGTATGGTGGATTCAAGCAACTACCGCTATGAAATGATTCAGATTGACACGCCCATAAATTCGGGCAACAGCGGCGGACCGCTTTTTAACTTAAACGGCGAAGTTATCGGCATAAACACATTAAAGGAAGTTACTGCCGGAACAAACGCAACCGTTGAGGGAATGGGCTTTGCAATACCTATAAATATAGCAAAGAATATTGCGGAGCAACTTATATCAAACGGTAAAGTGTCGCGTGCGGCAATAAACGCCACGGTGGGCAATAAAATAGAAAACAACACCTATGCGGGTGTGTACATTGCCGAACTTACTCCCGGCGGCGCGGCAGAACAGGCGGGGCTTAAAGTAAACGATGTTATTGTTTCTTTTAACGGTCAGGAAATAACCGTTATGAATGACATTATGGAGCAACTTGAAAAATGCGCGCCCGGCGACAAAGTCCAAATCGTATTCAAGCGGGACGGCAAAGAAATGTCGGCTTACATTACGCTGGGCATAACCTGATTTTTGTTAACAACTTTATTAAAAGAGGTTTTGAGTTTTCAAAGCCTCTTTTTTGTTTTCAATAAAAAAATAGGGTCGAAAACTTTCCGAAATACAGAAAAAACCAAAAAGATGTTAAAATAGTGTCAGACTTAATTAATATTGTTACTGGACTTTTTGATTTAAGAAAAGTATAATTATTATGTAACCAAGGTTAATAAAAATTAAAAAGGAGCGATAATCATGAAAAAGAAACCCGTAGCACTGTTACTTGCAGCCGTTGTTGCTTTTTCCGCAATCGGTCTCGCAGTACACGCCGAAGAGGCAGAACATGAGGGTACAACAAGCAAAAACGTTATACCCGAAAAAGTCAGCACGTTTGAAAGTGCAACCGTAGGTGAAACACCCGACGGAATCAAAGGCTGGGACAATGCCGGTGTTGACAAACCCTTTACAGGAGATAACTACACCGTTGTACCGACTGTTGTTTCAGATGATGCCACCCATGGTAAAGTTCTTAAAATGCAGCCCAATAACGCAAACATTACACCCCGTTGGGCGATAGGCTCGGAACTTTACGCTGAGGCAAGCAAAACCCCCGATGCTCTTCGCTATAAAATTACAATTTCGGCTGACGTTAAAAAAGAGGGCGCCGACGTTGAAAAAATCAATTTCAAGATGGCCGCTGATAAGACTGACTCCAATTTCGGCAGTGCGTATGCAAATGTATTATGCGGATTTCTGGGAAACAAAAGTGTCGGATTGAATGAGTGGACCACGCTTACCGCTAATTGCGAACTTACGCTTGAACAACTAAAAAATAATAAAGGCGGCGATAATTACAACATATATTTTACGTCGGTTAATAAACTTACGGCACCGATGTATATTGACAATGTAACCGCTACCGTAACACCTATACTAAAAGGTGCGGCTCCCACGCCCACACCCGATGCGAGCGGCAACATTCCCGCAACACCCACACCCAAGCCCGTTGTTTCAGGTGCGGTATTTACCGTGACCGAAGATGTTGAAAACGGATATCTTGTAACCGGAAGCGGCTTACTTACTTCCGCAGATGTTAAAGACGGTGTGTTAAAGAAAACATACAGAATATTTAATATCGGCAGCACCGATATTGATATTCAAATGCTTTTACAGGTAATACACAAAGACGGTGCTGGTGATGTCATCGGCTGGTACGGACCGGCGGGCGGTCAATCAGAAGCATTTAATATCCCCGCAGGCAAAAGTGAAGATGTTACAATAGAAATGCCAATTAATGATGACGACACTTTTACGGTTAATTACAAAGAACAGACAAATTATGTTATCTCCGATTTGTTTGTACGCTTTGATTTCAAACCCGTAATTGAAGCAGGAAGCAAATTTGTTATAGCGATAAACGAAAACGAAGCAGATTTCTTCAAATCCTTCATTGCAAAAGAAAACTCGTCAGAGAGAGCTGTTTGGAAACTTGAATTTACGACTGAAAGCGCTTACAGTAATAAGGTTAATTCCGGCGACGCAATGCCCGTTGCTATTATCTGCACAGCGGTAGTTCTTGCCGGTACTGCTCTTGTGGTAGTTTCCAAAAAAAGACGTCCGATTTGAAGAAAAAATGTGGTTCTTTATTGCCTCGTCAGGGGTGCATGGGTGACGCAATATTAAAGCGAAACTTAGGTGATTTGATAACCAAGGTTAATTAAATTTAAAGGAGCGATAATTATGAAAAAGAAACCCGTAGCAATATTACTAGCGGCCGTTGTTGCTTTTTCTGCAATCGGTCTCGCAGCACACGCCGAAGAGGCGGAACATGAGGGTACAACAAGCAAAAACGTTATACCCGAAAAAGTCAGCACATTTGAAAGTGCAACCGTAGGTGAAACACCCGACGGCATTAAAGGCTGGGACAATGCCGGTGTTGACAAACCCTTTACAGGAGATAACTACACCGTTGTACCGACTGTTGTTTCAGATGATGCCACCCACGGTAAAGTTCTTAAAATGCAGCCCAATAACTCAACCATTACACCCCGTTGGGCGATAGGCTCGGAACTTTACGCTGAGGCAAACAAAACACCTGAGGCTCTCCGTTATAAAATAACGATTTCTGTTGATGTAAAGAAAGAGGGCGAAGATACAGAAAAGATCAACTTCAAGATGGCTGCCGACAAGAATGATTCAAATTTTGAGGGTCAGTATAAAGTTATAGTCGGAACTCTCGGAAACAAAGGTGTAGGCTTTAAGGAATGGACTACTCTTACCGCCACTTGCGAACTTACGCTTGAACAGTTGAAGAACAATAATAACGGTGACTATTACAACATCTACTTTACGTCGGTTAAAGCGCTTACCGGTCCGATGTATGTTGACAACGTAACCGCAACCGTTACTCCCATACTTAAAGGTGCAGCTCCCACGCCCACACCCGATGCCGGCGGCAACACACCCGCTACGCCCACACCCAAGCCCACTGTTTCAGGTGCAATTTTCACAGTGTCCGAGGGTATGGAAAACGGATATCTTGTAACCAAAAACGGTTTGTTCTCTTCTGCTGACGTTAAAGACGGCGTGTTGAAAAAATCGTACAAGATATTCAACATCGGCAAAACCGATATTGATATTCAGATTCTTTTACAGGTAACCCATAAGGCCAGCGACGGCTCAACTATCGGTTGGTACGGCCCTGCCGGAAGTCAGGGTGAAAGCATAAATATCCCCGCAGGAGAGAGCGATGTTCTTACAATAGAACTGCCCGTTAACGATGACGGCACGGTTACGGTATCCTATAAGGAAGAAGCAAAATATCAGATTTCCGACCTGTTTGTTCGTTTTGATTTCAAACCCGAAATTGAAGAGGGCAGCAAGTTTGTTGTAGGAATAAACGAAAAAGAAGCAGATTTCTTCAAGGCGTTCGGCGCCAAGGGAAACACGAGTGACAAGACAGTTTGGACTGTTGAGTTTACCACTGACAAAGCCTACGGCCCCGGAAACGGTTCCACCGGCAACAAAGTTGATTCCGGCGACATTATGCCCGTTGTTGTTATCTGCACAGCGGTAGTTCTTGCCGGTACGGCTCTTGTGGTAGTATCCAAAAAAAGACGTTCATTATGAATCGAAAGGGGAGTAAAATGAAAAAATTTGTTTCGTTTACATCCATAGTTACATTATGCGCAGTGCTTCTTTGCTCCTTCGGGAGCATAGAAGCGGTGTCGTATGAAACTGCAACATCCGGGAATGTTATTCCCGAAAAGATAAGCACGTTTGAGGGCGTGACCATAGGCGAGACGCCGGTAAATTCGGGCACTTATGATAAAGCCGAGTGGGGAATATTCCGCGCAGCGACAACAAGCGGTACTTGGCGCGGATTTAACAGCACCTATTATACGGTTATCCCGAGAGTAGCAGATGAAGAGGGTCACGGTCACGTGCTTGAACTTCAACCGAAAGCATATGACACAACACCACGTTGGGCAATAGGTGCCGAACTCTATGCCGAGGCGAGCAAATATCCTAATGCAGATACTTACAGGATAGATATTTCGGCAGATGTTAAAAAGAGCGATTCGTCGTATATGCGTTTGCTCTTCAAAAAGGCGGACGGTGATACGGATTATATTGCGCGTACTGACGCCAAAGGCGCAAACGGAGTGTGGACAACATTTGCACTGTCTTGCGAACTTACTCTTGACGAATTGAAAAACAATGCCGGCGGGCAGTATTTCAATATTTCATTTATTTGGGGTCAGGCACCCACTGCACCCGTTTATCTTGACAATATCACCGCAACAGTTACTCCCGTGTATGAAATGGGTGAAGATTATGCTGACGGCGTTTTCTGTCCTCAGATAACGAAAGAGAATTTCCAAAGAAAAATAAGCAGATATTATGACCTTTCAGGCGAAACGGCTTCTTTTGCACTTGTAAATTCCGGAACGTATCCATCGGTACTTATTACTCCGTCTGATACAAAGGGCAAACGTATCGGCATTAAACCCGAAGTTGTAAGTGCCGTTACAGGGAATAAAACCGGCGTTTATATGTTAAGCGCTGAAATAAATTCCGCAAGCGGCGATGCAAATACGCTCTATGCGCAGATTGCGTGCAGCAACAGTAATACCGTTGCCCTTGACCGAGTAAACGGTTTTGTAGGGAGTACACCTTATATAAACTCAAATGTAGTTTCAAGCGTAAAGAAGAGTGTATGGACAAAAGTAAACTTCATTTTTGCTCTTTCGGAAGACTGGCTTAAAGATAATACGGGTATCTGGTTCTGCCAGGACGGCACAAAAACAGGTATGTACCTTTATAATATAACCCTTAAACGTATTGATGTTAATTTTTCAAACGTTTCGGTTGATTTGGGTACATCGCTTTCACTTAATGCTTCGGTAGCGGACGGTTTTGCAAACACCGTAAAACCCGTTTTGGGCGATGTAACAAAGCTGGCTGTTCGCTTTACCCGCGGCGGAAAGAGTGTTGAAGTTGAGCCAAATGCAGACGGAAAGTTTGTTTTTGATGACATTGCACCCCAGTGCATGACCGAAAACATTACCGCCGAACTGCTTTATACCGACCGTCAGGGAACAAAGGTTATTGACAAAAGAGAGAATTTTACAATAAAAGATTATTTTAATTCTCTTGCCAATGACTCGCAGTACGCAGACCTTATTCCTCTTTTAAGCGACACACTTGTTTACGGTGCGGAAGCCCAGAAGTACGTGCATTTCAATGAGGATAATCTTGCAACGGCAGATGTTCTTGCAACGGCAGATGTTAACTGGCTTGCCCCCACAGACAGGACTGTTCCCGCATCAAAAATGACAGTAACGGGCGACGATGCAAACAACAAAGCCACCGCGGCAGGCGTTTATTTCTCAAACACCAACCGTATTTACTTTAAGTTTGTTAAAGAGGATGGGGCAGAGATTAAACTTTACAAGAACGGCGCGGAAGTTGAGTTTTCGTTACAAGACGGAAATAAGGCTTACACCCCGGATATTCTTCCTACCGAGTATGATGCCGTTTTCAAATTTGTGATTGCAAAAGACGGCGTGACAGTGTATACTGTTGAGTACTGCATAAGTGATTATATTGCCCGTAAGTACGATTCCGCAAGTATCGGTGCACTTGTTAAGGCAATGAATAATTACGGCGGCTCGTGCAGTGAGTATATGTTAAAAAAAAACGAAACTTAGTAACTAGTGTGGGCGTTATCCGTTGGGACGCGTGGTACGGCCACGACGGCAACGAAAAAAGCGTAATTTCCCAGGTTGAAAAAACGCTTTCTCCGGCGGAATATCATTTCCGTGCACCGTTCTTTGCAAAAGTGACGGATGACGGAAAAATCGAAATTCCGGAGTACACACAGGAAATTTTCGATAAGGAAATGGAATACGCCGCTGACGCGGGAATCGATTACTTTGCATTTTTGATGTACAGTAACGATATGAAAAAAGCACGTGAGTTCTATAAAACAAGCAAGTACAATGACAGGGTTAAAATGTGCTGCATAGTTCGACCCGGTCAGGAAGAATTCAAAGATGAAGTTATTGAACTTTTCCAACAGGACTACTATATGACCGTACTTGACGGTAGGCCGTTGCTGTATTTCTATTTTGAGACAGATGCTGAATTTAACAATCTGCCCGGTGCTATTGCTGATTATAAGGCGCGCTGTTTGCAGAACGGAATTAAAGAACCTTATGTAGCGGTTATGCCGACATCGGGGGTTGCAACGTCCTTTTATGAGCAGTATAAAGACACCGATGCCGATTCGGCTGCGCGCTACGGCGTTGCAGGCTCAAACGGTGAGGCATTTGCCAACATCATCACAAGAGCAAAGCAGATGTGGGCTGACGGCAAGGAAAAATGCGGTCAGGTTATTCCGAATGTTTCGTTTGGTTGGGATACCGTTCCCAGAGCAATCAATCCCGTATCGTGGATGACGGTGTCAAAGAACAGTTACGCAGCACAGGCAACAGAGCAGGAACTTTATGAGTTCGTAAAAGCGGCATTCGACTTTACTAACGACGAAAGCAACAAACTGTCTACTCTTGCAAACACTATCTCTATTTATGCGTGGAACGAACACGATGAGGGCGGTTGGGTTTGCCCTACGATTGAGTGCGACGAAAACGGCAATCAGTTGTTCAACGACGACGGAACACCGAAAATCAACAGAACTCATCTTGATGCGCTAAAACGCGCTATCAGTGAGTATAAAAGCAACATTAACAACAAATAGGAGTTTTTATGAAGAGATTTATATCAACCATTCTTTCGGTAATACTTGCAGTTTCGTGCATATGCGTTTTGGGCGCATATGCCGAAACCGAGGAATTGCTTACAAACAACGGCTTTGAAGAGGGCGAATATGCACCGTTTCAGAAGTACGGTCCTGCAAGCATTATTGAAGTAGAAGAAGATTATGCGCACTCCGGTGATTACGGTGCGGCGGTTCGCGACCGCCAGGGCGTATGGGCTTGCTGGCAGCAAAATATCCGCAATCAGGTTAAAGAATGCGGCCCCGGAGATTACAAGGCATCGGCTTGGGTAAAACTTTCCGATGAGGGCGGCGACGCAAACTGTATTCTTGTAATCAACTACAAACAAAACGGATGGGATAATGACAAGTATCTTACAAGTCCTAAAAAGAATCTTACAAACGAATGGCAGGAATTTACCATTAACGGTAAACTTGAATATGACCAGGAAAAAGGGCTTGAACACGTTTATGTTTATGTTCAGGTTGTGGGCAACGACAAAACAAGCGCGCCATCATACTATATGGACGATTTCTCCGTTAAAAAGACTTCGGAAGTAAACGGATTAACAAAGCAACTTGTTGCTTTGGAGCATAAGCAGTATTCGACCGACTTGCGCAGTGAAAAAACAAGCGTAGGCGTTATCCGTTGGGACGCATGGTACGGTCACGACGGCAAACCGACAAGCATTATCTCACAGGTTGAAAAAACTCTTTCACCGGCTGAATATCATTTCCGTGCACCGTTTTTTGCAAAAGTAACCGATGACGGCAAAATCGAAATTCCCGAGTACACACAGGAAATTTTCGATAAGGAAATGGCATACGCCGCTGAAGCGGGAATCGATTACTTTGCATTTTTGATGTACAGTGACGATATGAAAAAGGCACGTGAGTTCTATAAAAAGAGTTCTCTTAACAACAAAGTA
>CAKRZX010000019.1 GCA_934434555.1 uncultured Clostridia bacterium
GTACAATCAAGCTATTAAAAGTTGCCCACACAGAAGAAACAACAACCGTTACGGCTGACATTTTCGGAACAAAAACCCTTCTTCCCGAAAATCAAAAGCCGTATACAGAAAAATTTAAAAAGAGATTGATCATGCAAAGGGCAAGGTATCCCGAAAAGCGAAAAGCGGACGGCGAGTTCTTTACCGAAAAGGATTGCCCGTCCTGCGGCGCCAATTTTATGCCTGATGAAAACTACTGCTGTTCGTTCTGTGGGTACGGCTTACAGGTCAACAATGCAAAATGGATCGTACAAAAAAATAAATTATAGACGGAGAATTACATCATGGGACTATTTGACAAAAAATACTGCGACATCTGCGGTGAGAAAATCGGACTTCTTGGAAACCGCAAGCTGGAGGACGGGAATCTCTGTAAGGACTGCGCAAGAAAGCTCTCGCCGTTTTTCAGCGAGCGGCGGAACTCGACCGTGGAGGACATCAGGCGCCAGCTTGCTTACCGTGCGGAAAACGAAAAGAAGCTTGCCGGCTTTGCCCCGTCAATCACCTTTGACGGGAGCAAAAAGGTATACATCGATCCTATAGGAGAGCGGTTCATCGTTACCGGGACCTCCAACTGGCGCAGCAGCAACCCCGACCTCATTGCGTTTTCCCAGGTGCTGGGGGTGAATACGGATATCCGGGAAAACAAGGAGGAGATCTTTGACAAGGACTCCGACGGAAATAAGAAGAGCTATGTACCGCCCCGCTATGCCTGCGACTATGAGTTTAATGTGACGCTCCGAGTGGATTCACCCTGGTTTGATGAGATTGAGCTGGAGCTGAGCGACGGCAACCGCCCCGACAGTCCCTATACCGACCTTTACCGTCAATATGAACAGAGGATGCACGAGCTTGCGGATATTTTGATGCGCCGGGATAACAGAAACCGGGTTTGGGACGGCGGCGGCACCATGAATCGGGTGGATAACGAGGACTTCCGCCCGGAAAGGCCCTCCCCCACGCCTAATGCAATGGGCGGCGAGACATGGGTATGCCCGTCCTGCGGCGCACAAAACAGCGGAAAATTCTGCGCAAACTGCGGCGCTGTAAAACCCGTAGCGTGTTCCTGTTGTTCCAATTGCGGGTGGAGGCCGGCGAATGGGCAGAGCTTGCCGAAATTCTGTCCGGAGTGCGGCAGACCGCTTCAATAAAACAATGAAGCACACCATATGTAAGGTCGTGACTGTTGTGTTTGCTCTCTTGCCGGTTTTCGGGCTTTTCGGCTGCGGCGGAAGTAAAAAATACACTTCCGATGATGTCGTCTTGATCAATACCGCTTATTACGGCACGGAAATGAACCCCGTGTATTCCTTCGCCCTGAAAAAAGAAAAAGACGGCTGGTTATTCTCTGCAGACTGTCTTGTGGGAAGTCAGAAGGATCATTACACCTCGTTCGGTTCCTTCCCGATAACGGCAGAGGATGCGGAGGGCTTCCTGCGTATCCTCTGTGAGGACGGCGAAATAGAAAAGCTTTACAAGCATCGTAATCCGATAAGGATTTTTAGAAGCTCCGATGCACCGACGCGCAGCTCCGGAATGACCTTCTCTGACGGAAACACGACAGAGAAGGAAACAATGCTCGGTGACAGGGCGCTTAACTATCTCTATGCGCTTGCCGACAGGTATTATGAGGCGGCTGAAAGTTCAGCAGACACTTCGCCGGATACAGCAACGAGCTGAGCAGCATCCTGCCAAAGCAGGAAAACTGAAAAACAAACCGACGATGTCGGAAAAAGGAGGAGAATTATGGCTAATCAATGCGCTATCTGTGGTGCGGATATCAATCTGATCCAAACCCAAAAGCTGTCGGACGGCAACTGTATATGCCGCAAGAATTGCAGAAAAAAGGGCTTCAAGGCATATGACTATGTGCATAGCAATCTTCCGGCTGTCCAGGCGCATCTTGCACAGGTGGAGCGCGGCACCAAGCTGTGGGAGCACTATTTCCTGCCACGGGGGAAAACAAAGGATAAGAGCAAAAAACTGAAGCGCTTCGGCACCTATCTCTATGTGGCGGAGGATATCGGTCTGATGGCGTATATCCAAAACGATTACAAGTTTATGATGTTTGGCAAGACCACCCGTGCCTGCGTGTACCGCATTGCTGACCTGCGCAGCTATAAGTATGAGGAGCAGCTCGTTAAAAACGGTGATAAGACCGAGAAGAAGCCCTTTGTAAGGCTCAGCTTTACCAATACGCAGGGTCTTTACGAGTTTGTTCTCCCTATGAATAATTTTAGGGATTTCGAAAAGCTTAAAAAATATTTCGACACGCTGTTCGGCATACAAAATACACTCGGCAACGCCCCAAATGTTTGGAAGCAGCAGATGACTGCGGTTAAGGATATAGCGTCAGGGTTTTCTGCCACGGTAAAAGGAGAAGCCGATGCCGGGGACAGGGCGGCGCAGGCGATCGACTCCCTGGATGCCGCAATCTACGGCGACCGCACCGAGTGGATTCAGAAAGCAGATGCGGTCCTTGCGGCGTTTAATGGGTGAATTTTTTTAGAGAGGAGATCTTTTCATGCAAACATTGCAGGAATATAAATGCCCCTGTTGCGGCGGCGCGATAGCCTTTGACAGCACACTCCAGAAGATGAAGTGTCCTTTTTGCGACACTGAGTTTGAAATGGAGGCGCTGGCAAGCTACGACGCAGAGCTGCAAAACGAAAAATCCGACAACATGGAATGGGAAACCGCTGCCGGAGGAGACTGGCAGGAGGGAGAAACCGACGGCCTGCGTTCCTATGTGTGCAAGTCCTGTGGCGGCGAGATCGTCGGCGATGCCAACCTGGCGGCTACCGCCTGCCCATTCTGCGGCAATCCCGTGGTGATGATGGGCCAATTATCAGGTGCTCTCAAACCGGATCTTGTCATTCCGTTCAAGCTGGATAAAAAGGCGGCAAAAGCGGGGCTGATGAAGCACATGACCGGTAAGCGGCTGCTGCCAAAGATTTTCAAGGATCAGAACCACATCGACGAGATCAAGGGAATTTATGTTCCCTTCTGGCTTTTCGATACCGATGTGGATGCGCAGATTCGCTATCGCGCCACCCGGGTGCGTACATGGAGTGACAAAGACTACAATTATACGGAAACAAGCTATTATATGGCGCATCGCGGCGGCAGCATCGGCTTTGAGCATGTCCCGGTGGACGGCTCGTCAAAAATGGCGGATGACCTGATGGAATCCATTGAACCATACGATTTTTCCGAGGCGGTGGACTTTCAGACAGCGTATCTTGCAGGGTATCTGGCGGATAAATACGATGTAACTGCCGAGGCGAGTATTGACCGTGCCAACAAACGCGTCAAGCGCTCTACCGAGGATACCTTTGCCGGAACTGTGCAGGGATATACCACGGTCACGACGGAATACAGCAGTGTGCAGTTCCGCGACGGCAAGGCACGTTATGCGCTGTATCCCGTGTGGTTGCTCAACACAACGTGGAACGGAAACAAATACACATTTGCCATGAACGGACAGACCGGGAAATTCGTCGGCGATCTGCCGGTGGATAAAGCTGCGGCAACGCGCTGGACATTCCTGTTGGCGGCGATATACAGCGTCGCTGCCTATGGCGTGGCCTGGCTCCTGCACATGATCGGACTATTTTAAGGAGGAAACAGAATGAAAAAGAAAATATGGACAGTTCTGCTTACTCTTGTGCTCTGTCTGTGTGTGACAGTTCCTACCTTTGCCGAGGGCACCACCGGGTTTGCGGGTGATAAGGATCGGGTCGTAGATGATGCCGATCTGTTGTCCGAAAGTGAGGAGACGGCGCTGCGGGAAAAGCTCGAGGAGATCCGTGTGCGTCAAAAGATGGACATCGTCATCGTGACTGCGAAAACGCTGAACGGAGCTACGCCTGCCGACTATGCCGATGACACCTACGATTATAACGGCTACGGTTACGGCAACAACAGGGATGGTCTGCTGCTGCTCATCAGCATGGAGGATCGTGACTGGTACATATCCACCACCGGCTACGGCATCACGGCATTCACGGATGCGGGAATTCAATATATCGGAGATAAGATAAAGGAGCATCTGTCGGATGGCGATTATGCTGACGCTTTTAATACCTTTGCCGAGCTTTGCGACGATTTTATTACAAAAGCAAGAACCGAAAAGCCATACGATTCCGGCAATATGCCTAAAGAGCCTATGAAACCGGGCTGGATACTGGTGGCGATCATAGCCGGCTTTATTCTGTCCTTTATCACGGTGGGCTCTATGAAGGGTAAGCTCAAAACCGTGCGATTCCAGCCTGCGGCGAACAGTTATATGAAAGCCGGCAGCATGAATATCACCGAGAGCCGCGATATGTTCCTGTATAACACTGTCACACGCACTGCGAAACCGAAAGCCAGCGATTCAGGCGGAGGGAGCAGCACGCACACGTCTTCTTCCGGATCGTCCCATGGAGGCGGAGGAGGCAAATTCTAACGCCAGCTTCGCCCGCAAGAAAAAGCAGCAATAAAAAATTATATATAAGGAGAGATGACCCATGAGTATCTTTGACAAACTGAAAAGCACAGCCCAGCAGGCGGTGAGCACCACCGCACGATCCATCGGCAACAAGCGGGAGACCTTTACCTTCTCGTCACTGCCGGAAAGCCTTGCCGAAATGCAGGCGCTACCCGAGGCAAGTCTTGACACGCCGTTTAAAACGGCAGCACTTACGGTTCTTGCCCTCTGTGCATACGCGGCGGACAAGAACATCGGTACCGAGATGCTGAATTGGCTGCGGGGACCCCGTCCGCTGAACGGACAGGAAATTTCCTTCCTTAACGACCGTTTCCGCGACGGGAAGACCTATCTGCCCTTCACGTATTTTTCCGGCTCCACACCGGAAAACAACTACACCCCTACTGAGCCGTATACAATTGTCGTTGAAAGCAATCACGTGTCCGGCGAGGAGCAGGGCTATATGAAGCTGTTTATTCCCTGCGGCGGTGCGGACGATCCCCGTCCCATTAAGATGCGGCAGCGCGGCAGCGACGGCAAGTGGTTTTTGTGGGAGCAGTATCTGCTGACCGGCGTGCGTACACCGAAGTCGGCCGATCCGTGGGCTTGATGATTTGATTAGAAGGAGGAAATAAAGATGGATATTCTCGGGATTTGGAAAGTAAAGGAAGTCCGTGTGCCCACACCGGATGGAACGAAGGTTTTTACACCCGATAACCCGCCTCAGGATGAGCGATTTGAGGGCAGTGCCGAATTGATGCAGTACCGGACGGAGTTTGCCGAGGGCGGCGTGCTCAATACGCTCATGTTCGTGCCGGAGGAAATGCGCGAGGAGGCTGCCAAGCACGGGGCGGTTGTCCGTGAGGACGGCTATGCCGCTGTTGAAAGCACGGTATGGAAGGAAGAGAACGGAAAGATCTACTATGACACGAAGGTCGAGGGTGAGGTTTTCGGGGAAAAGGTTGATTCCTTTGCGGAGATTCCCGTCACCGAAGACGGATGCCTGCTGTATAGCTACGGAATGATTCTTCTGGAAAGAGTCTGACCGGACTGTTTACAACGGTGAAGGTGATACAATGAATGTTGATAATCCATATAACCTTAACCTGGAATCAACCGAATCGCAGACGGTAAGCGAAAATCGAGCCGATGAATCGGTTTTGAAAGAAACTTTCAAGGAATATTTCGGAGAATTGAACTATTTCTTTGCCGCAGAACAGGCCGATTTTACCCTTGATGATGTGATTGCACATATCGGTGTTGATCCATCGGAGTACCGTTACGATGCTGAGCGGGATGCACAGATTTATTCATGGTATGCTGCAAAAAGCAAAGCAAAAGTGCTGCATGTCTGGTTTAAGGATGGCAAGCTCTACGCTTGCGGCGCATACAATCTCGGTTTTCCGAAAATGTCATAGTCTGTGTGCGGGAGAGGCTTGCTGCGGCAAGCTTCTTTCCGAAAGGCACCGAATGGGATTCGGTACCTTTCGGAAAGAAAGGATAAATGAAAAAGCGTCTTTTATGCTTTATGTTGGTTTTGGTCTCCTTAATATCCGTTTCCGCTTGCGCTTCAAAGCGTAACAAGTGTAGTAATAATGATAATAATTATTACGGAGGGTATCCTATGGATTTCAAAAGCTTTAAGCTGGTGCAAACCGATATGACGGCACAGCACCGTGTTTATGAGGGATACAAAACGGAGAACGGCGTTCATTTGGAGTATTACATCAGCACGGAAATGTGGGATGATAAGACCTCCGGGAATGCGGAATGCCGCGATACCATCCGCAAAATTGACGGAGACGAAAAGCTTTTTCAAAAGCTGTGTGAATTATTCGGTAATTGCAGAATAGAAAAATGGGCAGACTTTCACGGTTACGATTCTCAGGTGCTTGACGGAACCGGTATGAGCTTTGAGGTCGTGTTGGCGGACGGGACGAAGATAAGCGCCCAAGGAACCAACAGCTTTCCGAAAAACTATTCGTCATTTGCGCAGGAGCTTTGTAAGCTCATAACGACCGAAAAAATAAGCTCGGTGCGGTTTTCCGAAGGCACCTATGAGATCACACTGCCGGAAAGCTGGGTGGGTACCGTTACGGCAAGCTTTTCCGAAAACCAGGTGGCGTTTTATGTTGATAAAACCGACGGAAGTGAACTTACATTTTTTATCATCGACAACGATACATACGGTTATTCATCAGATTTCTATAAAGGAAGAATAGAAGTCGGGCGGCTTGTTTCGGACGAGGATGTCAGATTTATT
The DNA here is from genome assembly GCA_934434555.1 of uncultured Clostridia bacterium. GTDB lineage: Bacteria > Bacillota > Clostridia > Christensenellales > QALW01 > UMGS1322. The sequence goes on from CAKRZX010000019.1 coordinate 6,774, forward strand.
ACGGCACGCGATAATTATTCAATAGCTTCATATGCGAAAAGTGTTTCCGAGGAAGCTGTTGCGATTTGGAAAAATTATGAAAATGATAAGCTTGCCATAATTGAAAGTCTTCGCGGAGTAAACGGGTATGCGTTTTCTCCTGAGGACGGAACAGTCCTATACTACGCAGATGCGAGAGAAATGGCAGATGAAGCGAGAAGCCTTTGGCTGAGCTTGAATTTTGCAGGTGAGTATCCGGGCGGCGCGAAGCCTGTACGGCTCAAGCGAAAGAATTATGTGCCTATGTTTCCTCCGTATGATTATATAAACACGATCGAAGGTGTTCGAAAAAAATTCTTAAAGGTTTTTTCGGAGGAATTTACCGATAAAACGCTTAATCGTGCGGTTGCCGATAAAGAACTGATTGAATATAAGGGCGATGTCTATGTAGCTTGCAAGAAGCGTAAGGGCGAAGCCTCTTACAACAACTGTGTGGACAGTGTCCGGGATGAAGGCGACGGAAAATTTACGGTTGTGATTGCTGTGAAAATGCCGCCAAGCGGCAGCAAGCTCTATGTTGAACTGCCGACAGAGAAAAATGTTGCGGGAGAGTTTGTGTTTTCAGACTATCCCTATTGGGAAAAAAGCGAATGATCTTTCCTTTTTGAACTGGAACATACCGAGATCTTTTCTCGGCAGATGGGGAAACTGCCGAATCATCTGATCGAAAACAGCCTTTATGATATGGATTATTCAATCCCAAGGGGCTATTGAAATTCGGGAACAAATAATAAATCATAGGAGGAGCAGATATGAAAAGAGTTGTTTTTACTTTTATATTTGTATTAGCATTTGTGGGATTTGCTGCTACAACGGTTAGTGCGGAGGGGCCAGTGAAGCCTGTGATCGAAGGGGAAATGCCGGATTGCTATATGTCTACCGGCGGTGACGGTATTACCCTGTTCACTAATGCCAGTGTGCCCGACGGCGGTACGCTGAAATATCAGTGGTATGTCTCGGATATAGAAAACATGGCGATGATTCGTGCCATTGACTACGCAGATGGGGACCGCTATAAGGTGCCGGAGGAATTGGGAGTGAAATGGTACTGTTATGCTGCCTGGAATGTGGTCGGAGGCTTAGAAAGTGCGCCGACATACAGCCGCCTGATCCGTGTGGAGTTTTATGAAAACAGTTCCCCACACACCCACAGCTTCGGCGAGTGGATGGTGACCACAAAGCCAACCTGTACAGAGGCGGGCATTAAGACACGGGAATGTGATTGCGGTGTTACCGAGCGGGCTGAAGTTCCTGCTGCCGGACATAATTGGGATGCGGGAACAATAACCCGGGAACCTTCGCCCAAAGCCGATGGCGAAAAGACCTATTGCTGCCTTGTCTGTAAGGCAACTATGACAGAGCCGGTAAAATACAGCGGGAGTCTTGAAGGCGACGATGATGAAAAAAGCAGCGTTGAGCCGGGTAAAGACAGGAGCACCGATCTAAAAGAAAATAGCAAAAACAGCACAGAACAAACTTCTCCTGTGGAGAGCGATAAGTTTTCTTTTCCGTGGTGGATCGTTGCCGTTATCGCCGCAGTGGTGATTGGCGGGGGTATTTTGGCAATTGTTTTAATTCGAAAAGGCAGTGATAAATGATGAAAAAGATCGTTCTGGACATTCAGAGCAATATCCATGCGCACACCATGGAGCGAATGCTGATGCAGGAACTGGACGATTGCCAGGTTGTGATCTCCGAGTCGCCGGATTCCACCGCCGAGTGGTGCAAAACGCATCGGCCGGATGTGCTTTTAATGGAGGTCAAGATGTTTTCGCCCTGGATGTTCTCCGAGCGTATGGCAATCCGTGATAAGGTTAAACGCAGCACGGAAAACTGTCGAATCGTTCTTTTTGTGGATGACGAAAGCAACAAAAACCTTACCGAGGAAGTACAGCAGGCAAAGCGCAAGGGTCTTATCGACGCTTTCTTGTTCGACTCGGTTTCCGAGAACTACTTTGCTTCGGTGATCGACAGCGTTTAAATCAGACAACGGCAAAACGCAATAAGCGGAAAAGACAAAGGCAGCCGAGTTTTGTTTGGGCCAACTCGGTTGCCTTAATTTAATCATATAAGTCTATCACAAATAGTTGATGGGAATAACACGGTCATTGCCTTTCAGTGTGATAAGCCTGTCATAAAGGCAAATCAATCCGCCCGAGCCGCGCTTTGTGCCGGGGATCTTGTCGAGCAAATCAAAAGCATCCATATCCTTCTTCTGCGGATCCGCATGCTTTTTCATTCTGAGAGGATAAAGCGTTCCGTTTTCTTCAATCACCAGATCGATTTCGTTCATGTCCTTATCTCGGTAGAAATACACGATTCCCTTGTTATAATAACTCTTAATGACCTCGGCGATCACGAAGCTCTCAAAGAAAGCACCAGCCATACGATATCTTCAACAGAACGCAAAAGATTACCTCTGATTTCGATAAAGAAGTAAGAAAAATGCTCAAAAATTAAATCTTAAAACAATTGCACGAAACTCGCAAATTTGCTATACCTGACATCGTAAAGGGTGGGCTGACACCACATCAACCTGTGATTTGAGCGTAGTGTTATTCTATATGGACCGACAGTCGGCGGGCGACAGAAAAACCCGTGATAAATGCAGTAAGTAAGTAAGTAACGGACTACTGTCGGCAGGCGATGGAAAAATCAGCACATAATATGCAGCACTGTTCGGAGAATTCCCGGCACAGTGCATTTTTATGCCCACGGGTGTGTACATGGGTGTGTACTTTATACGAAAAAACACGGCATTTCAGAGAGCCGAAAAGCAATATATAAACGCTAAAAAACCCCGATAATCACTGACTTTTCAGCAATCATCGGGGTTTTAATAATGGTGCGAATGAAGGGACTTGAACCCTTACGTCTGTTGACACATGATCCTTAGTCATGCCTGTCTGCCAATTCCAGCACACTCGCGACACTTAACGTGACAATTATATTCTATATCACTGAAAGTGTCAAGCGATTTTTATAAAAAAGTTTTATTTTTTTGATTCGTCGGTCAAAAGATAAATTTTCCGAAATTATAAAAGATGTTTTCACTTGACAATCGGGGGCAAAGCGAATATAACATATGCATAATACAAAGGCGGTGATTTTTTGAAAGGAAAAAAGCGTGTTGTTTTTATTGCGGTATGGGTTCTGCTTTTAATTGCGTCGCTGGTTTCTTCTCTGCTTATTAAAAGCGGCGGCGAAAAGGAAAGCATAAAGGCGGAAATGCGTGACGCCGTACTTCACGAAACTGGCAAAGTAAGCCTTTTCGGGCTTATAAACGTAAACCCTGCGCTGATTTCGGCGATAACCGTAACCTGCGTACTGCTGTTTGCGGCGCTGATTATAAGGATTTTCGTTATTCCGCGGTTTACCCTTGTGCCGAACAAAGCGCAACTTGTGCTTGAAGAGGCAGTCGGGTATTTTGATAATCTTGCAAAGACAAACAGTCCCAAAATGAACAAACTTCTCGGCGGCTACGTTTTTGCCGCGGGTGCGTATATTTTCTTCGGCACTCTGTTTGAACTTTTCGGTTTTCAGGCAATGGGAATAAACGGTGCTTCCCTGTCGCTCCCCGCGCCCCTTGCCGACATCAACGGCGCGATTTCGCTGGGGTGCTTTTCGTACTTATTTATTCTTTCCGGCGGAATTGCGGGCAACGGAATAAAGGGGGCAGGCAGCACGTTAAAGGAATTTTCGCTGCCCATATCAATGAGTTTCCGTCTGTTCGGCGCGCTTTTAAGCGGACTGCTTGTAACGGATTTGGTGTACTACTACCTGAATTTAAGTTTTGTTCTTCCCGTAGCGGTGGGAATAATGTTTACTTTGCTGCACGCGCTTATACAAACCTACGTGCTTACAATGCTTACCGCACTGTTCTACGGTGAAGTTTCTCATAAAAAATCAAGCAAAAAGAAAGAGGTATTATCATGAAAACAACTGTTAAAAGAATTCTTGCCGCAGCACTTATCATTCTTACCGTGTGCGCTTTGGGTATGACCGTTTTTGCCGAAGGCGAAACGGCGGAAGCGTCATCGACTTCAAGCAAGGCAATCGCCGCTGCGGCGTGCGTAGGTCTTGCGGCGGCGGCAGGCGCAATAAGTATGGGTTTTGCTATTTCAAAATCAGCCGAGGGAATTTCCCGTCAGCCCGAGGCAGCGGACAAAATCCGTTCGGGGCTTATGCTGGGTCTTGTATTTATCGAAACCGCAATTATCTATGCGCTTATAGTTGCCATACTTATTATATTCGTACTTTAACGGAGGAAAAGAGCAATGTCGCTCCCGCTTAATATCGATTGGCAGCAGATATTGCTGCACCTGTTCAATTTTATAATTCTTGCCGGCGGACTGTATCTTTTGCTTTATAAGCCCGTGCGCGACTTTATGGATAAGCGCCGAGAGCATTATGCCGCTCTTGAAAAAGAGGCGAACGACAGCCTTGAAAACGCAAAAAAGAGCGAGGAAGAGTACGCTTTGCGCCTGAAAAACGCCGAAACCGAAATTGCAAAAATGAAGTCCGACGCAGAAAAGGCGGCAAACGAAAGCGTGGAAGAAATAATCAGCCGCGCCAACAATGAGAGAGAAGAAATAATAGAAAAAGCCGCAAAAGAGGGCGAAAGAGAAAAAGCCGCCATTCTTGACGGCGCAAAGGACGAAATAGCCGCTTTGGCGGTAAGCGCCGCGGAGAAAATCTTAAAACAGACGGAGGGCAAAAATGAGTAACGCGCGCATCGACGCCGGACTTGATTCCCTTAAAGAACTGCTTGAAGGCGTTGACGCAAAAAACGGAAACATAATTTCCCTTATGCGGGACGCAATAGAATCATGGGACGCGGAAAGCGAGAATATCGGTGTCGTTACCGCAGTAGGCGACGGCATTGCCCGCGTTTCGGGTCTTTCGGGCGTCAAATACGGCGAAATTCTTATATTTTCTTCCGGAATACGCGGAATGGTACAGGAACTTTCGCAAGAGGGCTGCGGCTGTATTCTTTTCGGCGACGACCGTGCAATAAAAGAAGATTCGCCCGTGCGCAAGACAGGCAAAGTTGCGGGCGTTCCCGTAGGTAATGGGCTTATCGGAAGAATAGTTGACGCGCTCGGCGCACCTATTGACGGTTTGGGCAAAATTCACGCCGACGGTTTCAGTCCCGTGGAACACCCCGCACCGGGGATAATCGACCGCGCCCCCGTAAACGAGCCCCTTGAAACGGGCATACTTGCCATCGACTCAATGTTTCCCGTGGGCAAAGGTCAGCGCGAACTGATTATCGGCGACCGACAGACGGGCAAAACCGCCATTGTTCTGGACACGATACTCAATCAAAAAGGCAAAAACGTTATCTGCATATACGTTGCAATCGGGCAAAAAGCCTCGTCGGTAGCACAGTTGGCGCAGGATTTGCGCGAAAACGGCGCCATAGACTATACAATAGTGATAAATGCCTCGGCAAGCGACGCGGCGCCGCTTCAATACATTGCCCCCTATGCAGGGTGCGCAATGGGCGAATATTTTATGGAGCAGGGCAAGGACGTTTTAATCTGCTACGACGACCTTTCAAAACACGCCGTGGCATACCGCACGTTAAGCCTTTTGCTTGAACGCTCCCCCGGACGCGAAGCGTACCCCGGTGACGTGTTCTATCTTCATTCCCGACTGCTTGAACGCTCGGCGCATTTAAGCCGCGAAAAGGGCGGCGGTTCGATGACGGCGCTTCCCATAGTGGAAACGCAGGCGGGCGACGTTTCGGCGTACATTCCCACGAACATAATTTCCATAACCGACGGTCAGATTTTTTTGGAAAGCGACCTGTTTTTCTCGGGTCAGCGGCCCGCGGTAAACGTGGGGCTTTCCGTTTCCCGTGTGGGCGGTGCGGCGCAGACAAAGGCGCTGAAAAAAGCCGCGGGAACAATCAGGCTTGATTTGGCGCAGTATCGGGAAATGGAGATTTTTACGCAGTTTTCAAGCGATTTGGACGAGAGCACCAAGCGGAAACTGAATTACGGTCAGGGGCTTATGCAAATGCTCCGCCAGCCCCAATTTTCGCCCGTTTCGCCCCTTAATCAGGTGCTGACGCTCGTTTCCATGTTATCGGGCATATTCGGCGATGTTTCACCCGAGTGCATACCCGAACTTCTTAAAAAACTGCTTGAATATCTGCATTCCCACATTGATTCCGTATGCCGCAAAATTGACAAAAGCGGCGATATGACCGACACGGACAAATCGGAAATAATCTCTTGCGCAAAGCGCTTTTACGAGGACGTATGGCAAGCACAAGCGAAATAAAGGCTCACATAAAAAGCATACGGGACACAAAAAAAATAACGGGTGCAATGGAACTTATCGCCTCGGCAAAACTTACGAAAGCCAAGGCGGAACTTGACGCCACCCGCCCGTACTTCAACGCCCTTGCCGGCGAAATAAAGCGGATATTCCGCACGTCGGCACGTGTTGAAAGCAGATATTTTTATCCCGATGAAGAGGAAACCCACAATCTTAACGGCACATATGCCAGTCTTGTTATAACCGCGGACAAAGGTCTTGCGGGGGCATACAATCAGAACGTGGAAAAAGAAGCAGAAAAAATGCTGTCAAACCATGCAGACACAAAACTTTTCGTTGTAGGCGAATGCGGACGTCAGTATTTTTCCCGCCGCGGAATAAAAACGGAAAAAACTTTTCTTTACACAGCCCAGAACCCCACAATGGAGCGGGCGCGTGAAATTGCCGATATTCTGCTTGAACTTTTTGATTCGGGGCAGGCAGAAAAGATTCTTATAACGTACACCGATATGCAAAGCGGCGCAGACCCCACGGTAAAAACGACACGCCTTTTGCCCTTTCACCATTCGCAGTTTGCAAAAAAGGGCGAAAAAACGGTTGACGAATCCTTTGAATTTGAACCGTCGGTAAGTGCAGTTTTGAACAACGTTATAAAAAGTTACGTTTCGGGCTTTATTTACAGCGCCCTTGTTGACAGTTTTTGCAGCGAGCAAAACGCCCGTATGAGTGCAATGAATTCAGCGGGCAGCAGCGCGGATAAACTTTTGGGGGAACTGGCAAAGGAGTATAACGCCCAAAGGCAGGCTGCAATAACGAGGGAAATGACCGAAATCACCGCAGGTGCGCGGGCATTGAAAAGGCAAAAGGAGAAAAAATGAGAGGAAAAATCGTAAAAATATCGGGTCCCGTTGCAGACTGCAAATTTGCTTCCGGCGAACTTCCCGCAATAAAAGAGGCTCTCGAAGTTACCGTTGACGGCTCTGTCCGCACAATGGAAGTGGCGCAGCACATAGGCGACAACACGGTCCGCTGCATAATGCTCTCTCAAAGCGAGGGCCTTACCCTTGATACTCCCGTGGAATCTTTGGGTCGCAGCATTTCCGTGCCGGTGGGGAAAAACACTTTGGGCAGAATGTTCAACGTTTTAGGCGAACCTATTGACGGCTTGGGCGAAGTTGACCCAAAGTGCGGGCGCTGGGAAATTCACCGGGCCGCTCCCGCATTTTCCGAGCAGCAGCCCGCGGCGGAAATCCTTGAAACGGGTATAAAGGTTATTGACTTGCTTGAACCCTATCCGAAGGGCGGCAAAATCGGTCTTTTCGGCGGCGCGGGCGTAGGCAAAACCGTGCTTATACAGGAACTTATACATAATATTGCTACCGAGCACGGCGGATATTCGGTATTCACCGGTGTAGGCGAGCGCAGCCGCGAAGGCAACGATTTATGGAACGAAATGCATTCCGGCGGCGTGGCGGACAAGTGTGCCCTTGTGTTCGGGCAGATGAACGAATCTCCGGGCGTGCGTATGCGCGTTGCGCTTTCGGGGCTGACTATGGCGGAATACTTCCGTGACGAAGAGCACCGCGACGTGCTTTTGTTTATAGATAACATTTTCCGTTTTGTTCAGGCGGGCAGCGAGGTCTCCACGCTTTTGGGCAGGATGCCCTCGGCGGTGGGATATCAGCCTGACCTGGCGGGCGAAATGGGCGCGTTGCAGGAACGGATTACATCAACAAAAAAAGGCTCCGTAACGTCTGTTCAGGCAGTTTATGTTCCCGCCGACGACCTTACCGACCCCGCGCCCGCCACCACGTTCACCCATCTTGACGCAACCACCGTGCTTTCAAGAAAAATTGCCGAGCAGGGCATTTATCCCGCAGTTGACCCGCTCAATTCAACTTCCCGCATACTTTCGCCCCGCATTGTAGGCCAAGAGCATTATCTTGTTGCCCGCCGCGTACAGGAAGTTTTGCAGAAGTACAACGAATTACAGGATATCATCGCCATTCTGGGCATTGACGAACTTTCCGAGACGGATAAAAAAACCGTTATGCGGGCGCGCAAGATACAGCGTTTTCTGTCGCAGCCTATGTTTGTTGCCGAAAAATTTACCGGAATAAACGGCGTATACGTTCCCGTGAGCGAAACCGTAAAAGGGTTCAAAGCAATTCTTGACGGCGAACTTGACGCTTATCCGGAAGAGGCATTCTTCAACACCGGCACCGTTGACGATGTTAAGAAAAAGGCGGAAACACTGAGATGAACACATTTCATTTATCGATTTACGCCGCCGACAAGGTGTTTTTTGATGGCGAGGGCGAATCGCTTATTCTGCCTACGGTAAACGGTCTTTACGGCATACTTGCCCGCCACCGCAACGTTATAAGCGCCATTCTTCCCGGCACGCTTACCTTGCGTACGCCTGACGGCAAAACCCACATTGCGGCGGTATCAAACGGGCTTGTAAAGGTTGAAAACAACAATGTGCTTGTGCTTGTGGATTCAGCCGAGCGGCCGGAAGAAATAGACATAAACCGCGCAAAGCGGGCGCGGGACAGGGCAAAAGAAGAACTTCTGCAAAAGAGAAGTTTGCAGGAACACCGCGCCGCCGAGGCCCATCTTGCCCGCGCAATAAACAGACTGCGCGTAAAATCGGACGCGAGGAAATAGAATTTCTGCTTTTTGGGCGCAAAAATGCGCTCAAAATTCGTTTCAAGGTGAATTTTTACGTAAATTTTCAAAAAAATCTTCTGATTTTATAAAAAAGCAGTGGAAATTTCCCTTAAAATAGTTTATAATATAATCACCAATATTAAAGGAGGATTTACATATGATTAAAATCATCTACGGCAAAAAAGGTTCGGGGAAAACAAAAAAAATAATTGAAAGCGCCAACAAGGCCTCGGTTGAAAGCAAGGGCAACGTTGCGTTCCTTTTTAACAACAAGGATTATATCTGCGAACTCAAACATCAGGTTCGTTTTATTGACACCGCCGAGTATGCAATAAACGGCGCATACACTTTTTACGGCTTTATCAGCGGGCTTATTGCCTCTAACTTTGACCTTGAAACCATTTATGTTGACGGCTTCTTAAAGCATATGGATCGCCCCATGAATGAACTTGAAGGTTTGTTTATCAAACTTAAACCTCTTTGCGAACAGCACAGGGTAGACCTTATTCTTTCGGTTAGTGCCGATAAAGAGGAAATCCCCGCGTTTATGCAGGAATTTTTAATCGGAGAATAAACAATGCGCTACACTTCCACCAGAGACGCATCACTTTCAAAAAGCGCGTCGGAGTGTTTTTTACAGGGAATTTCCGTTGACGGCGGTCTGTTCGTGCCGGAAAGTTTTCCCGAAATTACACTTGCAGAAATAAATAAAATGGCGGAAATGTCTTATCAGGAGAGAGCATTTATGATGCTCTCTCGGTATTTGACCGACTTTTCCGAAGATGAACTTAAAAACTGCATTTCCTCCGCTTACGGCAGCAAGTTTGATTCCCTCGGCGTTGCGCCGCTTCACTATTTAAGTAAATCAAACGCCGTAATGGAACTGTATCACGGCCCCACGCTGGCTTTTAAGGACGTGGCTCTTCAAATTCTGCCCCATTTTCTTAAAACCGCAAAGGCGAAAATGGGCGAGAAGGACAGGATAGTTATCCTTGTTGCCACTTCCGGCGACACGGGCAAGGCGGCACTTGAAGGCTTTGCCGACGTTGAGGGTATGGGTATCGGCGTATTCTTCCCCAATCAGGGCGTAAGCAAAATGCAGCAGTTGCAAATGACTACGCAGACCGGTAATAACGTGTTTGTTTGTGCCGTAAACGGCAATTTTGACGACGCACAGACGGGCGTTAAGAATATTTTTGCCGACGCAAACATAAAGGCGGAACTCAAAGCGCGGGGAATAAAACTTTCAAGCGCAAACTCCATTAACTGGGGCAGGCTTGTTCCGCAAATCGCCTACTATTTCTCCGCCTATGCAGACCTTTTAAGGGATAAGAAAATTTCTTTGGGCGACAAAGTCAATTTTGTTGTGCCCACAGGCAATTTCGGCGATATTCTTGCCGGGTACTACGCTTTAAGAATGGGACTTCCCGTAAACAAACTTATCTGCGCGTCAAACAAAAACAACGTGCTTACCGAGTTTTTTGAAACGGGTGTTTACAACGCAAAACGCGAATTTTACAAGACTTCATCGCCCTCAATGGATATTCTGATTTCATCGAATCTTGAACGGCTGCTGTTTGAACTTTCCGGCAAAGACGACAAATATGTTTCTTCCCTTATGGCGGAACTTAAACAAAAGGGCTCGTACAAGGTAAGCGACAGGGTTTTTGAGCAGTTGAATTCCGTTTTTGCCGCCGGATACGTTGACGAAAGTGCCACGGCAGAGACTATAAAGAGTATGTGGGAAAATGAGAACTACTGCATTGACACCCACACTTCCGTGGGTTGCGCCGTTTACGAAAACCACAAAAAGTCAAGCGGCGACGGCACTTTCACGGTTATGCTTTCCACCGCAAGCCCGTATAAATTCCCGCATTCGGTGCTTGATGCAATTTTCGGCACTGCCCCCGCCGACGAATTTGACTGTGCCGACAAACTTAAAAGCATGGGCGTAAAAGAACCCGTTCAGATTGTCGAACTCAAAGGCAAAAAAGTGCTTCACTCGCTTGTTTGCGACAAGGACAAAATGGCAGAAACAATGCTCGCTTGGGCAGAAAAATAAAAATTATTTTCGGCGTGGAGTTTCTCCGCGCTGCTTTTTTGTGCTTAAAAAGTGAAATTGTAAACTTTTGGTTTTGGACATTGACACGGACAGGAAGAATATGGTATAGTAACAGTAAGGAAAACGAAAGGAATGATAAAGCTATGAAAAAAGCAATTTCGCTGATTTTGAGTGTACTGTGCTTAATGCAACTTACCGCGTGCCGCAGAGTGCCGAATACAGACGATATAGCCGCAGTTATTCCACAGATAGTAACGTGCGAACCCGGAGTTAAAAATGTTACAGCCGAAATTGAGGATTTGGACGAATCGATTTTTAATCGCAATATAAAAATTTACAAAGCATGGCCGAATTTCTTTGGCGATATCTCCATGCAACTAAGAATCCGTGCTCACAGCAGCGGAAACTATAAATTAGACCGGCATAATGACAATTTCCTTATTTTTGACTGCTCCGTTCCGCTGTCGGATATCACCGTTAAAGACGGCGCTCTTGACAAAAGCGAGCAAGCGGCAAAGGACCTGAAAGTGCTTCCCGATAAATACATACGAATGGACGGTACTCCCTCTTACAATGCCGAATTCAAACAGGTTATTGACGGGTACACCGTATACGGAATGGCTTACACGGAAATTAAGACAAGCCTTGATGACAAATATATTATGCAAATTACCAAGCGGTGGTCAAAGCCCCATTATGCCTCAACGGTTAAGACCGTTTCTTTTGAAGAGGCATTGGACCGGTTAGAAAGGCATTACGGTTTTACTGACGGCATATTTGACATAAATTTTGATAAAACAGTTGTAAAAGCCGTTGAACTTGTTTACTATAAAGGCTATGAGGGAGATTTCTTCATTCCCTGTTACCGTTTCACTGGCGTTGGACACTATAAAGATATCACCTACGATTTTGCCGCCTTCGCCTTTGCAATATAAATTACACCCCGAAAGGCCGTCTTTCGGGGTGATTTTTTCAGTTTCCGCACTCAATGCTTATCTCGTTAAATACGCCAAGCAGGTCGTTTACCGTTACGTTTTTCTTTTCTTCGCCGGAGATGTCAAGCACGCTTGCGCCCCGATGCATCATAACTATTCTGTTTCCGTACTCGGTGGCAAAACGCAGGTTGTGCGTTACCATTACCGCGGTCAAGCCGTCGGCGGACACAAGTTCGTTTGTCAGCACCATAATGCGTTCGCTTGACTTCGGGTCCAAAGCGGCGGTATGCTCATCCAAAATCAGCAAATCCACTTTCGTCATTCCCGCAATAACAAGAGCAATCGCCTGTCTTTGTCCGCCCGAAAGCGCACCTACGGGAGTATTCATTCTGTCCTCTAAGCCCATATTGCAGCGCATTAACAGGTCTCTGTAATAGTCAATCCGCTTTTTGTTTATCGCTTTTCCCAAGCCGTAAGGCTTATTTTTATTATCCGCAAGGGCAAAATTTTCAAGCACGGTCAGGTTAGAACAGGTGCCCATTTTCGGGTCCTGAAAAACACGGCCTATAAAGCGGGCGCGCCTGTGTTCGGAAAGCGATGTGATATCCTTATTGTTGAACATCACCTTGCCCGAATCCGGCAAAAGCGTTCCGCACATAAGGTTGAGCATTGTTGTTTTTCCGCTTCCGTTTGAGCCCACAATGGAAATAAAATCGCCTTTGTTTACGCTGAAATTGAATTTATCAAACAGTACCGCCTCATCGGGAGTGCCTTTGTTGAACGTAACCGAAATATCTTTAAGTTCAAGCATTTTTGCCGCCCCCTTTCATTTTTGAAGAAAGCACCAATGCAACGGTGAACATTATTGCCATTATCAACTTGTTGTACGCGCTGGGCACGCCTATTTTCTGTGCCAGTGTCAGGCACGCCTGATAGATTATTGCGCCGAAAATAACTTTTGTGGTGGGCTTCAAAAACTTCACCTTTGCAAAAAGCGACATACCGATTATAAGCGACGCAAGCCCGATTACTATCATTCCTATGCCCATGCTTTGGTTTACGTTTCCGCTTATGTGGCTGTACAGCGCACCCGAAACCGCGGCAAGGCCGTTGCCCAATGCAAGCCCGATTATCTTGCTTTTGCCCGGATTTACGCCGAGCATTTTTACAAACTGCTCATTGTTGCCCGCGGCACGCAAAAGAAGTCCGTTTTTAGACTTAAAATATAAGTCAAGAAGAATCTTGCACGCAAGGGCTATTAAAAAGAAGATAACAAGACTTCTTAAATTCACCTTGTCTATTCTTGCGGGAACGGCATCGCCGAAGAAATAGTCCTGCAACGTGTTTACCGTTCTTCCGTAAGAAATGCTCGTGTTGCCCGTGCCGTCAAATTTGCCAGTCAGCCCCGCGCTTACGGCAATAAGATTCACCGTTATAAGCCCGGTTGAAACAAGTATTCCGCACAGAAGAGGTCTTATTTTAAGGCATACGTGCAATACGCCCGTAACACAGCCGAACAGACAGCCCGCAATAAAAGCGCATATTACCGCAAGCCACGGATTTATGCCGGAACTTGCCATAAGCCCGAACACCACCGCGCCGCTTAAAAACGTGCCCTCAACCGTAAGGTCGGGAAAATCAAGTATATAATACGACACATAATATCCCATTGCGATTATTGAAAACACAAGGCCCGTTTCAACAAAGACCTCTACCGTACTTAAAAAATTCAAAGCAGATTCTCCTTATTTTGATACTGCGGTGTAGGTGCCCGAATAGGTAAGCCCCAGTTTCTTCATAACTTCCTCGTTTACAACGGTGGACGCGTCTTTTATGGTCTTAACCGCCATAGTTGCGGCGTCAGCGCCTTTAAGAACGTTAACCGCCATTTCGCCCGTAACCTTTCCGAGGGCAACATAATCAATTGAAACCGACGCAAGACAGCCGTTTTTAACCTGTTCTTCTTCCGAACCGTACACGGGAATGTTATTCTTTTCAGCCGCGCTGAGCACTACCGAAAGGTTATTTACAACGTTGTTGTCGGTGAAGTTATTTATGCAGTCCACTTTTTGGGCAAGCGCCTCGGCAGCGGCGGGAACGTCCGACGCACCCTGAACGGCGCTGTCAACTACTTCGATGTTCTGTTTTTCGCATATTTCCTTAAAGCGTTTAAGGTTCGATACCGAGTTATCCTCGGACGCGGTATAAAGAATACCTATTTTCTTTACGTCGCTCTGGAATCCCTTTATCATATTAACCTGTGCTTCCAAATCAAGCACGTCGCTTGTGCCGGTGCATTTGTAACCGGGCTTGTTCATATCCTCAACAAGTTTTGCCTCAACCGGGTCGCTTACCGCGCAGAAGATAACGGGAATATCCGTGTTGTCAGTTGCCGAAAATGCCGCTTTTGCCGCGGGAGTTGCAATGGCGATGATAATATCAAAGTCGGAAGCAACCATATTTTTGGCAAAGTTTACGCAGTCCGCGTCAGCGGAAGCACTTGAACCGGTCTGATATTCAAGAGTAAAGTCAAGCCCCGAATTATCAAGCGCCTCTTTTACGCCCTTATAGCAGTTGTCAAGGGAGGGATGGCTCATATACTGGATAATGCCCACTTTAAGAGTGCCGTCTTTTTTATTTTCGTTGCAGCCTGTAAAGGAAAATGCACAAACAAGTGCGATAACGGTTGATATAACAAGTGAAATAATCTTTTTCATAATTTTTAATCTCCTTAAATTTTTTTGATTTTTGACAGCGAAAAAACTATCTCCGCCATCGCCTTGATTCTCTTAACAAAATAATCACCCTTTCAAAAAAAAACAAAAAGACCCTATCCCAAAATAAGGGACAGGGTCTTTAATAATCCTGCGGTACCACCCAAATTGATGAAATAAATCATCCGCTCAAAATCATACTTACATATGAACTGCACTGTAACGGGCGCAACCCGTTGACTGCTACTTGCAAAAACTGCTTTCGGTCACCCTCATAAGTCCATTCGCCTGATTATTCCCTATCCCGCTCGCACCTTTGCGGAACTCTCTGAAAGTTTCAAAACAGGTTACTCTTCTTAGTCGTCGGTTTTTATTTTTTATGATGATATCACTTGTTTTCCTATCTGTCAAGCGATTTTTTATTATTTTTCAAGGGCTTTGAAAAATTTTATCATAAAGTATAAAAAGCCGTCCTGTTCGTTGGCGAATTCGTCATAGTACTCGCCGCGGATTCCGTTTACCGTTAAGGGGTGCAGCCTTGTGCAGGACGCACTGCCGTCGGGGTGAAATACCGAGAGGTTGTTTCTTGCGCCGCAAACGGCCCGCCTTTTCCAGTATTCTTCGCCCGAAATCCAGTAATAGTGCAAAAACGCGTCGGAAGAATGCACGGATGCGGAATGCGGGAACGTATCGCCGTAAAGCTGCCGCTTGCCGAACCAGTAGCCGTCCCAGTGGCGGATAGCCAAATCGTTAAGCAAATGGCTTGGCTGACGTCCGTTAAACCGTTCAAGAATAAGCAATTGCTTTTTGCAGCCGATTTTATACTTTTCTTCGCCGGTAAGCATATACACCTGCGCAAGCAGCGTAACCGCGGGCGTAACGATAGTCTGCTCGTAACTTACCTCGTGCCCCGGGTATGCCCAGCCGATATTTATTATGTTGTCGGCGTGTTTTTTATACATTTG
The DNA here is from genome assembly GCA_934434555.1 of uncultured Clostridia bacterium. Classification (GTDB taxonomy): domain Bacteria; phylum Bacillota; class Clostridia; order Christensenellales; family QALW01; genus UMGS1322. The sequence continues at coordinate 22,450 of CAKRZX010000019.1, forward strand.
CGTCAGCGATTCCGCTTCGGAAAACATCTCCGCCTTTTTAAGCGCTTCCACCGATTCAAACATTGAAAGTCCGTTTGGGTAGAATTTCTCGCCGCCGATGCCGTAATAGACGCAAAGCAGTTTGTACATTCTCTCCAAATAAACTTTTTCGCCCGTAAGATTAAACATTTCCATCATAAACACCGACATCCACGGTGCATTGTAAAGCCGCTTATAGTGCGGGTCCTTGCCCACGGCATTATAAACCGTGCCGGAATCCTCGTCAAAGAACTCGCGGGCAACAAAGGCATAGTAGCGCATAAGGCTGTCAAAAATCTCTTCGTCGCGGTCGTATTGCAGATACTTTGCAATAAAAATGCCCATACCCAAACGCTCGCGGCAGGCGTTGTAATCGGCAAACTGCTCGTCGTAAATAAGGCATTTATCCTGATTGTCATAAACCATATATGCCCCGTCAAGGGAATCTCCGGGCGAAGAAAACTGCTGATTGTGCACTATGAATTCGGCGCGTTTCCTCGCCAGTTCCCTGAACGGAATCTGCACGAAGAACTGCGCGATTGTTTCAAGATTGTTCCCGTATTTTATTATAAACGTATGGTCGCCCAAACGGCAGGGCTTCATTTTTACGTTTGTTGCGCCGTCCTTGTGCTCGGAAAGAATCTGCTTGCCGTCAAGGAAAATCTTCGCGCTTTCGTCCGCAACCGAAAACCTTATTCTTTCATCGCGGTAAACGGTGTATAAATCCGCGCTTATTGGCAGAACGTTTTCATATTTTCTTATTGCTTCGTCAAATTCGCCGTCCGCAACCCAGAACATCTCCCATTCAAGGGTCATTTTTTCGTTCGGGCGCAAGTGAAACGGCATCGGGTGCAGTATAAAATCTCCACGGTCGTTGCTTGAAAGTTCCTTTTCAACACTGTATGTGTCAAGGCTCCCTTTTGTTAAAACAAGCGCAAGGGAATAATCACACATACCCATTTTGCGGGCGTTTATATATGAGGAATTTCTTCCGCACCATATGTGCGTATGGCATTTTTGCGTCAGACATACGTTGGCAAGGTCATAATTATCGTTAAAAGTTGTATATACACCAACAGCACCCCTGTTAAAGAATACATCTGCCGTGCCGGGGTTTTCAAATGTATACGTTTCCCGGTAGATATCGCCGTCAAGCACCCTTTTAACGGTCACTTTAAGGTGCTTTGTCCTGTATTCGGCACATATTCCGCCGTCGGTATTTTTAATGCTTACCGTTTCCGCACCCTTTACCGTTCCCCAGCGGTTCATGCCCTCTACCCAGTTCATTTCTGTTTTGTCGCAGGGATTTTTCAGCCACAGCAGTGTTCCGTCCTCAGGCGAAAAGCCTATATCAAACGCCATTTTCCTGTCCTCCGTTTTTGTTTTTCACAGTATAGCATTTTAATTTTCAAAAGTCAATACCCCAAAATTTTTTTGTTAAAAATCAAAAATAGTACTTGAAAAATATACAAAAAAGAGGTATCATATAATAGGTAATTCGGTATGCAGGAATTGTATACACAAATTTTTGGAGGAAGAAAAAATGTTTGATAAATTAGGAGTACAACTCTACACAATCCGCGACTTTATGAAGACCCCCGAAGACGTGCGCAAGAGTTTCAAAAAACTCAAAGATTTAGGGTATGACCAGGCACAGACCGCGGGCAGTGCCGTCGATTACGCCGAATTCGGTCAGATAGCAAAAGAAGAGGGCATTGAAATTGTCGGCACACACGAAAATTTCGACCGTATGACCAATGATTTTGACGAGGCGCTTAAAATTCAGAAACTGCTTGGCGCACCCATTATGGGTATCGGCGGCGCAGGTCAGATTCTTACCGTTGACGACGCTGTGCGCCTTGTCGGCAGAATGAACGATATCTGTGCAAAACTGAAACCCCTTAATATGCGCTTTTCGTTCCATCACCACAGCCATGAATTTTTCCGCCTTGAAAACGGCAAAACGGCGTTTGAAACAATTTGCGAAAATCTTGACAAAGAAGTGGGCACAATCTGCCTTGATACCTACTGGATTCAGAACGGCGGCGGCGATATCCGTCACTGGATTGACCTGTTAAAGGGCAGAATCGACATTCTTCACCTTAAAGATATGAAAAAAGCCGACCGCAACGACTGGTTTTCCACTGCATACTGTGAAATCGGCGAAGGCAATATGTACTGGGACGGCATTCTTGAATCTGCCGAGAATGCGGGCGTAAAATACTACGTTGTTGAACAGGACTATTCCGAAGACCCGTTCAGGAGCCTTGAAATCAGTTCAAACTTCCTGCACAGGCACTTTATGAAATAAGGAAACGCATAAATGAAACTTCTGTTTTTGGGCACTTCCCACGGCATTCCTGAAAAAGGGCGTTTTACGTCATCCGTTGCCGTGGAGTGCGACGGAAAAATCTTTCTTGTGGACGCGGGCGCGCCCGTGTGTTCACTTTTAACAAATTACGGTATTGATTTCAATCAGTTGAAAGCGGTGTTCATCACCCACCGCCACGGCGACCACAACAACGGCCTGCCCGAACTTATCGACCAGATGACGTGGGTTCACAAAGACTGCAACCTTACCGTATATTTCCCCGACGCTGAGGTAATTCCGCTTCTTAGCGCGTGGGTTGAATTCTGCGTGGGCGCAAAGCCGAATGCGGAAATGAAAACCTATTCCGCGGGCGTTGTGTACGATGACGGCAACGTGAAAGTTACCGCTATGCCCACAAATCATATCCCCGGGCACTCTTACTCGTTTGTCTTTGAATCAAGCGGCAAAAAAGTACTTTTTACGGGCGATATGGGGCATAACTACGGCGAGTTTGAATCGCTTACAAGGGGCGAACACTTTGACGCTATAATCTGCGAGGGCGCCCACTTTGATTCCGACGCAGCGCAGGTGCAGTACTCAAAGGCGGACACGGACAAACTGATTATTAGCCACGTAAATCCCCAAAAACTGCCGTTTCTTCTCCCCCTCAAAGATTCGGATAAATTTGAAACAGTATTCCCTGTTGACGGAACGGAGATTGAAATTTGATGAGATTTATTGAAGTTGAAAATTACAGCAAAATGAGCCGACAGGCGGCGAATATTATCTCTGCGCAGATAATTATGAAGCCCGACTGCGTGCTCGGACTTGCCACAGGCTCAACGCCCGTGGGAATATACGACCAACTGACCGAGTGGTACGAAAAGGGCGATTTGGATTTTTCCCTTGTGCATTCGGTCAACCTTGACGAATATGTTTCCCTTGACGGCACAAGTGACCAGAGTTACAGGTACTTTATGGACAAAAACCTCTTTAATCGTGTGAACATAAAAAAGGAAAACACCTTTGTTCCCAACGGCAAAGCGGAGGACTTGGAGAAGGAATGCGCCGACTACGACGCCCGCATAAAATCTTTGGGCGGAATAGACATGCAACTGCTCGGTATCGGGCTTGACGGCCACATAGGTTTTAACGAACCCGACAGGTTTTTCGTAAAAAACACCCACGTTGTGGCACTTCATCAGTCCACCATTGATGCCAACGCCCGGTTCTTTTCTTCGCCTGACGATGTACCCCGCAAGGCAATCACAATGGGTATGATATCCATTATGCAGGCAAAGAGTATTCTGCTTATTGCCAACGGCAAAAGCAAAAAAGAAATTGTTGAAAAGGCGTTTTTCGGACCGATTACTCCCGAGATTCCCGCCTCGATTTTGCAGCTTCATCCTGAAATTACCGTTATTTACGCAAAAGAATAAAAATTTTTACGGCGGGCAATGCCCGCCGTAATTTTCTCGTTTTTTATCACGATAAAACATTTTTTCAGCACATAACTATGCATTTTACGGGGCATCCGTCGGCACAGATGCCGCAGCCGGTACACTTTTCGCGGTCAACGCACGCAAGGAAATTCTTTACCTCTATCGCCCCCGCGGGACAGGTGCGCGCGCACTTCCCGCAGCCGATACAGCCCGCAGTACAGTTTTTGTGGGTGTCAGGAGCTTTATCGTGGCTTGAACACATTACAAGCGCCCGTTTTTCTTCTTTTTCTGTTATCTTTATAATTCCTTTCGGACAGGCGGCAACGCACTTTCTGCACGCTTTACATTTGTTTTCGTCCACCTTTGCAAGGGAATTTTCCACCTTTATTGCGCCGTAAGGACAGACTTTTTCGCAGTCGCCGTAGCCGATACAGCCAAAACCACAGGATTTATGTCCGCCGAAAAGACTCGCGGCGGCGCGGCAGGACGTAATGCCCGAATAGTCAAGTTTGTCTTTCGCTTTTTCGCAGTCGCCGGCGCAAAGCACGCGGGCTGTCTGCGCAACGGCTGCTTCCGCCTGTTTTCCCATAACCGCGGCAACCGCTTTTGCGGCCTCGTTTCCGCCGGGTGCGCAGAGATTCGTCTTTTCTTCATTTCCCTTTGCAAGCGCCGCAGCGTAACCGTCACAGCCCGAATATCCGCAGGCGCCGCAGTTTGCGCCGGGCAGACACCCACGTATCTTTTCCTCTTTTTCGTCTTTCGGAACGGCAAACACGCTTGACGCTACCGAAAGCCCCAGTCCCGTTATCGCCGCAATGGCGGCAACTATGCCCACGGCAATTAAAATCTCGTTCATTTTCTTCTCCTTTTAAGCAAAAATGTTTTCGATTATTCCCGAGAATCCCATAAAGGATACCGAGGTCAGCGACGCGGCAATAAGCGTTATGGGCAGCCCCTGTAAAAAGGACGGAATATCGTTGTTTTCTATCTTCCCGCGGACACCGGAGAACATAATCATTGCAAGCATAAATCCGAGTCCCGCGCCGACGGAAGAAAACATCGACTGCGCAAAGTTATAATTATTGCCGATATTAAGCAGCACCACGCCCAAAACCGCGCAGTTTGTGGTAATAAGCGGCAGATATATTCCCAGCGCGTTATAAAGCGAGGGAATATATTTTTTAAGAAGAATTTCAATCAACTGCACAAGGGCAGCGATTACAAGAATGAACACTATCGTTTGCAGATACGCGAATTTTTCGCCCAAAATATACACGTTTACAGGGTAGCATACCGCCGTTGAAACAGCCATAACGAAAATTACCGCCACGCTCATACCTATTGCGGTATCGGTCTTTTTTGAAACGCCCAAAAAGGGGCAGATACCCAAAAACTGCGAAAGCACAAAATTGTTTGTCAAAATTCCCGTAAGCAGAATTGAAAAAAGCAGTTTCATTTATTTTTCCTCCCCGATTTCTGCACAGCCCGAAGTACAGGATTCGTGCATGGGGCAGCCGTCGCAGGCTTTCTTCACCGTCTTTTTGCCCGAACGGGACGCAAGTTTATTTACCGTTGCCATTAAAATTCCGAACACGAAAAATCCGCCCGGCGGAAGAATAAAGATAAGCAGGGGTGTTTCTGAAAATCCGGGAATTGAGAATTTAAGTCCGGGAACATAACTTGTAAGGTCAATGCCGCCGGTACCGAGGATTTCGCGCACAAGACCCATGCAGAGCAGTGCGCAGGTAAAACCTATGCCCATCCCCAAGCCGTCAAGCAGACTTGCCGCCACGGGATTCTTGCCCGCAAATGCTTCTGCACGACCCAGAATTATGCAGTTTACCACTATCAGAGGCAGATACACGCCCAACTGCGCATCAAGAAACGGCACATACGCCTTAACAAGCATCTGCACTATTGTAACAAACGATGCGATTATAACTATGTACGCGGGAATTCTTACTTTTTGCGGAATCACGTTTCTTAAAAGTGAAATTACCGTGTTTGAACAGGCAAGCACAAGCGTTGCCGCAAGTCCCATACCTATTGCGCTTGAAACCGAGGTTGTTACCGCCAGCGTGGGGCACGTGCCCAAAACAAGCCGCAATACGGGGTTTTCTTTGATTATTCCCTTTGTAAATTCTTTTGAAAGTGAATTGTTCATAAAGTTCAGCCCTCCTGCTTTGATAAAGCGGCGAATGCATCAAGAGCATCATTGACCGATTCAATAACTGCTTTTGAGGTAAAGGACGCACTTGTTACGCCCTGAATTTCATTGCCGTTTCCGCCGTTTTTGGTAAAGGTGAATTTACCCGATTTATCGGCAAACTGATTCAAAAATTCGTCCTTGCCCGCATTCTGTCCCAAACCCGGCGTTTCGTCGTTCATTGAAAGTATCACCGTTTTTTTCACGGTTCCGTTCTTATCAACACCGGTCATAACGGTAATGTCCCCGCCGTAGCCCTTTGACGCGGAAGTGAACACGTATCCGATAATTTCGCCGTTCCCGCTTTTGGCAACGCTTACTTTAACTTCTTTGCCGGAAGCAAGTTCAACAGGGTCCGCATTTTCAAAGGATTCCGCATCGGCAAAGGCAATTTTCTTGCTTTCGTCCTCCTGCTTTTCGGAACTTTCGGCAATCTTATTCTTTGTAAGTGCATTCGTTCCCGCAAGCAAGAGCGCAGAAACAACGCAGATAACAAACAGTTTAAGGGCGGGCATTAAAACTTCTTTAAGCTTCATTTTGATGCCTCCTTTTTTGCACCGAAAGGTTTTTTGACGGTCAGTTTATCAATTAGGGGAGTAAAGATATTCATAAGTATTATTGAGTACGATACTCCCTCGGGCAGTGAGCCGTAAAGGCGGATAACCGAGGTTATAAGCCCGCAGCCCAGCGCATATATCACTTTGCCCCTTGTTGTAACGGGCGAGGTAACGTAATCGGTAGCCATAAAAATCGCGCCCAGAAGCAATCCGCCCGAAAGCACGTGATAAAGCGCAATTTCCGCCGAGCCACTTACTAAAAGCGTAAACAGGAACACAGCGGAAACAAATATTACGGGAATCGTGGGTGCGATTACACGACGAATCATTAAGTATATTCCGCCGACAATAAGGGCAAGGGCGCAGGTTTCGCCGCAACTTCCGCCGCGCAGCCCCAAGAACATATCAAGAAGCGAGGGCATAGAATCGGTGTTTCCGCCGTTAAGGGAAACAAGGGGCGTTGCACCCGTTACGCCGTCGGCGGATCCGATTACGGGAGCGGGGAAAGAAGTCATCGCGGACGCAAAGCAGAGCAGAAGAATTATTCGCGCCGCAAGGGCGGGGTTTACGAAGTTCTGCCCAAGTCCGCCGAAAAACTGCTTTACCGCAACTATTGCCGTAAGGCAGCCGAAAACCGCCATCCAGAGGGGAATGTTTGCGGGCAGATTAAGCGCCAGCAAAAGCCCGGTGACCGCCGCGGAAAGGTCGGAAATTGAGTTTGACCTTTTCATAATCTTCCGGGAAAGATATTCAAAAAGCACGCACGAGGCAACACAGACCGCCGCCAAAAGCAGCACGCGCAGCCCGAAGATGACCGTTCCGGCAATAAGGGCGGGAACAAGGGCGATAAGCACGTCAAGCATAATGCGCTGTGTTGAAGCGGTTCCTCTGCGGTGGGGCGAGGAACTTACAAGCAGGTTTGCCATATTATTTTTTCTCCTCTCTTAAATACTGTTTACCCAAACGCAGATACTGCACAAGGGGCAGTCCCGAGGGGCAGGTATATGCGCAGCAGCCGCATTCCATACAGGCTGTCACTCCTGATTTCTTTATTGATTCCGTATCCCTTGCGGCTATCGCCCGCCTTAAAAGCACGGGTTCAAGATTCATCGGACAGACGGAAACGCATCGTCCGCAGTTGATACAGGGGTATTCTTTCTTTTCGCTTTCTTTTGAGAATGCAAGAATTGCGTTGTTCTGCTTGCATACGGGTCCGTCAAGTTCAAATACGGCAACGCCCATCATGGGTCCGCCGAAAATCACTTTGCGCGCCTCCTGTGAAAAACCGCCGCACGCGTCAATAATATACCGTATGCTTGTTCCGATTGGAACGCGTACATTCTGCGGATTCTTAACGGCAGTGCCGTCAAAAGTGAGCGAGCGGGAAATAAGCGGTTTGCCCGTTTTTAAGTAGCGTGCCAAAAATGCCACGGTGGCAATATTCATAACTATGCAGCCCACATCCGCCGGCAGTCCGCCTGCGGGAACTTTGCGTCCCGTAACGGAGTACACCGCCATTTTTTCAGCCCCCTGGGGATATTTCGTTTTAAGGTACATAATGTCAACGTCGGGGCTTTTTGCGGCGATTGACGTAAGAATCTTTATCGCCTCCGGCTTATTGTCCTCAACGGCAATCACCACGCGGGGAATCTTCATTATGTCCTTTATCGCAAACACGCCCGAAAGCACGTCCCATGAGTTGTCAACCGCTTCCCGATAGTCAACGGTAATGTAGGGTTCGCACTCGGCGGCATTGACGATAAGCGTATCGATGTTTTTGTCGGTATTGAGTTTAACATGGGTGGGAAATCCCGCGCCGCCCAATCCTACCGCGCCCGATTCCCGCACGGCTTTAAGGAAACTTTCCTTATCGGTAACGTCCGGGGGCGTGATACCCTCAAAGGGTTCCATAAGTCCGTCGGATTCTATCGTTACCGCCTGACAGAGAGCGCCGGTGGCAAGACGCACGTCGCCCACAAAAGTAACCGTTCCCGAAATTGACGCGTGTACGGGAGCGCTTATGAATTTGTCGCTGTCGCCTATCTTCTGCCCCGCTTTTACTTTGTCGCCCACGTTTACGGTTGGTACGCAGGGTGCGCCTATGCACTGCTGCATGGGAATAGTAACTTTTTCCGGGCAGTCAAGCCGCCGCGCGGGCATAAACATAGTGTTCTTGTCGTGACCGGTATGTATCCCGCCGCGGACACGCTTTTTCGGAGGAATTCCTTTTTCTGTGTTCATTTTTTCTCCTTTTTGATAAATGCGTTAGATGTAAAAGGCAGAGTAACCTTTGCAATAAAACCTGTCAGTGCGCCCGAAATACAGGCAAAAACAAGCAGTGCGGGCGCATAATAAAGCACCGCCGCGGTTCCCGAAAGCAGACAGGAAACAAGCAACTGCATTCCGTTATGCACTATTGCCCCTATAATGCCTGTTCCCATAAGGGAAAACGGGCACTTTTTCATTTTAATAAGCAGTGCGGTAACGGTGCTTGAAGTTATTCCGCCCGCAAGGCTCAGGATAAAAGCCGCAGTACCCCGTGTAAACAGCGCAAAAAGCGACTTTATAACCGAAATATATATTCCGCCCGCAAAGGACGAATTTATTGCTGCAAGGATAACCACTGAATTTGACAGTCCCGGTTTTGCCCCGGGCGGAAGAAAGGGAAATGCAAACAGCCCTTCCAGTGCCGAAATTCCTATTGCGGCGGCACTTAAAATACCCCAAAGGGCAACACGCTTTGCTTTCATCCCGTCACCCCGTCGGGCAGATGTGCCGAACTTATTACTATAACTACTTTTTGCGGCAGACACGCTATGCTTCCTTTATTTATTTTTCCGCTTTTAACACATACTTTATCTTTGCACGGGGAATCGGAAACAAACACTTTTCCCTTTTCAACGTGAATTTCCACTCCGTTTACGGTAAGAATCCTGTCGGTTAAAAGGCTGTACGTGCCGTAAACTTCGCCGGAAGCGTACACGGTGAAATTTTCGCCCGAACGGGGAAGAAGAAAAAGCAAAAGTCCCGCAATCATGCACGTGCATATAAGAATAATATCGCCCTTTTTCATCTTAAAAAATACTCTCCGTCACACACGAAATCAATATCCGCCGACACGCTTTTGTCACCGTAAATAAAAATGGCCTTTGCCGAATACTTTTCGAGCACGGCCTTGCTTTTTTCTTCGCCCAAAATAAAGCAGGCGGTGGAAAGTGCGTCGGAAACCGTGCCGTTTTGGGCAATTACCGTAACGCTTACAAGGTCGCTTTTTGCGGGAAAACCCGTTTCGGGGTCAAGAATATGGTGGTATCTTTCATTTTCAAAATCAAAATACCTTTCGTAACTGCCGGAAGTCGAAACAAAACCGCCTTTAATATTAAATGTTCCCGCGTATTTATTTGAATCAAAAGGGTCGCGAATCGCCGTCGTCCAGCACTCTTTTAAGCCGTTTTTACCCCAAAAAAGCAGACTTCCGCCAACGCTTATAACTGCGCTTTTTGCGTTTTCTTTTTTAAGGATCTCCGCCGCACGGTCACAGGCATAGCCCTTCGCCGCACCGCCGAAATCAAGTTTCACGCTTTCGGGCTTTTTGACAGTCCCGTTTTCGCAAATTATTTTTTCCGCGCCCCTGTTTTTAAGCGCGTCGGCAATTTCATTTTCATCGGGCACTTTTTCGTCGGAAAACCCTATATGCCAAAGGCGGGTAAGCGCGCCGAGAGAAAAATCAAATGCGCCGTTCGTATCGGCAGTAAGCGGAATACAACGGTTTGTCAGGTCGGCAATAATTTCGTTGTCGGTTTCGTCCGTTTCGTTAAACGCCGAAAGCACGCTTGACGAATCGTTTGCGTCAAGAGTATCTTCAAGCAATGTAAACAGTTCCGAAAGTTCTTTATTGACCTTTTTGCCCTTTTGTGACTTTATTTTTACGCTTATTACCGTGCCGAGTCCTGTGTATACGGCAGAATATTCCCTGTCGGAAAATAAAAAAAGACACACTGTTACGCAGACAAGCACCACTGCCGCTGCTGCCGCAAGGATTTTTTTCATACTCTACCGCCGAAAACACATTGTTATACTGTATTATATAACAAAACCGATAGATTTTCAATCTTTTTTTGTTTGCGGGTTTTGCTTGGATTAAATATGCCAAACAAAATTTTTGCAATAAAAAAGCCCCGAAAACGGGGCAAAAACTTTATTCTTTGTTCTCTTCTTCGCTTTCCTCTTCGCCTTCCTCTTCGGGAATAACCGAGGTGCAGTGAGGACAGCGGGTGGCTTTTATGTCGATTTCGCTTTGGCAGAAAGGACATTTCTTCGTTGTGGGTTCTTTGGGTTCTTCCTCCGCATCAAGTTTTATGGGTGCAAGTGTTTCAAGTTTCCTTAACCCCTTTACAAAGCAGAATACCACAAACGCCATAATCAAGAAGTTTATTACGGCGGTTATAAAGTTGCCGTAAGCAAGGGTCGCTATGCCTGCCGCCTGCGCATCGGCAATGGTTTTGATTTCAACGCCCTCCGGCGCCTGACCGAGAAGAATGAACAGGTTTGAAAAATCGATACCGCCGGTGATTATGCTTATAACGGGTGTAATGATGTCGCCTACAAGAGATTTTACTATTGACTGGAACGCGCCGCCGATGATAATACCTACCGCCAGATCCATAACGTTGCCGCGCTTGATGAATTCGCCGAATTCCTTAAAGAATTTTTTCATAATATCCTCCCTGAAAACTTTTTACTTGCTTATTTCAATATACTACAAAATTCGCATAAAAGCAAGTATTTTTTTCTTTTGCGGTATTGACATCGGGGTCATAAAATGATAAAATAAATTATTAATCAGCGCTACACTGTACACAGGCGGTGAATCTTTATGAAAAAATTTATTTCGGTTTTTCTTGCCGCGGCACTGCTTGCCGCAGTATTTTTTGCTTTGCCGACAAACGCAAAAGGCGAAAATATTGTTCCCGCGGACAGCAGCAGCGAATTTTCGCATGCCGACCTGTGGTCGAACCGCTTCGGCGGCGAACTTTCGGCAGTGCCGGTATTAAAGGAAGGTTGGAGCAATAACTACTGTCTTGCGTTTTTCCGCAAAGGGCTTCCCAGCTGGGTAAGCCCGTGCATTGATTTATATCCCGTTTTAAGCAAGGATTTGCAGGAAAGAGGTACGGACACGGATTACACGGTTGAATTCGATGTTTTCTTTTCAGGCGAAAATCCGGGCGAAAGCACCATACTTAACGCGCTTTTCCGTTGTTCAAACGCTGTTTCATTAACAGAAACCGCAAATTCCGACAATACGGAATTCAGATTCCGTGTTGCAAGGCACGATATCAAAACAGGGTTTTGGTATCACATCGTAACCGATCCGATACACTTTGCGCAAAGCGATGTTTCCGGCACGCAGACTTGGTATTTCTGCTTTGACAGTATAAAAGATGATATAACCGGAATTTACATTGATAACTTTTGCGTTTTTCAAAACAGCGGAACCGGCACAGCCAGAATAAGCGCAGGCTATTCCGGACTTACAAACGTAGGTGTTGAAGGCGAAGTTACCGCTCCGCCGGAAGATGTGATTTTAACTCCGTCACCGAGGGCAACAGTTCCGCCGGTGGGTCCCGACGCAACCGCCTTGCCGGGCGAAAATCTGCTTTCAAAAGACGACAGCGAATTTGAATCTGCGCAAATCACGTGGCAGCCGTTCGGAGATGCGGATTATAAAATCGGCGAGGGCTATTCGGGCAACGGCTTAAAAATGATATCCATACCGCATTCCTGGTCATCGCCGGCAATTGATATTTCCCCGTACATAACTTCTCCCGGGGGTTATTCCGTCGGTCTTGCCGTTAAATGTGAGGGACAGAACAGCGCAAGCAATATAAGCTTGCTTATTCGCGGCAGAAGCGCAAATTCCTTTTTGCGGGCGTCGGGCGAAAACGTGCTTACTTCGCTTTCTTCCGCATACGCAAAAACCGGTGAATGGTTCTTTATAAGCGGTCAGTTTACCGTTACCGATGAGGACATAAAAAACAAAAATGAGTGGCTTCTTTGCCTCGGATCGATTTCCGAGGGAACGGAAACACTTACAATAGATAATGTGCAATTGATTTTCGGTAAACCGAGCAATCTCAAAAAAACAGGCGATAACGGCTCGGATTCAGGAATAAACGCATTTTTAAACACCGTCGAACTTGACCCGTCAATCAAAAATGCGTTTTACGTTTCTCTTGCAGCGTCGGTGTGTGCTGCGGCGGCGGTTATCGCATTCAAGATAAAAAAATCAGGAAAAAGGAGTAGGAATGTATGAAAAGGAAGATTGTATCAATCCTTCTTGCTGCGGCAATGCTGCTGTCGGCACTTACCGTAACGGCTTTTGCCGACGGTGAAGAACTTGCATTCGCAGGAGCGCTGGGAAACGATATGGTGCTTCAACGCGATGCGGAAATCAATATCTGGGGAACAGGCAGGAAAGGTGCGACGGTTACCGTTAAATTCAAGGACGCAAGCGTAAGCACCACCGTTGGTGATGACGGAAAATGGCTTGTAAAACTTCCCAGGCAGGAAAAGGACAAAAACGAAAACACACTTACTGCCGCGAGCGGAAGCGAAACCGTTACTTTAACGGGCGTTCTTGTGGGCGATGTGTATCTTTTGGGCGGACAGTCCAACGCGGAAAAGACGCTTTTGGCTTGCGGAAAAGAGTATTCCACCGAAATGAAGAAAGCGATGATTGAAAAAAATGACGGTATGATTCGTTATTTCACGCAAGGCCGCGACGCTGCAAAGGCGAAAAAAGCATATATGGAAACGCCCCAGGAGAACCCTATAAAGGGTAAAAAGTGGAAAAAAGAAACTGTGGCGACTGCGGCAAGTTTCTCGGCAATGGGATTCTTCTTTGCCCATAAGATTGCCACCGAAGCCGACGTTCCCATAGGTGTAATAATGGTTGCATCAAGCGGTTCACCCGTAAGTCAGTTGATGAGCGCCGAGGCGGTAAAGAAGTCGGGCTATACACGATATGAAAACGATATCCCCGTTTCGGGAATGTACAACGCACTTATGAATCCCTTTATCAATATGACAATAAAGGGTATGCTGTATTATCAGGGCGAAAGCGAGCAGGGGCTTGCAAAAAGCGATTACGGCAAGTACAACGAATATGTAAACATTTACGTTGAAGATTTAAGGGAAAAGATGAATCAGAACTTCCCGTTCTACTATGTTCAGCTTTCTTCCCACGCCGGTGACGGACTTAAAAGTTGGTCGGGTATCGGCTTGCAGCGTGCCGTACAGTTTGACGGACTTAAAGTTATAAAGAACTCCGGCATGGTAGTTTCCATGGATATGGGCTATCTTCCCGGTCAGACCGACTGGGCTCACCCCGACAGGAAACAGCCCGTAGGCGAACGTCTTGCGGCGCTTACCCTTGCAAGGGACTATAACATCGGTACCGAGGAGAACAACACTTCGCCCATGCCCGAATACGCTTATAAATCCGACGGCGGCGTTGTTATTCACTTCACTCATGTTGCGGGCGGCCTTAAAAAGCTGGGTTCACAAAGCGAAATTCTCGGTTTCAAACTGATATTTGCCAACAACCTTACGCGTGACGCAAAGGCGAAAATTCTTAACGAAAACGAAATTTTCCTTGAAACAGACCTGTTAAGCCAGTTAAAAGGCGTAGGCTACGGCCTTGAAGAACTTGCTTTTACGGACTATGACGGCGAAACAAAGTATATTGCAAATTTAGGCAACGGCAGTGATTTGCCCGCACCCACGTTTAAGTTACGGGAAATCCTTGACGCAAAACCCGAGCCCACAAATGCCGGAACAGGAACACCGGCTGCGGACGGCACTGTTACTCCCGCTGCGGACGGCACAACCGAAACAGCCGCTCCCAATCATACTCCCGCAGGCGCGGAGGGCAAGAAGAGCAATCTTCCCGTAATTTTAGGCTGTATCGGCGGCGCTGTTGTTATTGCGGGCGTTGTTGTTACGCTTACAGTGCTTAAAAAGAAGAAAAAGAGCGAAAATTAAATCTTTTTATCGGCGGCTTGAACAAAGCCGCTTTTTTTATTGCAAAATCGGCGGTAAAATGGTAAAATCATATATATTGTTGGGCGCGGGAGGATAAGGCTGTGACAAACGAAGAAAAAGCACTGCTTGTTCAGGGAACGAATTTTATGTATACGCGAAAAATCGGGGAAATCAAGTCGGTTGCCATGGCTGACGGTCCTCACGGAGTACGCAAACAGATAGGCGGCGGCGATAACGGCGTTGCCCAAAGCGAACCCGCCACAGCTTTCCCCACCGCGGCGTGCATTGCTTCCTCATGGAACACGGAAAATGCGTATCTTATGGGCGAAACCGCGGGCAAAGAGTGCCGATATTACGGCGTAAACGTTCTTCTGGGGCCGGGGGTAAACGTAAAGCGATCGCCCCTGTGCGGCAGAAATTTTGAATATTACAGTGAGGACCCGCTTCTCGCGGGCAAAATGGGTGCGGCGTTTATCCGCGGAGTTGAAAAAAACGGCGTTTCGGCGTGTGTTAAGCACTTTGCCGCAAACAATCAGGAAAATTTCCGTTTTACGGGAAGCAGTTGGGTTGATGAGCGGGCGTTAAGGGAAATATATCTTAAACCTTTTGAAATTGCCGTAAAGGAGGGTCGTCCCGGAGCGGTTATGACGGCGTACAACAGGATAAACGGCGTGTATGCCTCAGAAAACACCCGATTTATAACCGATATTCTGCGCAAAGAGTGGAATTTTGACGGTATTGTGATGAGCGACTGGGGCGGCACTGACGACCGCGTTGCGGGAATCCGTGCGGGCGAAGATTTGGAAATGCCGGGCGATACGGCGATCAACATAAAGAGAGTCAAAGACGCGCTTGACGACGGCACGCTTAAAGACTGTGAGATTGACACCTGTGTTTCCCGGATAGAAAAGTTTTCGGCAAAATACGCAAAAGAAGCGTGTGCGGAATACACCCTTGACCATACGGATTTGGCGGTTGAAATAGCCGCGGATTCGGCGGTTTTAATGAAAAACGACGGTACTTTGCCCCTTAAACGCGGCGAAAAGTACTGCGTAATCGGCGATTTATTTGAAAAGATGCGGTATCAGGGGTCAGGCAGTTCCATGATAGCACCCACCCGCGTGATTTCCCACAGGGCGGCGTTTGAAAAACGGAACATAGATTTTGCTTTTTTTAAGGGCTACGATTCTGTTGCCGAAAGCGAGAACGGGCTTGTTGAAAAGGCATTAAAGGGCGCGGAGAATTACGGTACCGTCATCCTGTTTGCGGGCCTTACCGACCTTATTGAAAGCGAGGCTGGCGACAGAGAAAATATGCGTCTGCCCGCAGGGCAGGAAAAGCTTATTTCCGCCCTTGCGGGTGCAAAGAAAAAAATTGTGCTTGTGCTTTTCGGCGGCTCGCCCGTGGAAATACCCTTTGAAGAGAACATAGACGCAATACTTAATATGTATCTTCCCGGGCAGGGCGGCGGTGAAGCAACGGCGCAACTGCTTTTCGGCGAAGTTTCGCCCTCGGGCAAACTTGCGGAAACCTGGTTTGAAAAGTATTCGGATATTCCGTATTCCGAAAATTACAGCAAAAGCGAAAACGAACTCTATAAAGAAAGCATTTTTGTGGGCTACCGCTCAAAAATCAAGGCAAAATTTCCGTTCGGGTTCGGGCTTGCCTATACTTCTTTTGAATATTCGTGCCTCGGACTTATTCACGAAAACGGCAAAATCTCTGCTGAATTCACAATAGAAAACACGGGCGATTTTCTCTGCGGTGAAGTTGCGCAGTTATATATAAGAAAAAACGAATCCTCCCTGTTCAGAGCGGAGAAGGAACTTAAAGGCTTTTTGAAAGTCTACCTTGCACCGAAAGAATCAAGACGGGTAAAAATAGAAATTTCGGAATCCGACCTTGCATATTTCAACGTTAAAGAAAACCGCTTTACGGTTGAAAGCGGCGAATACACGGCGGAAATTGCCGCATCGTCAACAGATGTAAGGCTGAAAGAAAGTTTTTTTGTTTCGGGCGAAAACGCAGAATTTCCTTACGAAAAGGACATAAACGAAAAGCTGATTACCGGCAAGCCGCTGTCAGATGAAGAATTCTTTGCATTTATCAATCTTGCGCCGCCCGCAATCCGCCCGAAGCGCCCCATCACCCTTGAAACGCGCATTGCCGACTTCAAGTATACTTTTGGGGGCAAAATTATCTATTTCCTTGTGTGCCTTGTGCCGAAGCACAAACTTTTTTCGGCAAAAAGGCTGCCAAAGGGCGAAAAGCGCGACAACGGCATAAAGGGCGCGATTTTTATGCACAGGATTCTTGACACAAACAGCATACGCACGCTTGCAATGTCGGCGGGGAATATTCTGCCTTGGAATCTGGCAGAGGCGGTGGTCGAACTTGCAAACGGACATTTTATCAGGGCGGTTAAAAAGGCTTGCACAAAAATAAAGTTTTAGCCCAACTCCGTGCAGAAGACCACATATTCACACACAAATGCGCTTGAAACGTATCTTAATTTCTGCAAAAATGCGCCGTCACTGCTTTCGGGCGACTCTTTAAGCAGTGTTTCAAGGCACAGACACGCGTCCTTTAACGCCATAACGGTTGAGTTCTTGCTTTCTATGCCGTCAAGTTTGGTTTTTGCCGCCTGCACATCGGCTGAAACCTTACTTATGTTGCCGCACACCTGTAATTTGGTAAGCGCGCCGTCCTCAAAGCCGCCCGCAGCGGAAAGCATTGTTTTTGCCGCACCGGAAAGCGATAAAAACACGTCCTTTACAGCAGTTATCTGCTCGCTGCTGCCCGTAACTTTTACTTCAAGGGACGGCACTTTTATTTCCGTTACCGCCGCCTCGGGATATTTTTCTTTAAGTTCGTCGCACTGTTTCTGTGCGGCATCTTTGTTTTCAAAGCAGGAATACAGCACGTAAAATCCGCCGTCGGAAACAAACACGTACCCGCTGCCCCCGTTTTCGGTAACGCCCGTTTTGTTTTCCTCGGCGTCTTTTGCCGAATCGCAGCACAGCACGCTGACGCAGTAGAAAGTCAGCCCGTCGGAAGAAAGCCTGTCGGTGGACGCATGCTCGCTTTTGCCCAGACTCATAACAGGACTTATTACCTTTTCCGCAATAAATTTCCCCACGGAATTTATGCTGAACACCGCCAGCGCAAACACCGCAACTATAATAACCGCAATTATATTTTTCTGCATTTCACGTTTTTTTGCCCGTCTTGACATACCCATTTTCGGTCACCTCAAAAAATAGTATGTGTTAAAGACAAGCAATATGCAAAAAATTATCTGTACATTGAGGGCGTCCGTCCCGTTTCTTTCTTAAAAACGTAGTTCATATAGGACTGGCTGTCGAATCCGCACGACTGCGCCACGTCTTTATAGGGCATACCCTCGCGAATCATATGCACCGCGTGGGAAATCCGTATGCCCGTAAGATATTTTTGCGGCGAAATCTCCATAATCTCCGTAAAAACTTTCCTGAAAAAATTGCGGCTCAAATACGCCTTTTCGGCAAGTATTTCAAGGGTAATTTTCTCGCCGAAATTCCTGTCCATATACTCTTTTGCTTCAAGAATATTTTTGCCGTATCTGTGATTTTTCTTGCCGTTGCTTACGCCTATGGCGCTTATTCTTGACGCAAGGCAGAGAACCGTTCCCGAATTCATTGCGTTTTGGGCAAGCGGGTCGGAAAACCGCTCGCACAGGGCATTAAAGTACGGCAAAAACTCGTCAACCGACGCTGTTTCGCTGCACTTGGGAAGTTTGCGCATAAGTTCGCACAAAAGCGGGTCATCGCTTTCAAAATGAATAAAGCGGCAGTTGAATCTGCCTATGCTGAAACGTGTATCCCCCGGCAACGCGCAGATTATGTGCGCCCCCGCATGGGAATATTTTGTGCCGTTTATTACCGAAAAACCGCCGCAGCCCGAATAAAGCTCAATTTCAAATTCCTTTACTTCACGCTGTGGCGTAACATCGGTATCAAAATGTTCGGTGGATTCAAACACCCCGTGATTGATAATTTTTATCATAGCGTCCTCTTTGAGTTATATTTCTAAAAATAAGAGTAAAAAATTTATATACAGCCGTCAAAATGTATGATATATTTATATTATACAGCATAAAAACAAAAAATAAAAGCATTTTCGGAGGTAAATATGAAAACAACTTGGCTCGGTCAGGCGGGGATTATGTTTGAAACGGAAAACACCCGCATAATTCTTGACCCGTATCTTTCCAACAGTTGCGTAAAACTGAACCCCAACTCTTACAGGCGCGTTAAGGCGGACGAAAGTCTTTTTTTGTTAAAGCCCGACATAATCATCTGTACGCACGACCATCAGGACCACTACGACGAAGAATCCCTTGACCCGTTTCTTAAAGGTGAAAACGCCGTTACCTGTATCGTTCCGCCGTCGGTTTTTGCGCGTATCAGGCATTACGGACCGAAACATAACTATATATACTTCCCGCCCCGCACCGTGTGGACGCAGAACAATATAAAAATCACATCGGTTAAAGCGGTGCATTCCGACCCCGACGCCATAGGCGTTATAATTGAGGCGGAGGGTAAAAAATACTACGTTACGGGCGATACGCTTTATAACGAGGACATTTTCACATATCTTCCCGACGATATCGACGTTCTGTTTATGCCCGTAAACGGCGTGGGCAATAATATGAATTTTACTGACGCAAAAAATTTCGCCGCAAGGGTGAACGCAAAAAAAGTTGTTCCAATGCACCTGGGAATGCTTGACGACCGCTCGGTTGCGGAATTCGAATATGAAACTGCGGTTATCCCCGAAATTTATAAAGAAATCAGGTTGTAATTATGAAAGTAACAGACGTAAAAGTTTTTAAGGTGGACTGTTTCCGCACGAATTGGGTGTTTGTAAAGGTGTATACTGACTCGGGCCTTGACGGCGTGGGCGAGGCGACCCTTGAATACAAGGAAAAAGCCTTGGAGGGCGCGGTCGAGCACATAAAAGAGTATCTTGTGGGCAGGAATCCCCTTGATATAGAAAATCACTGGCACAGCATTTACCGCGACGCATACTGGCGTGGCGGAGCGGTGCTTATGTCGGCGCTTTCCGCCGTTGAAATGGCGCTTTGGGACATTTTGGGCAAGCACCTTAACGTTCCCGTGTACCAACTTCTTGGCGGAAAAGTCAACGACAAAGTGCGCATATACGTAAACGGCTGGTTTGCCGGCGCAAAAGAACCCGAAGAATTCGGCGAAAAGGCAAAAATCGCCGTTCAGCGGGGCGTTACCGCAATGAAGTGGGACCCTTTCGGCAAAAGTTATCTTGATATATCAAATCACGATTTGGATAAAGCGCTCCGCTGCGTTCAGGCGGTGCGCGAAGCGGTGGGCGATTCGGTTGACCTGTTAATCGAGGGTCACGGCAGATTCAACATTCCCACGGGAATAAAAATCGCAAGGGAACTGGAACAGTTCAAGCCTATGTTCTTTGAAGAGCCCACTCCGCCGGACAGTCTTGACGCGCTAAAAGCGGTTCGGGATAAATCTCCCGTTGCGATTTCCGCCGGCGAGCGGCTTTACACCCGCTGGGATTACCGCAAGTTCTTTGACCTTATGCCCGCTGACTATATTCAGCCCGACATTTCCCACGCGGGCGGAATTTCCGAACTTAAAAAGATTGCTGCCGAGGCAGAGTGCAGGTATATTCCCTTTGCGCCCCACAACCCCTCGGGTCCCGTTGCCAACGCTGCAACGCTCCAACTTGCCGCCAACTGCCCCAACTTCTGCATTCTTGAAATTATGTACAGCGATGTTGAGTGGCGCAAGGACGTTACAAACGAGCATCTTGAATATGAAAACGGATTTATCAAAATTCCCGACAAACCGGGTCTGGGAATTGAAATCAACGAGGAAGAGTGCCTGAAACACCCGTATCAGCCCCACACGTTAAGGCACTACACGGGCGCGCTGACCGATATCCGCCCCGCAAAAACAGAATTTTATTTTTAAGGAGTGACTTTTATGAATAAATGCGTATTTGTTACCGGCGCCACAAACGGCACGGGTTACGCCATTGCCGAACGCTTTGCAAAAGAGGGCTATGACGTTTTTATCGGTTCCCGCTCACAGGAACAGGCCGCACAGGCGGCAACAAAACTTGCTTCTGACCACGGCAACTTCACCAAGGGCTACGGTATGCGCGTGTTTGATGAAGAAAACGTAAAGGAAATTTTCGATGATATCCGCGCAAACGGCTATCTGCTTAACACCCTTGTACTCAATGCGGCGAATCTGGGAATAAATCAGGACACGCTGACCGTTGATATTGCCGATTTTATGAACGTTATCAACACCAACGTAGGCTGGAACTTTATGCTTGCCCGTCAGGCGGCGCTGCAAATGAAAGAAAACGGCGGCGGCTCAATAGTGTTTATAAACTCCAACACCGCCTACCGCGCCATTCCCTCCCGTGCGGCATATTCCTGTTCAAAGGGCGGAGTGCTTTCTTTAAGCCGCGCTTTGGCAATAGATTTGGGCAAGTATAATATCCGCTCCAACTGCGTTTTGCCCGGAATGATTAAAACCGAGCGCTGGAAAACGAATTACAACGACTGCCGTAACGCAATGAGCAACTATACGCCCTTGCGCGACATTGCCGAATTTGAGGACATCGCCAACGCGGCATGGTACTTCGGCAGCGACCAGTCCCGCAACACCACCGGCGCCGAACTTATAGTTGACGGCGGCAACACCGTTCAACTCTATCCCGAAATTTACGAAAGAGATAATTGAGGAAGTTTTACAGAACAAACTGCTTTTCAGGGTGTCGGTTTTCGGCACCCTGAATTTAATATTAAAAACGCAATCTTTTTATTGACAAAAACAAATTTTTCGGTATAATATATATCGTGCTACCGTGGCTCAGTCGGTAGAGCGGTTCACTCGTAATGAACAGGTCGCCGGTTCGATTCCGGCCGGTAGCTCCATGAAAAAGCACTTGCGCTTGCAAGTGCTTTTTCATGTTTATTCGCCTTTATCCCTCTGTCTTTTCTGCCCGCCGTACTCTTTTTTACCCTCTCGCCCCAAAATAGATTGATTTATATCCGATAATATGATAGAATATCTGCACGAAACGCAGATTTAAGGAGCAGAATATGAACATCTGGCACGATATCAACCCGTCACGCATTAAGGCAGACGACTTTATTGCCGTGGTGGAAATAAGCAAAGGAAGCAAGAAAAAGTACGAACTCGATAAGGAAACGGGACTTATTATTCTTGACAGGATTCTTTATACGTCCACCCATTATCCCGCGAATTACGGCTTTATTCCCCGCACTTTTGCCGACGACGGTGACCCGCTGGACGTACTCGTTTTAACAAGCGAGGCGCTTGACCCCATGGTGCTTATACGATGCTACCCCATTGGCGTTATAAATATGCTTGACAACGGAAAGAACGATGAAAAAATCATTGCAATTCCGTACAGCGACCCCACGTATAATTCCTATAAGGATATAAGCGAACTGCCAAAGCACATTTTTGACGAAATGCGCCATTTCTTTTCGGTTTACAAGCAACTTGAAGGCAAACAGACCGCGGTGGACGAAGTTAAGGGTGCAAAGTCGGCGCTTGAAATCGTGCAGAATTGCATTGACAACTACAAAGTAAAATACGGAGATAAACAAAATGCTTACAAGTAAACAGAGGGCAAATTTGCGCTCAAAGGCAAACAAAACGGAAACGATACTGCAAGTTGGCAAGGACGGAATAACCGAAAATCTGATTGTTCAGGTTGACGACGCGCTTACCGCCCGCGAACTTATAAAAATGCGCGTGCTTGAAAATTCGCCGCTTTCTGCGCGTGAAGCCTGTTTTGATTTGGCAGAAGCCACAAAAAGCGAGGGTGTGCAGATAATAGGCACCCGTTTTGTGCTTTTCAGGCGCAACAAAGACAAAGCGCAGTACGACGATTGTCTGAAATAATTTTATTCCCCGTCAGCCGATTCGTTTGAATCCGGCAGACGGGATTTTTTGTGCCGTCAAAAGCAGAACTTGTCTTTATGTTTCGGGGCGTTGATAAATAATCAGCGCAGCCACCCCATAAGCATAAATTGTCGCCGCAGTACAGCGGCGACCGTCATAATTTTTTTGCAATGCAAGCAGCGGGAGCGCATTACTCTCCCATACACACGGCAAATAAAGCACATAAAAACAAATATTGCAAAAGGCAATTTTACCGAATAATTTGTTTCTCCAAAAGCTCCGTTTCTACCGGTAGGGCGGTGGCTTGCTGCCGCCGCGTGCGCAGAAAGATTGCGGATTGGCGATAAATGTAATGTTGCAAAACGCTTATTCTATGGCGTAAAATTCCTCTTGTACAAGTTTAACGGACACAAAGTCACGTGCCACCGCACAGAGTAAGTAATATGCATAAAGCAGCCGCTTCGCAAGCATAAATTATCCCCCCGCAGCCATAAAACAGGCACAACAAAAACCCCGATGTTTTATTCATCGGGGTTTTCAGAGATATTCACTATGAAGCGATTATATTTCCTTTTTCTTTTTCCTCGAAACTACTGCCAAAGCAACTGCCGATACAACCGCGGTCGCAATAAGTGCAACGGGAAGCACGTCGCCTGTGCCGTTGGACTTGCCGTTCTTTTCGTAGGAAAGTTCAATGCCGATTTTATCCGCGTTGGGCATCTGTGTTGCTTTACTGAGCGTCATAGCGGTGTCAGAGTCACAGAATACTGTAAACGAAGTTCCCGCAGCAAGCGCATAGTCGCCGTCAAGGTGATATATGTCAAAACGAAGGAATAAGTCTTTAAGAGCAACTTTCTGGTCAAGGATCGTAACAGAGCCGTCTGCAACATCCGCAGTATAGGTTACGCTTTCGGTCTTGCCGGGTTCGATAACAACGGGTACCATATCGTTGGGATTGCCCGCCCATGTGGGATTACCGTCCGCACCTTTAACTTCCGCCTGAATTCTGAAAACAACGGTAACGTCGTCTTCGCCGTTATTCTTAATCAAAAGAGTTTTGGTAAGTTTGTTGTCCTTAACATCTTTGTCGGAAACGATATTCGCGGGCGAGCAAATGTACTGACCCTCGTTTGACGAAATGTTGATATCATCTTTTACCGTGAAAGTAACGCCTGTGGGAACCTTAATCTCTGCGGCTTTTTCGCCCTTGATTGAAACGGTGAGATTGTCAATGTACATACCCATTGTGCTGCCTTCCATGCTGTCGAACATAAGCCTGTACTTATCGCCGTCTTCATTGTTGATTGCAGCCGCATCGGCGCTGTTCATATAGAATTCAAACTCATATGTATCCCAATCATCATTGAACGCGTTCACCGCTTTATTGCCATCAATATCGGCATAGATAGCGAAATTCTCGGGTTTGTCACCGCCCGCCTGTGCTACATCTTCTTTTGTGGCACGGTTTTTAACGTTACGGAGAAGAAGTCTCGCTTTGCCGTCGGATTCAACGGTTTTTGCATCAAGCGAAATTTTTACTGTGCAGGCTTCCATTTTGTTGTCAGCCATTGCCTGTTTAATCGCCGGACCGAGTTCAAAGTAGGGTGATTCCCACGCTACCGTTGTTGTAAATTTGAGAACTTTGCCCTGTCCGCTTTCGGTTACGTAAACCACATTCGCATTTTTCCCCTGATAGCCATCGGGTGCTTTTTCGTCCTCGAAGTCATACTTGATTATCTGCTTGAATTCATCGGCAGCAAGGGATACAACGGATACTACCGAAATAATCATGGCAACCGCAAGCAGAACGCTCAGAAATTTTTTCATACTATCAATATCCTTTCTACGTGTTTTATACACGGTTTGTTTACGATCTTATTATACACTTCGCGATTTCATTTTGTCAATACTCTTTGTGAAAATTGTGCGTGATTTAACAAATTGTTCATATATACATATGTGAGAATGCAATATTCGCTTGTACTGCAACATATGCTTTGAGTTTATTGTGGGCTTTTGGGGGGCGAATCATTACATTTTATTGTTGCAAAAAAGAATATATTACAGGATTCCGGCAGAGTTTTACCGTAAGCGGCAAGAATTTGAGCTCTGCAATAAACAGACAAAAAAGCAGAGCCTTTCGACTCTGCTTATCAATTCTTTTTTAGAATTATTTGATTATCGACGATACGATACCTGCGCCTACGGTTCTGCCGCCTTCGCGGATAGCGAAGTGAAGACCTTCTTCAATAGCGATTTCGGTAATAAGGTCGATTTCCATGGTGATGTTATCACCGGGCATTACCATCTCTACGCC
>CAKRZX010000020.1 GCA_934434555.1 uncultured Clostridia bacterium
AAATGTACGGGGAAATATGTGAGCTTTCAGCCGGATTTTCAATATGGATTTTAGGTTGGTTATGAACATCCGCACCATAACGGCTCGTTCGCAAAAGTGAACGAGCCGTTTAGTTATATTCGCCTGCGGGTGTTTGAAGACTTATTTTATGTTGCTTTCCGTATAAGCGGAAATATCACTGAAATATTATAAAAAAATCGGCAAATCACAAAATTTGCCGATTTCATTTTTTATTCTAAACCCTTTCGGGCATACTGCTGACGGGCAGAGAATCTTTTATGTTCTTTATAACGCCTATCATTCCGAGAACCGCAAACAGCAGCCCGAAAAGCACTTCTCCGATAATCGCACGGACGAATTCGGGATTGAACAGCAGATTCTGTACAAACAAATCAAGTGCTTCACCAAGACCCATTTGGTATTGGTCGATAATGTCAAATGTAACCGTTGCGACTTCGGCGAACAGCACGCCCACCACTGTTGAAACAGCGACTATTGCCATTTTGGCGCGGCTCTGCTTACCCTTAAACATATCGTAGCCTTTGCTTGCGCATATGGCAATCAGGAAACCGAGCCATGCGGAGAACCAGCCCAGATATGAAACAACCGCCCATGGAATCGAACCTGCTATGCCGCCGAGCAGCGCGCCGATAAGCCCAAGTCCCGTACTGCCCGTTTCGTCCGCCTTGTTTTCCTCGCTTTGCACCTGACTGACTAATTCTTCGACGCATTCGCGGTGCATTATATAGACGTTACCGCGTATCTTAACCCTTTCACCGCTTTCAAGGGGCTGTCCGCAGTGTGGGCAGAATCCCGCACCGTGAATATTTTTCTCTGTAAGTTTGCTGATTATAAACGCAAGAACCGCCTCGGTGATATCCGACTTCTTTGCGCCCTCGGTATAATTGAGAGTAACGTACTGCGGTACAACCGTGCACCCCGTAATTACGCCTTTCTTTTCAAATGCCGTGCCGAAATAGCCCCGCAGTTCGTCAAGGGTCGTTTCGTCCTCCTCGTGAATGTCCACGCTTGCGTACTTGTTTACGCCTCTTCCGCCAAGGGTTATAAAATATCCTTTATAGAACCCGAACGCAATGTTTTTTGAAACTTCAAGATTATTCTCCTGTGCAAATTTCATTTTCCTTTTTCTCCGTAAAAAATTTATTTCGCGAATATAATATCATAAACCGTCCGACAATGTCAATATATTACGCGCTTTCTCTTTTGTCTCTTTTATATGTGCGAACCCTGTACACCCTCGCCTTTTTCTTCCTCCGTGCCTCAATGCACTTATCCGCTATTAAATTTCCGCCTATCCATACTGCTATAATCACTGCCGCAAACATTTGTTTGTCCTCCTGTTTCTTTTTTACGGGGTGATTATATCATATCAGGTGTCCAATAAACCGGACTTTGAAAAAGTTTTTATAAAAAAAGAGAGAAAATTTTCTCTCTAAACGAAAATATAGTTTGTGTCCCACGCGGGAATGCAGGGTAAATGCCGCATATAGATTTTATACGCCGGCTGAATTTCAAGCACCTTTAATGGGAGCGTGAAAATGTCCTCGCTGCGGTGGTATGCCGAAACGAGCATTTTTGGACGGAACTTCTTTATCGTTTCCGCACCGCCCGAAAGCGCGTCAAGTTCGGCGCCCTCCACGTCCATTTTTATAAGCGAAAAAGGCTGATTCAGGCTGTCGATACTTACCGCATCCACTGCCGCTCCGCTGTCGCTCATTCTGCCGTTTCTGCCGCCGCGGGAAAGAAAATGCACCTGTTTGCACTCATTGCTTACCGCAGAATTCAGGCACGTTACATTGCCGAAATTCTCGGTATTGGCTTTAAGTTTTCTGAAATTCCGTGCGTCGGGTTCAAGTGCGGTTATTTTGTCCCACGACTTTGCCCGCTTTATAAATTCAAGCACGGTATCGCCGTTGAACGCGCCCAAATCAAGATAATTTTCCGTATCCGTTATATTCGGCAGACTCATCATTTCATCGAATCCGCTTTCACAGCCCGTTAAGTGAGAAATATTGCCGTCAAGTTTGAACGCGCAGATTTCGTCAAACACCAGCTTCGATTTTTCGTCTGCAAGATGTTCGCGCACAGTGTCAAATTCGATTTTATGCGTTTTATAGAATTCCTCGTTAAACAGCGTGTCGCCCGCCACGGGAACGTCGGGTGCGTAAACTTCGGCATCAAGGTTAAGAATCCTGTCGATTACTTCTCTCCTTTGTGAGCCGAACCCCACAAGAACAATCATATCGGGGAAGTTTTCCTTTGCTTCCCCGAATGTCATTACCCGTTTCCCAAAAAACGACTGCCCTCTCACAAAATCATCGCTTGCAAAAAATCCGTCGGGCGCTTTGCCGTACATTTTAAGGGCGTCCGCAATTCTTTCCGCTCCGTTGCCCATACCGTAAACAACTATGGGACGTTGTGTATTTTTAAGTTTCTGCCAAATATCCATTACTTATCGTACTTGGATAAGTCGGTGGCGTAGCAATATTTTGCCGACGTGAATTTGCCGAAAATGTACTTATTGGTTGCCGACTCGCACATAGTATAAATTTTGCCGTCAACGAACACAATTTCTTCCGACATGGGCGCAAGTTTGATGTCGGTTTTAAGGTTTGAGGAATCAAGCACGTACAGCGGAACTATCTGACCGAAAACGGAGATATCGCCCTGACGCGCGGGTTCGTTATAGATGTAAACGTGCGAAAACGCCGTGGCATATGAAGTGGAAAGGTAAAATCTGCCGGAATTATCAAAGCACATTCCCTGTACAAGCCCGGGAATGGAATATGCCGCGGTAACTTTGTCGCTTATGCCGAACTCAGCCGTTGAATCAAGCTTGTATTCAAGAATCAGTGCCGGATTGCTGTCCCCCGCAGCGGTTTTTACCTTGTGGCTGTCGGGCGTGGGATAGTTGGCCTCGCGGTAGAATTCGCCCACATAGATGCGTCCGTTTTCGGCGTGAGTGAATGCAACGCCAAGTTTGTCGCTTTCGGTCTTCGTTGAAAAAATGCCCTTTGCCTTAACCGTTCCGCCGTCTTTTGCGGCATTGAAGTCGTCAAGAGAATAAACCACAAGACCGTCGCTGTCGGCAACATAAACGTAGTTTTCCCAAACGGTTATTCCGCCTACGTGGCCTAAAAATTTCTCTCCGTTTTTATCAAGCAGACTTACTCTTTTTACTTCCTTGCCGTTCTCCGCGCTTACAATGCTTACCTGTGAAGCCTCGCCGTCGGAGCGGTAGCCGGTAATAAAGAATTCGCCGTCATTGTAGGCAAGTCCCTGATGTGTCATTCCGTCATTAAGCCCGGGAATAACAAAAGCGTTTTTTGAGTTCCTGTAATACTCTGCAACGGGAATGCGGAAATACGCCCTTACGCCCAGCACGAATAACAGTGCCACACCTAAAATGCACGCAGCAATTATCAAAATAATCTTACCTGCCTTGTTTTTCTTTTTTGTTTGTTCCATAAAATATTCCCCCGTAAATCTGTGTTCAATGAATATTGTACAACAATAAAGAGAGAATTGCAAGTGCAAATTCTCTCTCGGTATTAAGACCAGATACGCGTCATTATAAATATCGCCAGCGCCAGCGCTCCGATAAATATAAACGCTATTAAAAGCGTCGCTTTAAGCGCGCCCATAATAAAGGCGAATTTCTCGCCGTGTGTCAATTCCGGCGGCGGTTCGTCCGTCTGCGCAGGCTCATCTTTTTTTTCACGCTTTATACCCTGCCCGAAAAGACCGGGGCGGGAAAGCCCGCTCATATCGGCAACGGTTCTGCCGTCATCCCAATCTTCCGATTCGTTTCTGTTTCTCATTTGTCAAACAGGTGGCACACCACAAAGTGTCCCGGCTCAACCTCACGCTGAACGGGCGCTTCTTTTTTGCAGCGCTCGGTGCAATAAGCACAGCGCGTGTGGAACTTACATCCCGACGGCGGATTCGCGGGTGAGGGAATGTTTCCTTCAAGCACGATACGGTTCATTTTTACCGTGGGGTCGGGTATGGGAATTGCGGAGAACAGCGCCTTTGTGTAGGGGTGCAGAGGATTTTTGAAAATGTCCTCGGTAGAGCCGTACTCAACAAGATTACCCAAATACATTACGCCGACCGTATCGGAAATATGTTCAACAACCGAAAGGTCGTGGGAAATGAACAGGTAAGTAAGGTTGAATTTCTCCTGCAAGTCTTTCAACAGGTTGATTATCTGTGCCTGAATCGACACGTCAAGCGCGGAAACGGGCTCGTCGCACACGATAAACTCCGGGTTAAGCGCAAGCGCACGGGCAATGCAGATTCTCTGTCTCTGTCCACCGGAGAACTCATGAGGATATCTGTCCTTATGGAACGGCTGCAATCCGCAGTTATCCATTATTTTGTCGATATAATCGTCAAATTCTTCTTTTTTAACAAGTTTATGCTGCCTTACCGCCTCGCCGATTATCTCGCCTACGGGAAGTCTGGGAGAAAGCGACGAAAAGGGGTCCTGGAATATTATCTGCATTTTGGTTCTTGCGGCACGGAGTTCTGAGGGATTCATATCGTAAACTTCCCTGCCGTTAAAAAGAACCTGCCCTGCGGTTTTGTCGCCGGAAAGCCTTAAAATAGTGCGTCCGGCAGTAGTTTTGCCGCAGCCGGATTCACCCACAAGACCCATGGTGGTACCGCGTTTAAGGTTGAACGTAACGCCGTCAACCGCCTTTACGTACCCGACAGTGCGGGCAATAATGCCGTCCTTTATGGGAAAGTACTTTTTAAGGTTGCTGACCATAAGTATGTACTGCGGGTCATACTCAACAGGAGTAAAATCTTTGTCCTTAACTTTCTTTGACATTATTCTTCCTCCTTTTTATAATAGCGGTAGCACGTTACCGTGTGAGTGGGCGAAATATGAATTTCGCGGGGATAGTCGCCCTCGCACGCGTCCACGCACATCTCGCAGCGGTCCTTGAAGTAGCAGTAGTTAGGCATATTTATGGGGTTGGGAACTTTTCCGGGTATGGAGTAAAGTTTATCAACCTTTTTGCCCACTACTGGCTTTGACGCCATAAGACCGATTGTGTAGGGATGAGCGGGCGCAGCGAAAATTTCTGCCGCAGTACCTTTTTCAACCACACGTCCGGCATACATAACAACAACGTAATCAGCCATTTCGGCAATAACACCCAAATCGTGAGTGATAAGCATTATCGACGAATTTATCTTGTCTTTAAGATTTCTCAAAAGGTCAAGTATCTGTGCCTGAATGGTAACGTCAAGCGCGGTGGTGGGTTCGTCGGCAATGATAAGTTTGGGATTGCAGGCAAGCGCCATAGCAATCATAACCCTTTGCCGCATACCGCCCGAAAGCTCATGGGGGTACATCCTGTAAACACCCTCGCTGTTTGCGATTCCCACCATTTTAAGCAGTTCTATTGTTCTTGCCTTTATTTCTTCCTTTGTTTTGTTTGCGCCGTCGTGAAGTTCGATAACCTCTTCAATCTGCGCGCCTATCCTGAAAACGGGGTTAAGGCTCGTCATGGGTTCCTGGAAAATCATCGACATATAGTTTCCGCGGAGATTCTGCATCCTCCGTGCCGGCATCTTAGTAATATCTACCGCCTTATCGCCTAAATTCAGGCGGATTTCGCCTTCAACAATCTGCCCCTGGGGTCTTTGCAGAAGTTGCATTATTGAAAGACTCGTAACGCTCTTTCCGCAGCCGGATTCGCCTACAACGCCCACGGTAACGCCGCGGGGAACGTTGAACGAAACGCCGTCAACCGCCTTGGACACGCCCACATCGGTAAAGAAGTAGGTGTGAAGATTATCTATTTCAAGCACGTTTCCGTCGTCGTGCATTTTCGTTGTGTACTCGCTTTCGGGAACGTTCTTGCGCTTATGCTGTTTTTCGTAAGCGTTGGTTATTTTTCTGTTTTCTTTCGATATCCTGCGTGATTCCTTTGCCGAAAGATATCCGTCATTCTTTGCCATACTCTCGCTCCCCTTTTTTTAACGTTTCATCTTGGGGTCAAACGCGTCGCGGAGACCGTCGCCCACAAGGTTAAATGCAAGTACCGTGAGAAGCAGGCATACACCTGCGGGAATCCACACGAACAGATAATTTGTAAGTACGAACGTATCGTTTACGTCGTTGATAATGTTGCCCCACGACGCAAAGGGGAACCTTACGCCCAGGCCTAAGAACGAAAGCGTTGCTTCAATAAGAATCGTTGAACCGAGGCTCATTGAGCAGTTAACAATAAGTTGCGGAATAACATTGGGTATAAGATGTTTGAATATTCTTCTTGAAACGCTTATGCCGCACGCTTCGGTTGCGGTCATAAATTCCTGTTCGCGCAGTGAAAGAATCTGTCCGCGAACAAGACGCGCGATTCCGGGCCAGCCGAGGAAACCGAGGATAAGCATAAGATACATCATTCGGGTTGTGCTGGGCACCTGTGCCTGATCCATTGCCGCACCGATTATAATTATAATGGGCGTTGAGGGCAGACAGTAGAAGATATCAACTATACGCATTATAAGGTTATCGACCCACTTGCCGAAATAGCCGGCAAGTCCGCCGAGAATAACGCCGAGAACTGTTTCGATTACAACTACAACAAAGCCGATTATAAGTGAAACTCTGCCGCCGTACATAAGGCGTGAAAGCATATCCATACCTTTGCCGTCGGTACCGAGCCAATGCTCTTTTGAAGGTGAAGAGTATATATCGTAAACAGTGGTATCAACTTCCTGTTTGATATTCCACATATCGTTTGCAGCACTGTAAGATACGTTGTATTTCTTTTCTTCACCGTTTTCGGTATAGTAGAAAGATTCCTTTTCGTTTTCGCCGTTGCGGACGAAATTGCCGTTATCAAGGAATTCCTGTAATTTCTCTTTGAAATCGCGTGAGAAAGTAACATCGGGTTCAATAGAATTAACTATGTACCGTGTTATGTAGCCGATTTCCGTGTCGTTTTCACTTAAACCGCCGTCGTCGTCAATAGTATATTTTTTTTCGTCGGCAGTAAATTCTTTTTCCCCTGAAACATGGGCTTTTAACGAATTATAATAGAACTCGAACGAGGGTTTTTCGTTTGCGCCCAAATCGTCACGGTAAACAAGGTCTTTATATGCAAGGCCTACCGTATCGGTACCGATCAGAACCGAATAAAGCCCTTCGCCCTCATTTTTTAATGTATACTTATTATTCTTAAATTCAAATGAATCCCGTTTTTCCTGTATTGCAAGTACGGTTTCAGCCTGTGCAAGCACGGGGAATCTTTCGGGGTCTGCGGCTACATAGCGGTACTCTTTGTTTTCCTTTGCGCCGGCGATATCCTTATTCTGAACCGTAGACGTGTAAAACAATTGGTCTTGGGAATAGGGCGAAATCCATCCGCCCAAAAACGAGAATAAAAACATAAATATAAGTACCGAAAGCCCCGTAACGGCAAGCCTGTTGCGGAAAAACCTTTTTGCAACAAGGGTGCCGGGGGAGAGTACCTTTACTCTTCGGTCATCGTTAAGGGAATACTGCTGCCCGTTATTGGTTTCGTTTACGTTTTCCATTTTCAGCCCTCCCTTACGATATGCGTACTCTCGGGTCAACTACGGCATAAAGAATATCCGAAATAAGGTTGCCCAAAAGAGTGAGTACGGCAATAAACACCATATAGAACATTGAAAACGGAATATCGCCGCCGATCATTGAATAATAAGATGCGTATCCGATACCGGTTATACCGAAAAGCGTTTCGGTAATAAGCGCACCGGAGAAAAGCCCCGGAAGGGAGCCGCCCACTATTGTTACAAGGGGTATAAGTGTGTT
Source organism: uncultured Clostridia bacterium (assembly GCA_934434555.1). GTDB lineage: Bacteria > Bacillota > Clostridia > Christensenellales > QALW01 > UMGS1322. The sequence goes on from CAKRZX010000020.1 coordinate 7,841, forward strand.
GCGGAACGCGTGGCGGTAAATAACTTTGTGTTCCGAAAGCCCCTTTGCGCGGGCAGTACGGATATAATCGGCATTAAGCACTTCAAGCATATTGGTACGCGTGTAACGCATAAGCCCGCCCATTGAACATACCACAAGGGTTATAATCGGCAAAACAAGATGGTATGCTTTATCCATAACCTGTCCCATAGGCGTGAGTGTTTCATAATTTCTGCCTATAAGGCCGTAAAGGTCAAACCAGCCGAGTTTAACCGAAAACAGAAGTTTTAACAGTGATGCAAAAAAGAATGTGGGTAAAGATATGCCCGCAAGTGCTATTACCGAAACGGTATAGTCGGTTTTACTGTACTGCTTAGTGGCAGCAAGAATGCCAAGCGGTATTGCAATTATAAGTTCAAGCACAAATGATATTATGCCCATTATAAATGAAAGCCAGATTGTATCGTTGAATTTTTGTGTAACAGGAACATTCCAAACCCAGCTGTCGCCGAATTCGCCCCTGAAAAAACTTCCGAGCCAACTGAAAAAGCCGGGTACTATGCCCTTATCCAGGTTATAACTTGCCTGCAACTGCTCCATCCATTCCTCAAAACTTTTGCTGCCGGGCTGCATTGATTTTTGTCTGGCAGCGGCTTCGATAAATGATGTAGGTAAGCAACGGAGCATCGTATATATAAGAAACGCTACGAAAAACAAAATCACTATCGAAATAAGAATTCTTTTTATTATGTACTTTGACACGGTAATCCTCCTTATCCTTGTTTCCTGCGGACATTACATCCGAAAATGTGCCCGAATAAATTTTCTCGGCACATTTTCGCATATAACAGGCAAATACCAATATTTGCCCTGCAATATTTTATTGCAGGGCAAACTGATACTTACATTGTTACCCGAAAGGTTTTATTGTGCCTTGGCAGCAGCCTCAATGTTCTGAACTTCGCTCAGCCAGCCGTAGAAAGTGGTGATATCGGGAGTTACGGAAGCCATATTAACACGCTCATTGCTGAAAATAATGGCATTCTGTCTCTGATATACGGGAATCTCAACAGCCCAGTCAACGATCATTTCAAGGCATTCCTTGTAAACGGTCTTTCTGTACGACTTATCAAAGGACTTACGTGCCTTCATAATAAGCTCGTCAAGTTTCTCGTCAACGATATCATACATATAGTTGGAACCGCCGGCATTCTTGCCGCCGTTAGCAGCATCGGAATAATAAATCTGATACATATCCGGGTCAGGAGTAGCGTTCCATGCAGCAGCCCACATATCGCACTGTTCGGACTCAATAGCCGTCCAGAGGTCAGCGGAGTTTGAAAGGTCCTTAATATTAAGGGTAATACCGATCTCGGCAAGAGCCTTGCTTGCTTCGGTTACCATCATAAATGAAGGATGGTTTCCGTCTCCGTCGGCAGGAATCTGCAACTCATAACTGAGCCTTGCTCCTGCGGGAGCGGCGGTAACTTTACCGTCTGCAACGGTGAAGCCTGCTTTTTCAAAGTAAGCAAGAGCAGCCTTTTTGGCAGCAGCATACTTTGCATCGGTATCCATATCCGAGGTGTATATGGGCTGGCCGTCAGCACCGGTTGAGAACGCTACTTTGTAGCCCTCATCGGTGGACTGGGGTGCTGCCCACGAAGTATTGGATATGGGGTAGTTGATTACGGCAGCACGCTCGCCGTAATATGATTTAACCGAAACGTCACGGTAAACGGCAAGAACGGTTGCAAGAGCCTTACGAAGGTTCTTTGATTCGTCACTGCCTGCCTTGCCGCCGACATTTACACGGTTGGCAGATATACCTACATAGCCGTAACCGAGATTGTCAACAGTATCAACTACAATCTTGTCGCCGGAAAGTTTGCCGCCGTTGATTTCTTCAATAGCCTTAACAGCATTGTCATCAAATGCGGGGTCAGTAATATCGATAGAACCGGTTTTAATACCGTTGATCTTATCTTTATCGCTGGTTTCCTTAAACTGGATGTACTTGGACCGGGGAGTTCCCAGGAAGTAAGAATCGTTGGATTCAAAGTTAATAACGCCGTTTTCAAATTTTACAAATTTGAAAGGACCTGCGCCCATGGGCTGTGTGGTCTTTGCACGAACGGGTGAAAGATCGCCCTTTGTGAAGCCGAACTTGTTATTTGCATAGTCATAATCGGCCTTGTTTCCGTAATAGTGCATAGGAGCAACTGTAACGCCAAGCTGATAAATGGCAGTTGCGTCAATCTGGGTAAGGGTTACACGAAGAGTGTTGTCGCCGGTTTTTTCGATACCTTCGATTTTGTCAACCGACTTATCGGCAACCTTAATACCTTTTATTGAGGACTCGTAAACTTCTGCGGGGATAAGGGTGCTGAGCGCGGTTCCCGCGGTTTCTGCTTCCATAGCGGAGAAGTTCCAGCCGTAGTTTTCTGCTATTGCAAGGAAGAAATCCTTAGCGGTAGCATCTTCTTTAAGTTCATAGCCCCAGTTTGCTGCACAAGCGGCAACGGAGTCGCCCTCTTTGTTGGCGCCTGCCTGTACGCAGTAGTCAACGATAGACTGTGCAAATTTAACACCGCCGTCGTTAACGGCAGCCCAGAACGCCTTAACGGTAGCCTCGTCAACCTTTGAGAAGTCTGTGGTGTTTTCACCGAGACCTGCAATGTAGGTTGAAAGGGTCGTCATATCGCTGCGATATTCTTTCATACCCTTAATCGGAACAGCAAACAGAGTGCTTGAACCGTCATATGTGGGGTCTGCAAGAACATACATTGAGAAGATTACGTCATCAACCGTAAGGGGTTCTCCGTCGGAGAATTTAACATCGGTACGGAGAGTGAAATCGTAATAAACTGTTCCGTCGGTGTTTTCGGTGATTTTGCAATCTGCAATTCCCTTATAAGTATAGTCTTTACCATTGTAAGCGATTGTCTCGCCTTCGATGCCGTTAAGAACAATGGCACCTTTTCTGTCACTGGTAAGAAGTGACACCTGCGTCATAGCCATAGCATCCTGGTCATAAGCAGACTCTGCGAAGAAGGGAGAGAACTTGCTTGAAAAGTTCGAATAGCCTACAACTATGGGTGTGGTATTCTGTGCCGTTTTTTGGCTGTCATCGGGAGTCGGGGTCTTGGGCTTGCAGCCGGCAAGAGCCGAAACACACAGAGCAACACCTAACGCAACAGCAAGAATACGTTTTACGTTTTTCATGAGTTTTTCCTCCTAAAAAAATTATTAAGACCGATTTTTATCGGTTCTTACCGCAAGGAATTTGTTTGTACTCAATAATATATGAGATACAAAAAGGGTATATCCGCTTCAATTTGCAATTTTCAATATATCATTTTTCAAATTATACTCTAAAAGTGCGAATCGCGCAACAGATTTTTTCGTATTTTTATGAATTTTTACACACTCTGGTCATTGTTTTGTTTTATCCGGGGCAAATTCAACCCTGAAATCGGCTTTTTTGGCAAACCGTGCAAGGAATACGCCCGCCGCCGCGCTTAACGCTTTAAGCAGCAAGAACCCAAACGCAAAGGCAGTTTTGCCGCCGGTACCGTTAAGAATCACGAACACACAAAAGGAAATAAGTTCCAAAATGCAGGCTGTGCAATTAAAAATGCATCTTGGCTTAAACGCGGTAAGGGTGGATTCATAAATATAACCCCTCAGCGGAAGTTTTGCACCTGCAAACTTCACCGCCGCCCAAATAAGCGAAAACGCCGCCGCAATTTCAAGCACCCAGGGAATGATAACGTAAAAGCAGTTTATCATTCCCGGTGCGGGAATACACCCGCTTACCACCGCGCACGCCGCCGGCAGAAGGCTTAAAAGAAGAATTTCACCTTTAAGCCTTTTAAGAGGTTTTTCGCCCCTGTAACCGTAAAGCGCGCCGGAGTAGATGTACTCCCCCTGTTCGTTTAACCTGAAATCGTTAAGATATGCCCTGAACCCCTTTTTCTTCATATTATTCTATACCCGTAAGATCAAAGGAATCAAGCCATTCTTTTGCCGCGGCGCAAACGTTTTTAAGACAGTTTTCGTCAAAAGGCGAATCAAGCCCCGCGCTTGAAAGCAGTTCGGTAAAAGTTCTGCTTCCGCCAAGTGACGTGTAAGCCATATACTTTTTCCACGCGCCTTTAAGGTCCTTTTGTATCATCGCCCAGAATTGCAGCGCAACGGTCTGCGCAAAGCAGTAGTCGATATAATAGAACGGCGATGAATATATATGGTGTTTAAGCTGCCAGTCCTCGCCCTCGCCGTAGAACGGAATCTCTCCGTCAAGTTTTATCCACGGCATATAAATGCCCAAAAGTTTTTTCCACTCCGCGTGGCGTTCGCGGGGCGTAAGGGACGGATTTTCATAAACTATATGCTGGAAATGGTCAACCGCCGTGCCGTATGGTATAAATGTTACGGAGCTTGCAAGGTGCGAATACAGGAATTTTCTTGTGTCGCCCTTAAAAAATTCTTCCGCCCATGGCCAGGAGAAAAATTCCATTGACATTGAGTGCACTTCACAGGCTTCCATACTGGGCCAAACGCTGTCAAGGGGTACTCTGTTGCGGTTCAGCCAGCACTCAAATGCGTGTCCGCCCTCGTGAGTAAGCACTTCCACATCGTCGCGGGTGCCGTTAAAGTTGGCAAATATAAAGGGTACGGAATAATCGGGAATGCCCGTGCAGTAGCCGCCGCCCTGTTTGCCCTCGGTGGAAAGCAGACTCATAAGTTCGTTTGCACGCATTGTGCGGAAAAACTCGCTTGTTTCGGGCGAAAGTTCATCGTAGAAAATTCCTGCCGCTGCAACGATATCATCGGCGCTTCCCGCGGGACGGGCGTTGCCGGAACGGAACATAAGGGCGTTGTCGGCGAAATTCATGGGATAGGTCTTATTAAGGCGCTGTGCCTGTTTTCTGTAAATGCTGTCGGCAACGGGCACAAGATATTTAACAACCGCTTTGCGGAATTTTTCAACATCGTCTTTATTGTAGCAGTCGCGGGTCATACGGTAATATCCAAGTTCCGTGTAGCCCTTGTAGCCCATTTTCCTGCCCATTGTGTCGCGCAAAGATACAAGCTCGTCGTAAATCGAATCAAGTTTTTCCTGATTCTTTTTGTACCACGCGCCCTCTGCCGTCCACGCGCGCAGACGCACATCATCGTCGGCGGAAGTTTTGAACGGAGTAAGTTGTGAAAGAGTATAAACGCCGCCGTCAAACTCAATCTGCGCCGACGCAAGCAAATTTTCGTACTCGCGGGTCAGGTCATTTTCTTTCTGGCTTTCCGGAATGATTTCGGGCGAAAACGCTTTTATCTGCATTTCGGCGTCAATAAACATTCTGTCGCCGTAATCGGCAATGAATTCTTTTCTGAACGGACTTTTAAGCAGCGCGGCAACGAACATCTGCTCATATTCGGCAATTTCGGGGGAAGCAGAGTTTGAATATTTAACCTCTGCGTCATAGAATTCGTCGCGGGTATCAACAGAATTGCGGATTGAAGCAAGGGTGAACTGCGTGGTCATATGCCTGTTAAGTTCGTCGTGCTCAATAAACGCCGCCTTTGCCTCAATGTAAGTTTTCGCCTTTTCAAGTTTTTCCGCTATTGCGGCAAGGTCTTTTTTTATCTGTTCTTTATCGGGCCTTTTGTACTGCATTTCCGAAAATTTCATTTTTACATCCCCTAATCTACTATATTTCTTATCCACATACCCTCTTTAACGAAGATATAGCCGATAATGCATTTAATTATGTTAAGCGCCTGACATATTGCGTAAAGTTGAAGTATTGGAACGGTTGTGTATCGGCTTAACACAAACGCCGCAGGCACCGCAATGCACCAAACAAAGCAACTGTCAAACAGGAAAGTTATAAGCGTTTTTCCGCCGGAACGCAAAGTAAAATAACTTGCGTTGGCAAATGCGTCAATGGGCATTGCAACAGCGCATATCTGCATAAACCGCATAGCCATATATTTTATTTCATCGGTTGTGTTGTACATTTCGGGAATAAATTCCGCACAAAAGAAATATACCGCTGCCACTATAACGCTTACGAAAAGGGAGAACGCAATAAGTTTTCCGCTGTCCTCTTTTGCCTTTTCGGTTTCGCCCGCGCCCAAGGTCTGCCCTAAAATTATACCTATTGCCGCACCTACCGCCATAAATGCCACCGAGAATACGTTGAAAAACGTCTGCGAAATATTGTTTGCGGCAACAACGTCAAGCCCGCGCACGGAGTAGCACTGATTCAGTATTGCCGTGCCCGCCGCCCAAAGCGCCTCGTTTATCATAAGGGGCATACCCTTTACCGTTATATCTTTAACAAGCGTGCCCGGCACTTTCAGGCTCGAAAGCGCACCGATAATAAACGGGTTTGAAACTTTGTTTTTCTGCGTCCAGAACGCCACAAAGGCAAGTTCGGCAAAACGGGAAATAACCGTTGCTATCGCCGCACCCGCCGCACCCATTGCGGGAAATCCGAAATGCCCGAAAATAAGCACGTAGTTAAGCCCCAGATTCACGATAACCGCAACAATACCCGCATACATAGGCACCGCCGCCTTGCCCGTTTCCCTGAGCGTTGAACCGTAGCACTGCACAAGCGCATAGGGAATTAAGCCGATAAGCATAATGTTCATATACACTTTTGCGCATTCAAGACTTGCCGCCGCGTTTTCCGCGCTGCCCTCGCCTTGCAGATAAAGGCTTGTAAGATTCCCGCCCCAAAGCGCAAATATGCCTATTGCAGCAAGCGAAAACAGAAAGCAGAAAATAATCTTAAAGCGAAAAGTGTGCCTTACGCCCTCAATGTCATTCTTGCCGAAAAACTGCGCGCCGAAGATTCCCGCGCCCGATACCGCACCGAACACGCAAAGGTTGAACACGAAAATAAGTTGATTTGCAACCGCAACACCGGTCATTTCAACCGTGCCTATGCGCCCCACCATAATGTTATCAAGCATACTTACAAAGTTAGTAATGCCGTTCTGCACCATTATTGGTATCATTAAAACAAGTATGCTTTTGTAAAATGCTTTATTGCCGATATATTTCTTAAACATAACTTCTCCGAATAATCTTTATGACTCTATACTTATATCACAGATTTATTAAAATGTCAATTCACAGACGAAAAAACGGCGCAATTTCACGTTTGCACCGTTAAAATTATGATGTTTTTCGTTTTTGGCGCAGATTTGAATTTCTTCTGCACGCTTTATTCTTTTTTTGAGAAAAGTACGGTTCTTTTCGCTCACCTTATCCCTTTTGAGAAAGGTACGGTTCTTTTTTTGCCTACTTTTTTTCTTACAAGAAAAAAGTACGGTTAGATTTCTACGTTGAGGACCTGTCCTTTTTCGTCGGACGAAAAAGCGGCTTCCATAACGCACATTACGCGGCGAACTTCTTCAAGTTTAATATAGCGTTCAGCCTTGCCGTCAATAGCGGCACAAACGTTGCGGTAGAAATTGTGAACGTCGCTTTTGGGAATGGGCAGGTCGTACTCATCAAGAGTAAGGCTGTCGCGGGGCGCCATTGTCTTGGTAATGCCCGCGGCGTTCTGCACGGGAGTAACGTCCTTTTCCTGCCACGCTTTAAGTTTTGCAACGTGACAGGGGTGCTGCCAGTCCTCAATTTTCGCAGAGCCTTTTTCCGCCTGCAAATAAAAACGGGGCATGGGCAGGAAATTGTATGTGCCTACCTCAACAAGAGCGGTAACGCCGTCATCATAGGTAAGATAAAGCTTGAATCCGTCGTCCACTTCCTTGTTGGTGATATGCGAACAGGTGCAGTAAACTTTTACAACCTTTTCGCCGTGAAGTTGGAGCATCTGGTCAATAAGGTGGACACCCCAGTCAAGAATCATACCGCCGCCGTGAGCCTTTTCACAGCGCCAGTCACTGGGAATTCCGCGGGAACCGTGAATGCGGGATTCAATGCATATGGGCTTGCCGATATTGCCCGAATCAATTACTTCCTTTGTCGCCAAAAAGTCCACGTCCCAGCGCCTGTTCTGATGCACGGTAAAGAATTTTCCCGTGCGCTTTGATGCATCAACCATTTCGTCAAATGCCTTAACGCTCATTTCAACGGGCTTTTCGCATATAACGTTCTTGCCCGCTTCAAGGGCGGAAATGACCAAATCCTTATGCCTGTCGTTGGGCACGGCAACAACCACAATGTCAACCGCAGGGTCGGCAAATATTGCCTCGTTGGATTCGTAAACCTTAACACCGTCGTTTTTTGCCGCGTCGCGGCGGATTTCCCTTATGTCATATGTGCCTGCAAGAGTACATACATCGCTTTTAAGTATCTGCTTGCAGTGCCATGCACCCTGACCGCCGTATCCTATTACTGCTACGTTCTTCATAAAAAATCACCTCTTAACCAATGTTGAACCTTCGGGACCGTCTTTAATATCGTACCCGCAGGCATTTATTTCGTCCCTGAGTTTGTCCGAAAGCGCCCAGTTTTTCTCTTTTCTTGCCTGTGTGCGCTGTTCAAGTTTTTCTTTAAGTTCCTCGGGGATTTCATCTTTCGGGGCAACATAGCCGTTTTCAAGGCTGAGCCCTAAAATTCTGTCCATTTTGTTTGCCGTATCGAAAATTTCACGGCTCGTTTTGCCGCTGCGCAGAAGATTCCACAGAATTCCCAACGCTTTCGGCACATTAAGGTCATCGTCTGCCGCCTCGCGGAATGCCTTGTACGCATCCTCGCACATTTGAACGGTTTCGGGGTCAGAGGGCGCGGTCCTGTTTGCGCTTACCGCTTCAAGCAGGCGTATGTACGCTTTCTGACTCGCCCTTATTGCGTCCCACGTAAAGTTGATTTTGTTGCGGTAGTGGGCGTTAAGGCAGAAATACCTGAACGAAAGGGGCATAATCCCGTTTTTCTCCAAGTCGGCAATAGTGTAGGTGTTACCAAGACTCTTGCTCATTTTGCCGTTATCCACCATCATAAATTCGCCGTGCATCCAGTAGTTTACCGCCGGATGCCCCAGAAGTGCGGTGGACTGCGCAATTTCGTTTTCGTGATGCACCGGAATATGGTCTACGCCGCCGGTATGGATATCAAAGGTATCGCCTAAGTATTTTCTTCCCATGGCGGAACACTCGATATGCCAGCCCGGATAGCCCATGCCCCACGGGCTTTCCCACTGCTGCAAATGCTCTTTGGGCGCCTTTTTCCACAGGGCGAAGTCGGCGGGGTGGCGCTTTTGGTCATTTACCTCTACCCTTGCGCCCGCCATCTGCTCCTCCAAATCAAGCTTGGAAAGCACACCGTATTTGCCGTATTTTACAATGTCAAAATATATTCCGTCGTCGGTTTCGTAAGCATAGCCCTTTTCTTCAAGCCCTTTTACGAAATCAATCATTTCATTGATATGCTCCGTCGCTTTGGGCACAACCTCGGGTATGCCGATGTTCAGTGCGGCAATGTCTTTCATAAACACGGACGTGTAATGCGCGGCAATTTCAAGGGGCGATTTTTTCTGTGCCTTTGCCGCTTTTTCCATTTTGTCCTCGCCGGAATCCGCGTCGCTTGTAAGGTGCCCTACATCGGTAATATTCATTACGCCCGTAATCTTATAGCCGTCTTCCCGCAGAGTGCGGCGCAGAAGGTCCATAAAAATATAGGTGCGCAGATTGCCTATATGGGCATAGGAATAAACCGTAGGTCCGCATGAATACATACGCACTTCACCCGGATGTATTGTTTTAAGTTCTTCCTTTTTGTTTGTAAGAGTGTTGTAAATATACATATAAAATACTCCGTTTAATTTATATATTCCGTTATATTATACCGCAAGCGCCCGTTCGGCGCAACTGTTTTGTTCTAAACAAAATAAAAAAATCATACTTTTCCTAAGGGTGATGGCAATGCGCAAAAAAACTTTTTTTAACATAGGTATGCTGACGGCGTCAAACGCAATTGTGCGCATATCGGGCATGCTTTACAAAGTGTGGCTTGCAAAAAACATTTCGCCTGCGGCGCTGGGAATATATCAGCTGTCTCTTTCCGTTTACGGCTTTTTTATGACGCCCGTTGCGTCCGGACTGCCCGGCGCAGTTAACCGCCTGTGTGCAAAATATTCTTCCGATTCAAAAAGTGTGCTTGCCTGTGCATTGCGTATTGCGCTGTTTCCGCTTATTTTTTCCGGCTTAATAATGCTTTTGGGCAAAAACGTAATAGCAGGTATATTCCTGCATGAGCCCTCAGCTTCGGGCGCGGTACTTGCACTTGTTCCCGCAGTAACGCTCGGTGCGGCGGCAGCACTGCCTGCGGGATATCTGCATTCAAAAGAAAAATCGTCGCTTCCCGCCGTGTTTGAAATGATTGAGCAGTGCGCCAAAATTTTATCTGCGGTTATTTTGATAAAACTCTTTGCCGACGGTACGCCCCGCAACGACGCAGTTTTTCCCGCACTGGCAATAAGCTTCGGGGGCGTGATATCGTTCGTGCTCTCGTTTGCCGCCGCGGGGAAATGCGGTGTTCCTAAAAAGCAATACTACGGCGAAATTGCAAAAAACGCACTGCCGCCCACCGCCGCAAAAGGCGCAACGGCGCTTTTGCACTTAGGCACAACATCTTTGCTGCCCCTGTGCCTTATGTCCTCGGGACTTTCCCGCGATTCCGCCCTTGCGGCCTACGGAGTACTTACTTCAATGGCATACCCGGTGGTGTTTATCCCGATGACCGTTATAAGCGCCATTTGCGTTGTGTATCTTCCGGATATAGCAAAGAACCTGAAAGATTTTGTTTATATAAAGCGCCGTTTTTTAAGAACGCTTTTTATTGTATTCCTGATTTCCCTGTGCTTTTCGGTACTGCTTTTGCTGTTTGCACCCTATGCGGCAAACAAACTTTTTTCCCGTCCCGAAGCGGGCAGATATATGGTTCTGCTTATTCCCTCGGTGATATTTCTGGGCTTAAAGCAGATATGTGCCACCACTCTTAACGGAATCGGGCGGCAGAAAGCGCTGACTTTTGCTTCCGTGCTTGACGGTGTTCTCGGGCTTCTGCTTACATTTGTTTTAGCGCGGAAAGCGGGCATTTACGGTTTTATCGGGGCAAACTGTCTGCAAGATATCGCGGCGTTTGCGGTTCATTTTATTCTTTGTGCAAAATACATCAAAAAAGGAGAAAGCAAATAATGCGTGCGGCACTTTTCGGAAATCAGAATTCGGGAAAAACAACGCTTTTTAATTATCTTACGGGCAACAATGCCCACACGGGAAATTACCCCGGCATAACAGTGGAAGTTCAGGAGGGAAAAATACTTTCCTCAAAGATTCTGCTTGCCGATCTGCCGGGAATATATTCCCTGTCATTCAGAAGCCGTGAAGAAGAAATTTCAGCCGAATTTTTGAAAACAAAACCCGACGTTATAATAAACATACTTGACGGCAACTGTATTGCCCGCGGGCTTTATCTGACATTTCAGCTTATGGAATACGGCATACCGATGATAATCGTACTTAATATGATGGACGAAGTGCGCAAAAAGGGGAATATTGATATTTCGGGGCTTGAAAATGCGCTGGGCGTACCCGTACTTCCCGTAAGCGCCCGAAGCGGCGAGGGCTGCAAAAAAATAATCGACCTGTTAAATAAGGGCGAACTCAAAACAGGCAAAAGCAAATGGAGCCGCGGCACGCTTACAGGCGAAAAAGCAGCGGAATTTTACTATAAAAACATTGATTCGCTTATGCGGTTCGTGCACATAAAAGAGGATTATAAAATTTCATTTGCCGACAGACTTCTTACGGGCAAAATAACGGGACCCGTGTGCTTCGCGCTTATTATCGGCGCGATTCTGTACCTGACCTTTGCCGTATTCGGGAAATTCCTGACGGGTTTTATTGAATATATTTTCGGCATAATATGTTCTCAGGCGGATGTTTTGCTTGAAAACCTGCACACGGCACCTTTTTTGCGCGGACTTATATGCGACGGCATTCTTGCAGGCACGGGAAGTATAATTTCCTTTTTGCCGTGCGTGCTTATACTGTTTTTCTTTTTGGGACTCTTGGAGGATTCGGGGTATATGGCGCGGGTGGCGTTTATTATGGATGAACCGATGCGCCGCTCGGGCCTTTCGGGCAAGGCAATTGTGCCCCTTATTATGGGAACGGGCTGTTCGGTACCTGCTTTGCTTGCCTGCCGTACAATGGAGGAAAACCGCAAAAACACAGCGCTTTCGGTGCCGTTTATCCCGTGCAGTGCCCGCCTGCCCATATACTTTATGTTTGCAACAAAGTTTTTTACACACCCTTTTTTGGTGATTTCACTGCTTTATATTTCGGGCTTCTTTGCGGCGTTTGTTTCCGGCGCGGTATCGTCAAAGGGTGCGCCGCCGCCGTTTTTAATGGAACTTGCCCCATACCGTCTGCCCAAAATTGGAACCGTGTTTAAGAATATGTGCGACAAAGCCTTTGATTTTATAAAGCGCACTTTTACCGTTATTATGCTTGCGGGAATTTTTGTTTATCTTTTGTCGAACCTGTCGCTTTCACTTAAATCTGACCCCGACAACAGTATTCTTTATCTGCTGTCAAAATTTCTGCTGCCCGCGTTTTCGCTTATGGGGCTGACTTCGTGGCAGTGCGTTGCCGCCCTTATTTCGGGAATAAGCGCAAAAGAGGCGATTTTAAGCACATTTTCGGTTTTGGGCGTTACAACGGATATCTTTACCCCCGCAAGTGCGCTGACGTTTCTGTTTTTCTGCACGCTTTACACCCCGTGCATTGCCGCGCTTTCCTTAATAAAAAAAGAATACGGCATAAAAGCGATGTTAAAAAGCATTCTGTCGCAAACGCTTACAGCCTATGCTGCGGGCGTTGCGGTGTATTTTATTGCAAGAATGATTCTGTGATTTCGCGGGAAGGGCAAATTACCTTTCCCGCTTTCTGTATTCTTTCGGCGAAACCCCATACTTTTTCTTAAAACAGTAGCTGAAATAGGCAAGTGACGAAAAACCCACCCGCAGCCCGATTTCCTCAACGGAAAAGTCGGTATTTTTAAGCAGTTCGGCGCCGTGTTCGATACGGATATTGTTCCTGTACTCAACAGGCGTAACCCCCGTGGTTTCCTTAAACACGCGTAAAAAGTGAAACTTGCTCATATTGCAGATTTCAGCGTAGCCGTCCAAATCTTTTTCAACGTAGAAGTAGCGGTTTATGTACTGTATTCCCCTCGAAATTTTATTGTAGTACGGCACTTTTTCGTTTTTGCGGATAATCGTGCTTTTTTCAAGCAGCGCAAGCAGATACAGAAATTTATACGTACAGAGTTTTTCGTAGCAGATGTCTTTCTGCATGGTCATTTCGATTATTTCTTCAAACAGGGCGCAGAAAGTTCTGTCAAATGTGATATTATACACCCTGTTTGTTTTCAGCCCGATTTCAGAGGGCATGCTTTCGCAGTCGAAATGAATATAGTAGAATTCCCCCGTGTTTTCGCCCGTGTATATGTGGTCCTGTGCTTCACCCGGCGCAAACAGGATAAACCCGCCCTGCATAAGTTCCGTTTTTTGGGGAAGAAAAAACGTTTCGCCGCCACGCGCCGCAAAGAACAAAAGCCAGTCGTCGCGTCCCCTGTCACGCTGAATTCTTCTGCCGTTTTCGGCAAATATATGCCCGCAACTTATAAGCCTTATGCCACTTATTTTCTCTTTCTGTGCCGAATAAGAATTGAATATCATACTTTCACCGCAATATTTCTAAAATTTTAATCAATATTTTGAATTATCTTTTTATGCAAACCGTATTATCATTTTACTATAAGAATTCAGAAAAATCAATACGGAAAGGTGATTTTATTATGCCAATCAAAGAAGAATCGTTCAGAATCGGGTGCGGCCGATATATTCAGGGGAGAAAATATATTGAAAAAGTCGGCAAAGAACTTGAATTTTGGGGGACCGCGCCGCTTATTATCGGCGACAGCACATCATTAAGTCTTACGGAAACGCAACTTGAAAACGCGTTAAAGCACGCAAACCGCAAAACCGTTGTTCACAATGCGCCCTGCAATATTGAGGACGCGGAAAAACTTGCGGAATTTATGAAAGAAAATAATCTTGACACGGTTATCGGCGTGGGCGGCGGAGTAATTATGGACTTTGCCAAACTTGTGGCGGATATTTCCTCTGCGCCGGTAATAAATATTCCCACGTCTTCCGCCACCTGTGCGGCGTACACGCCCCTGAGCGTCTGCTACACTCCCGAGGGACGCACGGTGGGAAGCCGGCATTACAAAAAAGAGGTGAACTGCGTTATTGCCGACACGGAGATTATTTCCCGTCAGCCCGTGCGCCTTTTGCTTTCGGGCGTATTCGATTCCCTTGCAAAGTTTATTGAAATAAAACAGCGATATAACGAATCCGTCACCGATTACCCCCTTGGACTGAACTGGGCATACGTGCTTTCAAAGGGAATGTTCTTTGACCTGTGTGCCCTTACCGAACAGGCGATAAACAATCCCGAAAGCGACGCCCTTGAAAAGGTTGTGTTTTCGCTTATCTGCACAACGGGCGTTATAAGCGGAATCGCCCGCGGCTCAAACCAGTGCGCACTTGCCCACAAGTTCTACGAAATTTCCCGCAAGATATTCTTTGAAGAGACCCGTCATTTTCTCCACGGCGAAATAGTGGGTATAGGCTTGCTGCTGCAAAATTTCTTTAACGGCGAAAGCGAAAACAACGAATTTCTGCTTTCACTTGCGAAAAAGTACGGTATGCCCCGCTCCGTCAGCGATATAGGTTTATCCGCCGACGGGGACACAAAGCAGATTTTCTTTGAGCAATTATCGGCTTCAAGCGCAATTGATTCAGAAAGCCCGATTGAAACGGCAAAACTTGCGGACGGGCTCGATTACCTGTTCGGCATTAAATAGGAGGAAAATATGAAATATACCTTTGTTCAGCCGGGAAGAATTTTCGGCAACGTTTACTTTGCGGGCGTAAACGAAGCGTCCACCCACATTATCGACACAGGCGACGGACTTATTATGATTGACCCGGGTTTTCCCGACAATCTTGATACCGTAATAAAAAACACCGAATCCCTCGGCTTTTCAATAAGCGACGTAAAAATAATTCTGCTTTCACACGGGCATTACGACCACGCGGGCGGCGCAAAGGAACTGCGCGCGCTTACGGGGGCAAAAATTTACATCGGCAAAGGCGACCTTGACATGGTAAACGGCACATTCGATTCCTCCCTGTCGCCAAAGGCAAGTTACGTTCACAAATACTCTTTTACTCCCGACG
Source organism: uncultured Clostridia bacterium (assembly GCA_934434555.1). GTDB lineage: Bacteria > Bacillota > Clostridia > Christensenellales > QALW01 > UMGS1322. The sequence continues at coordinate 23,107 of CAKRZX010000020.1, forward strand.
TGCTTTTATCCGACGGAGATACCGTTTCCTTGGGCAATACGGAAATTCTCTGCCTTTCCACTCCGGGTCACACCGCGGGTACAATTTCTTTCTTCTTTGACGTGTTTTCCGAAAATCGGGTTTTACGGGCGGGTATGTTCGGCGGAGCAGGTACAAACACCCTTACACGCGAATTTCTGCGCACAAACGGACTTCCGCTTTCCGTGCGTCAGGCCTACATAAACAGCCTTAACAGGGTCAGAAATCGGCACGTTGATATCTTCTTGGGCAACCACACCGACAACAATAACACGGTTAAAAAACTCAAAAAAGGCGGTGACGCCTTTGTCTGCCCCGATGAATGGGGAAGTTTTATTGACGCAAAAATCTCTTATATGGAGCAAATAATGAGAACCGAAAGCGAAAACGAAAAGAAACTTGAAGAGATAAAGAACAACAAAGTTATCGCAATTATCCGCGGGATTGACAGGGAAAGCATAATTCCAACCGTGCAGGCACTTCTTGACGGCGGAATCAAAGCGGTTGAATTCACCTTTGACGCAAGCGGCAGGATTCCCGACGGCGAAATTAAAGAATACATCGCGTCGGCGGTTTCCCGTTTCAAGGGAAACGTGCTTGTGGGAGCGGGCACGGTGCTTAATAAAAATCAGGTGACGCTTGTAAAACAAGCGGGCGGCGAATTTATCATTTCGCCCAATACCGACACGGAAGTAATAAGACACACAAAAGACCTTGGGCTGCTTTCTTTCCCCGGCGCTTTCACTCCCTCCGAAGCGGTAACGGCTTATAACGCGGGCGCGGACATAATAAAGATATTCCCCGCCGTTACTTTGGGCGCCGATTTCCTTAAAAACATCAGGGCGCCACTTGCCCACATCGACTTTATGGCTGTGGGCGGTATCAGCGCCGAAAACGCAAAGGTATATCTTGCCTCCGGCGCGTCGTGCCTCGGTGTAGGTTCCAGCATCGTAAACAAGTCCCTTATTTCCGCGGGCGACTTTCACGGAATAACCCGCCTCGCAAAAGAACTGACGGAAAATATATAAAAGAAAAATCAGGTGCCGGTTACAGCACCTGATTTTTTTATTTTGCGGGGAAAGTTACAGCCTCGGCAGTATCTATCGTCTTAAAGGTGTCAGCCTCATAGATTTTGAATTTCAGTTCAATTGTGTCCATACTCGTTATTCCGTTTTCCTCCAAAGAACTTGAAAGAATCGTAATATCGCCGAAAGCGTATTTATTCTTATAAACCGTAGTCGATGAAAGCGATGTAACCATAAACCCGTTTACAGACATATCGTCGCAGGACACCGTTATGTTTTTATCGGAATTATTCTCTATGTAAAGCAGAACCGACGAACCCCAAAACGTATTCTCGTCAACATACTTACCCACAATGCGGATTCCGTTTTTATTGTACAGTTCGTGTCCCGTACTGTCCGCAGACGTATCCATTGTATCGTAAAGGGACGTTTTAACCGTCACGCAATCGGCATTATATACCCGTTTGTAATCCGAACTGTCATACAGGTAAAAATACATTTCGATCTGACCTATCTTTTCTATTCCCGCAGCATTAAGCGATGACGAAGATAAATACAGCACGTCGTTTGCCTTTTTACCCGCAGCAACCGAACAGGAAAACAGCGAAGAAACCATACAGTTATTAACTATAACCGCATCGGTACCCACCGAATAGTCCTTGTCCGAATCATTTTCTATGAGCAGTTTTATTCCGGTGCCCCATATACTGTCCTTTTCAACGGATTTAGCGGTAACCTTCACTCCGCCGTGTTCAAAACAGACCTGCTCGTCTATTGTGAATTCATTGTTTATTGCGTTACTTCCGCCTGTTTCGGCAGTCCTGCCCGGTTCGGGACTGTTAATCTTTTTGTTCTCTCCCGTTTCTGCGCCGCAGCCCGCCGCAAAGCAAATCAAAAGTACCGCCGTAAAAGCGGCAAAAATTCTTTTCATTAATAACATTCCTTTCTGATTATCTTTTTTTAGCACTTATTATGCCGCCCGCAATAAACACGGCGGCAAAAATAAAACTGAGAACCGACCAAATCATCAAATCGCTGTACGAGCCGTAATTTGCAATGCCGATTATTCCGCCGAAAGCATAAAACCCTGCCGAAACGAACCCTCCGGCAACGCCTTTTCTCGTGGCAATTCCCACGATTCCCGCAACAAGCATACATATTGCAACTATTACTCCCGCACTGCCGCTGACTTCGCCGTTCCCCGCGAGCGTATTTCCCAGCCCCGCCATAAGTGACTGAAAAAGGATAATACAAAAGAGAACAATACTGATGATTCCGATTATAAGTCTTGCTGTTTTCATATAAAACCTCCTGCAACTTTTTATGTATGACATTCACTAAATGTCATATCTTTGATTAGTATAGCATATAATTCTGTTGTTGACAAGCACTAAATGTCAAAAAGCGAGGAGATTTTATGTTCATCAATAAAACGGCTGATAACAGGAATAACATTTGCGGCAAAAACGTTGCACGGTTCCGAAAGGAAATGAAGATTTCACAGCGTGAACTTGCCGACCGTTTACAGTTGATTGACCTTGATGTAGACAAAAACGCCGTCCAGCGAATTGAATCGGGACAGCGTTTTGTAACCGATATTGAATTGATTGCATTAAGTAAAGTACTTAACAAAACTTTTGATGAACTGCTCGGGCAGTGAATAAAAAGGGTTAGTAACAAAAATACTCTTTTCTTACCTTGCCGTTTTCGTCGTATTCGCCGGTAAATATAAATGCATTTTCATACTCGCCCAGTCTTGCAAGCAAGGCGTCACGGTCAATTATTTCATACCCGTCAGAACCGTATAAAACAATGCAGTAAGCGTCATCATAATAGTCTTTATATGATTCGGTAATAAAAAGCCATGTGACTCTTACTATCCCGATAACTCCCGATTCTGTTTTTGCATACCATGCAAACGCTCCGTTCAGTGTTCTTTTAACCGTTTCGCCGTTATTAAAGTGAGGGGGCGTAATATCGCCGTTCTCCACCGCCTTGCACACACGCGAAAATGCCGTTGGCAAGTCGGGCAGTGTATTTATGTCGCTTTCATCAAAATGCGCCTTTGAGAATTCATAAACATCCTCATCGCCTCTGTTCCACGACTTTTCCCACACGCTTACCGTGTCATTTGTTGCAAATCCGTTTATATACTTTCTTGCGTGGAACTGAACCTCCGGGCCAAGGTAAAGTATTGACGAGCCATTCGTGGGAACATAAATTCCGTTTTCAAAGGACTTAATCTGTTCAAGCACTTCGGCAGCCTTCCCCGTAAATTTTTTTAGAGAATGAACATACATATTTTGGATATACTCGCTTTCGCCTGCTCTCTCCTTAACTCTTTCTTCTGCTTGTTCTAATGTTACCGGTGCGGTTGAATTTTCAGTTGCCTCTTTCCACGCGTCAGTAGAATTCCAAAGTCTGCCGTCATATATTCCCAGTATATTATATGCCGTGAAATTACCGCCTATCGATACACTGCTGTGATTACCGAAAATTACTGTCGTAAACTGTTCCGCTTTTCCTTGCGTTTTATTGTACAAAACCGAGTATTCATAAGTAAACTGCGCCATATCTTTTATAACAAAACGGTCGTAAAGGGAATAATCGGTCATAAAATCAACAGGAATAAGATAATAAAACTCCTCCGGTATTTTTTTGCCCGACAGTACCTTTTGCGTTTTTAATTTTATAAGGCGATATTCGGTCTGCCGCCAATCATCAAAGAAAGTATATGTATCGGGAAGCACGTCCTTAAATTCGGCAGTCACCGATACACCGTAAGTATTTAGACACAATGCCATTGTACCCGGCATTATACTGCTGCTCTCACTTCCATAATAACACAGCCCATTGAATTCCGCCTGAAAGTTTTGGTTCGGATTTTCTTTTGTCGGGTTGTCCGGATTATTTCTGTGCACCGCAGTAAAGAATGTACTTGCCGCCAGTACAACACAAGCCGCAATCGCGCCTATGCGGAGAAAGATTCCCGTTTTCCGTCCGTGATACATTTCCTTTTTCGCAACATATTCCTCAACAATTTCGGGAGCAATGTAATTCATTCCTTTAACGAATTCATCTTTATTCATATAAGATATCCCTCACTTTCAAGTTTTTCTTTAAGGGCATTTCTTATTGCGGCAAGTTCCTTATTTACCGTGGAACGGCTCACATTCAGGTCGCTTGCAATCGTATTGACCGAATCAAACACATAGTATCTGCTCATAAATATGAACCGTCTGCGTTCGGGAAGCCTTCGTACAAAATCGCTTATAATCTCCCCTGCCTGTCTTAAATCGGAATCCGTGCTTTCCCCGCTTGCAAGGAAATCTTCAAGTTCGGACAAAGACACCGTCATTTCGGATGGAATCGCACGCTTTCGCGAAATACTGTAATATCGCTTAATGGCAATTCTTCGTGTTACGGTTATCAAAAACGCTTTCAGGACATTCGGTTTTGTAGGCGGAATAGCATTCCATACAGCAAGATATGTATCGTTCAGACATTCTTCGGAATCAAGTTTGTTGTGCACCGCATTGTAGGCAACCGAAAACAGATATTTTCTGTACTTGAAATCCGTTTCTTCAATCGCCTTTTCATTCCGTTCCCAATAAAGGTCCACGATTTCACTGTCATTCAACGGTATTTTCCTACTGTTTCCGAAATTCATAGTCTGCTCCTTCGCAATATAAAGTCCCTTCATAATATACAGTACCAAAAAAATCAAAAGTGTGTAATACTTTATATGATAATTATATATTATACAGCAATGAAAAGTCAATAGTGAGGGATATTCAATAGGAAGCGGACGGTCAGCGATGCTTTTAATGATGTTTTGCTTTTCGCAAAAATTATATTGTGCCTTTGCCGCAGTGATATAATATTCATCTGCCTTAACTCGCGGAGCGAATATCACTTGGCGCTAAGCCAAATATCATTGCGCAGCAATTTCATTCGCCGCAAGGCGAATATAACCGAACTGCTCATACACAAAAGCGAACGAGCGGTTCCTGCGGAGACAGAGAGATTTTCACAACTTCGTTGCTCCCTTGCGGTGCCCGAAATCCGCTGTTGCTGATTTCGACCGCTGCGCCGCACTCCCCTCGCTGTTTCCGCCACCGGCGGCGCTCGGGGACTGCGCTCCCGCCGGTACCGGCGCTCGATTTCAAATTTTCGTTTTCAAAAATAAAAAAAAGCAGCCTGCGACTGCTTTTTCCACTGGCGGAGACAGAGAGATTTTCACAACTTCGTTGCTCCCTTGCGGTGCCCGAAATCCGTTTCTTCGGATTTCGACCGCTGCGCCGCACTCCCCTCGCTGTTTCCGCCACCGGCGGCGCTCGGGGACTGCGCTCCCGCCGGTACCGGCGCTCGATTTCAAATTTTCGTTTTCAAAAATAAAAAAAAGCAGCCTGCGACTGCTTTTTCCACTGGCGGAGACAGAGAGATTTGAACTCTCGCGCCGGTAACTCCCGACCTACACCCTTAGCAGGGGCGCCCCTTCGGCCAACTTGGGTATGTCTCCGAATATTTGGCGGAGAGAATAGGATTCGAACCTACGGTACCTTTCGGTATCACTGGTTTTCAAGACCAGCTCCATAAACCACTCGGACATCTCTCCGTGCAATATTGACTTGTAACGAATGCATTATATCAGAAAATAGGGAACGTGTCAACAAAATTTATTCGTCAAAATGCGATATTTTGGTAAAAAGCCGCAATGCATTGGCACTTGTTACCGATGCCACACCATCAGGGTCGGTTTTCCAGATATCCGCTATACGGTCTATTATAAACCTGATATTTGACGAATCGTTTCTTGTTCCGCGCAGAGGTTCGGGCGCAAGATACGGCGAATCGGTTTCAAGCAAAACTCTGTCTTTGGGCAAATATTCCAAATTCTCAATTGCTCTTTTTGCGTTTTTGAAAGTTGTCGTTCCGCCGAAAGAGAAATAAAGTCCCCGGTCAAGGCAAAATTTTGCAGTTTCGCGGCTTTCGGAAAAACAGTGCATAACACCGCTGGTAACGTTTTCGCTTTTAAGCATTTCAAGCATTGGACCGATTGCATCGCGACAGTGAATTACCGCCGGAAGATTTGCTTTTTTTGCGGCTGAAATCTGCATTGCAAACGCATCTTTCTGCACTTTTTCAGGCGGATTGTCAGCGTAATGAAAATCAAGCCCGATTTCGCCTGCGCCTACGCATTTAGGATGCGAATAAAGTACTTCAAGCGCTTTTTGTGCAAAGGAATCGTATTCGTTTGCGTATTCCGGGTGAATCCCCGCGCAAAAGTACATAAAATCATACTTCTGCGCAAGGTCTTTCACAAATTCGCTGTCCTTAACCGTACAGCCCGCGTCAATTATCGCACCGACGCCTTTTTTGGGCAGAGCGGCAAGAATTTCATCCCTGTCGGAATCAAAACGCGCGTCCTCAAAGTGGCAGTGAACGTCAATAAATTTCGTCATTTTACTTCCAGTCCCGCGCCGAACGGCTTTTCGGGCGAAACAAGCGAAAGATTTCCGTTTTCGTCCTCGGCGCAGAGAATCATTCCCTCGGAAAGCACTCCGCGGAGTTTTGCGGGTTTAAGGTTTGCAACAAGCACAACGGTTTTATTAAGCATTTCTTCGGGCGAATAGTGCTTTGCAATGCCGGAAACCACCGTGCGGGTGCGGGTTCCGTCGTCAAGAGTCATTTTAAGCAGTTTGTCGCTGTTTTCAAGTTTCTCGCAGGTAAGCACCTTTGCGGTAAGCAATTGCACCTTTGCAAAATCGTCAATTGCAATCTGCTCAGCTTTCGGCTCTTCGTTTTTTTCTTCTTTTTTCTCTTCCTTTTTACTTTCGTTGGCTTTAAGTTCCGCCTCAACGTCTATTCTGGGGAAAAGCACGGGCGGTTTTGTAATTTGAACGCCCGATTTTGCCAAGCCGAAAGTTTTTGCGCTTTCAAGGGTGAGAATATCGTCGGTAAAAGCAAAACAATCCTTTATTGCAAGGGGAGTTTTCGTCATAACGGGTGAAATAAGCACGCTTATTATGCGCAGACACTCGGCAAGATTGTACATTACCGTGCCGAGCCTGTTCTTTTTGCTCTCGTCCTTTGCAAGTACCCACGGGGTCGTTTCGTCGATGTATTTATTGCACCTTGAAACAAGTTTCCACACTTCCGTAAGCGCAACCGAAATCTGCAAGGATTCCATTTTGTTTTCAAATTCCGCAACGGCTTTAAGCGCAACGGCTTTAAGGTCCTCATCGAAATCGCCCGCCTCACTGTTTTCGGGCAGAATTCCGCCGAAATACTTTTCAATCATCGCAGCGGTGCGGCTTATAAGGTTGCCCAAGTCGTTTGCAAGGTCGGAGTTTATCCTGTTAAACAGTGCTTCGTTTGAGAAGTTGCCGTCCGAGCCCAGGGGCATTTCCCTCATAAGGAAATATCTTATTGCGTCAACGCCGTAGCGGCCGCAAAGCACAACCGGGTCAACAACGTTTCCGCGGGATTTACTCATCTTTTCGCCGTCAAAAACAAGCCAGCCGTGACCGAACACCTGTTTGGGCAACGGTAAGTCAAGCGCCATAAGCATTGCGGGCCAGATAATTGTGTGGAACCTGATAATTTCCTTGCCCACAAGGTGTAAATCCGCAGGCCAGAATTTATCAAAAAGTTCGTGATTTTCGGTTGTGTATCCTAATTTTGTTATATAGTTTGTCAGCGCGTCAAGCCAGACGTAAACAACGTGGTCGGGGTCAAAATCAACGGGAATTCCCCATTTTATGCTCGTTCTTGAAACGCACAAATCTTCCAGACCCGGTTTAAGGAAGTTGTTTATCATCTCTTTTGCCCTGAACGCCGGCTGAATGAATTCCGGGTGGGTTTCGATGTACTCGGTAAGCCTGTCCTGATACTTGCTCAGACGGAAGAAATAGCACTCTTCGCTTGTAAGTTCCACTTCTCTGCCGCAGTCGGGACATTTGCCGTCTTTAAGCTGGGTTTCGGTAAAGAAACTTTCACAGGGCGTGCAGTACCAGCCCTTGTATTCGCCCTTGTATATGTCGCCGCGGTCATAAAGTTCCTTAAAAATCTTCTGCACCGCTTTTACGTGATAATCGTCGGTGGTGCGGATAAAACCGTCGTAATTAACGTCCATAAGTTTCCACAAATCCTTTGTGGCTTCTACAATTTTATCTACATATTCTTTTGGGGTAGTACCGGCTTCTTCCGCTTTGCGCTCTATCTTCTGCCCGTGTTCGTCGGTACCGGTAAGAAAGTAAACGTCATAACCCTGCAATTTTTTGAATCTTGCAATGGAATCCGCCGCAACGGAACAGTAGCAGTGCCCGATATGCAGGTTACTGCTCGGATAATATATGGGTGTGGTAATATAATAAGGTTTTTTCATATTTCTCTCCTTAAAATTATACTTCATAAAATTCGTCAAGATTTCCGGTGGCGAACGCGTTAAGCGTTAAATCCGAAATCTTTCCGTGCATTAACGTATAGAATCCCGCCGCGCCGATCATTGCACCGTTATCGGTGCAAAGCACGGAGTCGGGATAAAAGAGTGATATCTGCGCCTCGCGGCACATTCGTTCAATCTCCCCGCGAAGACGGCTGTTTGACGCCACGCCCCCCGCAAGCACTATTTTATCATACTTATTATCTTTTGCCGCTTTTATCGTCTTATCCGCCAGCATTCTTACCACCGACGCCTGAAAACTTGCGGCAATATCCGCTTTGGGAATTTCCTCGCCCTTTTGTTCAAGATTATGCACCGTGTTTATAACCGCGGTTTTAACTCCGCTGAACGAAAAATCGTAGTTGTCCTCTTTTTCGAGATGCGTGGTGAACTTATAGGCATTTATGTTGCCCGACTTTGCAAGCCTGTCTATCTCCACGCCGCCGGGATAGCCTAACCCCAATACGCGGGCAACTTTGTCGAACACCTCGCCCGCTGCGTCGTCCCGCGTTGCGCCCAAAAGTGAAAAATCGCAGTAATCGCTCACTTTAAGAATATGGCTGTGCCCGCCGGAAACCGCCAGTGCGATAAAGGGCGGTTCAAGTTCGGGAAACTGAATAAAATTACTGCTTATGTGCCCCTGTATATGGTGCACGCCCACAAGCGGAACTTCAAGCGCAAAAGCCAGTGCCTTTGCGTAGTTTACGCCCGTAAGCAGTGCGCCTATAAGCCCCGGACCCTGCGTTACGGCAACGGCGTCAATGTCCGAAAACGCAACGCCCGCCTTTTCAAGGGCTTCCTGAACAACCGGCACAAGGGCGTGAGTGTGGCTTCGCGACGCAATTTCCGGCACAACGCCGCCGTAAATTTTATGTACGGGTATCTGTGTGGAAATAATGTTGCTTAAAACGGTTCTGCCGTCGCGGACAACCGCGGCGCTTGTTTCATCGCAGGAAGATTCTATTGCAAGAATCAAAGCGTGTCCGCTTTTTATTAAGTTTTCCGCTTTTAATTTTGCTTTTTCAAAATACATCACTGATACATATAATCCTCGTTGGGGTCAGCTTTTTTGCGCCTTGATATACTTATCATTATATATCCCGCAAACAGGGGAATCAGGCAAAGGAAATCAAAAAACCTGCGGGCTCCGTCAAGGTAGTCGCGCATAAATTCGTTTGTCATAATATTAGGCAAAAACAGCCCTTTATCGGCAGCGGCGTTGAACACATTTACAAGCGTTTCCGTGGGCATTACGCGGGTAAAGACGTTTACCGCTATAAACGCAGCCGCGGCAACGGCAAGAACGTATATGCCTATGCCGGGCAAACTCTTTTTTCTGTCTTTAACTATAACGAATACCGCAAATATAACCGCCGCAACGGCAAAAATTATAACCGCCGTTTTTACCGCGCTTATTTTTTTGCCCAGAGCGTTAAGCGTTCCGGTTTCTTCCGCCGTGAACGCTTCCGCCCAGTCGCCGCCGACGGTGCGCGCCGAGTCTTCCGCCGTTTTCCCGCCGAAAAGTTTATACTGACACCTTACGTTCAGTTCGTCGGGCGAATACATATCAAAGGAAACGCGGATTTCTTCTATCTTCTCCGGCTCCTCAAAAATATCCCTGTCTATATATATTTTAAGCGAGCCGCCCCGCCCTTGCAGTATTTCGCCTTCCTTAAAGTCCTCGGCAGATTTACCGCTTGCTTCCGAAACCGTGATGTTTCCCGCGGCATTTACTTCCTTGCCGTCGATTATTGCGCTTACGCGTATATTTTCAACGTAAAACCGTACCCGCACTTTATAGTCAACGGTAGTGGGCAGAACAACACCCACCTCAAACCAACTGCCGGGATTTGTATATCCCTTTATGCTTTCAACCGTGTGCGTAAACTTTTCCGGGGGCAAAAACGAAAACGAATAATGTTGGCTTTCTTTTTTCGTTTCCTGTGCACCCTCGTCAACGTAAAGCGAACAGTACTCGGTTTCGTCGCCTATAAACTGAACCGGATATCCCTTTAAGCCCTTGTTTTTAAGCGCGTTTATGATTCCGCGGTATATTTTCGCGTATTCATCGGTATTTTTAAGGTCCGTTTTGTTTATGATTCCGTAACGGACGTCCTGAGTAAGATAATAATCCCGATTGTAAAGCACGCGGACGAATGCGGTAAACAGCAGCACTGCCGACAGTGCAAGCCCGAGAACGATTCCCGCCGCACGGTGCATAAAGGTGATATCCTTTTTCATTACTTATCCCTTTTCCCCAGATAGGCGCGTATGAACATATCGATATCGCCGTCCATAACCGCCTGAATATTAGATGTTTCCGCGCCGGTACGCAAATCTTTTACCATAGTGTAGGGCTGGAAAACGTACGAGCGTATCTGGCTGCCCCACTCTATTTTCTTTACGTCGCCGCGGAGTTCAAGTTCCTTTTCTTCTCTCTCCCGCTCACGCAGTTCAATAAGCCGTGAACGGAGCATATTCATCGCCGTTTCGCGGTTCTGTATCTGCGAACGCTCCTGCTGGCACTGCACGATTATGCCCGTAGGCTTATGCAGAATCCTTATGGCGGATTCGGTCTTGTTGATGTGCTGACCGCCCGCGCCGGTGGAACGCCGCGTTTCTATTTCAATATCTTCCGGCGGAATGACTATTGCGCCCTCGTCCTCGATTTCGGGCATAACGTCAAGTGACGCAAAAGATGTCTGACGCTTATCGTTGGCATTAAAGGGTGAAAGCCTTACCATACGGTGAACGCCCTTTTCCGCTTTAAGGAAACCGTAAGCGTTATCGCCCTTTACGGCAAAGGTAACGTTTTTGATTCCCGCCTCGTCGCCGGGAAGATAGTCAAGAATTTCAACCGTCCAGCCCGTTTTTTCACAGTATCTGCGGTACATCCTGAAAAGCATTTCCGTCCAGTCCTGCGCTTCCGTTCCGCCCGCACCGGGGTGAAGGTTAAGTATGGCGTTATTACCGTCATATTCGCCGTTAAGCATTGTTTCAAGTTGGAGTTTTTCTATTTTTGATTCAAGGTCATCAAGTTCCGCACCGATTTCCTGTGCCATATCAGCATCGTCCTCTTCGCCTGCAAGTTCAATCATCGCCCAAATATCGTCAAGCGATGAATTGAATCCGTCAAGTTCCTTAACGGTCTTTTCAAGGTGCGAAAGTTCCTTGTTCTTCTTTTGCGCTTTTTCCTGGTCAAGCCAGAAATCCGGCTCCGCCATTTCTTCGTTAAGTTCGGCAATTCTCTCTTTCATCCCATCCGGGTCAAAGAGATTCACCTGCCAATTTGATATTAGCCGCCGCCTGTGCGGCACGCTGTTTGAATGATTCGAACTCTACCAAATTTATCACTTCCTTTAATCAAATATATATTTAATGTATGCACGCCGATTACGGGTGACAATGACCGCACGGGGAGTACCCCTGTGATATCAATTCTTCGCGTTTACCCGAATAGTCTTTTTTGTTTGAATCTTTAATTCTTCCAATATCGTTGCAAGTAATTTTATGAAATTTTTTCGTTGCTGTATTCAGTACATATGATTGATTTTCCGGCGTAGTTTGAGGTGTAGCGGTGGGTTTCTGTGTCAGTTCCTCAGTTGGAACTTTGGTAGGCTCTTCGGTCGGAATTTCCGTGCTTTTATCATCTGTCAACTGCTCATTGTTCTCTGTCGAATCCGAATTGCTTTCCGTAGTATTTTCACCATCTGCATTTGAAATTGCATCAGCAGCATCTTCAATGTCAGGAATACGTACATATTCAATTACCCATGAGCCAAGATACGTTTTAACGGTCGTAATCCTAACAGTTATACTCTCGCCGGCTTTTACATCAATACTGTCCTGTGATACAAAGTTCAGATGTTCCCCAGCATATAAATTAAATCCGAGATAAGAATCCTGTGCAACTTTCGTAATCTCAAATTTAACATTTTTGCCCACCGGGTTTTCTCCGGCATTCAGTGCAGATTCCAACGCTTGCGCATCTGCATAGTCAAGTAAAGCAGATATCTCCCGTTGACTATCTGACGAAAACTTCGTTTCCGCTTTCGGCGAGCAAGCAACAGCAAGCGTTGCCACCGCAATCATTACAAAAACCGCAAGTGCCAATTTGATATTAGCCGCCGCCTGTGCGGCACGCTGTTTGAATGATTCGAACTCTACCAAATTTATCACTTCCTTTAATTTGTTATTGGTTTATTTTCCCTGACCGCAGCAGTTTTTATACTTTTTGCCGCTTCCGCAGGGACAGGGGTCGTTCCTGCCTATTTTTTTGCTTGTTACCTGACCCGCTTTTTTTGGCGCGGAGGGCGCTTTGCCGTCGGTGCTTTCACCGGTAATTTTCGGTGCTTTGGGCTGCTCTATCTGTACGTTTACGGCTATGTTGAACGCAAGGCGGACGGTGTCCTCCTGTATGCAGCGGTTCATCTCCTCAAACATGTCGTAACTTTCCATCGTGAATTCCTGTAACGGGTCACGCTGTGCCATTGACCTTAATGAGATACCTTGTTTAAGCTGGTCCATAGCGTCAATGTGGTCCATCCAGTGGCGGTCAACGGAGCGGAGCATTGCAAAACGCTCGATATCGCGGATATCCACGCCCACTTTTTTAAGGTCCTCGGTGCGCTGCTCATAGCGGTTTTCCGCCATTGATTCCGCTTTGTCGATTATATCCTCTCTTGAAAGGTCCTCAAATGATGAAGCGCTCGTTTCTCTTGGCAGGCAGATTCGTTTAAGTTCTTCCGTCATACCCGCAAGGTTCCATTCCGCCCTGTTCTGGTCGGCGGTAAATGCGTGAACCTGACGCGCGATTACTTTCTTCATCATATCGTGAACGGACGCGGAAACATCCTCGCCGTCAAGCACCCTGCGGCGGTTTGAATAGATAACTTCACGCTGTTTATTCATAACATCGTCGTATTGAAGAACGTTTTTACGCCTTTGGAAGTTCATGCTTTCAACGCGTTTCTGCGCACCCTCAATCGTTTTTGAAAGAATGCCCGCTTCAATCATATCTTCGCCGCCCATTGCGCGCCCCGCAAGGGCCTGAAGCCTGTCGCCGCCGAAAAGGCGCATAAGGTCGTCTTCAAAGGAAATGAAGAATACGCTTACACCCGGGTCGCCCTGACGGCCCGAACGTCCGCGCAACTGATTGTCAATACGGCGGCTCTCGTGGCGCTCCGTACCGATAATGCAAAGTCCGCCGGTTTCAACAACTTTAACGTGTTCTTCATCGGTAAGTTTTTTATATTTTGCCAAAAGCTCGTTATACTTTTGCCTTAATTCGATTATTTCCTCATCGGTCGTTGCCTGATGTCCGGTGGCAAGGTCAACCTTTATGTCCTCATATCCCTGACCTTTAAGGTCACGGCGCGCCATAAAGTCGGGGTTGCCGCCAAGCAGAATATCCGTTCCGCGTCCCGCCATGTTGGTGGCTATTGTTACCGCACCCAAGCGTCCCGCCTGTGCAACTATCTCCGCTTCCTTTGCGTGATGTTTTGCGTTAAGAACTTCGTGTTTTACACCGCGTTTTCTAAGCATATCGGAGAGCTTTTCACTTATTTCAACCGAAACCGTACCCACAAGGATAGGCTGACCCGTTTTGTGCCTTTCGATTACTTCGTCAACAACTGCATTGAACTTATCCGCCTCGGTTTTATAAACCCTGTCGTTAAGGTCCTTGCGGATCATCGGCTTATTGGTGGGAACGCATACAACGTCAAGGCTGTAAATGCCCTGAAACTCCTCTTCCTCGGTCTTTGCGGTGCCCGTCATACCCGAAAGTTTACGGTACATCCTGAAATAGTTCTGATACGTTATTGTGGCAAGGGTCTGGTTTTCCTGTGCCACTTTAACGTTTTCCTTTGCCTCTATCGCCTGATGAAGTCCCTCGGAATAGCGTCTGCCTTCCAAGATACGGCCGGTAAACTCATCAACAATTTTAACCTGACCGTCATCGGTAACAACGTAGTCGCGGTCGCGCCTGAAAAGGAAGTTTGCCTTTAATGCCTGATTGATATAATGCGCAAGTTCGGTATTTTTCGGGTCGGAAAGATCGTCTATTCCAAGCGCCTTTTCAACCTTTGTAACGCCCGTTTCGGTTAAAGCAACGGTCCTTGCCTTTTCATCAAGAGTGAAGTCATGCTTTAAGCGTTCCGCCTCATATTCGGGGTCGGGCTCTTCAAGTTTGCCTTTGCTTTCCTTTTCGTTTATTCCCGAAAAATTCTTTACAATGCTGTTCGCTTTTACGTACATTTCAGAGGATTCTTCACCCATACCGGAAATGATGAGGGGTGTTCTCGCCTCATCGATAAGGATACTGTCCACCTCATCCACTATTGCAAAGAACAGTTCCCGCTGTGAAACGTCCTCCTTGCGGACCGCCATATTGTCGCGGAGATAGTCGAAGCCGAACTCGCTGTTGGTTCCGTAGGTGATATCCGCCCTGTACGCCGCCTGTCTGTCCTCGCGGCTCATACCGGTAAAGATGTTGCCTACGCTCATACCCAGGAAATTGAACAGTTTGCTCATCATTTCCGATTGATATCCCGCAAGATATTCGTTTACCGTAACAATGTGTACGCCCTTGCCGGCAATGGCGTTAAGGTACGCGGGAAGCGTGGCGGTAAGGGTCTTGCCCTCACCCGTTTTCATTTCGGCAATTCTGCCCTGATGAAGGACAATGCCGCCCAAAAGCTGTACGTGGAATGGCTTTTGCCCCAGCACGCGCCAAGCCGCCTCTCTTGCAACGGCAAACGCCTCGGGCAAAAGGTTGTCAAGGGTTTCGCCCTTTTCGTATCTTGCCTTAAATTCAGCGGTTTTGTTTTGAAGCGCTTCATCGCTCATGCCCTGCATAATGCCGTCAAGCACTTCTATCTTTGCGGCTATCTTTTCAAGTTTTTTAATCTGCCGCGCGGTATTGTCTCCGAATCCGAATAAGCCCATTCAATATTCTCCTCTATTTTATGTTAAGATATGCTTTCAGCTGTTCTTTCATATCTGTTTTTTCCCACTTAACGTCAAGTTCTTCTCTGCCCATATGCCCGTAAGCGGCAAGACGGCGGTAAATGGGTTTGCGCAAATCAAGTTTTTCTATTATCGCCGCGGGACGCATATCGAAAAGTTCGTTTATGGCTTTTGCAATAAGCGCTTCGTCAACCTTTGCGGTGCCGAAAGTTTCAACAAGCACCGACACGGGGCGGGCTACACCGATAGCATAGGCAAGCTGTACCTCGCACTTGTCCGCCGCACCTGAGGCAACAACGTTTTTGGCAATATAGCGGGCAAAATAAGCCGCGCTTCTGTCAACCTTTGTGGGGTCTTTGCCCGAAAACGCGCCGCCGCCGTGGCGGGAATATCCGCCGTAAGTGTCAACAATGATCTTTCTTCCCGTAAGTCCGCTGTCGCCCTGGGGTCCGCCGATAACAAATCTGCCGGTGGGGTTTATAAAGAACTTGGTGTCATTATCAATCATATTTTCGGGAACGATGGGTTTTATAACATTTTCGATTATGTCCCTGCGAATCTGCTCAATATCAACATCGGGGGAGTGCTGGCTTGAAACAACGATCGCATCCACGCGCACGGGTGTATCGCCGTGATATTCAACAGTAACCTGTGTTTTGCCGTCGGGGCGGAGATAAGAAAGAATCCCCTCGCGGCGCACAAAAGTAAGACGCTTTGCAAGCTTGTGGGCAAGCGAAATCGGCAGGGGCATAAGTTCGGGAGTTTCGTTGCAGGCATAGCCGAAAATAATTCCCTGGTCGCCCGCACCGGTGGAAAACTTTTCATCGCTCTCGCCGTTTTTCTGTTCCAGTGCACTTGTTACGCCCATTGAAATATCCGGCGACTGTGTGTGCAGTGCGGTTATAACACCGCAGGTATTGCCGTCAAAGCCGTATTTTGCCCTGTCGTAACCGATATCAAGCACAACGTCCCTGGCAAGCTGCTGTACATCGGTTTGCGCTGTTGTGGTTATTTCGCCCATTACAAGAATAAGCCCGGTTGTGCAACTTACTTCACATGCAACCCTTGCTTCGGGGTCCTGCGAAAGAATGCTGTCAAGTACGGCGTCGGAAATCTGGTCGCAGATTTTATCGGGATGTCCTTCCGTTACGGATTCCGACGTAAAAAAGTGTTTTATCATAAAAACCTCCGTTTAGTTATGTTCATTTGCTCAAAAAGGTATTATACTATATATTGCAATAAAAATCAACTAAAAAGAAAGCGGCGGTTTTATTCCGCCGTCGATTTTATTCAACCGTTCTGCATTCGGAGATTTTCGGTACGCTTATTGTTGTTCTGCCCTTGCCCGATTCAAAGAAACTCATACTGATCAGTCCGTCCTCGGTTTTTTCGTACATACTGCTCTTGTTCCAGTCCATATACAGGGTGACGTTTTCGCCGTAGAGGATATCAATCATATACTTATCCTTAACCGAAAGTGTGCTCTGTGACGTGAAATTTTCAAGCACGCAGATGTTTTCGGGCAAATATGCACTGAGTTTTTCAAGAAGTCCGTCATATTCCTGTGCCGTGGGCTTATAGCAGATATTCTCTTTGCCCTTTTCGATAATATTGCCGTCAATAAGAGCAAAACTTCTGTTTTTCAGGCGCTCTTCGCTGTTTTTGTCAAACTTAAAGTAATATTCCGCGTTTCCGAGGGAAGTTTTCTTCTGCACTTCCGCCTTGGTATTTAAGCCGTAAGCGGTAACGGTCCAATCGTCTTTGTCAAAATAGTCCCGTATGTAACCCGCTATGGTCGCTCCCGGCGCGGCGCCGTCGTCAACATTCTTTATTAAAAGTTCGTTTTCCTCCGCCTTTTTAAGCACCGCTTCATAGGCTTTTTCAGGCAGTTTGCTTGTACCCAAAACAATTTTGTTTACAAGCAGACTTCCACCGTAAACAAGCCCGCCGATAACGGCAATTATCAGCAGCACTTTTATGAATTTTCCGAACTTTTTAACCGAATGCACCGCCCTTTTCTGTGAGCAGTTGCCGCAAAGCTGACTTATGTACGCAAACCCGTCGGAACGGGGCGTAAGTTCGTATTCCGTTTCCGCACGCCCGAACTGTTCTTCACTGATGACTTTTCCGCAGTCGGGGCACACGTACTTTACCGGACCGGTATAAACGAACTTCTTTGCCTGTTTTTTTGCGTTCTCCGCGTCGCGGCAGGCGGCGCACAGACCGCCGTTATCCCACGGCACTTCTCTGCCGCAGCGCTGACATTTTCCCATAATTGATTCCTCCGAAAAATATTTTTCAGTTTGCTTTCTTTGCCGAAAGCATTTTTATAAGGTTTACGATGAAAATAATAAGCGAAGCAATGAAAAACAGTGATACAAGCAGGAAAGGAATGCTTGAACTTACCGTTATCTGCGTTGTGAAAAGTGCCGATTCAAAATTTGAACCGTCGATTATTCCGATACCGCTGCTTATTCTGTTATACTCCATAAAAAATCGTATAACCGTCCACAGCAACATCGCCGCAAGTCCCGCGGCGGCAACGCAGCCCGAAATCAGGCACGTAAGTTTTGTTTTATTCATTATATTTTCTCCTTAACAAATTATACTTACATTTTACGATATTTGTGTCATTTTGTCAATACTATAAATAAAAAAAGGCTTGCCCTACAAAAGGCAAGCCGAAAAAGCGCGGTTTACTCCCCGAAATATCTCTTCAAAAGTCCCGCAAAACCGCGTCCGTGCCGGGCTTCGTCACGAGCCATTTCGTGCACGGTATCGTGTATGGCGTCAAGGTTAAGTTCCTTTGCTCTTTTTGCAAGTTCAAACTTACCCTCGCAGGCGCCGTGTTCCGCTGCGGCACGAAGTTCAAGATTCTTCTTTGTGGAATCGGTAAGGACGTCACCCAAAAGTTCGGCAAATTTCGCCGCGTGTTCAGCCTCTTCAAACGCATAACGCTTGAACGCCTCGGCGATTTCGGGATAGCCCTCACGGTCGGCAACCCTGCTCATTGCAAGATACATTCCCACTTCGCTGCACTCGCCGTTGAAATTCTGTTTAAGCCCCTCAACGATTTCTTCGTCGGCGCCTTTCGCGCAGCCGAGAATATGCTCAGCAGCATACACAACATCACCTTTCATCTCGGTGAATTTTGACGCAGGAGCCTTGCAAAGGGGACATTCTTTCGGCGGTTCGGGTCCCTCATAAACATAACCGCATACCTGACAGACAAATTTTTTCATAAAACATAACCTCCGCAAATAAATTTAAGAGAGAAATTCTCTTCTTTTCACATAATATTATATACCGTACTGCGCACGCCGTCAATATACGCACGGCGAAATTTAGGTGAAATAAAAATGCACTGTTGCAAAATTCGGAACATTGTAGTATAATACAAAAAGAAAATTAACTTATACTTTTACGGAGGTTTGATTTATGAAACTTGTTATTGCCATTGTTCAGGACGAAGATGCCGGCCGCCTTGTTTCTTCAATGATGAAAGAGGGCTACGGTGTAACAAAACTTGCCACCACCGGCGGATTTTTGCGTGCGGGCAACACAACGCTTCTTGTGGGCGTTGAGGACGAACGTCTGCAAAAGTGCCTTGATTTTATTGAGGGCATATGCAAGAGCCGCAAACAGGTTGTAAACGCGAATATTTCGCCTTTTGACGCAACGTTCAGCACGGCGGGAGCATCAAATATAGAAATTATGGTAGGCGGCGCAACGGTATTTGTGCTTTCGGTTGACGAATTCAAGAAATTCTGATGGACCTTATAAGTCAAAGCGATACTTTTTTGCGTGAGCGGGACGCAATAATTGCGGAAAAAGCAAGCCACGCTTATTTAATCGAAGGCGAAAAGGGCATAGGGAAATTTACCTTTGCCCTTGACCTTGCGTGTACTTTTTTCTGTACCGGAGAAAATAAGCCCTGCCGCAAATGTGCTTCGTGCCGCAAGGTGTTTGAATTCAATCACCCGGACGTGCATATTTTTGAACCCGACAGGAATATTTTCCGCGTTGACCAGGTGCGCGAAATAATTTCAACCCTTTACGAATCCCCCTACGAGGGCGGCAAAAAGGTATATATAATAAAGGAATTTCATAAGGCGAACCCTGCCGCGCAGAATGCGCTGCTGAAAACGCTTGAAGAACCGCCGGAGCCCGTGTGCTTTTTTCTTTTGACCGAGAATGCCCACGCGGCGCTGCCCACTGTGCGTTCTCGCTGTAAGCACATTCGCCTTATGCCGCAAGAAAAAGAAAAGGTTTTTGCCGAACTTGAACGCCGTTTTCCGCAAAACGAAAAGAACCGCTTTGCGGCGGAAAAATGCGGCGGCATTATAGGTACGGCGGTGTCGCTTGTTTCCGATGAAGAATTTCTTCGCGTCTTTAATCTGTCTGACGAAATTCTTAAAGAAACGGACAAGGCGTCACCCTCGTATCCGCGCATTGCGCAGATTTTCGAAAAGGAAAAAAGCGACCTGCTTTTGGGTCTTTTGTACAGGGGCTTTGCCGAAAAGTTCAGGCAAAATCCCACAGGCATAAATCTTCAAAGGATAAAGGCGGTACAGGACGCCGCAGACGGCAAAACAAAACGTTTTAACGAGGGGCTTATAAACGAGCGTCTCGCATACACTCTCGCGAAAGGCGGAACCAAATGGCAAAGATAGTAGGCATTCGTTTCAGAAATACGGGCAAAACATATTATTTTGACCCCGATAACAAAAATATATCAGTGGGCACGGGCATAATAGTGGAAACTGCACAGGGCGTTGAATACGGCGTTGCGACCGTGGCGACAAAGGACGTTCCCGAATCACAGATAGTGGCGCCGCTTAAAAAGATTATCCGCATAGCAACTTCCGGCGACAAGCGCAAACTTGAAGACAATCAGGCAAAGGAAAAGCGCGCCCTTGAAATTGCGGAAAAGAAAGCGGCGGATTTCAAACTTGATATGAAATTTATCCGCGTTGAGTATACTTTTGACTGTGCAAAAGCGGTTTTCTACTTTACTTCCGACGGCCGTGTGGATTTCAGGGAACTTGTAAAGGATATGGCGTCCACATTCCGCACGAGAATAGAACTGCGCCAAATCGGCGTCCGCGACGAAACAAAAATGCTCGGCGGCTTGGGTCCCTGCGGTCAGCCCTGCTGTTGCAGCAGGTTTTTGGGCGGTTTCCAGCCGGTTTCAATAAAAATGGCAAAGGAACAGGGGCTGTCGCTCAACCCCACGAAAATAAGCGGTCTGTGCGGCAGACTTATGTGCTGTCTTAAATACGAACAGCAGAATTACGAAGACGCCCACAGGCGTATGCCGCCCGTAGGCGCGGAAGTAAAAACTCCCGACGGCGTGGGCCGCATACAGGAAATAAACGTACTTAAAGAAAATGTTAAGGTCACCGTTTCCTCAGGCGACCAGATAGAACTTAAAGAGTATAACTACAAAGACGTTAAGGTTCTTAAAATGCCCAGACGCAGTAACAAAGAGGAAATACCCGAAGAAGTAAAAGAACTTCAAGACTGAAAGGTAATTTAATTATGAAAGCAACTATCGAAATGAAAAACGGCGGCAAAATGGTGTTTGAACTTGACGAACAGAATGCGCCGATAACGGTTAAGAACTTTGCAAAACTTGCAAAACAGGATTTTTATGAGGACGTGATTTTCCACCGCGTTATAAAGGGATTTATGATTCAGGGCGGCGATCCAACCGGCACGGGTATGGGCGGTCCGGGATATACAATCAAAGGCGAATTTGCGTCAAACGGCGTAAACAATCCCATAAAGCACACCCGCGGCGTAATTTCAATGGCGCGCGCAATGGACCCGAATTCCGCAGGTTCCCAGTTCTTTATAATGCACGCCGATGCCCCGCATCTTGACGGGCAGTATGCCGCATTCGGCAGGATGACCGAGGGCTTTGACGTTCTTGACGCCATTGCCGAAACGCCCTGCGACAGGGGCGACAGACCCTACGAAGATTGGGTTATCAAAAAAGTTACGGTGGAATAATAACGAAACGGGAGCGCGGGCTCCCGTTTTTTGATAAACATTAAAAATATATTATTTATTTGCGGGACAATTTATGCTTTTTTGCAAAACAGATTTTATTCTCTTTGCTTTATGTCCTGCCGAATTCCGCGCGGTGATTTTTGCGCCCCGTGACGGGCTTTTGTAACATTATGTCCCTTGAAAATGCCATTCTTTCCGCGCTCGCGGCGAGAGATGAACCCTCGCCCTACAATCTGAAATTGATTTTCAGGACAG
>CAKRZX010000021.1 GCA_934434555.1 uncultured Clostridia bacterium
GTGTAAGGAGGCAGAGCGATGAAACAGTTTGGAAAAATACTCAAATTCGAGCTGAAAGGCTATCTTAAAAACAAAGTCTTTACAGGCGTCACGATCTTTCTTGTAGTCGCAATCGCTGTTGCCATGTTTATTCCGAATATTATATCGGCTTTCAAGTCCGGGACAACACCGCCAAAGGATCTTCCCGTAATGCTTGTGTACGCCGAGGACGAAACCCTTTCTAAAACCGTAAAGGAATATTTTACGCAAGCCTTTACGGGGTATAACGTAAAGGTTGCGGACGGAACACTTGACGATATAAAATCGCAGATTACAAGCGGCAGCGTCGAGTGCGCTTTTGTTCTGAACAGTCCGTCGTCTTACACTTATTACGTAAACAATCTCAATATGAGGGATTCCAATCAGGCTGTTGCGAACACGGTATTGCAAGAGGTTTACAGAGTGAACGCGATGATACAAAACGGACTGTCCCCCGAACAGGCGAGGGATATTATGTCGGTGGTTATCGAAAGCGACACGATGACACTCGGTGTTGACCAGATAAAGAATTATTTCTATACCTACATAATGATATTTGCATTATATATGGTGATTATGCTTTACGGACAGCTGGTTGCGACCAACGTGGCAAGCGAAAAGAGTTCACGCGCCATGGAAGTTCTGATTACGAGCGCAAAGCCGACGAGTATGATGTTCGGAAAGGTTTTTGCGTCCTGTATCGTAGGCTTTACTCAACTTGTGCTTGTGTTCGGCTCGGCTCTGCTGTTTTATAATATCAACAAAGCGCAGCTGCAGAATCCGGTAATCGCTTCGATATTCGATATGCCAATAAGCCTGTTTATTTATATGCTTGTGTTCTTTGTTCTCGGCTTTTTGATTTACGCTTTCCTTTACGGCGCAATCGGTTCAACCGCGTCAAAACTTGAAGATATAAGCACTATGGTACTGCCTGTCACTTTCCTTTTCATTATTGCCTTTATGGTCGTTCTGTTCTCGATGATCGGCGGAAACGTAAACTCTGCATTGATGAAGGTATTCTCGTATATTCCGTTCACCTCGCCTATGGCTATGTTTACAAGAATCTGTATGAGTACTGTTGCCTGGTATGAAATTTTCATTTCCATTATAATCTTAATCGGCTCTACCGTCGGCATCGGAATCCTTTCCGCAAAGATTTACCGTGTAGGCGTGCTTCTTTACGGCACGCCGCCAAAGCTTACAAAAATTATGAAAGAGGTTTTTAAGAAACAATATGGATAATAAAGCAAAGCAAGGCGGGCTTGGCATCGTATCCGTTCTGACGATTATCTTTATTGTGCTGAAGCTGTTGGGCGTTATCCAGTGGAGTTGGATATGGGTGCTTTCGCCCATATGGATTTCCGCTGTGATTGTGGTCGCTGTGTTTTCCGTTATCCTGATTGGCGGAAGGATTAAAAAGGGGAAATGGTAACTTCCCGCTTCCAAAACCGAATATCTCTCCAATCACCTGTTTTCGATGCTGAAAGCAGGTGATTTTTGATAGGATGTGCAAAGAACCGCCGATGTTTCGGTGGTTCTTTGTTGTTTATTCATCAATGTTATGCTGAGTTTACAAAGGAGGTGTCTGCCGATGGCAGGAAGAAAGAGCAAGGAGTCATTACTCCGGCTACCGTCCGTCAGAAAGAGGACGGCAGATATGAGCAAATTTACGAAGCTTTTTTGTTGCGTTAAAAATGGAAATTGTATATCGAAAAACATTTAATATTACATTTAAAAAGGGTATTGCATTTATTTGAACAGTATGATATAATGTATATGCAATGGAACAGCGTAATACGTTTTCCTGGCAGCAAGAGATATTCTCAAACAAAAAACGCAGCAAAGAAAGGAGGCATGTATCGAAAAAGCGCTTATTATAAGTTTTATTGCGTAAATATTTTTTTGAAAGGTAGTTTAACC
Source organism: uncultured Clostridia bacterium (assembly GCA_934434555.1). Lineage (GTDB taxonomy): Bacteria > Bacillota > Clostridia > Christensenellales > QALW01 > UMGS1322. The sequence continues at coordinate 1,939 of CAKRZX010000021.1, forward strand.
ATGCGAAGACATTTTTTTCTTCTAATCACGGTAATAGCGGAAACGGTTTTAATACTGCTGCTGGCTGTGCTTTTGTGGAATCCGGCGGAAAAGAAAGACCTTTCTCAATTACCGCAGGAAAAGCAAATAGCATATCTTCATTCCGAGGGAATCCAATTCAGTGAAGAATACAATGCATATGCGCTGATAATGATAAAGAACTGCGAGCGTGACCCTGATTATGAATCCGATGTTTCGATTTATCAAGACGTAGTAGGCGGCACAAAGCCCGAATTGTCCGATATTCGCAACGCAGTAAATAAGTACTACGGACGTACCGCGGAGGGTTAAAATGAGAAGCAGAGTTTTACTAATCGTTTCAATTGTTGAACTTGTAATCATCGCAGTTCTTGCAACCGTTTTCTTTCAGCCGAAAGAAAAACAAAAACTTTCGGAAATGCGGTATGAGAAGCAAGTGGAATTTCTTAAAGAAAACGGAGTTGAGGAAGGCGATTTGCAGTTTGCAATAATGTGCATTTCCGAATGTGAGGCAAATCCTTATTATGTCCCCGCAGTGAGCTCCACTCGACTTTTCCCGATTGCAGAAAAAGTGAGAAAAGCGGTAAACGAATACTACGGCATTCAGGCACCGGATGTTGTCTTTCACACTTTTGAATAAACAAAGCCTGTTGCGGCAGAACCTGCAACAGGCCTTTTTATTACGGGCAGCACAATTTATTTGCCGCCCGTCAAAAAACTTTCTTTAAGGGGAATATGCAGAATGCACTGCTTTGTTTCAAACTTTTTGCCGCCGAAAATATCTTCGTAAACGCCGTCCTTTTTCATTTTCAGGTCACAGAAGTCGCCAAACGGTTTGTAAATTCCCACAAAAGCGGAGTTTGCAAACACGGCGGACGAATCGGAAGTGAAAATATGCACTCCCGCGCGGGAAGCAACGGAGCGAAGCACATCTTCGTGCATATTTCCGAGCCCGCTGAAAATAACGGTGTAGCCGTCTTTTTTATTCTCAATAAGCGCAGGTTTGCCCGATTTTCCGTATACGCCGCGGAAGACACCGTCGGGCGATGAAAATGCGCAATCTTTGGGAAGTTTATAACCGTAAACCGTGTTTTCGCAAAAGATTTCCGTTCCGTCGGTGCCGATATTTTCCACACGCATTTCAAGCATATACCCGTAAAACAAGCCCACAAGTTTGTTATGATTAAGCACCTTTTTCGCGCGGGAAGCAAAATAAAGCACGGTATCGCTTATTATTTTGTTGTGAAACTTCTGATACTCAATTATTTCCCTGTCCTTAACGGGGTCAAGAAAGCCGATATGTTCGTCTTTTTCAAGTTCGTCTTTGGTGGGAATGCGCGCGTTTTCGTCGCGCTCCGACCAGGAAATGCGTGTAATGGAATGGTTCGGGCCCAAAAGCACCCAAAAGCATACAAACTGACATATAAATGTTGCGCTGCCCCGCTGTGATAATACAACGGAGCAGATTTTTGTTAAAACGATTTCAGTTGCGCAGTGCACCGGGCCATTTCCCAGTGTGATCATGAAAAAAACGACAAAAATATGCACTATCGTAAAAACCAAGCAAATCAGAAATTTCTGCAATCGACAATTCTTCATCCATAAGCAGCTGCCGCGCACGCGCTAAACGCAAGCTGCTGCGGTATTTGACAGGGCTGACTCCTGTATATCGATGAAAAGTGCGCCGAAATGTACGCTCGCTCAAACAACAGGCGCGCGCCAAGGCGGCTACGGGGAGACTTTCGCCCAAATGGGCTTCGAGTAGCTGCAATCCCGGTGCGATCAATCGATAATCGGGGGATTTTTCGGCCAATTGGTGGATATACAGTTGATCCAGCAGTTCATATAGGACGGAGCGCAGCAAAAACGGACGCTGCGTTTGCGAAAAAACCTGTTCTGCACGGTCAAAATATTCCGCCCACCGTGCGCCGCCGCCCGAAACCCATACAAGCGGCTCGTCGGCAAGGGCGATATCTTCGGACAGCTGAAAGTGGATCAACGTGTCGCGCGTCAATTCGTTGTCAGAAAAAGACGCAAAATATTGCGTACCGCGTGGAATGTACAACAGGCTGCCCGCATGCGCAGTCAGATGCGAACCGTCTGGGAGATTCATCCTAAAAATCCCAGAACGAATCCACAAAATCGCGTGATCCGGCCGGCCGTTGGTGTAGTAAAATCGACGCGGTGCTTGCCATTGCTGCGGTATTACAACAATTTCCGATACGCTTTGATCCCATTTTTGCAATATATATCTACTGCCTTTCGGTTGGTTTCCAATATATTGTAGCATACTTTGCGCGGATTTGCAAGACTTTGGCCGAAAAATACAATGAAAAGTACAAAACCTCTATTGTACACCGCAGCGCGCCGTGGTATAATGCAAATAAAAAAATCATTGCAATTCGAAAAGGAGCGTTTTATAATGAGTCAAATTGGTCTGCAAATGTATACAATGAGAAAACACGCCAACACACCCGAAGAATACCGTGCAACTTTGCAAAAAGTCTCGGAAATTGGGTATCGGGTTTTACAAGTCACGCCGCCGTCATTTTATTCGGACGACGAATTCATGTCGCTGCTGGGAGAATACGGTCTGCGCCCGGATTCCGTCTTTGTGCCGACGGGGAAAATATGCGAATCCATGGAAAAAGCGCGGCGCCAGGCAGATTGTTTTGGTGTAGATGTGATGCGCACCGATTCGATTCCGAAAGAAATGCGGCAGGATGCAGACGGGTACCATCGGTATGCCGCGCTGCTGAATCGCGAAGGTCGGGCATGCAAAAATGCGGGAATTCGTTTAATGTACCATTTTCATGCATTTGAATGGATTCGGTTTGGCGATATTCACGGAATGGACATCCTGATGAACGAAACGGATCCCGATGCGGTATATTTCCAACCGGACGTTTTTTGGCTGACCTGCGCAGGATTGGAAGTTTCGCGTGCTTTGCAAATGTTCCGCGGCCGTGCATTTTCAATGCATTTGAAAGATTATGCCATTCAACCGCTGACCGGTGCGATCGAAGACAAACCGTTTAATTACGCGCCTGTCGGAACCGGAAACTTGAATTGGAAGGAAATTATGGCTTCTGCGAAAGATATCGGAATCCAGCGGTATGTGGTCGAGCAGGACGAATGCATCGGGGATAAATTCGCCGCAATTGATATCAGCTACCGCGCATTGCGAAAAATGGGACTTGAATAAAAATAGGAGGTATTTTCCATGAAATTTGCACCTGTGAAGACTGCGGTCATTGGCTGCGGGATGATCAGTGACACTTATCTCCACAACCTGACCCAGACATTTTCCATCATCGAAGTGGTCGGATGCGCGGATCAGGTGGACGAAAAAGCGGCGCGACAGGCCGAAAAATACAATATTCCAAAAAGAACCGTAAACGACATTCTTGCCGACCCGGAGGTTGAATTGGTTGTAAATCTGACGTACGCATCGTCCCATTACGAAGTCAACCGGCGCGTGCTGGAATCCGGAAAACACCTGTATTGTGAAAAAATGATGGCAGACACGGTGCCGGAGGCTCAAGAACTGGTTGCACTGGCGCAAGAAAAACACCTTCGGTTTGCCGTTGCGCCGGACACATTTTTGGGCGGATCCATGCAGACCGCGCGACAGTTTATTGACACCGGAATCATCGGCGAACCGGTGATGGGCGTCATCCGGCTGGCACGAAATTACCAAATGATCAAGTCGGACGCGGACGACGCGGTGCGCAAATATTCCGTAATGGCGCGCGGCGGCGGCATTCCGTACGATATGGGCGGATATTATTTGCACACATTATTTAACATTTTTGGATCCGTTTCGCGCGTGTGCGGCTTTTCGTTAACACGCAACGCAACGCGGCCATACCTGAACCCGCGCCACAGCAAATTTGACGAGCCGTACTTTGTGGACACCGAAAACACCATCACCGGCGCGCTCGAATTTCGCTGCGGATTCCACGCGACCATGGCCATCACGTCCGAATGCCGCGGCGGCGATGAAAATGCGTTCGAAATTTATGGTACGGACGGGACATTATTCCTCGGTGACCCGAATATGTTTAACGATCGCCTGTATTACCGCACCAACGGCTCGGAAAAATTGGAATTCCCAATTACGCATCCGTACGGCGACCAGCCAAGCTATCGCGGAATCGGTGCAGCCGACATGGCGTGGGCGATTCGGACGAACCGACCGCACCGCTTATCGGCAGAAATGGGACTTCATGCGCTGGAAGTGCAGCGCGGCATCCTGGACAGCGCGCGCGACGGGCAGTTCCGCACGCTACGCACAACGTTCGAGCGGCCCGCACCGATCGCAGCGTCGCACCAGGGCGGCGCGTGCGACGAACGGAATCTCTATTTATATGAAGGGTGACGCGCACCTGGTGCAGTAAGCGAACCAAAAACAATCAAAATTGTATAAACTTCGCTCTCCGAACAGGCAGGTTTCGGAGAGCGGATTTTTTTGTTCAGCGAAAAAATTTTCGCAAGAAGTGGGCAAATTAAATTTTTACAGGGAACAAATGGCGATTTACAACGTGAAAAACGCGCGAAAAATCAAAAATTGCGCACAAAAAGTGAATCAGAACACAGAAATCGGACGAAAACACAGTAGATATTTGCGCCAAAGTGTGATACGATAACGGCAGAGTCTCGGCGACGGGGCAAATCAATCGAAAATCGAGGAGTGTGAATCCCATGCAAAGCAAAGCGGGGCGTGCGCGGGGCAGGCGGTTCGGCAAAGACACGCAGAAGACCATCGAGCTGACGGTGCTGGCGCTTCCGGCGCTGCTGCTGATCACGTTTCATTATGTTGCGATGCCCGGAATTATCATGGCGTTCAAAAATTTCAATTTCCGGGACGGAATATTCGGAAGCCCATGGTTTGGGCTGGAAAATTTCCGTTTTGTGTTTATCACAAACGTATCGCTGCGCGCGTTGGCGAACACGGTATTGTACAACCTTGCGTTTATCGTGACCGGACTGGTGGGGAGCATCCTGTTGGCGATTATGCTGTACGAAGTCCGGAACCGGCTCGCGCTGAAAGCGTATCAGACATTAATTTTTATCCCATATTTCCTTTCGTGGGCAATTATAACCTATTTGGTATATGCGTTCCTGGCAAATGGTAACGGAAAGGTGAAAATGTCCGCGATACGGGCAATCTCCTAAAAGCAAAGGGCTATGACATTAAGGTGCTTGACTTAATCAATATGGATAAGAGCTATTGCTATAATCCATTCGTTTATCTTCACTCGGATAATGATATTCAAAAGATCGTGACAAACATCTTTAAGAACACAACGCCAAAAGGAAGTCAGAGTCAAGATTCGTTTTGGGATCAGGCGGCGATGATGCTCTTATTGGCACTTGTATTTTTCCTTCACTACGAAGCGCCGCCCGAGGAACAAAATTTTCCTATGGTTATGGAGATGATTCGCTCGGGTGAAGTCAAAGAGGATGACGATGGATTTATGTCACCGCTTGACCGATTGTTTGCTCGTCTTGCCGACCGAACACCCTATCATATCGCCCTTAAATATTATCGCAACTATCGCTCCGGTTCGGGAAAGACGCTTAAATCCATACAAATAACCCTTGTGGCAAGGCTTGAAAAGTTCAACCTTGGCAGCCTTGCGGCGATTACGCAAAAGTAATCTTTCTTTGCTGTTTCGTCAGCCCACATATGGCGGCTGAGTTCAATATAATACGCCCAAATCATTTTTTTCACTCCTTGTTTTGCACACAGTATAGCATATTGACATTTTCGTATCAATTCATTATAATACAAAAAAAGAGTACTATTATATACAGTGCGGAGCGGGATATGAACGGATTTATAAATTATCTTACCTATTTCGGGATATCTGAAATGAAACACAAAAATGAATTTGACTTTTGCACAAAAACGGGAAAAATACGGTCGTCGTTTATATTTCTTGAATCGGGAACGGCGGAATACGAAACGGAAAACAGCAAGTTTTCTCTTTCTGCGGGCGATATGATTTTTATTCCCTGCGGGGCAAAATACTCTTCTCATTTCAGGGGCGAAAATATAAGGTATAAGAACTTTATATGCGTATTTTCGCCCGATTCTCCCTCAAACGCGCAGAACTCCGCAGTGTTTCCCATGCAGGTTATAAATTACTTGAATATTGTTTCTTCCGCGGAACTTGACGGGATTTAAACGCTTTATTCCCGCGGGGATTTTTTCGGCGCAGCAGCGAAATTTTATTCACTTTACGGAAAATTGCTTGATAAAATGGACTTTACGGTTATAAAAAACAGCACTTCGCCCATTGAGCCGGCGGTATCGTATATTGCCGAACACATGGGCGAAAATTTCAGGATTGAACAGTTGGCGGACCTTTGCGCAATAAGCGAATCTTATCTTTTCAGGCTGTTTGAAAAAGAATACGGCTGTTCGCCCGTTGAGTACAGAAATCGGCTGCGGGTAAGAAACGCAATTTTTATGCTTGAAAGCGGAAAATATACCGTAAGCGCCGTAAGCGAAGCGCTTGGCTTTTCAACCGACGAATACTTTTCAAGAACGTTCAAAAAAATGACGGGGCGCACCCCGTCAAGTTATAAATTGAGTTGATTTTCGGTATATAAAGGCGTTGTTTGCCGAATCGTTATATTATATCGTTTCGATTTTTATAAGATTTGTATTGCCCGAAATGCCGTTTGTCATTCCGCCGGTAATAACTATGTGGTCGCCTTTTTTCAGGGAAAAAGTCTCTTTTGCCAAGTGCTTTGCGGTATAGAAAAGCACGTCGGTGGAATCAAACTTTTCGCTTAAAACGGGGGTAACGCCCCATGAAAGGGCAAGTTTTCGCCACGTTTTCTTATCGGTGGTAATGCCCAAAATGTCAACAGGCGAGCGGAATCGGCTTACCATACGGGCGGTAGCGCCGGAAAGCGAGCAAACGGCAATCGCTTTTGCTTCAATATCGATACTCATACAGCATGTGGCGTGAGAAACCGCGTCAACGGTGTTTTTAATTTTGAATTCCGATGACGAAAACATTTTTGAATAATCTATGCTCTTTTCCGTCTGCTCCGCGATTTTTGCCATTGTGGCAACGGTAAGTACGGGATATTTACCCGCAGCGGTTTCGCCCGAAAGCATAATCGCGCTTGTGCCGTCGTAAACGGCATTTGCAACATCGGAAATTTCGGCACGGGTGGGACGGGGCTTCGTTATCATACTTTCAAGCATTTCGGTGGCGGTAATAACGCGCTTGCCGAGCATTCTGCATTTGGTAATCAAATGTTTCTGTATTGCGGGCAGTTCTTCAAAGGGAATTTCCACACCCATATCGCCGCGGCCTATCATAATGCCGTCGCACTCCGAGCAGATTTCTTCTATCTTTTCAACGCCCGAACGGTTCTCGATTTTTGCAATAAGTTCTATGCCTTTGCCGTCTTTTTCTTTTAAGAATTCCTTTATGTCAAGCAAATCCTGTTTGCACGAAACGAACGAACAGGCGATAAAATCAACGCCGTTTTCTATGCCGAAAACGATATCGTCCTTGTCCTGCTCGCTTAAATATTCCTGTTTAAGCACTTTGTTCGGGAAACTCATACTCTTTCTGTCTGAAAGTTCGCCCCCCGCAACAACTGTGCAGATTGCATCGGTAGCGGTGAGTTCTTTTACGGTAAAAGCAAGCAGACCGTTGTTGAGCAGTATTGTATCGCCGATTTCTAAATCGCCCACAAGTCCCTTATAGTTTACCGAAACACGCTTTTCATTGCCTGTTATATCTTCAACCGTAAACGCAAAAGTATCGCCCTCTTTAAGGTTGACTTTGCCCTTTTCAAAAGTTTTTATCCTGTATTCGGGACCTTTTGTGTCAAGCATTATGGCGATGGGCATATTAAGTTTGTCGCGAACGCGCTTTATCGTATCGATTTTTTCCTTGTGTTCTTCGTGGGTACCGTGGGAGAAGTTGAGTCTCGCAACGTTCATACCCGCTTTGCACATATCTTCGAGAACTTCCTCGCTTGCGCACGCCGGACCGATTGTACATACTATTTTTGTCTTTCTCATAAATATACCTCCGTAAATTATCCGTAAAAAATACCAATCTGCCTCATTATTTATTTTAGCACACTTGCCCGTTTTTTACAAGCGCAACTTTGTGTTTTTGGGGAATAATTTCGGAGAAACGTTAAGCGGTCGGCGGAAAGGTAGTTTTAAGTAAACGGTTTTGCAATGCACCGATTTCGGTACACGGTATATGATACATTATAACCGAAATTAAATGAAAAGGAGGGTAATTATGAATTACACACCTGTCAAGGCAAAAGATTCTTATTCTGATGCGAAAAAATGCTGCTGTTTTACGGGCCACCGTCCGAAATCGCTGCCGTTCGGCGATGATGAGAGCGCTGCGGAATGTGTAAAACTAAAAGAGATGCTTTGCAAAAATATCGAACAGCAGATTGTCAAGAACGGTGTTATGCATTTTATCTCCGGTATGGCCATGGGTGTTGACATTTACGGGGTAGAAATTGTGTTGAAACTCAAAGAAAAATATCCGCAAATCACCCTTGAATGTGCCATTCCCTTTGAAGCACAGGCAAATCGGTGGGACGAAAAATGGAAAAAAAGATACTTTGACATTATCCGCCTGTCCGATAACACAACGACGCTGCAAACGACTCACTCCCGAGGCTGTATGATGAACAGAAACAGATATATGGTGGATAACAGCGATGTTGTGATTGCTGTTTGGAACGGAGAGAAAAGCGGCATCGGAAATACTGTCCGTTATGCAAAAAAATGCGGAAAGAAAATAATCCTTATTGACCCGGACAAATTAAAATGACAGATTTGCATTACCGAAACTTTGTGAAAACTGAGCCAACATTTTTCATCTGTATGGCTTAAAAGCATAAGGTATTTTATTAAACCATAAATGAAAGGCAAAAAAAAGAAATGATAGGTGCTATTATAGGTGATATTGTGGGGTCTCGGTTTGAATTCAGCCCCCACAAATCAAAGAAATTTGAGTTATTCGGTAATGACGGCTTATCAAAATACAAATGCCGTTTTACCGATGATAGCGTGCTTACTGTTGCCGTGGCGGACGCGCTGCTCTCCTTGAAGGATACTTTAAGCGAAAGCGAGTTGTCTGCGATGATAATTTACCGGTTTCATCTTTACGGAAAAGCGTACCCGGCAGCCGGATACGGCGAGCGTTTTTTTCTATGGCTCTGTGATAACGAAATAGAACCGTACGGAAGTTGCGGAAACGGGTCCGCCATGCGCGTGTCACCGTGTGGGTGGTACGGAGAAACACTTGAAGAATGTGAACGGCTTGCGAGGGTTTCCGCAGCTGTCACACATAGTCACCCGGAAGGAATCAAAGGCGCAGTTGCAACAGCCGGAGCAATATATCTTGCACGTACGGGAAAAAGCAAGGAAGAAATTCGTCAATACGCAGAGCGTTTTTATCCCCATGCCTTTGAAAAAACGCTGGATGAAATTCGGCCTGATTACAGTCATGTGGAAACTTGTCAGGACACATTACCTCAGGCATTTGTTGCTTTTTATGAATCAGAAAACTTTGAAGATGCGATTCGGGGAGCTGTTTCTCTCGGCGGTGACAGTGATACTTTGGCATGCATTACAGGCTCAATAGCCGAGGCGTATTACGGAATTGATGGGATACCTTCCTCTTTGCGCGGAAATGCGATTTCTTTTTTGGACGACCGACTTCGCGGCGTCTTAGAAGAATTTCAAACCCGATATGTTATTCCGAACAATGAACGGGATTGTTCTGTGAAAAGAGGAGAAATGCGAAGATGAGCGAGTTTATCTTTTGTCCCGACCTTACTTCTGGCGATGAATATGTTCTTGACAATTTGGACAGAAAAAGACTGGCTGAGTGGATTGACTTTTTGCGCTCTTACCGGGAAACTCTTTGGTGCGACAACGATATGGGCGATATCGTGCCGCTTAAAGAACTTCGTAAAAGAAAAAGTTCCATGCAGGCGCTTCCCGTGTATCCGTCGAGATTGAAGGAAATGGGGGAATTTTTCAGAAATATGATGCTGAAAGAGAGGCCGGGATACATGGTCGATCTTTATAAAGCAGGACTTTTTACCAAAGAAAGCAAGGCGACGCTGTATACAGGCACATTGTGGTCTCCGGTGTTGATTGCAAGTCTTATTTCGGATGCTTATCACCGCGAACGCTTTTTTACCGGCTTGTTCGGGCGTGGTGTTGATAACGGGTTGTATCTGAAAGCGCTCTTGCATCTTGAAGATATTGCCGATATGCATCAGTGGCTGAAAAATGCTGAACAGGGTTAAGCGAAGCCTATCTGAACTCTAATATCACAATTCATAGATTAGCACCGAAAACGCAGAATTTGCTCATCAGACTGCTAATACAGCCCTTCCGCAAATCACCTGAGCGGAGGTGTTGCCTCAGTGCGAAATCCTGTTAATGCCCAGTCGAACTATTCTGTTGCCCGCACCGTTGCAGACTTGTTTCTGTTTTCGGCGCGGGTTTCCTTATTCACAAGCATAAAATCACGGATGCAGAGAGGAATTTCACACCCAAAATCCAAAAATCCCTTGACAAATTTTCTCGCAGTGCTACAATATCCGGAAAAAAACAAAGGAGAGGCATGTTATGCGGGCGTACGAAACACCGGAGATAAGGATAGCGAAGTTTTCGAATGAAGAAATCTTAGGTGAATCGAGCCCGTGGACAGAACTGCCCGAAGATGAATTTGAAGAAAATGAAACATATTAGAAAAATCGCAGCGGTGTGCTGCGTTCTTTTGCTTTTATGGGGAAATACCATCGTGTCTAAGGCGGAAGATACGGAAATCAGCGAATCAATGGTGCTTGATGAGGGAATCGCGTGGAATGTTTTCACAGATTCAAATGTGGAATCGGTGGATTTTGAGATAAACGGAAAAAGCGAAACCGTAACAAGTTGGAACGAATCGAATGACAAAAGATGCTTTGAGTTTCGCGGAACAGGTCCGAAGATGCTGACCGATGAACTGACCGTAACGGCACATTTGTCCGGGAACAAAACAAGAGTGCACAGGACCTCGGCAGTGAAATATCTGCTCGGACTGCAAGGTAAAAGTGATAAACTTGACGCACTTATTGACGCTCTGCTTGCCTACGGAACAGCAGTGCAGATATATGAAAATTATCATACTGAACGCCTTGCAAGCGGAATGAACATATCCGGGACAGAAGGGGTTCTCGGGAAGATTGAGTTTTCCGGAACGAGTATAAAGAATATTGATTATGGATACACAGACCCGTATGTTAAATGGACCGGTGCAAGTGTAATTTTGGGCGATAAAGTGTCGGTTGTGCTGGGAGCAAAAATCATAAGCGAAGGCGATTCGTTTGATGGAAAATATCTTAATATGTATATTAACGGCACATATATCGGCGTTAACCACCGCACAGACACATCATCAACTGAATCAAACTTCATATTCGGAATACCTGTAACGCAGTATTCAAGCGAGATTAAGGTGAATTTTACTGATTCTGACGGCAACGCCATCAGCCCCACCCTGACATACAGCGTGGAATCGTACGTAACAAGAGTGTACGGAAAAACTGCCGACCCTAATCTTAAAAATTTGCTTTCGGCGTTTGCGGATTACTGCTCAAAAGCAAAGTTATGTGCAGAAAGTGTGTAAGGATATTGCTTACACTTTTCTTTTCTCCTGGGGTGCAAAACTCCGCTTTTTGTTCTTATCATAAAGTAATCCCCGCACCGATTTTGATTCGGTGCGGGGGTCAGTTTATGGCAGAAAATCTTCAATTACATCATCGATGTGATGTTTGCTTAAATTCGCAGAGCCTATCTTTTTCATCAGTTGGCGAATCAGCGTAAGCGAAGTCGTTACGCCCGGTATTCGCCGTATCCGCTTTCCGGAATCGAAAAAGTCAAGTCCGTAAACCTTGTTTTGTCTGTTGTGCTTTGATACGTTCATTTTACATGTAATCATTTGTTGTACCTGTCCTTTGATATGAATTTGTTGGTATTATTTTACATCTGGAAGCTCCTTTTGTCAACAGATTTTTTCAAGATTTTCGCCTGTTTTTTGCAGAAATTTCACATAAAGAGGTCAAAGAGCGTGTTTTCCTCGATTTGTGCGGGTATTTTGGCAGGTTGCAGTGCTGAAATATATGAACTTGGGGGTTAAAAGGGCATCGACCCATGCAAAAAATTAAATTTTGGGCGGAATCGGACAACTTAAAATCCGTTTGATTTTCAAAAAAACATTAAATTATAATAATGGGACAACTCCGTTTTCCGAAAATATTTCGGTATTTGCCGCGTTTTAAGTATCTGTTCATAGTTTTGAGGCGGTTTTAATCGGAAATAATTTGAAAAAAATATTTGTTTCAATTGCGTTTCGGTGCTGAAATACGGCGAAAACGCAGACGTGGTCGGCATTTTCGGGCAAATTAGATTTTTATGAATTTTTTATTAAACACACTTGACAAGTGATTTTGAATCTGCTATAATTACACCATAAAATTGTGCGTAAAGCACATGGAAAGGATGTTTTATATGAAGAAACTTTTATCAGTTCTGCTTGTACTGGCTATGGCGGTTTCCTGCATTGCAGTGGTGCAGATGACTACCCTTGCGGCAAGCGAAGAAACTCTCATCGATGTTAATTTCGATGATCCCAAAGCAGTCGGTTATAATCACGACGCAATTATGAACAATTCAACAGATGTTACCGTTACACATGAAAATGTAGACGGCAATAATGTTTTGCAGTTCGTAACCAAGTTGGCGTGGGAAACACCTATTTGGAAACTTGGCAGCAAAATCAAGGCATTTGCACAGGCGAACCCCGGGAAAAATATTTGCGTTGTCGTTTCTGTTGATGCAAAAGGCGATTCTGTTGCAAACAAAGCCCGTCTTATTTTCAGAGATAAAGGTGAGAATGGTACAACTATTGTTAACGAAAAAGGAATAAACGGCAAATGGGCAACGTTTGCGGGATTCACGCTTATTTCCGAAGCAAACGCGCTTGCTGCTGATGCAAACGATTACAAACTTACTTTTGATAACCTCGGAACCCCCAATAACGGCACAGAAGGTACAGTTCAAATTGACAACCTTAAAGTTACATTGAGGGCTATGGACAAAATTGTAGGTTTTGAGTATGATGTAACCGAAACCAATACCACTCAGATGGGTCCCGTTATTTACAACTCGGGTTGGAACAGTGACCTTTCATTCCTTAAATCGGAAATCAAAGACGGTAAAGTTACTCTTAACTATACTGTATACAACATGAGCGATGTTGATATTCAGTTCCAGCCCATGATTCAGGTTGAATGGAAGTTCATTAAGAACGATGGCGCGGAAGCCAATCCCAAATACAATGTAAAAGCAAAAACATCGGCAAAGATTACATTTACTTTTGATATGGCTGCTGACGGTAAGGTTACCAACGGAGCGGGCGAGCAGGTTGATTTGACGAAAGCAACTCTTCGCTTTGACTTCACTAATACGGACGGTACGGCAGGTATCCCCGCAGGCGCTAAGTTTGCTATTATCCCCGAAAACGAGAAACTTGTTGACCATATGTCGGTACTTTCGGGTATTGCGGTGCTTGCTACACCTATCGGTGAAGCACCCGTACTTCCCACTCCCGGTGAAGACGAAACACCCACTCCCGGCGAAGAGGCTACTCCCACACCCATACCTCAGGCTGCAACAGGTTTCACTGCCGAACTTTTGAAAGACGTTACCGAACTGGAAAAGGGTCAGGGTCAGTGGTTCAAAACAAATTCGGGCGTTTTCTCGGCGTCTGACGTTGCAAACAACAAACTTACCGTTAAGTTCCCTGTTAAGAATACAGGCAATCAGGACATAAAAGTTCGTCTTGAATTGCAGACGATTCATACAAAGAGCGATGGAAAGCCCGTTTGGGCAGGTCCTTCTGAGGGTGCATATGTTGATATCCCCGCAGGTGAGACCGTTGACCTTGAATACAGCGCTGATGTTAAGAACGGCAAAATCTCTGTGACCACCGTTGAGTATGATGTTTCTGCATTCTTTGCGCGTATCGATATCAAGAACGCAGAGGGTGGCGACACGTTTGATAAGGGTATGGCATTCACCGCATTTACCGGTAAGAAACTTGCCGACGCGTTTTTTGAGATGAAAGACGAGAACAAAAAAGGCGAATTCTATAAGGTAGAACTTACCTATGCAAACCCCGCTGAGGGCGGCGACCTGCTTCCGGTTGCGTTCATTGCTGTTGCAGTTGTTGCAACCGCTGCGCTTGTTGTTGTAAGCAGAAAGAAAAGAGAAGAATTTTGATTGATTCTTAAATAATTTATCGGCACAGACTTGCGTCTGTGCCGATTTTTTATGCCTGGGGCGCTGCCTCGCACCTTTTTTCGGCGCTCTGCCCCCGCAACGTCTTTTTTCGTGGCTCCGCCCCGTGCTCTCTTTCTCCGGGGCTCTGCCCCGTACCCCTCTTTCTCCGGGGCTCCGCCCCGTACTCCGTCCGCTTTCTTGTAAGAAAGCGGAGCAAAGAACTTGAAACTTTAATATGAGCCGGTTCTTTTATTTTTGTAAAAAGGGCATAGGATAAATAAAGAACACAAGATAATTTTATTAAAAGATATTCTACCCCAAAAAACTATTTCAACCCCCGTAGGGCGGCGGCTTGCTGCCGCCGCGTGCGCAAAAGGATTGATAAATTTCGGCAAATATAATGCTGCAAATAACCCGTTGTTCTGCATAAAAAACCGTTCCGAATTGCGGCGGGAGATAAACCCCGCCATATCGTGTGGGTCAGACAAAGAGAACAAAACAGGCAATGCAGCGGTGACTCTATCGTGAATACAGCACACTGTTTTTTAGAAAATGCATCAAGCAAAGAGCAACAGCCATTTTTCAAAAACATATCTCCTGCATTGCAGGGGTAATCAATACTCGACAGAATGTTTCAAAGAAAAACGCGGGAACAAAACTCCAGCGCAGAAGAACAATATCCGATGATAAAAAATGCGTTTTGCAAAGGCAATAAACGTCAGTGAAACACTGCCTGAACAAGAATCATATAACACGCGGTTCCGCAAGTGACACTTAAAAGCGTGTTGCCTTTTATCCAATGGAGAATCGCCGTTACCGCTACGCCCGCAACTGCGGGAACAACCGACGAGGCGGAAGTGATATCCGTGCTTCTGAGGCAGTAAACAACAAGCGTGGCAATTACGGCGGTAGGCAGAATTTCACCTAAATATTTAACCGTTTTCGGAGCACTGCGCCCCGCGAAAAGCACGAACGGCAGCAGCCGCTCGGCAAATGTGCACACGGCACATACGGCAATTATCGCAATCGATTTTTCAATACTCATTTTTCTTCCGCTCCTTTGTCAAGCTTCTTTCTTAAAAACAGTAAAATTACCGCGCTTGTAATCAGAGAGGGCAGCAAAAAATTGTCTTTTCCCAAAATCACAAGCCAGAGAACTGCCGAACAAACCGCAATAACACAGGGGATTTTTGACCCGCCGGATTTCAAACGGTCAATAAGAATAACGACAAAAAGTGCGGTAAGGGCGAAATCTATGCCTGCGGTATTAAAGCTGATTATCTGCCCTAAAAGTCCGCCGAGCACGGAAAAAGCCACCCAGTAAAACCAAATAAGCGCCGTGGAAAAAATATGCACCCACTTTTCTTCAACGCTGTCTTTCGGCACGTAGGAACACAAAAGCGAATAACTTTCGTCGGGCATACCGTAAATGAGAAAGTATTTCCAGAAGCCGTAATCGCGGAACTTTTCGATAAAAGAAAGCCCGTAGAAAATGTGACGGCTGTTTAATAAAAGCGCCGTTGCCGCCACGGTGAGAAGTGACGGGTCGTTTTGAAAAAACTGCACCATAAGCATTTGCAGCGAACCGGCATAAACGAAAATGCTTGCTGCCGCCGACCACAGAAAGTTGTAGCCCGCCTCAAACATCATCAGACCGTATGCCACGCCAACGGGGAAAAAACCGATAAGTATCGGCACGGTTCTTTTAAGCGAATATAAAAAACTTTTTTTCAATTTGCCGTTCATTGCAAGACGCACTCCTTATAATATATAAATTATACCACCGCCCCTTTGTTATAACAAATTAAATTTCTTGTGAATAAAAGTTTCGCATATAAAAAGTTTATTTTTGTCAACAAGAAGTTTATTTATGCTATTGATTTAATCGGTGCTGGTAAAGTATAATTAAAGCGTAAGGGAAGAAAGGAAAAAGTTTCAAAGCGAAGACGGTGTCGGGATCTTTGCCGTTGCTGCTCTGCGCGGTGGAGCTTAAAAAGGAAAAAAGCGCAAGGCGGCTCCTTTATAAAACAGTTTAGATTTTATGTGCTTTATGCACAGAAAGGAAGATAAAAAATGAAAAAAGTATTCAGTATTCTGCTTGCGGCAGCAATGTTAATCTCTTGCTTGTCCATTGTAAGCTTTGCGGCGGAAACAAAAGGAGCGGAAGTTACGGTAAACAAGCGCGCAACGGAAAGTGAAAATATTGCAAATATTTACGTTACTTCCGACGGTAAAAAAGCAGATTTCTCGTTCCTTGCGGGGCAGAAAGATGCTGACGGCAAAGTTACGCTTAAAGTTAAAGTGTACAATGACGGCGATGTTGATGCAAGCGTAAGACTGCTTATCCAAAAGAGAAGAGCCGATAAAGCGACATCGGGTGATTGGGGTTATTATAATGTTTCCGGCAGTCCCATTTCGGGCGGAAAGGGTACGTTTGATAAGGATTACGTAACCGCTCCCGCAAAACAGTGGACGGAACTTTCCTATACCGTTTATCTTAATGCGAATAACAAAATCTCAACAATAAACGACATTAGCGCGCTTGTTGAAGAAAATACGGGCATTTCCTCAAACGATGATGTTTCCGTTCGTTTTGATATGAGAAGTGTGCCTCTTGACGGCAATAATCAGTCAACAGGTTTCGATGCAGGCACAAAGTTCATTATTGCTCCCGTGAACAATGACAGCCTTACTGATCCCCTTACAAGAATGGCACCCAAAGGCGTTGCCCAGACAAACGGAGTATTTACCGTAAGCGGAGCAACCGAGCTTCCCGCAGAGACCACTCCCGCCCCTGCAACGCCTACGCCTGCGACACCTGCACCCGCAACGCCCACGCCCGCAGGCGAGGAAAACACCCCGGCTACTGCTACTCCCGTACCCAAGGTTGCAAACGGCGTTAAGTACACCGTTAAGGAAGATATCGAATCAGAACAGTATATCTGCTCCGATTTGGGCGTTATTGACGCTTCCGACGTTAAAAACGGCAAACTTACCAAGGCTTTAAGCATAAAGAATAACGGTGATACCGAAATTGCGGTACTGTTCCGGATTCAGGCAACCGTTAAAGGCGCAAACGGTTCAAACACGTGGGATGGACCTAATAACGGCAGCGGCAAAGTTACAATCGAGCCCGGAAAAACCGAGAAACTGGAATTTACCTGTGACTCGGACGGAACAAAGGTAACAATACTTGAACAGGACGTTACACTTGACAAACTGTTCTTCCGCTTTGAAGTTTACGGCGAGGGGGGAATCAATTATCTTCCTGCGGGCACAGCATTTACCGTGCTTTGCGACACGGACGAGGCAGAAAAACTCTTTGCGGGAAACTCTTATTCCAACAAAGAAAATATTGTCCGCGAACTTTCCTACGGCACAAACGGCAATGCACAGCACGACGGCGACATTCTTCCCGTTGCATTTATAAGCGTTGCGGTTATATCCGCGGCTGCACTTGTGGTTGTAACCAAAAAGAAAAAGGAAATTGCATAAACATATACAAACTTCTTTCATACTGCATCCTTGCAAGACCCCGCTTTTTTAGCGGGGTTTTTGCGTTTTCGCTTGCCAAGAAAACCGTACTGTGGTACAATAACTCTGCAAAATTGAAATATACGGCGCAGAATATTGCATTTTATGTAATATTCATTTTGTGCTTTCAAAATGGCGCAATCAAAAATGCAATCTTGCAATTATGTAAATAAAAAATGCAAAAAGAAGGTATTGATTTGAAAAGAGAAGACATAAGAAACATCGCGATTATCGCTCACGTTGACCACGGCAAAACCACCCTTGTTGACGAAATGCTCAAACAGAGCGGGCTGTTCAGGGAAAATCAGCAGTTGCAGGACCGTATGATGGACTCCGGCGATATCGAGCGGGAACGCGGAATAACCATACTTTCCAAAAACACGTCCATACATTATAAAAATACTAAAATCAACGTTGTTGATACGCCCGGACACGCAGACTTCGGCGGCGAGGTTGAACGCGTGCTTAAAATGACATCGGGCGTAGTGCTTCTCGTTGATGCTTTTGAAGGACCTATGCCCCAGACAAGATTCGTGCTTTCAAAGGCGCTGGCGCTGGGATTGAAAGTTATAGTTGTAATCAACAAAATGGACCGTCCCGACGCCCGTCCCGACGAGGTTGTTGACGAGGTTTTCGATTTGTTTATAGAACTGGGCGCAAACGATTCGCAACTTGAATGTCCCTTTATTTATGCTTCGGGCAGAAGCGGCACGGCTACTCTTGACCCGGCTGTTCCCGGCACGGATATGGTTCCGCTTTTTGACGCGATTCTTAAATATATTCCCGCACCCGAAGTTGATCCCGACGGTCCCGCGCAGTTGCTTGTTTCCACAATAGACTATAATGACTATGTGGGCAGAATAGGCATAGGTAAAATTGAGCGCGGCACCATCAAAGTGGGCGACAATATTGCCCTTTGCACCTACGGCACCGAGGGCAGCCGCGGAAACGTGCGCATTACAAGCCTTTCGGTATTCGAGGGGCTTAAACGCGTAAGCGTTGAAAGCGCGTCGGCGGGCGAAATAGTTGCGGTCAGCGGAGTTACCGACATCAACATCGGCGACACCCTCTGTAAACCCGACACTCTTGAACCGCTTCCCTTTGTCAAAATTACCGAACCTACCGTAAGTATGACGTTTTCGGTAAACGATTCGCCTTTTGCGGGCAAAGAGGGCAAATATTTAACAAGCCGCCATCTTCGCGCAAGACTTTATAAGGAAACCGAAACGGACGTTTCGCTCCGCGTTGAGGACACCGATTCCGCCGACAGTTTCAAGGTTTCGGGACGCGGCGAACTTCATCTTTCGATTTTAATTGAGAATATGCGCCGCGAGGGCTATGAGTTGCAGGTAAGCAAGCCCGAGGTGCTTTATAAGACAATAGACGGCAAGCGCTGCGAGCCTATGGAGCGGGTTATAATCGATGTTCCGGATATGTATTCGGGCACGGTTATACAGCATATGGGCACAAATCACGGCGAAATGGTGAATATGCTTTCCCTTTCGGATACAATGCGCCGTATGGAATTCATCGTTCCCGCCCGCGGGCTGTTCGGTTACAGAAATGCGTTTTTGACCGATACTCACGGCGAGGGCGTTATGAACTCGATTTTTGACAGTTACAAGCCCTATACCGGCGAACTTCCCGGAAGAAAGAACGGTTCGCTTATTGCCTTTGAAACGGGCGAATCCATTACGTACGGTCTGTTCAACGCACAGGAGCGCGGCACGCTGTTTATCGGCGCGGGCGAACAGGTTTACAGCGGTATGATTGTTGGCGAAAGTTCACGCCCGGAAGACATCGAGGTAAACGTTTGCAAACGCAAGAATATGACCAACTCACGCTCGGCGGGGTCGGACGACGCACTTCATCTTATTCCGCCCAAGCGTATGAGCCTTGAACAGGCGCTTGAATATCTGGGTGAGGACGAACTTGCGGAAATTACGCCCAACAATATAAGAATCCGCAAGAAGATTCTTGACCCCACCGCCCGCTACCGAGCGGCTAAGATCAACAGCAGGCAGAATTAAAAAGGATGTGGCTTTATGGATAAGGGCAACAAACGCTTTTGGACGATAACCGCTCTCGCTTTTGTGGGAATCCTCGTTTGGCAGATAACCGCAAGCCTTATGCCGGCACTGGCAAAGGGTGTTAAGGCGCTTACGCCGTTCCTGTTTGCTTTTGTAACGGCGTATCTGTTAAGGCGTCCGGTGGGTTTGCTTGAAAAACTGTTTTGCAAAATGCAAAAGGGCAAAAAGCACAAATGGCAGCATACGCTTGCAACCGTACTGCTTTTGGGTGTTTTCTTCGGGCTTGTGGTTGCGGCGGTTATAGTTATCGCGCCGAACGTTGTGAACAACCTTACCGATTTGATTGTGGCTTTGCCGGGGTTTATAACCGACGTGAAAGCGCTTTTGACAAAGCAGCTTGTGGATATGTCGCAGTGGCTTGATATCGACCTTAATACGGTGATACTGGGCTATATTGACGGTTTAAGTGAAAGGGCTCTTATGTGGGTAAAGAATATAGACCCGCAAAGCGTGCTTTTTACCGCTACGAATATCGTTGCGGGAACTGCCACCGCCATGATGGATGCGGTGCTTTATGTTGCCGCGTCATTCTTCCTGCTTCATGATTTTGACAAGATGAAACTCTGGATCCATGAAGCTCTCAGGGCGTTTATCAAGGACGAAAAGCCCTACAACAATGTTTGCGAGGTGCTTCACACCGCCGACGTTACAATGGAAAGGTACATAGTTGTACGTCTTTCCACGTCTTTGGGGCTCGGCATAGTGTGCTATATCGGCTTTTTGCTGTTCCGCCTGCCTTATTCAATATTGCTTGCAACGGTAATTGCGGTAACGAATATCGTGCCTTATATCGGGCCTATCGTGGGCGCACTGCCCGCAATAATCGTCGCGCTGGCGGCGTATGATATTAGAATTGCTTTTTGGGTAACGGTGTTTATAATTATCTGTCAGCAAATAGAAGGAAATGTGCTTACCCCGCTTTTAACGGGAGATGCACTGAATATAAATCCCATGCTCGTGCTTTTGGGCATAGCGGTTTTCGGCGCAATGTTCGGTATTCCGGGAATGATTCTCGGCGCGCCTATTGCGTCGGTTATAGCCGGTGTTATACGGAAAGCGGCGACTGTTGCCGAAAAAGGCGATAAAAAGGAGAACAAAAATGAAGTTAAGTGAAAAATGCTCTAAAATACAGGGCTCTGTTACCCTTGCCATTGATGCAAAGGCAAAAGCAATGCGGGCGCAGGGCGAAAACGTAATAAGTTTCGGCGCGGGCGAACCGGATTTCCAAACGCCGGATTATATCGTGCAGGCGGCAATCGATGCGCTTAATGAGGGCAGAACAAAATATACTGCCGCATCGGGTATGCCCGAACTTAAAGAAGCTGTTGCGAATCTTACAAAAAAGAATCTCGGTATACCGTGTAAAAGCGCAAATGTGGTAATAAGCACAGGCGCCAAACAGGCGCTGTTCAACGCTTTGCAGGCAGTATGCAATCCCGGTGACGAAGTAATTATTTTTGCACCCTATTGGGTAAGTTATCCCGAGCTTGTTAAAATGGCGGATGCCGAACCCGTGTTTGTAAGTACTGTGGAAGAAAAAGGCTATGCCGTTGACTTTGACGCGCTTAAAAAAGCAATAAACAAAAACACAAAGGCGATACTCATAAATACACCGTCCAACCCCTCGGGTGCGGTGCTTTCGGAAAAAGACGTAAGGGAAATTGCAAAAATAGCCGGGGAACACGACCTTATGCTGATTTCCGACGAAATATACGACTGCCTTGTTTATGACGGTGAAAAGCATTTTTCGCCCATGCAGATAAGCGATGAAATACGCGAGCGGACGATTCTTATAAACGGAATGAGCAAAGCCTATTCAATGACGGGCTGGCGGATGGGATATTCCGTTTCAAACGAAAAAATAGCCAAAATGATTGGCAGTTACCAAAGCCATGCAACCGGCAACCCGAACACCATTGCCCAGTACGCAACGCTTGCTGCGGTTACAAGGGAAAATCCCGAATTTGATAAGATGTACCGGGAGTTTGACCGCCGCCGCAAATTTATGGTTGAAACCATAAACAGTATCCCCGGGATTTCGGCAAGAATGCCCAAAGGCGCGTTTTATGTTATGCTTTGCATAAAAGACCTGCTTGGCAAAACCCATAACGGAAAAGTAATAGGCAATTCAATGGACTTTGCCGAAAGCCTGCTTGAAAGCAAAAAAACCGCTGTTGTTCCGGGCGGACCGTTCGGCGCGGAGGGTTATATACGTCTTTCTTACGCAACAAGTATGGAAAACATAGCGGAGGGGCTTAAACGTATAGCCGAATTCGTAAAAGAGGTAAAGTAATGTTAAAATTAGATAAGCAGATAAACAAACTTACGGAAAATGAGTACGTATACACCTTGCAGGACGTGAAAGAACCTGAACTTTTCAGGAAATTTTACGACTATGAGTCCGTGCCGAAAGTCGCGTTTAACGAGCGCCTTGTTCCCATGATTACGCCTGAGGAACTGTGGATAACCGATACCACTTTCCGTGACGGACAGCAGTCAACTTCACCGTTTACGGTTAAGCAGATTGTTGATATATATAAACTCCTTTCAAAACTCAGCGGACCTGACGGCATAGTGCGCCAAAGCGAATTCTTCCTTTACAGCGAAAAGGACCGCGCCGCGGTTGAGCAGTGTATGGCACTGGGGCTTAAATTCCCCGAAATTACAAGCTGGATAAGGGCAAATCCCAACGATTTTGAACTTGTAAAGGCTATGGGGCTTAAAGAAACGGGCATTCTGGTAAGCTGTTCGGATTATCACATCTTTAAGAAAATGAATCTGACCCGCTCACAGGCAATGGAAAAATACCTTGCCGTTATCAAAGCGGCGCTTGACAAGGGAATCGTTCCCCGCTGTCACTTTGAGGATATTACCCGTGCCGACTTCTACGGCTTTGTTGTTCCCTTTGCCATTGAACTTATGAAACTTTCCCGCGAAAGCGGAATCCCCATAAAAATCCGCGCCTGTGACACTATGGGATTCGGCGTGTCGTACCCCGGTGCGTCACTGCCCCGCAGCGTTCCGGGCATCATATACGGGCTTAATCACTACGCGGGCGTGCCCAGCGCCCAGCTTGAATGGCACGGTCACAATGACTTCTACAAGGTTGTTACAAACGCCGCCACGGCGTGGCTTTACGGCTGTTCAAGCGTTAACTGCTCACTGCTCGGTATCGGCGAACGCACAGGCAACTGTCCGCTGGAAGCAATGGCGATTGAATATGCGTCACTGCGCGGCGACACCGACGGTATGGATTTGGCGGCGATAACCGAAATAGCGGAGTACTTTGAAAACGACCTCGGGTACGAAATTCCGGCAAACACGCCTTTTGTGGGTCGTAACTTCAATGCCACCCGCGCGGGAATCCACGCCGACGGTATGCTCAAAAATGAGGAAATCTACAATATTTTCGATACGAAAAAGATTCTTAACCGTCCCGCAATGGTTATTGTGGATGCGCATTCCGGGCTTGCGGGAATCGCCTACTGGCTTAACGGATATTATCATTTAAGCGGCGACCTTACGGTTGACAAGCGTGACGAAGTTGTAGTAAAACTGAAAGAACTTGTGGACAAAGAGTACGAAAACGGACGCAATACCGCTATGGGAGACTTTGAACTTGATTCAATGCTGAAATCCATTGACCCGGATATGCATTCCGCGTTTGAACACCATCACCTGGCAAAAAAACTTATGCACAAGTAAATAAAAAAAGACTGCGATCAAACCTTTGAAGCGCCCCATGTCAAGTAGACAGGGGGCGCTTCATTTGGTTTCACAGCTTTTTTACGCATTTTATTTGTTAAGATACGCCATAAAGTTTTCTTTGTTTTCCTTTGCGGAGGTGGTGGGTCTGCCCAAATCTTCACGGGCGCCTACCGAACATTTTATTTCTATAAGCGAAAGTTCGTTTCTTTCTTTTGCAAGGTTGAGTTCCCGGTCAAGAGAATCAAAAGAATCAACGCAGACGGCGTTTTTATAGCCGCACCCGCGGGCGATTGCGCAGATATCAATCTTTGACGCTACGGTTGGCATTCCTCCGACCGTTTCGTGTGCGCCGTTGTTTATTATTATATGTACAAGATTTTCCGGATTCTCCGCGCCTATAAGTGCCATGGAACCCATATGCATAAGCATTGCGCCGTCGCCGTCGATGCACCATATTTTTTTATCTTTCTTTTGCAGGGCGATTTCAAGGGCGATTGACGAACTGTGACCCATTGAGCCTACGGTAAGAAAATCGTACCCGTGGGGCTGTTTATTTGCCTCGCGGATTTCAAACAACTCCCTTGATGCCTTGCCCGTTGTGGAAACTATGGGGTCAGTACCGCTTACGGACACGATATGGCGGATAATTTCTTCACGGAACATTGTGTTTTTATTGCTGTAATCTACCTTGCCGTCAAATTCGAGGGCGCCTTTTCTTACAACAAAAGCAACCTGTTTTCCGTTTTTCAAAAGCGGTTCCCACAAAGCAAGTTGGTTTTTAACGTCCTCTTCCGTGGTATCCTTGCTTATAATAAACGTGCGGATATCCATATCCTCCAAAAGTTTTACGGTGACTTCGCCCTGGAAAATATGCTGGGGCTCGTCGTGTATGCCGGGTTCGCCACGCCAGCCTACAAAGAAAATGCAGGGAATACCGTAAACCTTATCGTTCATAAGGGACGCAACCGGGTTGATTATGTTGCCGATACCGCTGTTTTGCATATAAACAACGGGAACCTTACCTGTTGCAAGGTGATATCCGGCGGCAAGCGCGGTGCAGTTGCCCTCGTTTGCGGCAATAATATGATGCCGGTCAATGCCGTAAACTGACATCAGATAATTGCACAGGGGCTTTAACTGGGAATCCGGCACGCCGGTAAAAAAATCAAAATCTTTAAGAAAATCAAGTTTCATTTTAAGCCTCTTTATTATACTTTCCGTAATCAGGGTCAACAACTTCAAGTTCCGCCACGGAGTCAATTTCAACAATCTGTTCTTTTCCTACCGGCTGAACGGTCATCTTTATCCTGGCAAGATTTTTGTCAACGACTTCGTCCCAGTAAAGTTGTCCGTTTCCGGGAGCGTTATAGGTTTTTCTTATTGCATCGGCAATAATTTTTGCGTCATCTTTTTTGAAAAAGCATATTCCGCACATATTATAACAGTCGTCGCCGTGCTTGCCTACGCGGGTGATACAGCCCGATTCATCGGTATCAAACACCCAGTCGTCGGAGTGACCCTCAACAAACTTGCCGTAGTAGCAGGAATTTTCAAGGTCAAAATCGAAAATAGCAGGGTCGGAAACAAACAGGTCGGCTTCGCAGATAAAGCAGTCGCTCTGTTCTAATACATCAGCTGCGGCGTAAACCGATGAAATGTTGTTTTTAACCGTGTATTCGGGATTTTCTATTATTTCAATATTTTTGTACTTGTCTTTAAGGTAGGCAAACTGCTCACCCAAATAACCGACAACAACGTAAATGTTTTTTACCCCGCGCCTCTGCAAACCCGAAATAACCGTTTCAATCATAGGCGTATTATGTACACGCACAAGAGGTTTCGGCGTTTTTAAGGTAAGCGGGCGCATTCTTTCGCCTTTGCCCGCCGCCATAAGAACGGCGTTTTCGTTTCTCATAAAATTCTCCTTAAAGTTCGTCAATAAGCGTGATAATTTCCTTAAACGGCATAAGTTTTGAGTCAACTTCCAACGCGCGGTGATTTTTAAGAATTTCCGTTGCGGTGCTTTGCATTGCCGGGAACGCACTGCGGGTAAGCTGGTTTGCATAAATGACTATGTTTACGCCGTGGGAAGCAAGTTCTTCCTCGGTAACGCTGTTAAATGACGTGGGCACAACAACGATGGGCGTTTTTTTGTCCTTTTCGCGGAATTTATCGCAAAACTCAAATATTTCGGCAGGGTCTTTTTTGCGGCTGTGAATCATAATGCCGTCGGCGCCGGCACCCACATAGGCAAAAGCACGGGTAAGCGCATCGTCCATTCCCTGTTCAAGAATAAGGCTTTCGATTCGTGCGATAATCATAAATTCGTCTGTAAGCTGAACGCGTTTGCCGGCAGAAATCTTTTCACAGAAATTCTCAATCGAATCCTGCGTCTGTTTGACTTCCGTACCGAAAAGCGAATTCTTTTTAAGCCCTGTCTTATCCTCAATTATTATTGCCGAAACGCCGATTCGTTCAAGGGTGCGCACGTTGTATACAAAATGCTCGGTAAGGCCGCCGGTATCGCCGTCAAGAATTATGGGCTTTGTGGTAACTTCCATAATATCGTTCAGCGTTTGAATACGGGAGGACATATCAACAAGTTCAATATCGGGCTTGCCTTTTGCGGTGGAATCGCACAGCGACGAAACCCACATAGCGTCAAACTGGTCAAGCTTGCCGTTTGTTTCAACAACGGTTTTTTCGGCAATGATGCCGGTTAGCCCGTTGTGCGCCTCAATCGTTTTAACGATGGGGCACATTTGAACAAGTTGTTTAAGCCTGCGCCTGCGGTATTCGGGCATTGCAAGTTTTTCTTTAAGCCTCAAATCGGTTTTGCGCACGTCCTCGCTGCACGTGTAAGCCACTTCTATAAGCTTGCCGCCGTATTTTTCTGTTGAGCGCAAAACGCTGTCCCGTATAATACTTTCGGGACCCGTTTTCCAGTTGTCGCCGTGAACGACATAGTCGGGTTTAAGCAGGTCAATAATTCCGTCATAAAGCATATCGTCCTGTATAACGACCCTGTCAACGCCGTCAAGGGATTCGTAAAGGCGGATTCTGTCTTCCTCGGAAACAGTGGGGAAACGGTTGTAGCGTATAAGCGCCTTATCGCTTAATGCGCCCACCGTTACACTGCCCAATTTTTTTGCTTCGTTGATTATGTTCAGATGCCCCGCATGAATAACGTCGGTGCAAAAGCAGGTATATACTGTTTTCATTTTTTTCTCCTTAATCTTTATATACAACGGGCGTCTTTACGCCGTAATGTTTAAGTGCTTCGACAAAGACAATAAAGAAATCGTCTATATCTTTTTCATCTATTGCGCCCAGCGCACAAAGGCGGAAAGTGTTCGTTGTTGAAATTTTGCCGGGGTAAATCGTAAATCCGCGTGCGTAGCAGTAATCGTGCACTTTTTCAAAATCCCAGGCGGGGTCGTCGGGATAAATTGCGGAAGAAACAAGCCCCGAACGGTTTTCGGGCTTTATTACCTGCCTGAAACCAAGCGCGTCAAGGTGACGGTTTATTGCGTTAAACACCCTTGTGTGCCGCGCCCATTTTGCGGTTTCACCCTCGGCAAAGTATTCGTCAAGACCCTGACGGGCGGCATAAACGGTTTGTACCGGCGGTGTGAAGTGCATTTCGCCGGTGCGCTCAAAAAAGTCGTACTGCATAAAAAGATTGCAGTAGTAGGAACGTTTCGGATAATCCTTTGATTTTATTATTTCGGCTTTGTTTCCTATAATGAACGAAAGCCCCGTCATTGCACAGATTCCCTTTTGCGCGGACGCCATACAGAAGTCTATATTCTCTTTTTCTATGTCAATGGGAATCATTGCAAGGGAAGATGTAGTGTCAACGGTGAAAATCGCGCCGTACCTGTGTGCAAGAGCGCCGATTTTTCCTATGGGATTCAGCAGCCCCGTGCCGGTTTCGTTGTGCGTGGTGTGTACAAGGGCAATGTCGGGATTGTCTTTAAGTGTTCGTTCCACCTTTTCTAAATCGGGAAGTTCGTCAACGGCAAATTTAAGGTCTATGTGGGGCAGACCGTAGTATTCGCATATTTCAACAGCGCGGGTGGAATATGCACCGTTATTTACAATAAGAATTTTTTTCTCTGCCGGCAAAAGCGAGTTAAGGCAGACATCAATGTTGATTGTGCCCGAACCGCAGAAAAGCACGGAAGTGTATTTTTCTTCATCTGCATGGACGATTTTTAATAAATCTTTGCGGACGGAATCCATAAGCGCGTCAAATTCCTTTTCGCGGGGGCATATGTCCGGAACAATCTGTGCAAGTTTCACCGTATCAGTGGTGGTAGACGGACCGGGATTGAGCAATATGTTTCGTTTAATATCTTCGATTTTCATTTTTACCTCTTAAAGTATAAGTATTGAACAGGTATAGTATATTGCAGAACCGCAAAATTGTCAATACAAAACGCTTTGCGTGCGGAAGCGAAAACAACCCTCTTGTATGCGGGCGGGAGACAATATACTATATAATGTATGGTATATTGTATGGTATGAATAGATGAGCAGATGTTCGGCGGCGCAAGAGAAAGTTTTTCTTAAAAAACAAAAAAAGCAGTTGACAAGCGGGCGGTTTTCTGCTACACTTGACAAATGTATCACAGTATATTATGGGGTAAAGTGCGCACATTGAGTTGTGGGTAAGGGGACTTGCACCTCTTTTGTGGGCTTTTAAGGTCTTTTTTGCACTTATTCCGACACAAAATTAACTTAGGAGAGTGAACGTATGCTTCATAAGGTTTTGAACCCGGCAGAAACCGCCAAGGAAGACAGATTATCATTTGCCGAAATTGACGCGGCGCTGGAAATGCCTGACCTGATTGAGATTCAGAAGAATTCCTATGAGAAGTTTATCTCGGAAGATTTGGGTCCAATCGTCAGGGATTTTTCGCCTATTGACGATTTTTCGGGCACGATGAGTCTTGAATTTCTTGATTGTTACCTTGATAAATCACCCAAGTACTCAATAGAAGAGTGCAAGGACAGGGACGTTACTTACGCCGCGCCCATGCGCGTTAAGGTGCGCCTTACCCTTAAAAATGAGGACGGCACCGTAAGAGAAATTCTTGAACAGGACGTATTTATGGGTGATTTCCCGCTTATGACGCCTACGGGAACGTTTATTATAAACGGCGCTGAGCGTGTTATTGCTTCACAGCTTGTGCGTTCGCCGGGAAGTTATTTCAGCGACGACAAGCAGGCGGGCAAATTCCAGTACACCGCCACTCTTATACCCAACCGAGGCGCGTGGATGGAGTTTGAAATAGACAACGCCAACATATTCTCCGTTAAGGTTGACAGGAGCAGAAAAGTTTCCATAACCGCACTTCTGCGCGGTCTCGGATTCGGCACCGACGAGCAGATTATCGACCTGCTTGGCGAAAGCGAAGTGATTGCCGCTACTCTTGAACACGACCACCAGATGAATATAAACAGCGAACTTGACGGTCTTATTGAGATGTACAAGCGTATCCGTCCCGGTGAAAACGCCGAAGAACGCGTTATGCGCGACAGGCTCAATTCAAGTTTCTTTGAGAGCAGACACTATGACCTTGCCCGCGTGGGAAGATATAAGTTCAACAAAAAACTTGCTTTGGGTTCAAGGATTGAAAACTGCGTTGCCGACGAGGATATTATTTCTCCCGACGGCGAACTTCTTGTTAAAAAGGGCGGGTTTATCGACCACGACAAGGCGTATGAAGTGCAGAACGCCGGCGTAATGACCGTTAAACTGAAAATTACCCTTAAAAACGATGCCGGTGAGGAAGAGGTCAAGACCGTACGCGTTATGTCAAACGGATTCATCGACCCCAAACCCTACCTTAACTTCGACCCCAGAGAGGTTGGCATAAAAGAGTACGTTCACTACGATTCTTTGATGAAAATCCTCTCCGAATGCTCCACCGACGAGCAGATTAAGGCGCGTCTTGTTGCCGATATGGCTGACCTTTCCCCTGATCACCTTTATATGTCGGACATCGTTGCAAGCATAAACTATATAATCACTCTTTGCCAGGGGCACGGCAGTGTTGATGATATCGACCACCTCGGCAACAGGCGTGTGCGCTGCTGCGGCGAACTTTTGCAGAATCAGCTGCGCGTGGGGCTTTCAAGAATGGAACGTGTTATCCGTGAGAGAATGACAAGCCAGAGCATGGAAAACGTTTCGCCCGCGTCACTTATAAATATCCGCCCCGTAAGCGCGGTAATAAGAGAGTTCTTCGGTTCTTCACAGCTTTCGCAGTTCATGGACCAGAACAACCCTCTTGCCGAACTTACCCACAAGCGCCGTCTTTCGGCGTTGGGTCCCGGCGGTCTTAACCGTGACCGTCCCTCGTTCGAGGTTCGTGACGTTCACCATTCCCACTACGGCAGAATGTGTCCCATCGAAACTCCCGAAGGTAAGAACATCGGTCTTATCGGTTCTCTTGCCACGTATGCCCGTATCAACGAATACGGCTTTATGGAGTCGCCTTACCGCAAGGTTGACAAGGAAAACGGCATTGTAACAAAAGAGGTTGTTTACCTTGCCGCCGACGATGAGGACAGATATATTATCGCACAGGCAAACGAACCCATTACCGCTGACGGACACTTTGTAAACAGAACGGTTTCCGCTCGTAATAAGGACGATTTCCTGCGTGTTGACATTTCACAGGTTGACTATATCGACGTTTCGCCCAAACAGGTTGTATCCGTTGCTACCGCAATGATACCTTTCCTTGAAAACGACGATGCGTCCCGTGCTCTTATGGGCGCGAACATGCAGCGTCAGGCAGTGCCGCTTCTGCGCACAGAGGCGCCTATCGTAGGAACGGGTATTGAGTATAAAGCCGCCCGCGACTCAGGTGTATCAGTGCTTTCAAAAGGTCCCGGTGTTGTAAAATACGTTGACGCAAACAAGATTATCGTACTTCACGATGACGGAGAGGAAATTACTTACGAACTTCTTAAATACCGCCGTTCAAACCAGGGCACCTGTATAAATCAGGTTCCCATAGTAAGCAAGGGGCAGAGGGTTGAATATAAGACCACTCTTGCCGACGGTCCTTCCACCGCCGACGGCGAACTTTCGCTCGGGCGCAACATTATAATAGGATTTACCCCGTGGAACGGTTACAACTACGAGGATGCTATGCTTATTTCCGAGCGACTTGCAAGGGACGATATCTTCACCACCGTTCATATTGAAGAATATGAATGCGAGGCGAGGGATACCAAACTGGGTCCGGAAGAGATTACCCACGATATACCCAACGTGGGCGAGGATATGCGCCGCAATCTTGACGAAGAGGGTATTATCCGCATAGGTGCGGAAGTACATTCGGGCGACATTCTTGTAGGCAAAGTTACCCCCAAGGGTGAAACCGACGTTACCGCCGAGGAAAGACTGCTTCACGCAATATTCTCAAACAACGCAAAAGAGGTTCGCGATACCTCACTGCGCGCACCCCACGGCGAAGGCGGCGTTGTTGTTGATATCAAGATATTCACCCGTGAGAACAAGGACGAACTTGCTCCGGGCGTAAACAAAATGGTTCGTGTTTACCTTGCGCAGAAACGTAAGGTTCACGCAGGCGATAAAATGGCGGGCCGCCACGGAAACAAGGGTGTTATTTCCCGCGTTCTTCCCGAGGAAGATATGCCGTTCCTGCCCGACGGCACACCGCTTCAAATCTGCCTTAACCCCTTAGGCGTTCCCTCGCGTATGAACGTTGGTCAGGTTCTTGAAGTTCACCTGGGCATTGCCGCAAAGAAACTCGGCATTAAAATCGCAACGCCGGTATTCGACGGCGCTCACGAAGAGGATATAGAGAAACTTTCTCTTGCCTCAAAGTTCCTTGAAAAGATTGATACGCTTTTGACTTATGCCACACGTCTGCGCTCAACGGCGGGCATCCCTGTTGTTGACGGTTCGCTTGGGCATACCACGGGTCAGCTTCTTGAAATAGGCAAAAAACTCCGCGGCAGCGAACAGCCTGTTTATGACGGCGGAAAGATTGATGTTGACGCTCTTGACAAAGACTTTGCCGAAATCAAAGACCTTGCTTATGACGACACCGTTGAAGATAAAGCCGCTCTTGCGGACAGGACAGTAGACCTTGCCGATAAGTACTTTATTGCAACAAGTATGGTGCTTGGCAAAATGGCGCCTCTGTTCGGGCTTGAAGTGCTTGACACCGAGGGTGCGGCAAAAGAGGCGGCGGAAGATATTTCCGAGTATGCAGAAAACGTATTTACCGGCAAGACCGTGCTTTATGACGGACGTACCGGCGAGGCATTTGACAACCCCATAACCGTGGGCTGCATGTACATGATTAAACTTATTCACATGGTTGACGATAAGATTCATGCCCGTTCAACAGGTCCTTACTCACTTGTTACCCAGCAGCCCTTAGGCGGTAAAGCCCAGTTCGGAGGACAGCGCTTCGGCGAGATGGAAGTTTGGGCGCTTGAAGCCTACGGCGCGGCGCACACACTGCAAGAGATTCTTACCATCAAGTCCGATGACGTTGTAGGACGCGTAAAGGCTTATGAGGCTATCGTAAAGGGCGAGAACGTTCCCGAACCCGGGATTCCGGAATCGTTTAAGGTTTTGCTTGAAGAACTTCGCTCTCTCGCACTTGATGTTAAGATTCTTACCGAAGAGCATAAGGAAGTTGCGATGATGGATCTTCTTGACGACGACAGAGATCTTGAAGACTACGCAACCGAGAAAGAGAAAGACGCTCCCGTGGCGGATATATTTGATCTGCTCGGTGAAATGGACGACGAGGACGTCGATTCGCTTGAACTCGGCGGTCTTGACGATGACGACGAGGGACTCGATATCCTTGACGGTCTTGAAGACGACGAGGAAGATATGTTCAGGGACGAAGAAGAACTTCCCGTTTTTGACGACGAGGAAAACGATGACGACCTGTTTGACGACGAAGACGAGGACGACGACCTTGCCGACGATGAGGACGGGGACGACGGGGCAGACGAATAAGCCCGATATTTTGATGAGAGGAAGATAAAGCCTTGTTTGAACTTAACAATTTTGATTCAATACAGATAGGTCTTGCACCGGCGGAAAAAATCCGCGAATGGTCCTACGGCGAAGTTAAAAAGCCCGAAACCATCAACTACCGCACCCTTAAACCCGAAAGAGACGGCCTTTTTTGCGAAAGGATTTTCGGACCTACAAAGGACTGGGAGTGCGCTTGCGGCAAGTACAAAAAAGGCGCAAGATATAAGGGACTCGTATGCGACCGCTGCGGCGTTGAGGTTACCCGCGCAAAGGTAAGACGCGAACGTATGGGTCACATTGAACTTGCGGCGCCCGTATCACACATCTGGTACTTTAAGGGCATACCCAGCCGTATGAGTCTTTTGCTTAACGTTTCGCCCAAAGACTTGGAAAAAGTGCTTTACTTTGCGGCGTTTATCGTGCTTGACCCCGGCGCAACGGAGTATCAGGTGCTTGACGTTATCTCCGATGCAGACTATCGGGAGATAATGGACAGAGAAATTCCCATCGGTTCATTCAGAGCCGGCATGGGCGCAGAAGCGGTAAGAGAACTTCTGCGCAGAATAGATTTGAACAAAGAGGCGGAAGAACTCCGCGAGGAACTTAAAACAACGAATTCAAGCCAGAAGCGCGTTAAAGCGGTTAAACGGCTTGAAGTGGTTGAGTCGTTCAGAAAATCGGGCAACAAACCCGAGTGGATGATAATGGACGTTGTTCCCGTAATTCCGCCCGAAATCCGCCCCATGGTTCAGCTTGACGGCGGCAGATTCGCGTCAAGCGACCTTAACGATTTGTATCGCAGGGTTATAAACAGAAACAACCGTCTGCGCAAACTGCTTGAACTGGGCGCACCGGATATTATCGTAAGAAACGAAAAGCGTATGTTGCAGGAGGCTGTTGACGCGCTTATCGATAACGGCCGCCGCGGCAGACCCGTTACGGGACCCGGCAACAGACCCCTTAAATCCCTTTCGGATATGCTCCGCGGTAAACAGGGACGTTTCCGTCAGAACCTGCTGGGTAAACGTGTTGACTATTCGGGCCGTTCGGTTATCGTTGTAGGACCCGAACTTAAAATGCATCAATGCGGTCTGCCCAAGGAAATGGCAATAGAACTCTTCAAACCCTTTGTTATGAAAAGGCTTGTTGAAAAGAACTATGCACAGAATATCCGCGGCGCAAAACGCCTTATCGAACGCGGAACGGGCGAAGTTTGGGACGTTTTGGAAGAAGTAATAGAGGGACATCCCGTGCTTCTTAACCGTGCGCCCACACTTCACCGCTTAGGTATTCAGGCATTCGAACCCGTACTTGTTGACGGCCGTGCAATTAAACTGCATCCCCTTGTTTGTACCGCATTCAACGCCGACTTCGACGGCGACCAGATGCCCTGTCACGTTCCCCTTTCGGTTGAAGCGCAGGCAGAGGCACGTTTCCTGATGCTTGCGGCAAACAATATACTTAAACCTGCCGACGGACGCCCCGTTGTTGTCCCCACGCAGGATATGATTATCGGTTCGTACTATCTTACAATCGTTCACGATGACAGACCCGCCCTTGACCGCACATTCTCTTCACCCGATGAAGCGATACTTGCTTACGAAATGGGCAATCTGCCGTTGCAGTCAATGACAAACGTGCGTATGAGCAAAACCGATGAGGACGGCACCGTCCGCTCAAAGATTATTCAGACCACCGTAGGTAAAATCATATTCAACAAGGCTGTTCCCCAGGATATCGGCTTTGTTGACAGAACCGACCCCGAGCACGAGTTCGACCTTGAAATCGGATTCCTTATTGACAAGAAGTCGCTTAACAAGGTTGTTTACCAGTGCTACACCGTTCACGGCGAGGCGGGTACCGCGGAAATGCTTGACCAGATAAAGGCGCAGGGCTTCAAATTTGCCACCGGCGCCGTTACCGTAGGCGTTAAGGACGCGGTTATTCCCAAAGCCAAAAAGGAAATCCTTGAAAAGGCTGATGAGGAAGTTGCAAGAATCAACTCCATGGCGCGCCGCGGATTCTTCTCCGAAGAAGAGAGATACCGCGCGGTTATCGATACATGGCGTATCGCCAAAGACGACGTTACCGTTGAACTGATGAAAGGTCTTGACAAGTTCAACCCCATCAACATGATGGCTACTTCCGGCGCCCGCGGTAACAAATCGCAGATAACACAGTTGGCGGGAATGCGCGGACTGATGGCTGACCCATCGGGACGCACAATTGAAATCCCCGTTAAAGCAAACTTCCGTGAAGGTCTTACAATAATCGACTTCTTCATGTCGTCTCACGGCACACGTAAAGGTCTTGCCGATACGGCGCTTCGTACCGCCGACTCCGGTTACCTTACCCGCCGTCTTGTTGACGTTTGTCAGGACGTTATTATCCGTGAGGAAGACTGCCACCAGACCCATACCGCAATGAGCACGCCCAACGGCGTTTACGTTGAGGACATCGTTCACGAGGGAACGGTAATTGAAACCGTTGCAGAGAGAATCAAGAACAGAACTCTTGCCGAAGATATTCTTGACGATGACGGCAACGTGGTATTTGCCGAGGGCACTCTTGTTGATGACAGGATTGCCGCACGCATTGCCGACCCGACAGAAAAGGGCGGTCTGGGCAAAAAGAAAGTTATGATTCGCTCCATATTCACTTGCCGCTGTGAAAACGGCGTTTGCGCAAAGTGCTACGGCGCGGACCTTTCAAACAACAAACCCGTTGCAATCGGTGAGGCTGTCGGCATTATCGCCGCACAGTCAATCGGTGAGCCCGGTACACAGTTGACCATGAGAACGTTCCATACCGGCGGTGTTGCCGGAACGGATATTACCCAGGGTCTTCCCCGTGTTGAAGAAATCTTTGAAGCGCGTAAACCCAAGGGCCTTGCCATTCTTTCCGATATCGCCGGAAGAGTTGAACTTACCAACGTTAAGAGCAAGAACAGCATTACCGTTGTCGGTTCCGACGGCGAAGAAAAGACCTATCCGCTTCCCTATAACGCACATCTTGCCGTTGAGGAAGAGCAGATGGTTGAAGTAGGTCAGGAACTTACAAAGGGTTCGGTAAACCCCCACGATATGCTTCGCATCAAGGGTGTTGTTCCGCTTCAAAACTATATGCTTAAAGAGGTGCAGACCGTTTATAAGATACAGGGTGTTGATATAGCGGATAAGCACATTGAACTTATTGTTCGTCAGATGCTCCGCAAAGTACGTATCGAGGACACGGGCGACACAGACCTTTTACCCGGCGATATCGTTGATATCTTTAAGGTTGAGAAAGTGAACGAGGAAACACGCCTTGCCGGCGGAATTCCCGCAACGAGCCGCCGCATACTGTTAGGTATCACAAAGGCTGCCCTTGCAACCGAATCGTTCCTTTCGGCAGCGTCGTTCCAGGAAACCACCCGTGTTCTTACTGACGCCGCTATCAAGGGTAAAATCGACCCGATGTTCGGTGTTAAGGAAAACGTTATTATCGGTAAACTTATCCCCGCAGGTACGGGCGTAAAGAGATATAAGAATATCGATATTGAGGTTATACGGAAACAGGCTGAACAGCCCAAGGAGGAAGAAGTAACGGAAGAACCCGTTGCAGAGTAAATTCAAAAGCCGAGGATTAAACCCCTCGGCTTTTTTTTGCAATGTAGTTGACGGCTTAGGCATATATGCGTATAATTATATTGCAAATGTAATGTTTGCTGTTGCGTATTTTCTCATAGCGGGAGGACAACCTCCCGCATCTCCGTTAAAACAGAGCGGATTCGGCAGGTACATAATAGCCTCTTTTTTATGCATAACCCTCGATTTACATAAACAACCCCAGATAAAGCGAATCCGACTCTTTTTTATTATTGATGCGGCAATTGTATCGTGATACAATAAAACCGTTACCCGAACGCTGTCGAAAAAGCGTAGAGATTCCTCATTGGCAGCAGGTGTGGGGGCACCTGCTGTTTGTTTATGTAAAAATATATTTTTTTGCACTTTGGGTATTGACACGGCGGAATTCAATATGGTATAATACAGCCGGAAGACCGAGACGATTTGTTCGTATAGGTTTTTTCATTAAATCTCCTGAAACGGCAGGTATGGGCACGCCTGCTGTTTCTATTTATAAGAAAGAAACAGAAAGATATGATAAAGAAAATACTTTGCATTATTACGGCTGCGGTTTTAGCGGTAAATTTAAGCGTGTTTGCAGAACAGAATCAGGAGGTCACCGTGCAGGAAAACGGTTTTATTCCGCTGACGGACGAGAACATTGTGTTTTCGGGCAGGTGGAGCGATACGGAAAAAGGAAGCAAAAAATGCGGCTTTGAGGGCTATGTTGAAATCTCTTTTACGGGCACTTCCGTTAAAGCCGTTGCACCTCTTTCGGGCAACGCTTATGCCGTAATTGACGGGAAAGAGCCCGCCAGAGCAATAAATCTTTCGGGCAGGGAAATCACCCTTGCAAAGAATCTTGAAAACGGAAATCATACATTGAGACTCTATGCGCAGGCGCAGCAGGCATTCCCCGAAATCGGCGGATTCAGGATAGACGAGGGTGCAAGCGTTCTGCCTGCCAAGCGGGGGAAAATGATAGAATTTGTGGGCGATTCCATTATGGAAGGCTACGTTGACCCGAGAGATGCGGGGAAATGGGGCGCAAACAGTTATATGAACAGTTATGCCCGCCTTACCGGTGAAATGCTTTATGAAAAGTACGGTATGAATTTTAATACAATCGCGTTCGGCGGCAGCGGACTCTTAAATGTAAACACTGACCCGCTTCCTATGAGCACAAGATATTTTAAGGCAATTGAGAAGAAATCTTCCGATACTGCTCAGACCGTTGTTCCCGATTGGGATACGTCAAAATATGCGCCCGATTACATAGTTATCAATATGGGTACCAACGACCGCGGCGGAAGCACCGGTATGTTCAAGGCAACGTATCTTTCGTTTGTAAGAAAGTTGCGCAAAACTTACCCGGATGCGGAAATCGTGCTGATGATTCCCTTTAAGTTCTATGACGATAATCAAACGGGCTTGATAAACGCCATAAAGCAGATTGTTGACGAATCGGCTGACGAAAAAATTCATCTTGCCGATACCGAGGAATGGCAAATTCCCGGCGGAACGGACAATCTTCACCCGTCGCCGGATTCCCATAAAAAAGCGGCGGAAAAACTGTTTGAGTATATGTGCGGGCTTATTGAGAGTGCCGGGCCCGAGCCGACTGCAACCGCACCGACGTTAACCGCGCCGGAATCAACACCCGTCCCCGCAGAAACGGACAATCCCCACGGGGTGAATGCCGCACTTATAAGCATTATTTGCGGAACATGCCTTGCGGCGGTTATCGCGGCAACGGTGATAATAATAAAAAAGAGAAAATCATAAATAAATTGCTCCGCAAAACGGAGCGATTTGTTTTATACAGCATTTTTGTACGAAATGAGAATATGGCTCGGCGCAAACAGCAGTGCCGAAAGCGTCAAAAGAAGCGAACGGCTTATTATACCGCTGAATAAAAACATCGCAGAGGGAATAATTGAAAGCGCCAAAGCCCTGAAAGCACTGCTTTTTTTGAAACATACCGCCCAAAGAGCACAGTACAGAACCGAAAGGGAGGCGTCGATAATCAGATAGAGCGCAAATGCCTCGTCACCGGGAAACCCCCAACACGTGCCGGGAATATTGAAAATCATAAAACCGAAACAGCCGAACCGGCCTGCTTGCTCAATTATTTCAATAAATTTGTTTTTATACTTGTTCTCGAAGCCGTCTTTGCATTTTGCCGCGAAAATTATATTAGGTATAAGTATAACCGCCACAAAGATTAAACCGAATAAATTGAACCATTCCATTTTTTATTCACCTCACGAAAAATCCTATATATTGTATCACAGGTGCACCGAAAACGCAACATGGTGTCAAAGGGGCATAAATCACAGTCATATTGCCTGTTTTGGGCTTGTAAATAAACAAAAAAATCAAAAAAACATTTGACAAAGACGTCCGTTTGGTATATCATATCAAGGTATTACGGTAAAAATAGTATTTATGCTCGGAGGAAACTGTTCTGATGCGTACCTGCGGTACAAAACAAGTGCTTAAAGCAATGGAAAACGGCACTGCGTCAAAGGTTGTTCTTGCCCGCGACGCCGAACTTTTTATTTCCGATAAAATAAAAACCGCCGCGAAAAAATACGGCGTTGAACTTTCTTACTGCGATACAATGGCGGAATTGGGCAAACTGTGCGGAATTGCCGTAGGTGCTGCCGCCGCTGCCGAATTAAAGTGACATTAGTTCCGGGGGTTGCGGAATTAATATATATTTTATTTTTCCGAGGAAGGAGGAAAAGTTAAATGCCAACAATAAATCAGATAATCAAAAACGGCAGGAAGAAGACCACTTATAAGTCTTCGGCTCCCATTCTTCAACAAAGCCCTCAGCGCAGAGGTGTTTGCCTCAGCGTTAAGACCATGACACCCAAAAAGCCCAACTCGGCACTCAGAAAAGTTGCCCGTGTAAGGCTTGCGGCAAACGGCATGGAAGGTACTTGCTACATTCCGGGCATCGGTCACAACTTGCAGGAGCACTCCGTAGTTCTTATCCGCGGCGGACGTGTAAAGGATCTTCCCGGCGTAAGATATCATATTATCCGCGGCGCACTTGATACCGCAGGTGTTGCAAAGAGAATGCAGGCCCGCAGTAAGTACGGCGCAAAGAAACCCAAGAAGTAATTAAAACATTCGCTGCGTTTTATTGTTTCTTTGGTTTGTCTGAGTCTCCGATTATGCTGACGGAGCGATGATTTTTACAAAAAATATCGTTTGTCCCTTTTTGTAAGGGAACACAGTTTAAGGAGGAAAATTTTATGCCAAGAAGAGGTGGAGTACAGAAGCGCGACGTGCTTCCGGATCCTATGTACAACTCAAAGGTTGTTACCAAACTCATCAACCAGGTTATGTACGACGGTAAAAAAGGAACCGCACAGAGCATTTGCTACGACGCTTTTGATATTATAAAGGAAAAGACAGGCCGTGAGCCCATTGAGGTGTTTGAGCAGGCTATGGAAAACGTAATGCCCATGCTTGAAACCAAGGCTCGCCGTGTAGGCGGCTCCAACTATCAGGTTCCTATTGAAGTCCGCCCTGAGCGCAGGCAGACACTCGGTCTCCGCTGGCTGGTAATGTTTACCCGCAAGCGTGGCGAGCGTACTATGGCAGAGCGTCTTGCAGCCGAAATTATGGATGCTGCAAACAACACCGGTGCCAGCGTTAAAAAGCGCGAAGATACCCACAAAATGGCCGAATCCAACAAGGCATTCGCTCATTACCGCTGGTAACTTCGTTAGGGAGGATATATTATGCCAAGAGCATTTTCACTTGAAAATACAAGAAATATCGGTATCATGGCTCACATCGATGCCGGTAAAACAACCACTACCGAGCGTATACTTTTCTATACCGGTAAAATCCGTAAAATCGGCGAAACCCACGAGGGCGCTGCTACTATGGACTGGATGGAGCAGGAAAAAGAGCGTGGTATAACAATCACATCCGCTGCTACCACCGCACAGTGGAACGGCTGCCGTATCAACATTATTGATACCCCCGGCCACGTTGACTTTACCGTTGAAGTTGAGCGTTCGCTCCGTGTTCTTGACGGCGCCGTTGCGGTTTTCTGCGCAAAGGGCGGCGTTGAGCCTCAGTCCGAAACTGTTTGGCACCAGGCTGCCAAATACGGCGTACCCCGTATGGCGTACGTAAACAAGATGGACATTATGGGTGCAAACTTCTACCGTGTTGTAGATATGATGCATACCCGTCTGCACGCTAACCCCGTGCCCCTTCAATTGCCCATCGGTGCTGAGGACACTTTCGTAGGTCTTGTTGATCTGCTTGAAATGAAGGCTTATATCTATAAGGATAACCTTGGCGAAGATATCGATATTATCGATATACCCGAGGATATGAAAGATAAGTGCGATGAATATCACACTGCCTTGGTTGAGTCGGTTTGCGAAACCGATGACGACCTTATGGAAAAATATCTTATGGGTGAAGAGCCGACAATTGACGAACTTAAAAAGGCTATCCGTAAGGCTACAATAGCAAACCACCTTACACCCGTACTTTGCGGTACTTCCTACCACAATAAGGGCGTACAGAAGTTGCTTGACGCTATTGTTGAGTATATGCCGTCGCCCCTTGATATCCCCTCGATAAAGGGTACACTTCCCGATACCGGAGAGGAAGAGGATAGGCATGCATCGGATTCCGAGCCTTTTGCGGCACTTGCATTCAAGATTATGACCGACCCGTTCGTAGGAAAACTTGCGTTCTTCCGCGTATATTCGGGCACACGCGAAGCCGGCTCCTATGTTTATAATTCAGTTAAGGGTAAGCGTGAGCGCTTCGGTCGTATCCTTATGATGCACGCCAACCACAGGGAGGAAATCTCGCAGGTTTACGCGGGCGATATCGCTGCGGCGGTTGGTCTTAAAGACACTACCACCGGTGATACCCTTTGCGATGAGGACCATCCCGTTATTCTTGAATCAATGGAATTCCCCGACCCCGTTATCCACGTTGCCATCGAGCCCAAGACCAAAGCCGGTCAGGAAAAGATGACAATGGCGCTTGTTAAACTTGCCGAGGAAGACCCCACATTCAGGACTTATACCGACCAGGAAACAGGACAGACGATTATTGCAGGTATGGGTGAACTTCACCTTGAAATCATCGTTGACCGTCTGCTCCGTGAATTCAAAGTTGAGGCTACCGTAGGCGCACCTCAGGTTTCCTACAAGGAAACTATCCGCCGCGAAGTTACCCAGGAGGGCAAGTTCGTTCGTCAGTCGGGCGGTCACGGTCAGTACGGACATTGTATCATAAAGATGATACCCGTAGAACCCGGCGTTGGCTACTCTTTCGAGAACAAGACCGTCGGCGGTGCTATTCCCAAGGAATACATTCCCGCTATCGACGCAGGTATCAGAGAGGCTGCCAAGAGCGGTATACACGGCTACGAGGTTGTTGACTTCAAGGTTGAACTGCTTGACGGTTCATACCACGATGTTGACTCTTCGGAAGCGGCTTATAAAATTGCAGGTTCGATGGCATTCAAAGAGGGTCTTAAAAAGGCTGATGACTGCCTGCTCGAACCTATCATGAAAGTTGACGTTACTATGCCGGATGAGTATTTAGGCGACGTTATGGGTAACATCAGTTCCCGTCGCGGCCGTCCCGAAGGCACCGAGAGCGTAAACGGCGGCATTCAGATATTGCACGCAATGGTTCCCCTTGCGGAGATGTTCGGTTACTCAACCGACCTTCGTTCCCGTACACAGGGCCGCGGAAACTTTGTAATGCAGTTCTCGCACTTTGAAGAAGTGCCCAAATCCATTGCTGAAAAAATCGGCAAATAATTAAATTCGGAGGAAACACAAAATGGCAAAGAGCAAGTTTGAAAGAACGAAACCCCATGTAAACATCGGAACCATCGGACACGT
>CAKRZX010000022.1 GCA_934434555.1 uncultured Clostridia bacterium
GTATAATTTTGCAAGCAACCTATTCTTTCGCATAAAATCACATCTCCGAAAAACGGCGGGAGATAAACCCCCGCCCTGCCGTGTGAAATAAGCAACAAAAAAGGCGGCACAGATAATCTGCACCGCCGAAACATCTTTTAATTATAATCTCAAAATTCCCTTACTTAAAGAATTCCTGCATTGCGCGATACGCCATAAACACGTCAAGTTTGGCAACGGTTTCAAAGGGCGCGTGCATTGAAAGCACGGGCACACCCAAATCAACGGTATCGATGCCGAGACCCGCAATATACAGTGCAACCGTTCCGCCGCCGCCGATATCAACCTTGCCAAGTTCCCCTATCTGCCAAACAACGTTTGCATCGTCAAGCATAGCGCGAATCTGACCCATATACTCGGCAGATGCATCGTTTGAACCGCTTTTTCCGCGAGCACCGGTATATTTTGTAATAACCACACCGTAATTTAAGAACGATGCGTTTTTCTTTTCAAAAACGTCCTGGAAAGTGGGGTCAACTGCTGCGTTAACGTCCGCCGAAAGGCACTGTGACGCGCGCATTGCGTCCTCGGGCTCGATGTTCTGTGCGCGGGCAATATCGCTGATTACGTGTTTTACGAAATCGGAATTAAGCCCCGTATTGCCTACCGAGCCGATTTCTTCCTTGTCGGCAAGAATGCATATTGCGGTTTTCTCCGGCACACCGCATTCTATGCAAGCCATAAGCGAGGGATATGCGCAAACGCGGTCGTCGTGACCGTAAGCACCTATCATTGAGCGGTCGAAACCGATGTCGCGCGCCTTGAACGCAGGAACGATTTCAAGTTCAGCCGAAAGGAAATCCTCTTCGGTTACACCGTACTTTTCATAAAGAATGTTAAGAATATTGAGTTTTATAAGTTCGCTTTCGGAATCGTCCTTAAAGGGGCAGCTTCCGATAAGAATATTGAGTTCTTCGCCGCGAATGCCGTCGGCAAGGGTGCGTTTGCACTGTTCCTGTGCCAGGTGGGGCAAAAGGTCGCTTATAACAAAGCAGGGGTCGTTTTCGTCCTCGCCGATTTTAACCTTTACCTTTTCGCCGTTTTTCTTTGCGAACACGCCGTGAAGCGCCAAGGGAATCGCCGTCCACTGGTACTTCTTTATTCCGCCGTAATAGTGGGTTTTAAGCATAGCAAGTTCGATGTCCTCATAAAGGGGATTGGGCTTTAAGTCAAGACGGGGCGAATCGATATGCGCCGCACCTATGCGAACGCCGTTTGACACGTCCTTTTTGCCTATTACCACGAACGCCGCCGATTTACCGCGGTTATTTACATAATATTTTTCGCCTGCCTGATACTTTCTGCCGGACTCATATGCGGTGAATCCCGCATTTTCGGCGATTTTTACCGCAGCCTCAACTGCCTCACGCTCTGTTTTGGCATCGTCAAGAAAACGCATATATCCCTCGCAGAAATCAAACGCCTGTTTTTTCTCCTCTTCACTTACCCTTAATAAGCCGTTTTTGGGCTTATAGGCAAGTTTTTCTTTAAGTTCTTTTGCACTGCTCATTTTTTATACCTCCGATTTAATTTCATATATTTTATCCGCAACGCGGGCTAAATTTTCAAGAGAGAGAGCCTCTCCGCGTACTGCGGGTTTAAGCCCGCAGGATAATATTACACCCTCTGCCGCCTCTCTGTCAAGATCAAAAGACGCAATCAAGTTATTTGCAAGGGTTTTTCTGCGCATCGCAAACGCCGAACGCACGGTTTCAAAAAATATTTTTTCACTTTTTACGTTCACTGCCGGCTTTTCTCTTTTTTCAAGACGGATAACCTGTGAATCCACTTTCGGCGCGGGATAGAAACAACTCGCAGGTATTTTGGAGCACAGTTTTGCGGTGGTGTAAAACTGCACCGCACAGGTAAGTGAGCCGTATTCGGGCGTGTTTTCCTTTGCCGCCATACGTTTTGCCACTTCTTTTTGCACAAGAACCGTTATCGTCTTGAAATTTACGCCGCTTTCAAGCAGCCGCATTATTATGGGTGTAGTAATGTAGTAGGGCAGATTAGCGCACACCGCAAAGCCGTCCTCCAACTCGTTTTTTACAAGTTCTTTCGTGTCAAGGGCAAGAAAATCGTCATTTATGACCTTAACGTTATCAAAGCCGTCAAGGGTTTTTTCGTGCACCGGCAAGAGCGTTTTGTCCACTTCCACCGACACCACTTTCTTTGCTCTTTTTGAAAGCACTCGGGTCAGCGTTCCCGCCCCCGTGCCGATTTCAAGCACGGTCTGATTTTTATCTATACACGCGTCGTCGGCAATGATGTTGAGGATACGCTCATCGCACAAAAAGTTCTGCCCCAGTGATTTTGAAAAGCCGAAACCGCAGGAATCAAGAATCTTTTTAAGTTCCGAACCCGTTAGTTTTTCAATCATTCGCTTTCCTCCATCCATTCGTTTTCCGCCTGTTCAAGCCTGTCCTTTACGGAATTATATTCCCTTTGCAGTTCAAGCATTTTGTCCTTATCCGAAAAAGACCCGGCAAACTGCTCTTCTATCTCGCCTATGCGTTTT
Organism: uncultured Clostridia bacterium; assembly: GCA_934434555.1. Lineage (GTDB taxonomy): Bacteria > Bacillota > Clostridia > Christensenellales > QALW01 > UMGS1322. Next base: position 2,558 of record CAKRZX010000022.1, read on the forward strand.
TCCAAAAGTTCAATTTCTTTTTCAAGTTCACGCAAACGGATTTTCTTTTTCTTTTCTTCATCCTTGGCAGCTCTGTCCTTTGCCCTCTGTTTTGCCGCCTGTGTCTTATTTATTTCGGGCGCCGAATCTTCCGCATTTTGAGGTTTTTGCGCCAAAACATAGTCATCATACGTTCCCTCAAACACCTCGACCGCGCCGTCTTTTACAATCCACAGTTTGGTTGCAATACGGTTGATAAAGTACCTGTCATGGGACACGGCGATTATCGTGCCGTCAAAACGGGAAAGTGCATCTTCAAGCACCTCGCGGGAATCCATATCAAGGTGGTTGGTGGGCTCGTCCATTAAAAGAGTGTTGTTTTTTGCAACCGAAAGTCGTGCCAAAGCGCAGCGGGCGCGTTCGCCGCCGGAAAGCACCCTGCCCTGCTTAAAAACGTCGTCGCCGAAAAACAGCATTGCCGCGCAGCGCGAGCGCACCTGTGTCTGCGTTAAATCCCTGTCGCCCTGCCACACCATATCCATAACCGTTTCATCGCCCATAAGGTCACGGTGATTCTGCTCGTAATAGCCTATATCCACGTTTACGCCGCGGGTCACATTTCCCTCGCTTGAGCTTTGCCGCCCGGAAATTATTTCCGTAAGCGTAGTTTTCCCCGCGCCGTTATCTCCTATTATGACTATTCTTTCGCCTTTTTTTACTACCGTTGAAAAGTGCGAAAACAGCCGTTTATTTTCAAACGATTTGCCTATATCCCGCAAAGTGAACACATCGCCGCCCGACTGCCGCGCAATATTAAAACTAAGCCGCATTTCATCGTGTTCTTCCGGCGCTTCCAGCAAATCCATTTTGGCAAGCACTTTTTCTCTGCTTTCCGCCGCGCGGATCGACTTTTCCCTGTTAAACTGCCTGAAACGGGCGATTATCGCTTTTTGGCGGCGGATTTCGTCCTGCTGTTTATCGTATGCCTTCTGTTCGGCTTTTAGTTCTTCCGCCCACTTAAAACAGTAGTCGGTGTAATTGCCGTTGTAATATCTGAGTTTTTTGTTTTCTATTCTTGCCACACCCGAACAGAGTTTATCCATCATATACCGGTCGTGGGAAATAAGCAGAACCGTACCCGAAAAGCGGGCAAGATAGTCCGTAAGCCACTGCGCCGCCTGCAAGTCAAGATGGTTTGTGGGTTCGTCAAGCAAAAGCACGTCATAGTTCTTCAAAAGCATACCTGCAAGGGCAAGGCGGGTACGCTCGCCGCCGGAAAGATTCTTTACCGGCATATCCCAGTATTTTTCCGTCAGCCCCAGGCCTTTAAGCACACCCGTAAGCCTGCTGTTCCAGCCGTAGCCGCCCAGGGCATCAAACCTGTCCTGTGCCCGCTGATATCTTTCGCCCAAAGCAGCCATATCGGCGTTTTCTTCTGTCATTTCTTCTTCGATTTTATGCAGTTCGTTTTCGGCGGCAAAAAGTTCGTCAAAACTCTTTTTTGCCTCTTCAATAACGGTTGTTTCGCTTTTTGATTCGTGTATCTGCGCAAGATATCCTATGCGCAGCCCCTTTGCCATACGGATAATTCCGGTATATTCCGCCTGCCCAACAAGCGCTTTCATCAGCGTGGTTTTGCCCGCGCCGTTATCGCCTGTAAGCCCTACGCACTGCCCTTTTTGTATTTGCAGCGATATGTCGGATAATATGGTCTTTTCGCCTATGTTTACGCTAAGACCGCAAATATCGATAAGTATCATATGTCCTCAAAAAAAGGGCAAACTTTCGTTTGCCCAAAAAATCTATTTTGCGTACTCAACTTTTCTTGTTTCGCGCACAACGTTTACTTTTATCTGTCCGGGGTAAACCATATCCGTTTCTATGCGTTTTGCAATATCTTTTGCAAGGAATACGGTCGCCTCCTCGGAAACAACTTCGGGTTTAACGATAATCCTGATTTCGCGTCCCGCCTGAACGGCAAAGGATTTTTCAACGCCGTCAAAGGAATTCGCAATTTCTTCAAGCTGTTCAAGACGTTTAACGTACGCTTCAAGGGTTTCGCGCCTTGCGCCGGGTCTTGCTCCGGAAATAGCGTCCGCCGCCTGAATAAGTACCGCTTCAACGGTCTGGGGTTCTATATCGTTATGATGTGCCGCAATGCAGTGGATAACTTCTGCACTCTCGCGGTATTTTTTTGCAATGTCAACACCTATCTGGATATGCGTGCCCTCTATTTCATGGTCAACCGCCTTGCCTATATCGTGCAGAAGCCCTGCACGTTTTGCTATTGCAATATCGGCACCCACTTCGCCCGCAAGCAGACCTGCAATATAGGAAACTTCCAAAGAGTGTTTCAGTACGTTCTGCCCGTAACTCGTACGGTATTTGAGCCTGCCCAGAATTTTTACAAGTTCCGGATGAATGTTGTGAATTCCCGCGTCGAAAACAGCGGCTTCGCCCGCCTCTTTAATCTGCGCTTCAACTTCTTTTCTTGCCTTTTCAACGGTATCTTCAATCCTTGTGGGGTGAATGCGCCCGTCGATAATAAGTTTTTCAAGAGCGATTCGGGCAATATCGCGCCTTATGGGGTCAAAAGAAGAAAGAATAACTGCTTCGGGCGTATCGTCGATAATAAGTTCAACGCCCGTTGCGGTTTCAATCGCCTTGATGTTTCTGCCCTCGCGGCCGATTATCCTGCCCTTCATTTCATCGTTGGGCAGTGCCACAACCGAAACGGTGGTTTCTGCAACATGGTCGGCGGCACAGCGCTGAATAGCCATTGTAATTATGTTGCGGGCAATTTTTTCCCCGTCATTTTTGGCCTGTGCCTCGATATCCTTAACGATAAGCGCCGCATCGTGCCGCGCCTCATGTTCTACCGATTCAATCAATGCCTGTTTTGCTTCTTCCGTTGAAAGCCCGGCAACCTTTTCAAGCTCGGCTACCCTGCGCGACTGCAACTCTTCCGCCGCGGCAAGATTCTCTTCCAGCTCTTTTTCCTTTTTTGTGAACCTGTCCTCCCTTGCTTCAAGAGACGACATTTTTTTATCAATCTGTTCTTCCCTTTGCAGAACGCGTTTTTCAAGACGCGTTACCTCGTTGCGGCGCTCTTTACAGTCTGCGTCGCACTCACTGCGAAGCCTGTGAACTTCATCTTTTGCTTCCGAAATTCTTTCCTTTGAAAGCACTTCGGCTCTGTTTTTTGCATCTTCAAGAATTTTATTGGCTGCCTCTTCGGCTCTGCCCATACGTGCCTGTGTTGATTTTTTTTGAATAAAATTACCTGCCGCAAGACCCACAATCAGGGCGGCTACGGCGGCAATAACAATCCATATCCACGTTTCCAATATAAAACACCTCCTTTTGGTTGCTTTTTCTAATATCAAATTTCAGTATCGGAAAATCAGTGATATTCAAAATGCGAAAATGCACTCTGCAATCAAAAAATTTATAATACCAGCACTTAGAGTATTATATATTATTATTTACAATATGTCAATCTATAATAAGGGGTTGCGGAACACAAAAAAAAACGGGCGGGAAACCGCCCGTAAAAATCAGATTTTTGCTTTTATAAGTTCGTAGACACGCGCGCGGATTCTGTTCATTTCGCGGCTGCTGCTTACGCACTTGTCAAATACCACTTTGCCGCAGATTTTCTCAATTTCCGCAAGCACGTATTCCTTTGAATACAGCCCCGCGCAGAACTCCATTGCCCGGCAATCCTGCAAGCCCTGCAAAAAAGCCATCATTCGTATTGAGGGCGCCGCACTGCCGTCTTTCATCGGATAAACTGCATACGTGTCGCCCGAGGGCACAAACAGACTTCCGTCGGAAGTGTGAAGCGGGTCAACGGAATCGTAGCTCCACTGGTCGTTATAGAAATTATAACCCCAGTTCAGGAATCCTGTGATATCATAGGCAAAGAACTGCGTGCCGATGAACCTTGTGCGGGCAAGGGGCATTGAAAACAGCGCATTGCTTACGCCCTTAACGTGCCCGCCGCAGTAGTAACACCATAAATCAGGCACGTTGTTTTCCAAAAACGGTTTGATTGCCCGTGTTGCCGGCACGGGTGTTTCCACAACGCCCTCGGCATAGAATTCATATTCCGAAAGGGCGTCCATTATATGATATCCTTTCAATAAATCCGCAATGTTCGCCTTTGCCGCCTTATAGCGTTCAAGATGCTCTTTCTGCGGCTCGTCGGAGATATGGAACCAGCACTTTTTGTCCTCTCCGCGGGCACGCATATGCTCCAAAAATCCCGTTATAAATGCACGCAGAAACGTTACGTATTCTTCGCTTAACGAATCCGTATCCCAACCGAAAATGCGCTTATACTGCCCGTTTTCGTACGCCATTACCTTGGGTGTATGCAATACTCCCCACTGGGAATAGAAGTGCGTCACTTCGTAATATTCCACACCGCAGCGGGCGCACATATCAAGCCAGCGGTCAAGATTTTCGTATCCGAAAGTGTATTCACTGCCGTTTTTATAAACGTCAATCAGCTGAACCGTTGTGCGCTCACCGCCGGGATAGGTATCAAGTGAATACGTCATCAGGGGCAAAAGCCACATATTCCTGCCGTACTCCACGCCTTTTTTTATAAATTTCTCGCATATTTCAAAATGCTCGTCGGAAAATACGGGAACACGGTAATAATCGGCAATGCAGTCGGCATAGAACCACTGGGAAAACATCATTTTCTGTTTGGGAAGACTTGCGTCGATTACCTCAACCGTGAATTCACCGCTCCAAAGTACCTCGTCGGTAGTTTCAAGAGATTTGTCATAATCGCTTCTGTTGCCTAAAAATTCAACCGTGAACTCTGCCGTTCCCGAAACGTTGCCCCTTGGGTCAAACTCAAACATAAGTGCGCGGGTATAGCCGTAATTATTTCTTACCCTGCCCCTGTACAGGGGTTTTCTCAGCATATCAGGATAAAGGCCCGGTGTTCTGCGCACGCAGTCGGAATCGCTTCGCGGTAGCACGGGCATTTCCGACGGCACGCTTACCACTTCGTAAATCTTTACATACTCAGCCGCACTGCCCCTGATAACGGGCGTTACAAGCAGATTGTCCGTTTCGTCGCAACTCCATACAAGTTGAAAAAAGTACTTTTCGTTTTTGAAACATATATCGCTCGTCATCTCTTCAAACTCATTGAGTTTTGAATCGAGAAAGCATTTTTCCATTGACGAAATAAACTTTGCGTGAATCATATTTCCTCCGAAAATTGTATATACATATTTTTAAGTATTATATATGCTTGCAGTGGCTTTGTCAATACCGAATTTATAAAAAAGAGGAACCTTTTCCGTTCCTCTTATAATGATATGTTATTTTTCGGGTGCAAAAACCGCAAACCTTGTAAGTTCAAGCGGAGTATCAATCGCCCTGTGGGTGTCCCAGGTGAGTTCACCGATGGTAAGTGAGTTAAACCAGAGTTTAATATAGCGGTACCTGCCCGAAACAGGCTCAAAGTAGCGGTTAAAACTGCCGCCGGTTGCAACTTCGCCGTCAAGGCGTTCAACAAGCATATCGTAATTTACACCGTCGTTTGATGCATAAACCCTGAATTTAACATAACGGACATTCTTCATATCGCACTCAAAGTGCACGTATCCCAAGTCTTTGCTTTCGCCCAGGTCGGCAGAAATTGTTTGGCTCGTATAGGGCACGTCGGCACGCCAGAACGTCTCGGGATTGCCGTCAATTAGATTGCCTGCCGGGTGTGCCTCGTCCTCGGTGCTTGCCCGCAGTGCATAAATCTTATATTCTTCGCCGCAATGCGCCTCTTCGGGCGGAATGGGCGTGATATAATGGGGATATTCCTCTGTATCATACTCGCCGTAATCCTCGGTTGTAAGCAGAAGAACCCAGTCTTTAAGCGTGGGGCGGGGCGGAATGGTCGCTCTGTCGCCAACGGTTACAATATCGTCAATTTTAATGAATTTGCCCGTGGCGGTATTGAACCAATGTGCCGTATAGCGGGTGTTTTCTTTTAGATTCGTAAACGCTCCCGCTTCGGGCTCGGTGCCGTAGAAGAGATATACAAAAGTATCTTTACCCTTATGCGCCATTGCCACTTTGCTGCGGTTTTCAAACAAACCGTAGTCAAACCCGTATTCGGGAACGAGATTTGTCCAGTCAATAAACTCAAAGAATTTGCGCATATAACCTACTTCGTCCGAACCGAGTTTATCTATGCCGGAGCGCCAGTCCTCGGGCGAATAGCTTTGGAGCGTAGGTGCGGTTTTGTTGTTCCACGAAAGCACCCATATGCCCGTAACACCGTAAGTGAAGCCGGCACTGCCAAAAAGCACTGCACGCCATGCACCGATTCTCGGGGCGTCGTGCCCGCAGAATCCGCTGCAATATATATCCTCGTACTGATTTTCCGTTTCAATAAACGGTTTGTTTTTTCTTGTATTATAGTAACTTTCATAGAACGTTCTCGGGCGAAGATTATCTATTCCGCCGTGACCGCCCTGTACCGTCCACCACTGATGCCACGAATCCTCTTCAAGTTGCTGTGAACGGGGATCCGAATAGGGATGTACGTGCATATGTGCTCCGTTGGGGCGTTTGAACCCGTCAAGTTCGCCCACAAGGGCGCCCACCTGCTGCCAAAGTTCAAAAGCGTTATCGTTAAGGTTGGTGATTTCCTGTGCTGTTATCCAGATAAGCGGATAGCACGCATATCTTGCCACGCAGTAGCGGGCAAACGCAAGCATGGGCACAACGTCACGGTTGAAGTTATGGGGTGTTGAATGGTGCGTGCCGAAACCGAGGGAAATCGTAAATCCCTTATCGGCAAGGTACTCCATCATTATATCCATGGATTCGTTGAACGCTTTCGGGTTAATAAGCGTGTACGGCTCACTCCACCATGACGGGGTTTGGGAATGTGTGGCATACTTCCTGTCGGCGCAGAAATAGGTTTGATATACGTTAAAACCCTTGCGCAGCCTGTCATCTGCAAGATGCTTAAACTGATTCCCGCAGTTGCAGCCGGGATAATTACATTCATTAAGATGCTCGTAATCCGGCATCATCCAGTGTGTGTCGCCTAAATAGAAGAAAGGCGTGCCGTCGCCGTAAACCATATGCTTTTTGCCCTGTTCAAGGCGAACATATCCGTGCTTTTCAATCTCCGTTTCGGGATTTTCACAAGGCGCAACAACAATCACACCCGTATCGGTAAGGGAGATGTTTTCTTTATCGGTACACGTAACTTCGTACTTCCACTCTCCCGCTTTTTGAGAAGAAAACCTTACTTTCCACTCATTTTCGCCGTTCCAGAATCCGGGGATTTTTATTGTTTCCCCATCATTACTTGTAAATACGGCGTCGATATTAACGTCCATAAAAGGGTTGGCGTAAGTTTTTGTGCTGTAAAGTTTTATTTCGCACCGCTTAAACGCCCGGGTTTTGATATTCATTTCTTTTCCTCCGCATATCCTTTTTTGTCTTGTAGATTTTATCATACCCCATTATTTATTTCAAGTAAAATAATAAATATTTCGTTTTTGTTAAGTGTTTATACATAATTAAAAAATCCCCGCGTGAGCGGGGAAAAGAGTTTTTAACGAATTATCCCTGATTGAAGAAATCTTCGATTGATTGTGGGGTACCGAATATTTCTTCTACTGCCTGAACCGCCGTATCAAGGTTAAGAAGTTTTGATTCAAAATTATCGGATTCCAATGGGTATTTTGAATATCCAAGCCATTTTGAAACGCTTACATACACATACGTGCCGTTTACCTTAAAGAAAACCGTTTCAAGGTTGCCCTTAAAATAATAATAGCCAATAACTCCGTCATGTATATAACTTCCCGATATCTTTTTCCTGAATACACGCATATCTGCCGTGTTATTCGGCTTCATTCGTTTTGTATAGTTCTTGTCGGACAGAATATATGTTTGAGGTGTTGTTCCGATATTAAACTGGAATTCTACATTGTTTTTATCATATATGTTGTAAATATATGATGATAGCATTTCGTCCGGATACTCAATAAAGCAATCAAAAGTACCTATTGAACTTATTTTATCAAAATCAAAAAAGTTGTCAGGAACATATCCCTCTTTCCTCTTTTCTTCTATATACGCAACGTATTCATCATATTCGCTGAATGTTGGCGTATATACGCATTCTCCGCTTTCTTGCGGTTCTTTTTCTTTTTTGCAGCCCGCAAGAAGTATCACGCACATAGAAAGCGATATAATTGATATCAAAAATCTTTTCATAAGCCCTCCTTACTTGTGATTATATTTCTCAATATTATCCCATATTGCCTTGCGGCAACCTGCACACATCGATAAAGACTCTGCAATATCATTTTTCAAGTGATTCTTGCCATAAATGCAATTATCATTGAACTGATAGTTTGACTCTGCCGTTCGGTTACGTTCCTCTGTTGTATTTTCTCCTTCTTTGTCAGAGTGATCGGGTGCATGAAACAAATGTCCAAACTCATGAACAACTGTCGCTTTCATCAAGTTTTCAGGTGTCAATCCGGTTATCAGGCATTTATTCTGACTGCCCATAGCGAGTCCGTGTAAATTTGACGGATTATGCTCATTGTTTGAGATGTAGCACATATAATGACCCGAAAATAGAATTCTTACACAACTTTCACCATCCGTTCCTTGTAACTCATTAAGAATATTGTTTGCATTTTTATGGTGATACACTTTCTTTGCATCTGTATCTGTACCTGTATCGGCAACTATGCTTCCGTTTGCTCTAAGGCACGAATTATCGTCTACACATTCACAACGTTCATTGTATTTCTTTTTACACCGGTCTGCGGATGTTTTATACAGAACGCCTATATTGAAATTCAAATGAATCCCGAACTCTGCTTTAAAAAAACGGTAAAGTTCTGTTAAATATGTTCCGATAACCTGATAAGTTTTTCCGCCATGCCGTTGAGCAAAACCGAAGTCATACAAAACATCAACATTCACAACGCGACTCGCATTGTAGATATCATAAAACATTACAGACCATTCATCTGCATACAAATCATCTGCGACATATTTCCCCTGTTCTACTCTGAGCCCATTACCGGATGTTCGTTCAATGCCGGCAACTGCACATAAATCATTTGCACTGTTCAGACTTGATTTCGGTTTAATCTTAAAATTACCGTTTTCAAGATGAACAAACATCCACTTTTGACGGTCAAGGTCTTTATAATCTTCCTGAATAAGAGCCGAATATTCTGTGTTTTCCGCTCCCTCTTTTATTGATAATGCTTTCCCGCTTATAACGGAAATAATCTTATAATAGCCGTCACCCAAATGAGTAACCGTCCATAATTGATGCTGATGTTGACTTGAATTATCAAAGTCCCACAGTTCCATTACAACTTTATTGCTCGTATATCCGTTCTTTTCATCATCTTTATCAATTTGCATGTATTTTTGTGTTTGCACATTACGGAAATAATACTGACCCGTGCCGACAGTATATTTGCCCGCCGACACATTTACAGTACATGTTTTAGTTACACCGGCGCGTGTTACAAATACGGTTGTTGTTCCCTCGCTCAGCCCAAGTATTTTGCCGTCACTTGCTACGGCTATTTCATTATTGGCCGTGCTGTACTTTGCTGTATATGGCGATGAATACGGCGATAAAGAAATCGTTTGTGTTTCACCTATGCACAAATTAACGCTATCTTTACTGAGAGTAAAATCGGTATCTGTATACGTTGCTGTGATAAATACATCGTCAATATACAATTTTTGTCCCGATACAGGTTCAAGATTATCAATCATTAAATTAAATACACCATCTGAGTATTTAATATCCTCTTCTCTGACTGTCATACTTCCGGTCAGAGTAATCCATTCATTTTCCTTTATATTCTGCTTTATGGGCATACGGCAATAGAATAACCTGTCATATTTCCTGTTTATAAACGAAAAATCTTTTACCGTGCGCACAAGCAAACCTATATTATGACTGTCGGGATTAAGTCCCTGAACCAAAACTTTCATTGAAAACGTATATTTTGCCGGGCCGTTTTCTCTGACAATATTGTAGATATTTATTCCCGGCGAATGCCATGACTTTGTTCTGCCGGTCATACGCAGTGAATAGTTGTTGCTGTCTTGCGGAGAATCCGGGTTTGCTACCGCTCGCGATATAGTCCCACCATAAAACGACTTCCAATATGTGGAGTTAATTTCGAAATCCGTGCCATACACCGGCACAGACACACTTTATGCACGGGCGATAAGCGGTTTTAACAGGGGGATAACTATTACTGCTGCAAGCAGAAATGCAAGGACTTTTGTGGCTTTGAGTTTCTTAAACATTGTAGACATATGGTTTTCCTCCGTTATTATATATTAGAAGTTTTCACTTTATTAACACTATACCATATTCCATATGCAAAAGTCAATACCCAAATGCAAAAATTTACAATTTGATTTTTTAATTCAAATTTTGCGTGTTAAAAAGACTTTTTCCGCATTTCATATATAAAAACGCTTTTCGGGTTTGTTTTGTTACACCGGAAACAAAAAATTTTCTACGAAACAAAAAAATTCCCGCATAAGCGGGGAGAAAATCACTTAACAGCCGAAGATTTTTTCCAAAAAAGCGTTAAACGAATATTTTTTGCGGATTTCTTCGGGAATGGGCTGATAGGGGCAATCGAAAAATTCCTTGCGGATTGAGATATCGGCGGGGTTTATGATAAGTTCGTTTTCCTTGCGATAAAAATCGCTGTTGCGGCAGTCAAAAGTAGTGATGATTTTCTTCTGCATACCTATCATTTCGCCGAGGCGGGTGGTCGCACCGCTCTGATAACTATTTTCCACTTCAAGCACGGCAAAGGATTTTTTATATATTTCTATTGTTTCCTGTGTGGAAAGGGGCTTGAAATGAACCTGTGAACGCTTTACATACTTAAAGTACGGGTTTGTAAGTTTATTGTACCAGAACACAAGGGGGTGCGGAATATACACGAATTTATAGAAGTTCAGCCCCATAACACGGCACTGGCGCTCCACGTTTGAAAGCACTTTCGGGCGCACCGAATGGAGCGTACCCACAAACGAAACGTCGTATTCGGGCTTTTCGTCGCTTTTAACGTCAAATTCCTTTGTATAGCCCCAGTAAGCATATTCAAGGAATGAGTAGCGCTTAACATCGTCCTTATCAAAGGAAAAAATCTTATTAAAATACGCAAACTTCTTTGTTATGTGGGCGATGTTCGCAACCGAATCCCACAGATAGAGAATCTTTTTTGCATACGGGTAGCGGCGTTTGAACTTTTTAAGCACGTCAACCGTAGGCGCCTCGCACTTGATAAAAAGAATAAAATCGTAGTCTTTTTTCAGCGTGGGAATAATGCGGTCAAAGTACCTGTCCACGGTTTTATGGTAAAAACTCACGTCCTTGCGCATAAGGATGCGGGCGAACGCCGAATGATTCGGCTGTTCGTCGATAACGTCCACATTGGCACCCATATCGGTAAGCGCAGTTTTCATTCTTATGTGATAGTCAAAGAAGAACGGGCTTACAATAAGAATATTTTTGTTTTCAAGCATTATCTTGCACCGTTATGATTGAATACCACCGCCACGGTTTTAAGTATACACCTTGTATCAAACGCCAAAGAGCGGTTTTTGATGTATTCAATGTCATATACAATTTTTTCTTCCGGCAAAAGGTCGTACCCGCCGTTTACCTGAGCGTGGCCGGTAAGCCCGGGCTTAACTTTCATTCTTAAACCGAATCCGTGAATGTTCTTTTCAAACAGGTCGTAAAAAACTTTTCTTTCGGGTCTTGGGCCCACAAGACTCATCTGACCGCCGATAATATTGAAGAACTGCGGAAGTTCATCAAGCCGCGACTTGCGCAGGAATCTGCCTACGCGCGTACAGCGGATATCGTTTTCTTCCGCCCATTTTGCGCCGTCCTCTTCCGCGTCCTCGCGCATTGAACGGAATTTATAAAGCATAAAGGGCTTTCCGTCTTTGCCCAGACGCTCCTGTTTATATATTACCGTGCCTTTTGAATCTGCCTTAATGCACACCGCGATTACCGCCATGGGCAGCGCGCAAAGCACTATTGCAAGAAAAGAAAGCAAAATATCAAAGAAACGTTTGAAAAAATCGTACAGGGGCTTTTTTTCAAGAACAAAGTCAGGAATATCGTATACGCGCTTATGTTCCTTTATCGTTTCCATAAAATACTCCGAAAAAGATTTTCAAGTGCAAAAGGACACACCTGAATACGCATATCATACCACACATTATGTATTGTTGTCAATCGGAATGATTTTTTCGCCATATTTCACGAAAATTAAAGGGCGGGCGTCAAAAACACCCGCCCCGTATACATTATAATATATAGTGTCAGATTACCATTTCGCCGGATTCTGAATTTATTATTCTGAAACTTGTTACCTCTTTTCCGGTAATTGCGTCAAAGTACACGGCATAACGCATATCTTTGTACGTTCCGAAGAACTCCCACGCAAGATGTTCTTTTTGGTCAACCGAAACAATGCACAGCCTTACGGTATCGGTTTCAAAGCCGTCCTTTAACTTTTCCGAAGTCTGCTTTGCCGTAAGCGCGGGCGTTTCGATTTCCCGCTCGTGCTCGCTCATAACGTAACTTTTGCCCTCAAAAGAAATGATATCGCCGTTATCAAGGGCAACTTTTATTTTGAATAAATCCGGATAAATCGTCACGCCGTTCTTTACGGGCGCAAAGTTATATACCGCCGTGTTGCCGTAGTATTCGCGCCACACTTCCTTTACTTCGCCGCAGCCCAGTTTTTCGGCAAACTCCGCGGCTTTTTCTTCGCCCTCTTCAAGTGAAAGCGCCGCTTCGCCCACGTTTCGCGAATAAATCAGCATAAGCAGCAGTCCGCCTTTTTTTGTAATCTGCGCCTGAAAGTCTTCACTTTCAAATTTATAACAGGGCACCACGCCGTCGATTTCGCCGGCAAAATCGGCGCTGAAATTAAGGTGCTGCAAAAACACCGCCGCGTCCTCTGCATGCACCTCGGGTCTTTCACGCTTGGGTGTGGTCTTTTCCTGACCGTCGGAAAACGGTCCGTCAAAAATCACGGCGGGATATTCCATAATATCTTCGGTAACGCTGCCGAACATTCCGCTTGATTCCTGTTCGTCTTTTTCCGCGCTCAAAAGTGAAAGCGCCCCCGACTGAACCTGATTTTCCATTTGCGCCAGCTGCCCGTTTACGCTCTGACAGGTTGTAAAAAAGGAATATATCTGCTCTTCAAAATTTTCCGGCAGAAAATCTTTTTTTACCGTAAGCGTGCAGTATGCCGAAAGTTGATTTGCGAATTTCAGCACATTCTGGGCGCTTTTTGCAACTACCGGTAAACTTGCAAGGGCGTTTGCGCACCCCGCGCTTTTAAGTGCGATTGCCGAAAGCATTTCTTTCTGCCGGGTAGACGTTATCATCAGTTTTGATAAATCCCCCTCCAACGTGCGCATATCCTCTATTGCCGTTGAGAGCGACGCTTTAAGGGAATTTTCATACCTTAACGACATCTCGTTTGCCCGTGCGGTTTCCCGCACCGCGGCAACGCTCATTCCGCACAAAAGTGCAAAGAGCAGTACAGCCGTAACCGTCAATAAAACTTTTCTCATTTTACTCTCCTATCTGCAAAAAACGTGATTTCCCACCGTAAGCACGACTTCCTTGCTTAACATCCACTTGTTTGTCGCCGTTTTGGGATTATAGTAGTAAACACAGCCGTTTGTGGGGTCCCACCCGCCGAAAGCATCCCTTGCCGCGCGAATGCACTCTTCGTCCGGTGCGAGATTTATCTGCCCGTCGCTTACCGCATCAAACGCGCCCGGCTGATACACCACTCCCGACACGGAATTCGGGAACGACGGGTCGTCCACACGGTTCAGGATAACCGCCGCCACCGCCACTTTTCCCAAGTACGCCTCGCCCCGCGCCTCACCGTACACTGCGCGGGCAATAAGATACACGTCACTGCCCGCGTTTTCCGTTTCCACACTTCCCGCAAGACCAAGTGCTTCAAGGGTTTTCGCCCCCGCAATGCCGTCGTCTTTAAGTCCCGACGCCTTTTGAAACGCCTTTACCGCATTCACCGTTTCCGTTCCGTAAATGCCGTCAACCGCCACGGGATATCCGTTGTCGGTAAGCGCCTGTTGCAGTTTTTTCACGTTATCTCCCGTACTTCCGCGGCTCAGCGTCAGTGCCGACGCGGAAATCGGCAGAATCACAAGCGCAACCGCAAGCAAAATTGCAAAGAATTTTTTCATATAAGCCCTATCCTTTCAAGAAAATCATATATCAGCGACCGATACTGCGTTTTTCCGCTTTCATTTGTCGTGTAGCACATCGGCGGAAATGCCACGCACCACCAGTTTCGCCCCTCGCCGCCGCCTATTTCAATAATCAGCGCCGTGTACTCCCCTGCGGGATACGTCTTGTTCCCGTAAGTTTTTTCGGGAAAGTTCTCCTGCGTCAGGCGTGCCGAAACATCGCACCCGGCTATTGATTCGCCGATTTTCTCAATTTCGGGCAATTCTTCAAAAATAACTTTCTCCGCCTGTTTTTTCGTTTTAACGTCTTTCAGTTTCGGGGCAAGATGTTCGTTTATCCCGTCACGCACCTGAATTTTAACCTGCTGGTCGTACTCCGAATCCGATGCGGCGCGGATATGTATTCTCACGATATCGTTCTTGGCGTTCACCTTAAAAAGCATTATTGCCGCGCACAGCGTCAGGGCAATCAAAACAAATATTTTTTTCATATTTTCTCCTCCTTGGCAGTTAAATTATTGTCGCTTTTTTCTGTCTTTATACTTAAAATTATTGACAGCGGCAGAATTTTTGTATATACTGTTTCTGAAACTGTTTTACGGAGGTTTTTAATTATGAACGATATCGAAAAGAACGAAATAAGCCGTCTGCCGGAAAAATACCGTCCCCTGTCAGCGTGGGCATACTGGGGTCTTACGATTCTGTTTTCCGTGCCCGTTGTGGGTTTTATATTCCTGATTATCTTTGCCTTTAACGGCAGCAATATAAACAGGCGCAGTTTTGCCCGCAGTTATTTCTGCGTGCTTATTCTTGCCGCAATTATTATTGCCGTTTTCTGTGTAACCGGTTATGCCGCATTGCTCGCAGGCATTATTGCCGGATAGTTCAGGAAAGCGAATAAAGCGCAATACAAAAACCGATTTTGCAGCGGATATAACATTGTAAAAAAAACGGCACGGAAAGCAAAATTCCGTGCCGTAAATCTATTCTTTTTTTCAGATTTTGCGAACCCTTATAACGTTGGGTATTGCCCTAACTTCGTCAAGAACCGTGCTGTCAGCATCTCCGTCAACGTCAATTACGGTGTAGGCGTAATCGCCCTTTGAGGCGTTAATCATACCGCTTATGTTCTCGCCTTTGGCGGCAAGTACCGCGGTAACGCTGCCCACCATATTGGCAACGTTTTTGTGCATTACCGTAAGGCGGGTTCTGCCCGTGCGTGCAAGAACACAGGCGGGATAGTTTACGCTGTTCCTGATGTTGCCGTTTTCAATGAAATCCCTGAGTTCGGCAGATGCCATCTCGGCACAGTTATCTTCCGATTCGGGTGTGGACGCACCCAAATGGGGAAACACAACAACACCTTTTTTGCCAAGCAAAGCGTCGGATGCAAAGTCTGTTGCGTACTTATAAATTTTTCCGCTTTCACAGGCGGCGATAACGTCACTGTCATTGATAAGTCCGCCGCGGGCAAAGTTAAGCAGAACAACGCCGTTTTTCATTTTTGCTATTGTTTCGGCGTTTATCATTCCCTTTGTATTTACGTTCGGGTCATCGGACGCAATCTGGGGAACGTGGAGCGTGATAATATCGCTCTTTTCGTAAATTTCATCACGGCTTTCCGCACGCTTAACGGCGCTTGAAAGATGCCATGCGGCATCAACCGAAACAAACGGGTCAAACCCGATAACATTCATCCCCAGGGCAAGTGCGGCATTGGCAACAAGACCGCCGATAGCACCCAAGCCCAGTACGCCCAGGGTTTTGCCTTTAATTTCGGGTCCCACAAACTGACCCTTGCCCTTTTCTGCCATTTTTGCAACCGCATCGCCGTTGCCTTTAAGGGTTTCTTTTGCCCAAACCGCCGCTTCAACCGCGTTACGGCAGGCAATAATCATTGCGCCGATAACAAGTTCCTTAACGGCATTTGCGTTGGCACCGGGCGTGTTGAATACCGCAATGCCCTTTTCGGCACAAACGTCAAGCGGAATATTATTTACGCCTGCACCGGCACGTGCAACCGCAAGCACGCTTTCGGGAAAATCAAAGGAAAGCATATCTGCCGAGCGCACAAGTATGCCGGCAGGTTCTTTTGCCGTATCTGATATAACATATTTATTTTCAGGCAGATTCTTTTTTACAACGTCTGCAATCGAATTGAGTTTAAGTATTTCCGTCATTTGTTCTCCTCCTCAAATTTCTTCATAAAGGCAACAAGTTTTTCAACGCCTTCATAAGGCATAGCGTTATAGATTGACGCGCGCATTCCTCCCACAAGGCGATGTCCTTTTATGGAAACAAGCCCGTTTTCAGCCGCCTCTTTAACGAATTTCGCGTCAAGTTCGGGCGAAGACGTTACAAAGGGCACGTTCATAAGCGAACGGTCTTCCCTGTTTACGCTGTTTGTGTAGAACGACGAAGAATCGATATAGTCGTAAAGCAGTTTTGCCTTTTTCTCATTGAGTTTTTGAAGCGCTTCAACGCCGCCCATACTCTTAATCCAGCGGAAAACAAGCATTGAAATATAAATGCTGTAACAGGGAGGAGTGTTGTAAAGGCTGTCTTTGTCCGCCTGCGTTTTCCATTTAAGCATTGTGGGGCAGTCGGGCGTAAACTCGTCAAGCAAATCGTCACGCACAATAACAACCGTAACGCCGGCAGGACCGATATTTTTCTGCGCGCCCGCATAGATTACACCGAATTTCTTTACGTCAACGGGTTCGGAAAGAATCATTGACGACATATCCGCAACCAGCGGAACATCTCCCGTATCGGGAATGTAATTGTATTTTGTGCCGAAAATGGTGTTGTTGAAAGTGATGTGAACAAAATCGGCGTCCTTATCAACCATATCGGGCGTGATTTTGGGAATATAGGTGTAGTTTTTATCCTCGCTTGACGCGATTATATGGGCATTTGTGAGCCTTGCGCCCTCTTTTGCCGAAAGCGAAGCAAAGTTGCCCGTTACAACATAATCGCCGAGACCTTTTTTGTGCAGGTTAAGCGCCGTGCAGGCAAACTGCGTTGATGCGCCGCCCTGAACGAACAGCACCTTATAGTTATCGGGAATGTTCATAAGTTCCCTTAAAAGCGATTCAGCCTCCTTAATGATACCGTCATAACACTTTGCACGGTGGCTCATTTCAAGAACGCTCATACCTGAACCTTCGTAGTCGAGCATATCCTCCGCTGCTTTCTTTAATACCGATTCCGGCAGCATTGACGGACCGGCACTGAAATTGTAAACTCTCATTTTTTCAAGCCTCCTGAATATTTTTCCCGCGCATATGTAAATGACAGACGGTGTGCGGTTCATTAAAACCGTTTGTAGTATTATACTACTCTGCCCCGATATACGCAAGCGATTTTTGCCTGCAATATCCTTATTTATTATATAGAATTGCAAGTTTTAATTTCTTATATGCAAATTTGCCGTCTTTATAAAGGTTTTATCTTGCTTTGATATCACATTATGCAGTTTTCTCTCTTGTATCCTGCAACGCTGCCATTTCTCCCGTTCGGATAAAGATTATGCCGTGAAAAACAGAATAATTCCCGTATAAATTTATCTGACGGCATATCGCAAAATTACCGAAAAATTACTCAATTTTAGAGCCGTAAAACCTTGACGCAGAACATTGTTTGTGATATAATACGTTCGGTATTGCGGATTTTGCAATATAATGTTGTGTTAAAGGCAATATTTACAATATCATGCCGTGCTTTAAGCACGGTTTATTGCGGAATATAACCGCATATGCATTTAATATTTAGGGGGAAACTAAAATGGCTTTATCCAAAGAACAAAAGCAGGCTGCTTTTGAGGACCTTGCCCTGTTTATTGAGGCTCATGCCGATGACAGAGGTAAAATGATGCCCATCATGCAGCACGCGCAAAAGATTTTCGGATGCGTTTCGCTTGAAGTGCAGGAATTCATTTCCGAAAAGACCGGCGTACCCGTTGCGGAGATTTACGGCATTGCCACATTCTACGCACAGTTTACGCTTGAACCCAAGGGCGACCACGTTGTAAGTGTCTGTCAGGGAACGGCTTGCTACGTTAAGGGCGGCGCCGCGGTACTTGAAGAAGTTAAGAAGATACTCGGTATTCAGGCAGGGCAGACCACGCCCGACGGCAAGTTTTCCATTCAGGATACACGCTGCCTCGGCTGTTGCGGTCTTGCACCCGTTATGACAATAAACGAGGATGTTTACGGCCGCCTTGAACCGAGCGAGATAAAAGGCATTTTGGAAAAATACAACTGATTTTTGTATCATGAAGGTAAAAGACCTTGCTCCGATTTTTGATGTATTAAACATCGCTTTTCCGGAAAAAGAAATCACGTCTTTTTTCGCCTGTGACCTTTTAAGCCATATGCTCGCCTTTGCAAAGCCGGGCTGCGGTTTCATTACGGTACTTGCAAACGAAAACGTGCTTGCGGCGGCAAAGAAAAAAGGCGCGTCATGCGTCATTTTCGCCGACGGCATTGTTCCGGATAAAGAGTTGATAAACAAAGCCGAACGGGAGGGAATAAACCTGTTTGCTTCAAAAATGAGCACATTTGAACTTTGCGGGATATTATCTAATGCGGGAACTTGCACAGAACATACTTGATTTGGCGGAGAATTCACTTTCTGCCGGTGCAACGGAAATAAAAATAAGCATTTTTGAAACGGATTTGCTTATTGTGTTTACCGTTTCGGACAACGGCTGCGGGATGAATGCAGAAACGCTGAAGCGCGCCGCCGACCCGTTCTTTTCAACAAAAGGAACGGTGGGCTTGGGGCTTTCAATGCTTAAAGATGAGGCTCTCCGCACGGGCGGGACATTTGATATTGAATCTTCAAAAAGCGGAACAGCCGTTACGGCGGCGCTTGAAAAGACGCATATCGACGCTGTTCCCTTGGGCGACATCGCCGCAACGGTGCTTGCGCTTTCGGCATCAAACGCGCGGGTAATCTTTTCCCACATGATAAACGGCAGGGAAATAGCCCTTGATACAGATAATTTTACAGGCAGTGTTTTTCAGAATCATAAAGCAATAAAAGACAACCTGCACAGGCAGTATTTTAATTCATAATTTGAAAGGATATGCACAATGAAATCAGTAGCAGAACTTCACGCTATCAAAGACAAAATGAAGAATGAAGTCGTTCTCCGCGAGGGCGCGGGCGAAATCCGCGTTGTTGTAAGTATGGGTACAAGCGGTATTGCTTCCGGCGCACGGGAAATTCTTAACGCTTTTGTTGAAGAAGTGTTCAATAACGACCTTGCACACAAGGTTTCCGTTACACAGACAGGGGCTTTTGAAACAAACGGTCACGAGCCCGCAGTTGAAATTTTTGAAAACGGAAAAGACAAAGTTACATACGTAAACATGACGGCTGACAAGGTTAAGGAAGTCGTTGCAAAGCATCTTGCAGGCGGTGAGATTATAGAAGAATACACCGTTGAAAAGGCTTAATTTGGGAGGAAATAAAATATGATTCGTTCTCACATACTTATCTGCGGCGGTACCGGCTGTACCTCCTCGGGAAGCAAGAAGATTCAGGACGCATTCAACGAAAACATCGCTGCCTGCGGACTTGAAAATGAAATAAAAATCGTACAGACGGGCTGTTTCGGTCTTTGCGCGTTAGGTCCCGTTGTTATAGTTTACCCCGACGGCACTTTTTACAGCCGTGTAACACCGGAAGATGTTAAGGAAATAGTTGAAGAACATCTTCTTAAAGGCCGCGTTGTTGACCGTCTTGTTTACAACGACACCGGTAACGACGCTCCCGAAATTCCCGGAAACATCTCACTTTCCGACACCGCTTTCTATAAGACGCAGAAGCGTGTTGTTCTGCGCAACTGCGGCGTTATCGACCCGGAAAACATTGAAGAATACATTGCCCGCGACGGCTATCAGGCTCTTGCAAAAGCACTTACCGAAATGCAGCCGCAGGACATTATCGATACAATCAGTGCTTCCGGCTTGCGCGGACGCGGCGGCGGCGGTTTCCCCACGGGACGCAAGTGGGCGCTTTGCGCACCCAACAAAGCACCTCAGAAATACGTTGTCTGTAACGCCGACGAGGGCGACCCGGGCGCGTTTATGGACCGCTCGGTGCTTGAAGGCGACCCCCACTGCATAATCGAAGGTATGGCGCTTGCGGGATACGCAATCGGCGCAACAAAGGGTTATGTTTACGTGCGTGCCGAATATCCCATTGCCGTTAAGCGTTTGCAGATTGCAATCGACCAGGCAAAGGAATACGGTCTTTTAGGCAAGGATATTTTCGGCTCCGGCTTTGATTTTGATTTGGAAATCCGTCTCGGCGCGGGCGCTTTCGTCTGCGGCGAAGAAACCGCTTTGATGACTTCAATCGAAGGCAAGCGCGGCGAACCCCGTCCCAGACCTCCCTATCCGGCGGTTAAGGGTCTTTATGAGTCGCCCACGGTTGAAAACAACGTTGAAACCTTTGCAAACGTTGCCCAGATTATCCTTAAAGGCTCCGACTGGTTCCGTTCAATGGGTACCGAAAAGTCAACCGGCACAAAGATTTTCGCTCTGGGCGGAAAAATCAAGCACACCGGGCTTGTAGAGATTCCCATGGGCACTCCCCTTTCGGAAATCATCTACAATATCGGCGGCGGCATTCCCAAGGGCAAGAAATTCAAGGCCGTTCAGACCGGCGGTCCCTCAGGCGGCTGTATTCCCGCTTCACTTATTGACACTCCCGTTGACTATGACTCCCTTATTGCCATCGGTTCAATGATGGGCTCCGGCGGTATGATCGTTATGGACGAGGACAACTGTATGGTTGATATAGCCAAGTTCTTCCTTGAATTCATAGTTGACGAATCATGCGGAAAATGCACTCCCTGCCGTATCGGTACGCGCCGTATGCTTGAACTTCTCAACAAGATTACTTCCGGCAAAGGCGAGGACGGCGATATTGAGAAACTTGAAAGTCTTGCAAACACAATCAAGGCTTCTTCTCTGTGCGGACTGGGTCAGACTGCTCCCAACCCCGTACTTTCAACGCTTCATTTCTTCCGTGACGAATATGAGGCACATATTTATAAAAAGGAATGTCCTGCTCACTACTGCAAGGCATTTGCAAGATACACCATTATCCCCGAGAAGTGCAAAGGCTGTACCCTCTGCGCACGTAACTGTCCCGTTAACGCGATTTACGGCACGGTTAAGAATCCCCACGTTATCGATACAAGCAAGTGTATCAAGTGCGGCGCGTGCATGAGCGGATGTAAGTTCGGCGCTATCGAGATAAAGTAAGAGCGGGAGGAAACTGAAAATGGAAAATAAAATGATTACATTGACTATTGACGGCGTGTCCGTTACCGTTCCCGAGGGAACTACCGTTCTTGAAGCGGCAAAACAGGCGAAGATAACTATCCCCACGCTTTGCTACCTTAAAGGAATAAATCAGATAGGCGCCTGCCGTATCTGTATGGTTGAAATCGAGGGTGCGCGCGGTCTTGCCGCGGCGTGCGTTATGCCTGCGGGCGAGGGGATGAAAGTTAAAACAAACACTCCCCGTCTCCGTCAGGTAAGGCGCGACAACCTTGAACTTCTGCTTTCAAACCACAACCGCGAGTGCACCACCTGCGTGCGTTCGGGTTCCTGCGAATTGCAGGCTCTTGCCAACGAGTACGGCATAAAAGATATTCGCTACGAGGGCGAGAAGACTTTCAAGCCCACCGATATCGATGATGTTTCGCCCTCTATCGTGCGCGACAACAGCAAGTGCATACACTGCCGCCGCTGTATCGCCGCATGTCAGAACGTGCAGAAAATAGGCGCTATCGGCATGGGCAAGCGCGGTTTCAAATCAACCGTAGGTCCCGCTTTCGGCGTATCGCTTGCAAATTCGCCCTGCGTAAACTGCGGTCAGTGTATTGAAGCATGCCCCGTAGGCGCTCTTCACGAAAAGAGCGAGATTGATAATGTTTGGGCAGCGATTGCCGACCCCGATAAGTTTGTATGCGTTCAGCCTGCACCCGCGGTTCGCGCCGCTTTGGGCGAAGAATTCGGGCTTCCCATCGGCACGGGCGTAACGGGCAAAATGGTTGCATCAATGCGCCGTCTCGGCTTTGACAAGGTTTTTGACACCGATTTCGGTGCCGACCTTACAATCCTTGAAGAGGGAACCGAACTGCTTGGCAGAATCAACAACGGCGGAGTTCTTCCCATGATTACTTCATGTTCTCCCGGCTGGATAACCTACTGCGAGAAGTTCTTCCCAGAGTTTATCCCGAATCTTTCGTCATGCAAGTCGCCTCACGAGATGACCGGCGCGATGATTAAATCCTACTATGCCGAGAAAATGGGCATTGACCCCGAAAAGATTTTTGTTGTTTCGGTTATGCCCTGCACCGCTAAAAAGTATGAGGCACAGCGTCCCGAACTTGTTACAAACGGACTGCGCGACGTTGACGCCGTTCTTACCGTTCGCGAATACGCAAGAATGGTTAAAACCGCGGGTATTGACTTTGTTGACCTGGACGATGAGGATTTTGACAGCATTTTGGGCGAATCCACCGGCGCGGGCGTAATTTTCGGTGCGACCGGCGGCGTTATGGAAGCAGCGCTCCGCACCGTTTACGAAAAAGTTACCGGCAAGGAACTTAAAAATCTTGATTTCACTGCCGTTCGCGGATTTGAGGGAATCAAGGAAGCCGAAATCGACCTTAACGGCACAAAGATTACCGTTGCGGTTGCACACGGCACGGGCAATGCGGAAAAACTTCTTAAAGCCATTAAAGCGGGCGAAAAGAACTATACGTTTATCGAAATTATGTGCTGCCCCGGCGGCTGCATAACAGGCGGCGGTCAGCCCATTGTAAACGCAAAAACTCTTATGAGCGTTAACGTTAAGGAACTGCGTGCAAAGGTTCTTTACGATGAGGATGCCGCAAAGCCGAAACGTAAATCTCACGAGAACGCCGAGGTTATGAACCTTTATAAGGAATTCCTGGGCGAGCCCAACAGCCACAAGGCGCACGAGTTGCTTCACACAACCTATTCGGCAAAAGAGAAATTCAAAAAGTAAAATAAAAACATACGGTACGGGCAATCAAGTCCGTACCGTTTTTTTATATTATGCTGCCGGTGCTGTGGCAGAAAAAGTTTGCCCTGCAATGTTGAAAGATTTTTCAGAATAAAACAATCCGAATCCCGATAAAAAAGCGGCGGGACAAGCCCGCCGAAAAATTCTTTATACGCCTTTGAAAACCTCGCCCAGGCGTTTTATGCCCTCAACGATTCTTTCGTCGCTTACGGTTGAATAATTGAGCCTTAATGCACTGCACGGCGCGTCCATATCCACCATAAACGTGTTGCCGGGAACGTAAACCACTTTCTTTTCTATTGCTTTTTTTGAGAGCGCAAGGGTATCGGCATTGCCGCCCAAATCGCACCAGATAAACAGTCCGCCGCCGGGTCGCGTATATCGGGCGCTTTCGGGGAAGTACTCTTTCATTGCGTCAAGCATTGTTTTGCACTTGTGGGCATAAGTTTCGCGCATAACGCAAATTGCGGCGTCCATATCAAAACGGTTCATATATTCATACGCCAGCAACTGTGGAAGCATTGCGGTATGAACGTCGGAAATCTGCTTTGCCACAACGACCTTTTGTATTATTTCTCTGTCCGCGCACAGGAATCCGATACGCAGTCCCGGCGCAAGAATCTTTGAAAAAGACCCCGAATAAATTACTCTGCCCTCGGTGTCCATTGACTTTACCGTCGGCACTTTTTCGCCCGAAAAAGTCAGTTCGCCGTAAGGATTATCCTCTAAAATAAGCACATTGTACTTTTTTGCAAGGTCAAGCAGCGTTTTGCGCTTTTCAACGCTCATTGTAACGCCTTTGGGGTTCTGGAATGTGGGAATTGTATAAATAAGTTTAACATTTTTGTTTTCCCTTAAAACCCGTTCAAGGTCATCCATATCCATGCCGTCAGCCTCGGTCTTTACGCCGGCAAGGTGTGCGCCGTAGGAACGGAACGCGTTCGTTGCCCCTATAAAACTGGGTTCTTCCACTATTACCGTATCACCCTCGTTTATAAGGCATTTTGCGCTTAACTCTATTCCCTGCTGTCCGCCGGACACAACTATAAGCTCATCGTCTGCGCCGCCTATATTCTCTTTTGCTTTAAGCCGCGCCTTTATTGCCTCGCGCAAAGGCATATAGCCCTCGGTAATGCCGTATTGCAGCGACAGCACGGGCTTTTCTTCAAGCATTTCCTTTGCGATAAGCGCAAGTTTTTCGTTGGGGAACAGTTCCGGTGCGGGATTTCCGCCCGCAAGAGATATTACTTCCGGGTCGGCGGCATACTTGAATATTTCGCGTATTGCCGAGCCTTTAAGCGTGCTCATTCTGTGAGAAAATTCCATACTATGCCTCGATTCTGTAAATGTCGCGCGGGTCAATATCGTTAAAGCCCGCTTTGTGCAGCGCTTCCTCCGCACCTTTATTATCGTTTGCCCTTAAAACCATAAGTGCCTTGCCCGACTGTTTGCCCACGCACGCGTACATATATTCAACGCTTATGTTGTTTTCCGCAAGCGTTTTAAGTATCTCCACCGCGCCGCCGGGAGTATCGTCCATTGCAAGCGCTACAACGTGAGTAATGCGCACGGTTACGCCTGAATCCGCAAGCACCTGTTTTCCCTTTTCGGGGTCGTCAACAAGCAGGCGCAATATCCCGAATTCGGATGTATCCGCCAGCGACAGTGCGCTTATGTTGATTCCGTTTTTCGCCAAAGTATCGGCAGCGGCATAAAGTCTGCCCGTTTTATTTTCGATAAAAGCCGAAAGTTGTTTGATAATCATCGTTCTTCCCCCTTAAATCTTTCGGTTGTCGATAACGCGCTTTGCTTTGCCCTCGGAGCGGATTATCGATTTCGGGTTGACAAGATGAACTTTTACGCCTATGCCCAAAGCTGAACGCAACTGTTCAACAATAGTCTTTTCAAGATTTTCAATTGAACGCACATCATCGGCAAAGAACGCCTCGCTCATTTCCACGTTCACGTCAAAAGTATCGGTATTGTTTACCCTGTCAACGATAATCTGATAATTGGGCGTTACCTGATTTCCGCTTACTTTAAGCAGAACTTCTTCAATCTGCGACGGGAACACGTTCACGCCGCGGATAATAAGCATATCGTCACTTCTGCCGTTGGGCTTATTCATACGGATATGCGTTCTGCCGCAGGCACAGGGTTCGTAATTAAGCGAACAGATATCGCGCGTGCGGTAGCGTATTACGGGAAACGCCTCTTTTGTAAGGGACGTAAACACAAGTTCGCCCGTTGCGCCCTCGGGAAGCACCTCGCCCGTGTCGGGGTCAATAATTTCGGCAATGAAGTTGTCCTCCCAGATATGCATACCGCTTTGGCACTCGCACTCGCCCGAAACGCCCGGTCCCATAACTTCGGAAAGCCCATAGATATCATATGCCTTTATATTAAGTGATTCTTCTATTTTCTTTCGCATATTTTCCGACCAAGGCTCCGCGCCGAATATGCCCACGCGAAGTTTGAGTTGGTCTTTTACGCCCATTGCCTCAATTTCTTCGCCCAAATACATAGCGTATGAGGGTGTACAGCAAAGCACCGTTGCGCCGAAATCAATCATCGTTTGAATTTGCAGTTTCGTGTTGCCCGACGACATAGGAATAACCGTTGCACCGATTCTCTCCGCGCCGCCGTGTGCGCCCAAGCCCCCGGTAAACAGCCCGTAGCCGAAAGAAACCTGAACTATATCGTCCTTTGTCACGCCGCAGGCAGACATCACTCTTGCCACGCAGTCAGCCCACATATCCAAATCGTTTTTTGTATATCCCACAACAATGCGCTTGCCCGTTGTGCCGCTTGACGCGTGAGTGCGCACAACATTTTCCATAGGTTCGGCAAACAGCCCGAAAGGATAGTAATCCCGCAAATCTTTCTTGTACGAAAACGGCAGCAGATGCAAATCCTCAATGCCGTGAATATCCTCCGGTTTAAGCCCCGCTTCGTCCATTCGTTTTCTGAAACATTCAACTCTTTCGTAACTTTTTTTCACCTGTGCACAAAGCCGTTTGCCCTGTAACTTTTTCAGTTCTTCACGGCTTATTTTTTCAATTTCTCCGTCAAGCATAAATGCACCTCTTTTAATGCTTTTTTCTCAGATTAAGAATAACTCCCAATGCTACCGACAGCAGCGCCGCAAGCATAACCTGATATTCTTCGGGCAGCATAAATGTCAGGGTATGGGCTGGAATCCAGAACAGGGGAACAGTTTTAAGAATCGTAAATGT
Organism: uncultured Clostridia bacterium; assembly: GCA_934434555.1. Classification (GTDB taxonomy): domain Bacteria; phylum Bacillota; class Clostridia; order Christensenellales; family QALW01; genus UMGS1322. The sequence goes on from CAKRZX010000022.1 coordinate 29,164, forward strand.
CCAGAACCCTTTCCAGTCAACCGCCGAAACGGTTTGCCCGAGAGTTACGCCCTTTTCTTCTTTTCTCAGCGCAAGGTAAGTGTCGCTTATCTTATGCAGCGCCATAAACGTTGGCCCGAAGCCCAAATTCATTGTAATGCTTGTGTAAAGCGCGTGCAGGAACGTATAGAATATAGGATTTTCGGCGTTGGGCAAAAGTCCTTTCTCCATTAAAACGCCCGTTGCGATAAAGAAAATCTTCATCATATACGTTATCCATACACCGATAACGCCCCATATTATAAACCTTGCCCATGTATACGGCGGAAGCGAAAATTCACCCTTTGCCATTCTTACGGCGATAAGTTCTCCCGAAAGGGCAAGCAGCGCAAACTTTATAAAGCCCATTACGTAGGGATGCGTGCCCGAAAGGGTCCTGAAAACATCCCGTGAAGCAGGGAAAGCAAGCACAAGCGCAAACAGCAAAAATACCGTTGCTATAAATATGGGAATTAAAACTTTTTTCTTATTCATTTTACTCCACTCCGTAGCCTTCGTCAAATGCTTTTAGATTTATTTCAACATATTTTTCCGGAACGTTGTTCTTAACGGCACGCACCCACGCATCGTAGGGGATTCCTGTATTTTTTGCCATAACGCCTATAAGAACCACGTTTACCGCCTTTATACTTCCCGCTTTTTCTGCCATGCCGAGTGCGTTGATATGCGTAACGTCGCAAACGGAAGTAAGTTTTTCGATTATATCTTCCGGATACTCAGCCGCACCGATTATTACGGGCATGGGATTGATTTTCTGGTCGTTTACAATCATTTTGCCGCCCTTTTTAAGCCACGGCAGTGCCCGATAGGCTTCAAGGCATTCAAATGCAAGGATAATATCCGCTTCACCCTTATCTATTATGGGCGAATACACTTTTTTGCCGAACTTAACGTACGTAACGACGCTTCCGCCGCGCTGGCTCATACCGTGAACTTCGGAAAGTTTTACGTCGTACCCCGCCTCGGTAACGGCGCTTCCGAGAATCCTGCTTGCAAGCAGTGTGCCTTGCCCGCCTACGCCTACTATCATTATATTCATATCTTTCAGCCCTCCTTTTCTATTGCGGAAAAAGGACAAACATTTATGCACAGTCCGCAGCCGTTGCACTGAGTCCTGTCAATTTTAACCGTGCCCGATTTATCGGTGCTTATTGCGGGGCATCCGAGTTTCATACACATCCGGCATTTTTTGCATCTGTCGCTTATCTTGCAGTGCCCCGTATATTTTACCGTTTTCAAAAGCGCGCAGGGGCGCTGTGCGATTATAACCGATACTTCTTCTCTTTCCGTTTCCGCCTTAACAACCTCTTCAAAATTCTTTACGTCAAAGGGATCGGCAACGGTTATGTGTTCCACGCCCAGTCCCTCACAGATTTTAATAAGGTTTGCCTGCCTGGTCGCTTCGCCGCGGATAGTCTTACCCGTGGTGGGGTTATCCTGGTGCCCGGTCATTCCGGTTATTGAGTTATCAAGAATTATAACCGTGTTTGCGCCTTTGTTGTAAACTATGTCGCAAAGCGCGGTGATTCCCGAATGCATAAAGGTGGAGTCACCTATAACGGAAACAAGGTTTTTATTGAATTCCGCACCTTTAACCTTTGCCATACCGTGAGCGGCGCTTACCGACGCGCCCATACAGATTGTGGTGTCCACCGATTTAAGAGGTGCCGCCGCCCCCAGCGTATAACAGCCTATATCGCCCGAAACCGTAAGCCCCAGTTTGTTAAGCACATAGAATGTTCCTCTGTGCGGACACCCCGGGCACATTACCGGAGGGCGAACGGGCACGGCTTCGGCACTTATAAATTCTGCACCGGCTTCGGAAAGCACCGCCTTTTTAATCATTGCGGGAGTGTATTCGCCCAAAAGGGTGAAAACTTCTTTGCCCGTAACGCTTATTCCCATACCTTTAATTGCATCTTCCAAAAACGGGTCAAGTTCTTCAATAACGAAAATCTTTTTGCACTTTGCCGCAAAGGACTTTATAAGTTCTTCCGAAAGAGGCCAAACAATGCCCAGTTTAAGGTAGTTTACCTTTTCGCCCAGTGCCTCTTTTGCGTACTGATAATCAATACCCGCGCAGATTACGCCGATTCCGCTGTTATTGTCTTCTATTGTGTTAACCGCCGCACTTTTTGCATATTCGCACAGCTTTACCGTTCTTTCTTCAACAACAACGTGCTTTTTAACGGCATTTGCGGGCATCATAACGTTCTTCGCAATGTCTTTTTTGTATTCTTTCACCGGAACGTTTTTGCGCTCTTTAAGTTCCACAAGGCTCTGTGAATGGGACACTCGTGTTGAAAGGCGAATAAACACGGGAGTATCAAATTCTTCGCTTATTTCAAATGCCAAAGCGGTAAAATCGCGGCATTCTTCCGAATCTGACGGTTCAAGCATAGGAATTTTTGCCGCGCGGGCGTAGTGCCTTGAATCCTGTTCGTTCTGTGAGGAATGCATTCCCGGGTCGTCGGCAACAACAAAAACAGTGCCGCCGTTTACCCCTATGTAGCTTGCGGTAAAAACAGGGTCAGCCATAACGTTAAGGCCCACGTGCTTGCAGGCGCTCATTGCTCTGCCGCCTGCAATGCCGGCACCTATTGCTGCCTCGGCGGCAACTTTTTCGTTAGGCGCCCACTCAACAAACACTTCGTTTTCGGGGTATGTTGCCATACACTCGGTAATTTCGGTGCTCGGTGTGCCGGGGTATGATGAAACAAAGTTTACGCCCGCCTCGTAAGCACCGCGGGCAACGGCGGCATTTCCCAATAATAACTTTTTCATTTTTCTTTCCTCTCAACTTTCAATTTGCTGTGCAACTACGCTCTCGCCGCAGTATTTTTCCCTTAATTTCGGTTTTTCTATCTTGCCCGTGGGGTTACGCGGAACGGAAGCGAATATAATCTTCCTCGGCCGCTTATAGCGGGGTAAATCAAGGCAGAAATCATTTATCTCTTCTTCCGAGAGCGCTGTGCCTTCTTTTCCTTCTATTATAGCCGCGGCAATTTCACCAAGTCGCGGGTCGGGCAGTCCAATAACAGCCACGTCCTTTACTTTCGGGTTAGCCCGTATAAAGTCCTCTATCTGAACCGGATAAAGATTCTCGCCGCCGGTAATTATAACATCTTTTTTGCGGTCAACAAGATATATGAACCCGTCGGAATCTTCCTGTGCCATATCGCCGGTAAAGAGCCAGTCGCCGCGGAGCACCTCACGGGTCGCCGCCTCATCGTTATAATAACATTTCATAACTCCGGGACCTTTTACGCACAGTTCGCCCACTTCACCCCTGCGCACGGGCTGACCGTTTTCATCGGCAATGCAGACGCTCCAACCGTAGCCGGCTTTTCCTATTGCGCCTACCTTATTTATATTATCAAGCCCCAAATGCACACATCCGGGACCTATGGACTCGGAAAGCCCGTAGTTCGTATCGTATTTGTGGTTGGGAAACACTTCAAGCCAGCGCTTTATAAGCGACGGCGGAACGGGCTGTGCGCCTATGTGCATAAGCCGCCACTGTGAAAGTTCGTAGTCGGAAAGTTTTACTTTTCCGCTTTCAATTGCATCAAGGATATCCTGCGCCCACGGCACAAGCAACCATACCACCGTGCATTTTTCATCCGAAACGGCTTTAAGTATCCATTCGGGCTTGGTGCCTTTAAGCAGTACCGCGCGGCTTCCCGAAAGCAGTGAACCGAACCAGTGCATTTTTGCACCCGTGTGATAAAGGGGCGGTATACACAAAAATACATCTTCGTGGGTTTGTTTGTGGTGGTTCTGTTCCACCCTTGCGGCATGAATAAGGCTTCTGTGGGCGTGAAGTATCGCCTTTGGGAAACCCGTTGTGCCGGAAGAAAAGTAAATGGCGGCATTGTCGTCCTCGGTAAGCGTTATTTGCGGCGCTTTGCCCGAGCAGTAGGAAATCATATCGTTAAAACTGTCGGCAAATACGGGGCAATCTTCACCTACATAAAACATATGGGCTATATTTTTCAGGTTTCCGCAAATTTCTTCAATGCGTCCGGTAAATTCCGGCCCGAAAACAAGCATCGAGCAATCCGCTTTTTTAAGGCAGTATTCTATTTCTTCCGCGGTATAGCGGTAGTTAAGCGGTACAGCCACCGCGCCGGCTTTAAGTATGCCGAAATATATGGGCAGCCATTCTATTGAGTTCATAAGCAGAATTGCAACTTTGTCGCCCTTTTTGCAGCCCCTGGTAAGCAGCAGGTTTGCAAACCTGTTTGCTTTCTTTTCAAAATCAAGCCACGTAATTTCGCGCTTAAAAGGCATGCCGGGCTCGGGCTGCATAAGCGCATATTCCCGCCACGTGATTCTGCTTTCGGGTTCAAATTGCGGGTTTATTTCAACCAAAGCCGTTTCATCGGCAAACTGCGCCGCATTATGGTCAAGTAAATCGATAATCGTCATAATATTCCTCCAAAAATAAACAAACGCCCTCTGTCAAAATGACAGAGGACGATAATAACCGCGGTACCACCTCTATTGCCGGCACAAAGCCAACCTCTCGGGGCACAAAAAATATGCCCTTTACGCTTTAACGGGCGCACCCGGCGCAGCCTACTGTTATTTCGGTGCGCATCTCCCGGGATGTATTCGCCTTACCTCCGTTCCTGCCTTTCACCGAAAAGCGGCAGTTCTCTGTAAAACGGAAAAACAAAGTTACTCTTTCCCGATCAATGATGTTGAGTCAATTATACCGTGTTTTTATTCTTATGTCAAGTGCGAAATCATTTTTTCGGCACAATCTTATCCTTGCCGCCCATATAAGGTCTGAGCGCGGCGGGTATGTTTACGCTGCCGTCCTCATTAAGATTGTTTTCCAAAAACGCGATAAGCATTCTGGGGGGTGCAACAACGGTGTTGTTAAGGGTATGTGCAAAATATTTGCCTTTTTCACCGCTTACGCGTATGCGCAGCCGGCGTGCCTGTGCGTCGCCGAGGTTCGAGCAGGAACCCACCTCAAAGTATTTTTTCTGTCTGGGCGACCACGCTTCCACGTCAACCGACTTAACTTTAAGGTCGGCAAGGTCGCCGGAACAGCATTCAAGGGTGCGTACGGGAATATCCATTGAGCGGAACAGATCCACGGTGTTCTGCCACAGTTTATCAAACCACATCTTTGAATCTTCGGGCTTGCATACAACTATCATTTCCTGTTTTTCAAACTGATGAATCCTGTATACGCCCCTCTCTTCTATTCCGTGGGCGCCTTTTTCCTTACGAAAACAGGGCGAATAACTTGTAAGAGTGTAGGGCAAATCCTCTTCTTTAAGGTTCTGGTCAATAAACTTACCTATCATTGAATGTTCGCTTGTGCCGATGAGATAAAGGTCCTCGCCCTCTATTTTATACATCATCGCGTCCATTTCAGCAAAACTCATAACACCGGTAACAACGTCGGAGCGAATCATAAACGGCGGAACGCAGTAGGTAAAGCCCCGGTCAATCATAAAATCGCGGGCGTAGGAAATAACGGCGGAATGAAGCCGTGCGATGTCGCCCATAAGATAGTAGAATCCGTTGCCGGCAACGCGGCGGGCGCTGTCCAGATCAAGACCGTTGAACCGCTCCATAATATCGGCGTGATACGGCACTTCGAAGTCGGGAACGCGGGGTTCGCCGAAACGCTCAACCTCAACGTTCTCGGAATCATCTTTTCCTATGGGCACCGAGGGGTCAATGATGTTGGGAATAGTCATCATTATCTTCTTTATTTTCTCCGCCAACTCGGTTTCGGCATTTTCAAGTTCCTGAAGTCGGTCGCCCTGCTCCTTAACCTGTTTTTTAGCCTCTTCCGCCTCGTCTTTTTTGCCCTGAGCCATAAGTGCGCCTATCTGCTTTGAAATTCTGTTGCGGTTGGCGCGCAGTTCGTCAGCCTCTTTTATCGTTGCGCGGTTTTTTTCGTCAAGCGCAATAACCTCGTCAACAAGGGGCAGTTTGCCGTCCTGAAACTTGTTTCTGATGTTCTGTTTTACGATTTCGGGATTCTCCCTTAAAAACTTGATGTCAATCATTTTTCTTCCTCCTCGAAAAAATAAAGCCCATTCCGGCATTTATGCCGAAATGGGACGAAAGGACCTGTTCCGTGTTGCCACCCAAATTGCCCGCCGGAAAGGCGAACCGCTCAAAAAGCACAGTAAAGCGTGCAAAACTCCCGGTCATCGCGGGAAACTCGCAAAGCGGAAATGCCGCAAACTTTATCGGTTCACATCAGCCACCGACTTTCTGAAAAAAGATTTACGGAAAATTCTTCGGTCATCGTTTTATTATCTTTTCTGAAATTATACCCCTTTATACGCTTTTTGGCAAGAGGTTTTTTATTTTTACCTTCACCGAGCGACACTTTTTTTACTTTTCCCCTGTTAAAATACAGTCAACAATAAATAAGGGATAAAAAATTATGACAGTATACATAGAACTTGTGCTTTTGGAGAACTTTGCAGTTGACTATTTTATACTTATGCTTTCGTCAAAATTGATAAAAACAAAAGTTAAACGCCCCGCACTCGGTGCGATGATAGGCGCCGTTTACGCGGGAATAATGCCCCTGTTCGGTTTTCTTTCAACCCCCATAGCAAAAACAGGCATATACTGCATTATGATTTTCGCCTCTTTTTTCAAAGCAAAGATACTTTCGCTTTTACAGGCGGCGCTGGCGGGCGCGGTTACAGGCGCAATGCTTTACGGCCTTGTTTACCTTTGCGCAAGCGACAGACTTTCTTCCGGTATGTTCTATTCCGACGACGTAATTTTCCTTATTGCGCTTTTATCCGTTCTGTTCGCCTTTGCCGCCTGTAAAATTTTCAAACCTTTTTTCCGCCAAAGCGAACTTAACGGATTCAGCGCCACGCTCAGCATAAACGGCAAAGCGTTTTCCGCCCTTATTGATACGGGGAATTCGCTTCAATATAACGGACTGCCGGTAGTGCTTGTGAAAAAGGACGCTCTGCCGGATATAAATATTGTCCCTCTTGTGATTCCATACGATTCTCTCGGCGCAAAAGGTGCGCTTTTGGGTTTTCGCCCCGAGAACGTAAGCATAGAATATAACGACAAAACTTTGCGTCCCGAATGCGTTATTGCCCTCTGCGACCGCGATTTCGGCGGAAGTTTCAATGCTTTGTTGAGCCCTGACATTATAAAGGAGTGTGTATAATGCTGAAAAAACTGTTTTCGCTTATAAAAAAACTGTTTTTCAGAAACAAGGTCTATTATGTGGGCGGAAGTCAGAGTCTGCCGCCGCCGCTTACGGGTCAGGAAGAAGAGGACGCCCTGAAAGGACTTAAAGAGGGCGACAGTGCAGCGCGCTCAAAACTGATTGAGCACAATCTAAGACTCGTGGTATACATAGCAAAGAAGTTTGAAAATACGGGTGTCAGCGTTGAAGACTTAACAAGTATCGGCGCAATAGGTCTGATTAAGGCGGTTAACACATATAATTGTGATAAGCAGATCCGCCTTGCCACATACGCATCACGGTGCATAGAAAACGAAATTCTTATGTTTTTGCGGCGCACGTCAAAATTAAAGGGCGAAGTTTCTTTTGACGAGCCTCTTAAAGTTGACTGGGACGGAAACGCTCTTTTGCTTTCGGATATTTTAGGCACGGAACCCGATATCGTCACCCGTGCCGGCGACACCCGCGACGACGTAAAAGAACTGCGGCGAGTGCTTGATTCGCTGCCGTCACGTGAAAGCGAAATAATCAAACTGCGGTTCGGCATTGACTGCCCCGCGGAACTGACCCAAAAAGAGGTTGCCGACAAGTTGGGCATCTCTCAATCCTACATTTCGCGCCTTGAAAAACGCATAATAAAAAAATTAAAGAAAGAGATGACAAAATCAAGTTAAAAAACAGTTGACAAATGCTTTTTAATATAATATAATAAACCCACTTTGAAAGCGTTGTTTGCTTTCGAGGGTCTTTTGGGAGCATAGCTCAGCTGGGAGAGCATCTGCCTTACAAGCAGAGGGTCATAGGTTCGAGCCCTATTGTTCCCAC
>CAKRZX010000023.1 GCA_934434555.1 uncultured Clostridia bacterium
AAATGTTGCGCGCACAATGCCTGTTTTGCGCTCTTTACATATCTTCCGCAGTAGGGCGGGGGTTTATCTCCCGCCGCTTTTGTCGGTGATTTTATGGCGGGGAACAGGTGTTTGGTAATAATATATCTGCCGCAAGCCCTTAATCTTCTTCCGCACGCGGCAGCAGCAAGTCGCTGCCATGCGGGTTTGAAATAGGTTTTGGAGAGGATAATAAATTTTGTGGTAAAATGTTGCGCGCACAATGCCTGTTTTGCGCTCTTTACATATCTTCCGCAGTAGGGCGGGGGTTTATCTCCCGCCGCCTTTGTTGCGGTGATTTTATGGCGGGGAACAGGTGTTTGGTAATAATATCTGCCGCAAGCCCTCAATCTTCTTCCGCGCGCGGCAGCAGCAAGCCGCTGCCCTACGGGTTTGAAATAGGTTTTGGAGAGGATAATAAATTTTGTGGTAAAATGTTGCGTGCGCAATGCATGTTTTGCGCTCTTTACATATCTTCCACGGTAGGGCGGGGGTTTATCTCCCGTCGCTTTTGTCGGCGATTTTATGGCAGGGAACAGGTGTTTGGTAATAATATCTGCCGCAAGCCCTTAATCTTCTTCCGCACGCGGCAGCAGCAAGCCGCTGCCCTACAATGTTAAAATAGGCTTTCGTTATGAATCAAATTTTACGAAATCTGTTTGTATTTTTATGCGCATTGTTTATCTTGCATTGTAGGGGAACACATCGCGCTCCGTTTTACTAAATATGGCGATAAACGTTTTACACTACAATCTGTATCACAAATGTTGTGCTTTGGGAATATACTTTTTTCACTTTTTAATTGAATTTTTGCGGGTAAAAAGTAGCAAACAGCTTCGTAAAACGCCAAAACGCCCATTGCGCCTATAATATGCACAGATATGAATACATAAAATAAAACACAATATATAGTAATTTTCTGTTGACATTCACACAATATTTTGATAAACTATATAGTGCAGATGATATGCATAAGAGAACCAAACGGAGTATCGACAAAAAAGAGCCGTTTTTGGTGTCAGGGTTCGATTCTCTTATGCATAACAAATGATATCCGGTGCAAAACGAAAGGGGTTATTGAAAATGAAAATCATTAAAAGAAGCGGCGCGGAAGTCGTATTCGACCCGCAGAAAATCGTAATAGCCATAACAAAGGCAAACGAAAGCGTTGTGCCGTCTTCACGAATGACGCCGATACAGATAAAGCGCATTGCCGAGGACGTGGAAAGCGCGGCAATGAATATGAACCGATCGCTTAATGTTGAGGAAATACAGGATATGGTTGAAGACCAGATAATGAATCAGCGTGCTTTTGATGTGGCACGCAACTACATTACCTATCGCTACAACCGTGCGCTTGTAAGAAAGTCCAACACTACCGACGAGCAGATTTTAAGCCTTATCGAGTGCAATAACGAGGAAGTAAAGCAGGAGAATTCAAACAAGAATCCCACGGTGAACAGTGTTCAGCGCGACTATATGGCGGGAGAGGTGAGCAAGGATATTACCAAGCGTCTGCTTCTGCCCAAGGATATTGTTGAGGCTCACGAGCAGGGCATAATCCACTTCCACGACGCGGATTATTTCGCGCAGCACATGCATAACTGCGACCTTGTCAACCTTGAAGATATGCTTCAAAACGGCACGGTTATAAGCGGAACATTTATAGAAAAGCCCCACAGCTTTTCAACCGCGTGTAATATCGCTACGCAGATTATCGCACAGGTTGCGTCATGTCAGTACGGCGGGCAGAGCATAAGCCTTACGCATCTTGCGCCCTTTGTTGACGTAAGCCGTAAGAAAATCCGCGCACAGGTTGAACGCGACCTTGAAGAGGTGGACGAGGCGCTGTCGAACGACAAAATCGACAGGATAACCGAATCACGTTTGAGGGAAGAAATCCGCAGCGGTATTCAGACAATACAGTATCAGGTTGTAACGCTTATGACCACAAACGGTCAGGCGCCGTTCGTTACCGTATTCATGTATTTGGGCGAAGCCAAAGACCCGCAGACAAAGCGCGACCTGGCAATGATAATAGAGGAAACGCTCCGCCAGCGCATACGCGGCGTTAAGAATGAAAAGGGCGTGTGGATTACTCCCGCGTTCCCCAAACTTATATACGTTCTTGAAGAGGATAATATCCGCCCGGGCAGCGAGTATTTCTATCTTACCGAACTTGCGGCAAAATGTACAGCCAAGCGTATGGTTCCGGATTATATTTCCGAGAAAATTATGCTTCAAAATAAAATTGATAAAAACGGTGAGGGTCATTGCTATACCTGCATGGGCTGCCGCAGCTTCCTTACCCCTTACGTTGACGAGAACGGCAAGCCCAAGTATTACGGCAGATTCAATCAGGGTGTTGTAACGGTAAATCTGGTGGATATCGGGCTTTCGGCACAGGGAGACCTTGATAGATTCTGGAAAGTTTTTGATTCCCGTATGGAACTGTGCCACAGGGCGCTTCAATGCCGGCACGAGCGCCTTACCGGCACGCTTTCCGACGCGGCCCCGATTTTGTGGCAGCATGGCGCACTTCTTCGCCTTAAAAAGGGAGAAACGATAGATAAGTATCTTCACGGCGGGTATTCCACCCTGTCGCTCGGATATGCGGGGTTGTGGGAATGTGTTTACGCGCTTATCGGCAAAAAGCTTACCGAGCCCGAGGGCGAGGCGCTGGGCCTTGAAATAATGAAGAAACTTAACGAGTATACCGCAAAGTGGAAAAAGGAAGAGAATATTGACTATTCGCTTTACGGCACGCCGCTGGAAAGCACAACGTATAAGTTTGCAAAATGTCTGCAAAAGCGGTTCGGAACTGTAAAAGGCGTAACCGACAGAAACTATATAACCAACAGTTATCACGTTCACGTTACCGAGAAAATCGACGCGTTTGATAAGCTTGCCCTCGAATCAAAATTCCAGGCGCTGTCGCCCGGCGGTGCGATTTCTTACGTTGAAGTACCCAATATGCAGAATAACATTGAAGCCGTGCTTGCGGTTATGGAGTTCATTTATGACAACATAATGTATGCCGAACTGAACACCAAGAGCGATTTCTGCCAGGAATGCGGCTTTGACGGCGAAATTGAGATTAAAGAGGATTCCGACGGCAAACTGATTTGGCGCTGCCCCAACTGCGGCAACACCGATCAGGCGAAAATGAATGTTGCACGCCGTACCTGCGGATATATCGGTACGCAGTTTTGGAATCAGGGCAGAACGCAGGAAATAAAAGAGCGTGTTCTGCACCTGTAAAAAACTTTTTGAAAATTGCAAAAAAACAGTTGACAATAAACTCTTTATGAGTTATACTACCTCACGAAAAATGAAGTTTTAAGTCGGTACAGAGATGCCGGCAAGTTTCCCGATATGTATTCTTAGGCTTATAGGGTCTTGCTGTGCGCTCAGCAAGACCCTTTTTCACGGTTTCATCGCCTTAAAGGCGTGAAAATAAACAAATGTTTTATGGAGGAATAAAAAATGAAACTAATTTACGGTATTCACGACAAGCCTAAGTTCGGTCAAGTAATCGTGTTTGCGTTCCAGCAACTGCTTGCAATCCTTGCTGCAACCATCGCGGTTCCCGCAATCGTAGGCAACGGTATGCAGCAGTCGGCGGCGCTGTTCGGCGCAGGCATAGGTACAATAGTCTACCTGCTGTTCACCAAATTCAACAGCCCCGTTTTCCTCGGCTCATCTTTCGCTTTCATCGGTTCAATGCTTGCGGCATTCGCGGGCGGCGTATCGGTTCAGGCCGGTTATATGGGCCTTATCCTGGGCGCGGTTTTCGCAGGACTTGTTTATGTTGTAATTGCAATCATAGTTAAAATTGCCGGCGTTAAGTGGATTAACAAACTTATGCCCGCAGTTGTTATCGGACCTACCGTTTCAATCATCGGTCTTTCACTTGCGGGAAACGCTGTTTCCGACCTTACAAAAGGCAAAGTACTTGACGCGGCAGGCAACGTAACCGCAAGCCCCTATGTGGCTCTTATCTGCGGACTTGTAACGCTCTTTACCGTTATCATCTGCTCGGTTTACGGCAAAAAAATGCTTAAACTTATACCCTTTATTATCGGTATCCTTGCCGGATACGCAGTTGCCGCAATCTTCACGGTTATAGGCAACGCAACAGGAAATGCCGCATTACAGGTTATCGACTTCACGGTGTTCCACGATATGAAATTCGTTGAAGTTCCCGACTTCACTTTCCTTGAAGCGATAAAAGGCGCAAAAGACCTTAACGGACAGTACATAGCAACCATCGCGGTAGCGTATATCCCGGTTGCGTTCGTAGTATTCGCAGAACATATTGCCGACCACAAGAACCTTTCCTCCATAATTGATAAAGACCTGCTTGAAGACCCGGGACTGCACAGAACACTCCTCGGCGACGGCGTAGGCTCGGCAGTAGGCGGTTTCTTCGGCGGATGCCCCAACACCACTTACGGTGAGTCGGTAGGCTGCGTGGCAATCACCCGCAACGCCTCGGTAATCACCATACTTGCAACGGCAATCCTTTGCATGGTAATCTCCTTCTTCGGGCCCTTCGTAACATTCCTTTCAACCATACCCAACTGCGTAATGGGCGGTGTGTGCATAACACTCTACGGCTTCATCGCGGTAAGCGGCTTGAAGATGATTCAGACCGTTGACCTGGGCAAAAACAAGAACCTGTTTACGGTAGCGGTAATCCTTATAACCGGTATCGGCGGACTTGCGGTAACTTTCGGCAAGGTAACCCTTACATCGATTGCCTGCGCGCTTATCCTCGGCATTGTAACAAACCTTATCGTAGGCAAAGCAACAGAAGACGACGAAGAAACGACCGACGAACAGTAAAATAAAAAAGCAAAGAGCCCGGGAGCGAACCTCCCGGGTTTTGTTATTGACAAAAAACAGGAATCATAATAAAATAAATATATAATTTATTTTCGGTAGGTGAATGTTATGGCAGACCTCAAAGACAGTTGGAAAGAAACAGGCGTCGGGCTTGGGCACGCGTTCAAGAATCTGGGCAAGTCTATTGTGAAATCCGTTAAAGTGGGCGTTACAAAAGCCGACGAATGGGCGAACAAAGACGAGAACGAAGCGCCAATAGTAGAAGACGAAGAGAAAAAATGAGGAAACGAAAAAATCGGCGCATTTTCTGCGCCGATTTTATTTTAGCGAATCATTGAGGAAATTAACAGGAAAACTCCGAAGTCAAGCAAGCCTATTCCGAAGAATACGGGTTCAAAGAATTTGAATTTCTTTGTTATCATTCGGATTACCGTGAATACAACCCACAGAAGCAGCGGAATCAAAATGGCTATGCCGTAAGGGGCGGTAATAAATAACCCGTCGGGATTTTCCATATGTCCGGCGTCCAAAGAATTTGTCGCAAAGATAAGTCCCAGATAAGACAGCGGAATAAAGAATATGCCTACTAAACAGTTAAGAGTTTTGCTTATAGCCGACAGTGTTTTCATATTTGCCTCCTTAAAGTGACCCGATTAGGATTTACATATCCGTAAATCCTAATTCTATAATATCACATCAGAAACAGAAAGTCAATACCTGACAGTAAAAAAATTCAAAAAACTCACCAATCTAAATAAAAATGTCTTTATAAAGAGAAAAACGGCGAGAACGCCGTTTTGTAATTATTCAAATGCTGCACTGCCCGAAAGCAAGGTTACGCATTCTTTGCTGACGGTAAGCAGACCGCTTTCAATTCGCAAGTGCTTTTCGCTTCCGTCGGGAAGATAAATTCTACACTTACAGGGCACAACCGTTGTGGTAAAAGGAATATGCCCCGCAAGAACAGCCAGGTCGCCGTCGGCACCGCGGAGAGAAATCATTTCCGCCTTGCCGCAAAACACGTTTCCCTCGGGCGTGGCAATATTAAGCATAAAAGTGTTCATAACGTTTTCGCCTTTTCGACAGCCTCGTCAATTGTTCCCACAAACAAGAACGCCGATTCGGGTAAATCGTCGTGCTTGCCCTCAATGATTTCCTTAAAACCGCGGACGGTTTCGGAAAGAGGAACGTACGTGCCGGGGATTCCGGTGAATTTCTCGGATACGTGGAACGGCTGCGACAGGAAACGCTGAATCTTTCTTGCACGGGAAACGAGAAGTTTGTCCTCGTCGGAAAGTTCGTCCATACCCATAATCGCGATTATGTCCATAAGTTCCTGATAGCGCTGTAAAATGCGCTGAACTTCCTTTGCAACGTCATAATGCTCCTGACCGAGAACCTCGGGCGAAAGCACACGGCTTGTGGATTCGAGGGGGTCCACCGCGGGGTAGATACCCATTGAGGCGATGTTCCTTGAAAGCACGGTTGTGGCGTCAAGGTGCGCAAACGTTGTTGCGGGGGCAGGGTCGGTAAGGTCGTCAGCGGGCACGTATACCGCCTGAACCGACGTTATCGAACCCGATTTTGTGGACGTTATTCTCTCCTGCAACATACCCATTTCGTTGGCAAGGGTGGGCTGATATCCTACCGCCGAGGGCATTCTGCCCAAAAGCGCCGAAACTTCGCTTCCCGCCTGAGTGAAACGGAATATGTTATCAATAAACAAAAGAACGTCCTGTTTTTCTTCGTCACGGAAGTACTCCGCCATTGTAAGCCCCGAAAGCGCAACACGCATTCTTGCTCCCGGCGGTTCATTCATCTGCCCGTAAACGAGGGCGGTTTTGTCCAAAACTCCCGACTGCTTCATTTCGTTATAAAGGTCGTTACCCTCACGGGTACGCTCGCCTACGCCCGTGAAAACCGAAAGTCCGCCGTGTTCCTTGGCAATATTATTTATAAGTTCCATTATAAGAACCGTTTTGCCTACGCCGGCACCGCCGAAAAGCCCGATTTTTCCGCCCTTTGAATAGGGGCAGATAAGGTCGATAACTTTAATGCCCGTTTCGAGAATTTCCTGAGAGGTGGAAAGATCATCATAATCGGGGGCGGAACGGTGAATGTTCATACGTTTTGCGTTTTCGATTTCGGGACCGTTGTCCACGGTATCTCCCAAAACGTTGAAAATTCTGCCGAGAGTTTCTCTGCCTACGGGAACGCTTATGCTTCTGCCCGTGTCGGTTACCGTTTCACCGCGCTTTAAGCCGTCGGTACTTGCCATTGCTATGCACCTTGCGGTGCCGTCGCCTATGTGCTGAGCAACTTCTATTGTAAGGGTCTTTTCACCTATGGGAACGGTAAGGGCGTTGAAGATTTTAGGAAGTTTACCCTCTTCAAAACGCACGTCAACAACGGGACCCATTACCTGTGAAACCAATCCTGTGTTTGCCAAATTCCTGTTCACTCCTTTTTATTCGCCGCTGCCGGCAACAATCTCGGTTATTTCCTGAGTTATTGCGCCCTGACGCGCACGGTTATATTCAAGTTGAAGGTCGTCAATCATTTTCCTGGCGTTTTTGCCCGCCGAATCCATTGCCATACGCCGCGCAGCCGTTTCGGAAGCGAAACTTTCGCGTACACAGGCAACTATACTGCCCGAAACAAAATCGCTTACCGCGCTTTCAAGCACGGTCTCCTCATCGGGTTCAAAAATCATTCCGTTTATTTTTTCTCCCGACGCTTTAAGGGGCAGAATCCACTTTGCTTCGGGCACCTGACTCATCATCGAAACATAGCGGGTGTAAACTATTCCCACACGCATAAGCTCGCCCGAAACAAACCTTTCGCAAAGGCTTTTTGAAAGTTCGTCCGCTTCAACAACGGAAAAATGCTCGCTTGAAGTATATTTTCCAGAAAAACGCTCACAGGCGCGTTTGCCTATGGGGATAATCTCCGCGTCCGTGTACTGCCGCAAAAACCTGAATATGTTTGCGTTGTAGCCGCCCGCAAGACCGCGGTCGCCCGCAATAGCAATAAGCACCGTTTTGCCGGATTCGCGCTCGGATATATAGGGACTTTTTCTGCATTCCGGTACAGCCGCAAGCGCGGCAACGACTTTTTCAAACGCCGCGGAGTAGTCGCGGCTCTGAGCCATTTTAAGGTTTGCCTTGCGGATTTTTGAGGACGCCACAAGACCCATTGCGGAGGTAAGGTGCAAAGTAGAATCAACGCTCTTTATTCTCGTGCGCAGTTGTTTAATATCGGCACCCAATTACTTTCACCTCTGCATTCTTTCAAGGGCTTCTTTCAGGATTCCCTCATCCTCTTTTTCCCAAAAACCGTTTTCTATGCGGTCAAGCCAGGCAGAGTAGCCGTTTTCAAGAAGTTCGTAAAGGTCGCGTTCGTATTCGTGTACTTTCTTTACTTCAACGTTGTTAAGATATCCGTGGATTACCGCATACACTATTGCAACCTGACAGCCCGCCGAAACGGGTGAATTGCGGTTCTGTTTAAGCACTTCAACGATTCTTTCGCCCAAGGCAAGACGCGCCTTTGTGTCGGCGTCCAGGTCGCTTCCGAACTGGGCAAACGCCTGTAATTCGCGGTACTGTGAATACAGCAGTTTAAGTTCGCCCGAAACTTTTTTCATTGCTTTAAGCTGTGCCGAACCGCCTACACGGGAAACCGATATGCCCGGGTTTATTGCCGGCATAATGCCCGCGTGAAACAGGTCGGTTTCAAGGAATATCTGACCGTCGGTAATTGAGATTACGTTTGTGGGAATGTACGCGGAAACATCGCCCGCCTGAGTTTCTATTATGGGCAGAGCCGTTATTGAGCCGCCGCCGAATTCGTCTGCAACGCATGCCGCCCGTTCAAGCAGACGGGAGTGCAGATAGAAAACGTCGCCCGGGTATGCTTCGCGTCCCGGCGGTCTGCGGATAAGCAGTGACAGTGCGCGGTAGGCAACCGCATGTTTTGAAAGGTCATCGTAAACAATAAGCACGTCCTTGCCCTGCTCACGGAAGTATTCCGCCATAGCACAGCCCGAATAAGGGGCAATGTATTGCAGAGGTGCACTTTCCGATGCGGAAGCCGAAACGATTATTGTGTATTCCATAGCGCCCGAACGTTCAAGTTCGCCCGCAAGCTGCACAACAGACGTATTCTTCTGACCTATGGCAACGTAAATGCACAGTACGTTTTTGCCCTTTTGATTTATTATTGTATCTATTGCGATTTCCGTTTTGCCCGTCTGCCTGTCGCCGATTAAAAGTTCCCTTTGTCCGCGGCCGATGGGAATCATTGAATCTATCGCCTTGATTCCGGTCTGCAAAGGTACGGAAACGCTTTTTCTTTCAATTATTCCGGGGGCTTCCGCCTCGATGGGCTTTTCACCGGAAGCGGTAACGGGACCTTTGCCGTCAATGGGATTGCCCAAAGCGTCAACAACGCGTCCCAGAAATTCCTCGCCTACGGGAACGGAAAGTACGCGGCCCGTGCGGCGGACTTCGGTGCCCTCGCTTATATTCTGATTATCCGAAAGGATTGCCACCGAAACGGTTTCCTCTTCCAGATTCTGAGCCATACCGAAAGAGCCGTCGTCAAATTCAAGCAATTCGCTTGCCATACAGTTGCGTAAGCCGTACACCTTTGCAATGCCGTCGCCCACAAGCACAACCGTTCCCGTTTCCGTAGGCTCGGTTTTTGACTTGTAATTCTTTATCTGCTCTTTGATTATGCTGCTTATTTCGCTCATTTATCTATCACTTCCTTTATTTCGCGGAGCCTGTGTTTAAGGCTTCCGTCCGAAACTTTTCCGTCATATTCCGCCTTGACGCCCGCAATAAGTGAAGGGTCAAGGCAGTATTCGGCTTCGATTCTGTTGCCCGTAACGGATTCAAGTTTCTTTTCAAGGGCGGCTTTTTCACCGCTTGTAAGGCCGGTTGCCGACGTAATTTTTACGCGCGTTATCTTTGATTTCTCAAAATACATCGCGCCGTATTCGTCGCTGATTTCCCCGAAAAACACGATATAACCTTTTTCGCACAGCAGCGAAGAAAAGTCTTTTACAAGTTCGGGCTCGCTTGCGATTGCTTTTGTAAAAAGCGCGGCACGCTCTTTTTTGTCTATTGCCGGCGACGCAAGCATTTTTACGTATTCGGGGTTTTCGTCCAAAATACGTTTTATGCGCAAAAGTGAAGAATAGACTTCCTTTTCGCAATTATCGCTTTCGGCAAGCGAAAACAGCGCCGAGGCATATTCTCTGCTTATGTCCGTCATTTTTTATCACCCAAACTGTCGATAAACGAATCGATAAACGCCCTTTGGTCGTCCTCGTTTATCTCACGGTCAAGCAGTTTTTCCGTCAGCAAAGTTGAAACATCGCGGATTTCGTCGTGCATTTCCGCCCGCGCCTTTTTCTTTTCCTGTTCCGCATCGGCTTCTGCGCGGCGGATTATCTCCCGTGCACGCTCTTCGGCATCGGAAACAATGCCGTCGCCGCGGGTTTTTGCCTTTTCGGCGGCATCGGAAAGCACAGCTTTTGCGCTTTTATCGGCATCGTCAAGTTTTTTCTGCCAAGCCTTTTTGTTTTCCTCCGCCTCCTCCTGTGCCTTTTCGGCGTTGTCGTAGCCGTCCTGAATCGATTTTGCACGCTCGTCCATAACCTTTTTAACGGGCTTGAACAGGAAGTGCTTCAATATAAGAAAAAGGATTACGAGGTTCGCAAGGGAAATCAGGATATTCCATATGTTGACGGATATGATTTCCAAATTCTGCATATTGAATTGCTCCGTTATTTCAATGCGTTTTTAAGTACGTTTACAAGAATGTTGGGCGCAACGAATATAAGCAGCAGCGCGATAACAAGGGCGTAAATACCCGTGGTTTCGGCAATGGCGCAGCCTAAAATCATTGTGGAAGTAACATCGCTTTTGCATTCGGGCTGACGGCCGATAGCCTCACAGGCCTTCGCTACCGCATTACCTTCACCGATACCGGGACCTACACCCGCTATCATCGCAACACCTGCGCCCAAAGCACAGCACCCTAAAATAATTCCGATTGCAAGTTCCATTTTATTAAACCTCCGATTTTAATTTCTTTTTTTCTTCTTTTTTTCTGCGCCGCGCGAAGTAGTCCTCCATGGGGAACGCTCCGGCAACGTAAAGCATTGTCAGCATTGCAAATATAAAAGCCTGAATACAACTTGAAAATACGTCAAAGTAAACCGATAAAACGGCGGGCAGTCCTATTTGCAAAAACGGTATTTCGCCCAAAACTCCGGGCAGCCAGCCTAAAACAAGATTCGACAGCCCTTGCAGTGCGGCGGCAACAAGTACCGATATAGCCGTGCCCGAAAGCACGTTTCCGTAGTGACGGAATGTCATTGAAACGGGCGTTGCAACCTCACTTATTATATTGAACGGCGTAAGCACCACAATGGGCTCGGTAAAACCTTTAAGGTAATAAAGGGGCCCGCACTTCATCTTGTAATATGTTATCAAAATGAATACGGCAAGCGCCCAGCCGCCTACAACGTTAAGGTCGCCCGTGGGAGCAAACAGACCGAGCAGGGAAAGCAGACTTGAAAATACAGAGAGTGCAAGTATCGCCGCAATGAACGGCGCAAAGCCCAAAAAGTATTCGCCCATATTCGTTTTTACAAGGGACGTGCATTTTTCAACAATCCACTCTGCCGCCAGCTGACGTTTTTTATCCGGCTTTGTTTTTAAGCCGTGAGTGAAAAACAGGCACAGGAAAAATATCGTGAGCATTACAAGCCACGAATTTATTTGGGATTCCGTAATCGGACAGTCCTGCAAGGGCATTTTTACGGTAAAGAAAACCCGCGCGCCTGTTATCGTTATGTCGCCGGCAGGGTCTTTTGTAAGCACCTGCAACACGATTCCCGCAACAAGGGGAAGTATTGCAAGGGTAAGCAAAAGAATGTCCGCAAACGTGAATCTGCGTTTATTCTCCATTTCCCGATTCCTTCTTTCTTGCGGGTATATACCTTATAAGTATTGCAAAGCGCGAAAATACAAGCGGTACAAACAGTGCAATTATGTTGAATACGTTTGGAAAAATGCAACCTGTTGCGAGAAACGCAACGGTTAAAACCGTGCGTAGCGAATGGGAAATCCGCACATATGCCCGCGCCTGCTTTTCTTCCTTTTCAACGGCATTTTGAAGCGTAAGCCCGAGAGAAAAGAAGTTAAGTATTCCCACTCCCGCGCCTAACAGGTTGCCCCATAAAACGGTCATATCCCAATGCCCGGAAATAAGGAAAGCCGCCTGCATAAGCACGCTGAAAACAATGCTCCAAAGCGCAACAAAGCCCGTTTCTTTTTTTACCGAATCACTTATTTTTTTCATTTTGCTCCTTTATGTTCTTTCGAAACAGTTAACGATATTATTCTACGATAAATACGCCTTTTTGTCAATGTGCATTACACCGTGTTTGCCTAAATAAGGGCGCTTTAAGGTGAAAAACAAGTGAAATATCAGAAATATCTTTTCCGGTATTTTGCGGGGGTTATTCCGTATTCGGCCTTAAATGCGTTTGACATATGATAGGGCGAACAGAATCCGCAGTCTTTGGCGATTGCGGCAATGCTCTTTTGCTTGTCGGATAAAAATTCCCGCGCCCGGTCAAGGCGGTATTCAAGAAGATATCGGTGCAGTGTTTTGCCCGTACAGGAAAGCATAAGTTTGCTTAAATGGTACGGGTGATAACCAGCCGCGGCGGCAATATCCTCGTTGGTAATACCGTTTTGATAATTGCTTTCTATAAACTCAATCGCCTGTTCCACTTTGCCCAAAACGTCCGCGCCCATGCCGCATTGAAGAACGTCAACAAGCATATCCTTAAAAAGTGCGGAACAGCGCTCAATATAGAATATTTTCTTTTGCGAAAATGCGGAAATTATTGTGTCAAGTTTGCCTTTTAATGCGGGCAATGTAACTTTTACGGGCGTGTTCAGGACGGGGGAATCGTCAAAAACGACGTGTTCGAGAATTTTTTCCTTTTTGAAAATTTCAATCGGCTCGGGAGGAAACAGCGACTTTTCATCAAAAACGGAGAAAGTGTAATCGAAATTTATGCTTACCATTTTAAGTTCGCTTTCGGCTGAAAAATTGTACACCGTGCCGCTCTGCCACAAAAAGGCGTCACCGGGGCAAACGGAAAAATCCTGCCCGTCAACATTCACTTTTCCGCAGCCGTCAAGGGTAAAAAAGAAACGGTGGTCGTAGGCGGAAACGTTCTGACCCTTGCCGTAAAAATGAATTTTGCTTGCGAATCTGATTCGCGGATTTATGTCCGAAAAGTTCATTGTACACTCCGTAAATATTTGTTTTTTGTATATTATATATTGTTTTATCCGTAAAATCAACGGAAAAATGCATTGATAAAAATTTGTTTTAATGAAAAAAGGCAATCAGGGGAAACCTGACTGCCTTAAAATGTTCTATTGTATTCGCTTTATGTCCGCACCTAAATTCTGTAACTTTTCAACAATTTTCTCATAACCGCGGTCAATATAATGTACACCCGTAACGGTCGTTGTACCCTCTGCCATAAGCCCCGCAACAATAAGCGCCGCGCCGCCGCGCAAATCAAGGGCTTCAACATTGGTGCCGCAAAGTTTTTCAACACCGGTAATGGTGGCTATGCGGTCATTGTAGTCGTTGTCCGAACCCATTTTTCTCAGTTCGTCAAGGTGGCGGTAGCGCTGCTCAAAAATAGTTTCCGTTATAACGCTCGTCCCTTGGGCAACGGCAAGCAGTGCCGAAAAAGGCTGTTGCAGGTCGGTGGGGAATCCGGGATACGCCATTGTTTTTATCCTTACCGCTTTCGGACGGCGGTTGAGAGGGATAATGCGCAGTGTGTCTTCGCCCTCGTCGATGCGGTAGCCCGCCTCGTAAAGTTTTGCCGAAAGGGATTCCATATGTGTGGGAATGCAGTTCCTTATTGTTATATCGCTGTTTGTAGCCGCGGCGATTATCATCCATGTACCGGTTTCTATCTGGTCGGGAATAAGCGTATAGTTGCAGGAATGCAGTTTCTTTACGCCCATAATTCTTATTGCGTCGGTTCCCGCGCCCTTTATTTTTGCGCCCATATTGTTAAGAAAGTTGGCAACATCAATTACGTGGGGTTCCTTTGCGCAGTTGAAAATAGTGGTAAGACCCTCCGCTTTGACGGCGGCAAGCATAATATTTATTGTTGCGCCCACGCTTGCAACGTCAAGATAAATTTCCGCGCCTTTAAGGCTCGGAGCGGTAATTTCCACCGCGCTGCCTACTTTAACGTCGGCACCGAGAGCGGAAAAGCCTTTTAAGTGCTGGTCGATGGGGCGTTTGCCGATATAACAGCCGCCCTGAGGCGGTACAACGGCGTGACCGAATCTGCCTAAAAGCGCACCCATAAGATAATAGGAAGCGCGCATTTTCTTTGTCAGACCCTCGTCGGGACATTCGTCTCTTACGCCGGAAGGGTCAATGGTAATCTGCCCGGGAACGGACAGGTCGACTTTTGCACCCATATTGCGTATGGTTTCGGCAATAACATTAACGTCCTCTATCTCGGGAATATTGTCTATAACGCAAATACCGTCGGAAAGCAGAGCCGCGGGGATAATTGCAACCGCCGCGTTCTTTGCGCCGCTTACAAAAACGTCCCCCTGCATTTTCTTTCCGCCGTTAATAAGAAGTTTTTCCAAAACACCGTTTTCCCGTACTCGATACGGGAATCCTCCTAATGACAACTTGCACGGTGTATATTGTATCATTTTTATTTCATTTTTGCAATAGTTTTTTGCGGACGAATACGAACATATGCAGAACATCGGGATTTTTGTTATGCTTTTTTCCGAAAGTTTATATTGATTCCGAGCCCGTTTATATGATAAAATTATTATAGAGTTTTGCTTTCGGGAGGATATATGAAAATTATGCTTAACGGCGCTGAAACGGCGCTGATTACACTTAATAAGGAAGAAACCGATGCGGGTGTGTTTGTTACACCGACGCTTTTTTCGGAAACAAAAATCACTGTTGACACGGTGGAGTTTGTTTTTGATGTGCCGAAAATAAATGCTCTTGCGTTTAATAACGGCTTTTGCACAAATGATTTTGTTTCGGTTGCGCCGCTTTATGAAGAGTTTATGAGCCGCGATATTGTTATGGTAAAGGGTGACGACGGCATGCTTTCGGTGGGCACGGTTACGGCGGAACGCTTTTTGACACGGTATTTTACATCAAGGGAAAAATGCGTTTTCAGAATCGAACTTGAAAACAGGGAGTATTCGGGAAAAGTTTTGCTTGAAAAATTTGTTTATTCCCGCACGAAAACGGGCGGCGAATTCTTTTCGGCGTACTGCGATTTGCTTAAAATGGAATATGACATAAAACTTCCCGAAAAGATTGATACCGGGTGGTCGTCGTGGTCGTACTATTACCGCAATATTACCGAAGAAGAGTGCAGAAAACAGGAAAAACTTCTCAGAGAAAATTATCTGTGGGCTGACCTTATACAAATTGACGACGGCTGGCAGACGGGGGGCACGTTTTCGTCCTGCTGGAAAGAAAACGGCGAAACGTTCAAAAACCTTGAAAAGCCGTTCGGTTCAAGCAGACTGGGACTGTGGATGTCGCCCACGCTTGCACAGGACGACAGCGATATGTTCCTGAATCACAACGAACTGATACAGAAAGAAAACGGGAAAAGCGTGCGTTCCTGTGCGGGAAACGTTATTCAGGTTGAGGGGGACGGCTCGGCATATCCTCTTGATATCGGACAGGAAAAGGTGCGCGAACTTATTGCCCAAAGCGTAAAGGACGTTAAGGAAAAATATAACTGTAATTATTTCAAACTTGATTTTCTTGTGCGTTCGCTTATCAGACAGTCGGTTAAAAACGATGTTGCCGTTCACTACGAAAAAGACACAAATGTAAAACTATATCGGGATTTAATGCGGCTTATTCGCGAAAAAGCGGGAAAAGACACGTTTTTAATGGCGTGCGGAGCACCGATAACCGAATCGGCGGGCGTATTCGACAGCATTCGGTATTCGCCCGATATTACCTGGTGTATGAGAAAACACGTGGGTTTCTGGACGATTCTCAAAAAAGACATACAGAATATTTTTCTGCGCAGTTACTATCACGGCAAAGTATTTATCTGCGACCCTGATGCACTTATAGTAAGGGGACACAAAAGTTTTGAAAACGACGACTTTTTGCCCGATTTGGAAGAGGCTCGGGTCTGGGCAAGCGCAGTGGCGCTTTCGGGCGGTACGGTGCTTATAAATGAGGACATATCCGCCCTTGAAGAGGACAGAAAGGTGCTTGTTGACCAGGTTATGCAGCCTATCGGAATCGCTGCCGAACCGGAAGATTTCTTCGAGCAGCCCTATTGTGCGCACGTTTGCATATCTTTGGGCAAAAAGCGTATAAAGGGTGTGTTTAATCTTGACGAAACCGAAAAGGACGAAGTAATTAAAAATGACATTCCGGTTTTCGCATTTGACTGTTGGAGCAAAGAATATCTCGGCTCATTCCCGGGAGATATCGAAATAAAGAATATGCCCGCTCATTCCTGTCGGGTGATTCTGCTTGTTGAACAGTCCGAAACGGGCTTTATTGCGTCAAAGGATAATTTGTTTATGGGCATCGAAAAGGAAAATATAACTTCCGGCTGGTTCAATGACGGAAAAAATATTTTCACAAAGTGAAAAATCCCTTGACAGGCAAAACAAACGGTTGTATAATTTCAACATAAAAAAGGGCAAAGACGTCCTGAGAATTTTTTCTCGGGGCGTCTTTTATTATTTTCAAGGAGATGTTTAATATGAAAGAAGAAGTAAAGGGTTTTGCATATCATGAAACGCCAAAGCGCTTTGTTGCACATTATAAAGACGGTGCGTGGGGCGAGGGATATCTTTCGGACGAAGCGAATATTATTCTCAATGAGTCGTCCTGTGTGTTGCAGTACGCGCAGACCTGTTTTGAGGGTCTTAAAGCATATAAAACAAAAAAGGGCAATGTGGTTTGTTTCCGGCCTGACCTTAACGCAAAAAGGCTTAACGATTCCTGTGAGCGTATGATGATTCCCGCACTTCCCGAGGGAATGTTTGTTGAAGCGGTAAAAGAAACCGTAAAAGCCAACGCGGATTGTGTTCCCGATTTTGAGTCGGGCGGCTCGCTTTATTTAAGACCGTTCGTGTTCGGCACGAATCCGGTTTTGGGCGTAAAGCCCGCAACGGAGTTCGAATTCCGCGTATTTGCGTCACCCGTGGGCGCGTATTTCTCCGGCGGCGCACGTCCGCTTAAAATAAGAATATCAGATTTTGACCGTGCGGCACCTCACGGAACGGGGCACATCAAGGCGGGTCTTAACTACGCAATGAGCCTGTATGCCATTTCCGACGCTCACGCCTGCGGATATGACGAAAACCTGTATCTTGATTCGGCAACACGCACATATATTGAGGAAACGGGCGGCGCAAACGTGCTGTTCGTTACAAAGGACGGGGAACTTGTAACACCCCATTCCGACACGATTCTGCCATCGGTTACACGGCGTTCGCTCCTGTATGTGGCGGAACATTATCTTGGACTTAAAGCCACGGAGAGAAAAATCCGCGCTGACGAACTTGGAGATTTTGCCGAGTGCGGACTGTGCGGCACTGCGGCGGTAATTTCGCCCGTAGGCACGATTGACGACCACGGCAAGGAATATCATTTCGGCGCGGAGGGTGACAAATCGGTTATAAAGAAACTGTACGAAACTCTTCTTGCGATACAGCACGAGGAAATCGAAGCGCCCGAGGGCTGGATAATGAAGGTGGAATAATATGAAAATTGCGATTATCGGCGCGGGGGCAATGGGGTGTCTGTATGCCTGTATTCTTGAAAAGGCGGGCGAGGTGACGCTTTATGACGTGTTCGCTCCCGCGGTAGAAGCGATAAATGAACACGGAATAGTGAAAAAAGAGCCGGACGGCAGCGAAAGCACGCATTTTATAAAGGCAAAAATGAGCGGAACGGACGAAGAAAACGCCGATTTGGTTATTGTGTTTGTAAAAGACACGGTAAGCAGACAGGCGATAGAGCAGAATAAAACCCTTATAGGCGAAAAAACTCTGCTTATGTCGCTGCAAAACGGTATGGGAAACTTTGAAGTGTTAAAGGAATTTGCCGACGAAAAGCAGATTCTTCTCGGCACAACGAAGCATAACTGCGTAACGCTTGCTCCGGGTGAAATATTCCATTCCGGCGCGGGAGTAACAAACATCGGTTCGCCCGCAGGCAATGATGACACGGCAAAAAAAGTTGTAAGCGTATTTTCTTCCTGCGGCATAGATGCGGAATTCTGCTCCGACGTAAAGCGCCTTTTGTGGCAGAAACTGTTTGTAAATATGAGCATAAATGCCCTGACGGCACTTCTTGATTCGACTATCGGTTACGTTTCGGAAAATGAGTATGCCAGGGAAATTGTGGGGACGCTTATTGATGAAGCGGTTGCCGTTGCCGCCTGTGACGGTGAAGAATTTGACGGCGCGGCAATAAAGAAAGAGATAATTTCCACTGCGGGGACGCTTTCAGAGGGAAAAGCGTCAATGTGCCAGGATATGGAACACAGGCGCCGCACGGAAATAGACTTTATAAACGGCGCGGTGGTGCGTTTGGGCGAAAAGTACAAAATCCCCACGCCGTGCAACAGAACAATCTGTGCGCTTATTCACGCAAAAGAGGGAATGTATAATTTATAATTAAGGTATACGAAAAATCGGCACGAAAAGGCGCGCCGATTTTTTTGTTCGGTCAGTATTCAGAATCATAAGTGCAAAAATGCCTCAAAAAACAAAGAACAGGTGTAAATACGTAATTCAAAACATAAAATTCTGTGCTTTTGATTGGAATGTTGTTGGATTGGTATAAAATAATCTGCTTTTTTCTGTTTTTGCTATTGACAGAGATGACTTTTTGTTATACAATATAAGCGAAAAAATGCGGAGAGGTCTTACGTTATGGACGGCAATGAGGGAAAAACACGGATTATACAGGAACTTGTGCCGGGTAAACAGATTACCCTGGCGCACATTATTGCCAATCCGGATATAGAAATATACGTTAAGCTGGGGCTTGACCCTGCCGACGACAGAACGGGCGCAATCGGTATTGTTACGATGACTCCCGCCGAAACCGCGATAATTGCGGCGGACCTTTCAACAAAGGCGTCGGGCGCGCAACTGGGTTTTGTGGACAGGTTCAGCGGAACACTTATAATTACGGGAACGGTTTCCCAGGTAGAGGCGTCGGTGAACGCGGTGTGCGAGTACTCGAAAAACACCCTGAATTTCACCGTTTGTCCCATAACAAAAACGTGAACAAACTTATTTTAATAGGGCGCAGCGGCGCGGGAAAAACGACCCTTACACAGGCGCTTAAAGGCGAGAATATTCACTATGCCAAAACACAGGACGTGAAAAATAACGAACTGATGATTGACACTCCCGGCGAGTATGTTCAGGAACGCCATCTCGGCGGCGCGGTGGCGGTGTTTGTATATGAGGCGGATATCGTGGGGCTGCTGATGGCATCCGACGAACCGTACTGCCTGTTTTCGCCCAATATGGTGTCAATGTGCAACCGCGAGGTTATAGGCATAATCACGGGAACCGATAAACCCGGGGGTAATGTTGCAAGGGTTGAAAACTGGCTGAAACAGACGGGCGTGAAAAAGATTTTCAAACTTTCTTCCGTTACCGGCGAGGGTGTGAAAGAACTTAAAAGTTATCTTGAAACTTTTGACCCGGTCAAAGCAAAAAAAACGCAGCGGAAACAAATCGAGGAACTGAGAAGAGAAATTCAGGCAAGAAAATATGCTTCTTTGACGTGAAAGGCGATAAAAACAACATAAATTCAAAGTAATTTATGCTAAAAACCAAAAAAATCAGCAAAAATCAAAGAAAAACCAACAAAAACCATTGACGCATTTGTGCGTTTGTGATATTATTAAAGTACAAAAAACAAAATCTTTTTAATAAGGAGAAAAGTTCAATGACAGAGTATGAAATCAAAAAACAAATCTGCGACATCGGCAAGAGAATCTACAACCAGGGAATGGTAGCCGCAAACGACGGTAACATCTCCGTTCGTATCGGCGAAAATGAATTCCTTTGCACACCTACCGGCGTAAGCAAGGGATTTATGACTCCCGAATACATCTGCAAAGTTGATGCAAAGGGACAGGTTATCCAGGCTAACCCCGGATTCAAACCCTCTTCCGAAATCAAAATGCATATGCGTGTTTATGCACAGAGACCCGACGTAATGAGCGTTGTTCACGCACACCCCGTTTATGCAACAAGTTTTGCTATTGCGGGCATTCCGCTTACACAGCCCATTATGCCTGAGGCGGTTATCGCGCTCGGCTGCGTTCCGATAGCGGCTTACGGCACACCCTCAACAGAGGAAATTCCCGATGCGGTTGAAAAGTACTTGCAGAGTTTTGACGCCGTTCTTCTTGAAAACCACGGCGCGCTTACCTATTCGGATTCACTGCTTAACGCTTACCACAAGATGGAATCCGTTGAGTTCTATGCAAAACTTTTGTTCTTCTCACGCCAGTTGGGCGGCCCGAAAGAACTTACTCCCCAGCAGGTTGAGCGCCTTTATGAAATCCGCCGTCAGTTCGGCCTTAAAGGCAAGCACCCCGCAAACCTTTGCCCCAATGCAAAAGCAGGCAAGCCCAGTTGTCATACCTGCGGCGGAAACTGCTCCTGCGGTAAGGACGCGGCTCCCGCAAGCGACGCTGACCTTGTTACAGAGATTACCAAGAAAGTTCTTGAATCCCTGGGCAAATAATCTCGGGAGAGCATCTTGAAAGAGAACGTTACAGCCCTTGTGGCGGAGATAGTTTCCGCTTTGAGGGAAGATGAGAAAATGACTTTGCGCCTTGCCCTTGCAATAAGCGAATTCGTAAAGGCAAAAGCCGAAGAGGCGGGAGTGAATGCGGTGGTTGCGTTAAGCGACGCCGGCGGAAATCCCGTAAGCGTGCAGTGCATGGACGATTCTTTTATCGCTTCCTACGATATCGCCCTTAACAAGGCGTTTACCGTGGTGTCGTTAAAGATGTCCACAAAGGACCTTAAACCTTTGGCACAGCCGGGCGGCAGTCTTTACGGCATACAGTTTACAAATAACGGACGTATGGTTGTGTTCGGCGGCGGAGTTCCGCTTTTCGGGCGCGACGGACGCGTTATAGGCGGCTTGGGCGTAAGCGGCGGAACGGAAGAGCAGGACACTTATCTTGCCGACGTCGGCGGCGAGGTTTTCTCAAAATGTATAAATAACCTTATATAAAGGACGGTTTTAACTGATGGATATAAATTCGGCAAATATAGAAGAAATCGTTAAACAGGTGCTTTCGTCAATGCAGGGCGAGAAAACTTCCGCTCCGGCAAAGGCGGCATCGGCACCTGCGGGCTCAATACCTAAAACCGCTCATGTTGCGGTACTTACCGCGCTTGAACACTTTGACGTAAAAGAATATCCCATTCCCCCTCTGGGCGATGACGATATCCTTGTAAAGGTTGAAGGCTGCGGTGTTTGCGGTACCGATGCCCACGAATTCAAACGCGACCCCTTCGGGCTTATTCCCGTTGCACTCGGCCATGAGGGAACGGGCGAAATAGTCGCTATGGGCAAAAACGTTAAAAAGGACAGTGCCGGCAAAGACCTTAAAATAGGCGACAAGGTTGTTACCTGTATGATTTTTAAGGACAATCCGGATATTACAATGTACGACCTTAACAAGCAGAACATCGGCGGCGCAGACGTTTACGGCCTGCTTCCCGACGACGATATTCACCTTAACGGATGGTTTTCGGATTACCTGTTCGTACGCAAGGGTTCAAGCATATTCAACGTAAGCGATCTGGACCTTGATTCGAGAATTCTTATCGAACCCTGCGCTGTTCTCGTTCATGCGGTTGAACGCGCAAAAACAACCGGAATTTTAAGATTCAATTCCCGCGTTGTTGTCCAGGGCTGCGGACCCATAGGTCTTATATGCATAGCGGTTCTCCGCACTATGGGCATCGAAAACATCGTTGCTGTTGACGGCGACGACAAGCGCCTTGCCTTTGCTAAGGAAATGGGCGCCGAACATTCGGTAAACTTCAGGAACTTCAAGGGTATAGAGGCTCTTACAAAGGGCGTTGAGGACGCATTCGGCGGTCACCCCGCAGATTTCGGGTTCCAGTGCACAGGCTCGCCGGCAGGCCACTCCAACATCTATAAATTCATCCGCAACGGCGGCGGACTTTGCGAACTTGGATTCTTTATCAACGGCGGCGACGCTACGATAAACCCGCACTTTGACATCTGTGCAAAGGAAATAACCGTTGTAGGCTCGTGGGTTTATACGCTGAGGGATTACGCCACAACATTTGATTTCCTTAAACGCGCAAAGGCAATAGGGCTGCCTATGGCAAAACTTATTACCCATAAGTTCCCGCTTGAAGAAATCAATGAGGCATTGAAAACAAACCTTTCAATGCAGGGGCTTAAAATAGCCATAGTAAACAGGTAAGAGGATAAATAATGAAAGCGACCGGAATAATCGAGGTATACGGGCTTGTTGCCGCATTTGTTGCCTGTGACGCGGGCTGTAAGGCGGCGGACGTTGTAAGCGAACCTTTTGACAAGAACAAACCCGGTAATCCCGACGGACTTAAAGTCCCGCTGATAGTTTGCGTAAAATTCCGCGGGCAGGTTGCCGCAGTTGAAGCGGCAATTCAGGCGGCTAAGGAAGCGGCGGAAAAGGTATCGGGCGTAATAAGCACCCACATCATACCTAACCCCGAACCCGACACCGAAAAGATGCTTAAGCTTAATGCTTTTGATAAAAGATAATTTTTTTGACGGAGGATATGTATTATGTCAAACGAAGCACTTGGTATGGTAGAAACCAGAGGTCTTGTTGCGGCGATCGAGGCAGCAGATGCCATGGTTAAAGCGGCAGAAGTAGTTCTTATCGGAACTGAAAAAATAGGAAGCGGACTTGTATCCGTTATGGTACGCGGCGACGTAGGCGCAGTTAAAGCGGCTACCGAAGCAGGCGGTGCAGCGGCAGCTCGCCTGGGCGAAGTTGTTGCAACTCATGTAATTCCCCGTCCTCACGGTGATGTTGAGAAAATTCTGCCCAGAATTTAATTAACGAGGTAGGATATGAATTCTTTGGGGCTTATAGAGGTGCAGAGCGTTGCGGCTGCGGTTGACGCACTTGATATTATGTGCAAAACCGCGAATGTTGAGTTCGTTACCTGGGAGCGCCGCCTTGGCGGAAGGCTTGTAACGGTAATAGTTGAAGGCTCGGTTTCGGCAGTGACGCAGGCTGTGGAGGCGGCGAATGAAAAGTGCATAAAGCCGCTTGCGGCGCACGCAGTCATCACAAACCCCCACGAAGAAACGGCACGGATCCTTGAAATTTCGGCTTCGAGAACGCGCCGCACTTATGAAGAAAGACTCGCAAAAGATGCCGAAAACGAATTGTACCTGCAAGAGGTTTAGAAAGGCGGTAGAACATTATGGCAACAGAAAAGAAACCGGCAAGCAAAAATACCGCTGCCGCAAAGGCACCCTCTGCCGCAAGCAGAGCCGCCGCGCGGGTGGCAAAAACGACAGAAACCGTTAAGGTTGAAGAAGTTAAAGAGACTGTTAAGGAGGAGAAAAAGATGAATCAGGAAGCACTTGGTATGGTAGAAACCAGAGGTCTTGTTGCGGCTATTGAAGCAGCAGATGCTATGGTTAAAGCAGCCAACGTAGTACTTATCGGCACTGAGAAAATCGGAAGCGGACTTGTATCGGTTATGGTTCGCGGTGACGTAGGCGCCGTTAAGGCTGCTACCGAGGCAGGCGGAAACGCCGCCGCTCGTCTGGGCGAAGTAGTTGCGACTCACGTAATTCCCCGTCCTCACGGCGATGTTGAGAAAATACTTCCCAGCATTAAATAAGTTTATAAGGAGGAAAATCAAATGTCAAACGAAGCATTGGGCATGGTAGAGACCAGAGGTCTTGTTGCGGCTATTGAGGCTGCCGATGCAATGGTAAAGGCTGCTAACGTAGTACTTATCGGCACCGAGAAAATCGGTAGCGGACTTGTATCGGTTATGGTTCGCGGTGACGTAGGCGCTGTTAAATCGGCTACCGAGGCAGGCGGAAACGCTGCATCAAAACTCGGAGAAGTTGTTGCCGTACACGTAATTCCCAGACCTCACAGTGACGTTGAGAAGATACTTCCGTCAATTAAGTAATACATTTCGGGCACCCGGGCGGGCGATTTTACAAAAGTTTTTGAAAAAACGTTCCGTCCCGGGGGAACCTCGAAACAGAGGGTAAAAGATGATTGTTGGTAAAGTTGTGGGCAGTGTTGTTGCCACAAGAAAAAATGAAAAACTGCTGGGCAGTAAGTTTATGATTGTTGAACCTTATTCCGATACGGAAAAGGCCGACAGAATAGTCGCAGTTGATAATGTGGGCGCCGGCATAGGCGAAACCGTACTTGTTGTTACGGGTAGTTCCGCACGTGTTGGCTGCGATATGGAAAATGCCCCGATCGATGCGGCAATAGTAGGTATTGTTGATAATTCTGTCGGGCTTGATGATTAAAGGTAAATTATGAATATTACAGAACTTTCTTCAATAATGAAGGATGCGGGTGTTGTAGGCGCAGGCGGCGCCGGATTCCCATCCTATGCAAAATTAAATGAAAAGGCTGATACCATAATTCTCAACTGCGCCGAGTGCGAGCCTCTTTTGAAGCTGCACAGGCAGGTAATGGCAAAGTATGCAAACGAGATTCTGTTTGCGCTTAACGAAGTTGCCGATGCCGTAGGTGCTGAGAATATTATAATCGCAATTAAACCTAACTACAAAAAGGCGATTGCAGCAATAGAGCAGGTTCTTCCCTCGTACAAAAAGGCGAGGATAGGTCTGCTTCCGCCGGTTTATCCCTCGGGCGATGAAGTTATAACCATCTACGAGGTTACCGGCAGGATAGTTCCCCCGGGAAAACTTCCCATAGAGGTGGGCTGTATAGTTTATAATGTTGAAACTATGCTTAATACCTATTATGCTATAACGGAAAAACGCCCCGTAACGCATAAATACTGCACTGTAACGGGCGCAGTTAAAAATCCCACAACGGTATGTCTTCCGCTGGGGATGCAGGTTTCGGAAGTGCTTGAACTTGCGGGCGGAACTACGATAGATGAGTATGAAATCGTTTCCGGCGGTCCCATGACGGGGCGTCTTTGCACGGAATACGACGTTGTAACAAAAACAAGCAACGCATATATCGTACTTCCCAAAAATCATTACGTTGTACAGAGAAAGAAAATCAAAACTCAGGTTGCGGTAAACAGGGCAATGTCGGCATGCTGCCACTGCGGTATGTGCTCGGAACTTTGCTCACGTCACCTTCTCGGTTATCCCATTAACCCCACAAAGTTTATGAATGCTCTTTCGGCAGGTGCAACAGGCAATATTGAGCCTTACATAAATACTTTCTTCTGTTCCGCCTGCGGACTTTGCGAGATGTATTCATGCTTCCAGGGACTCAGCGCACAAAGCCTTATAAGCGTGTTTAAGGGCGGACTGCGTAAGGGCGGCGTTAAAATGCCGGAAGTTACTCTTGCCCCTGTTGACCCCATAAGAACGCAGAAACTTGTTTCTCACCAGCGCCTCACCGCAAGGCTCGGGCTTACGGAATACAATAAACCCGCCGATCTGGACGAAAGAGAGATTAAGCCCAAAAGCGTTAAGATTCTGCTTTCGCAGCATATCGGCGCACCCGATGAGGCAATTGTTGCCCGTGGCGACAAGGTTGAGGCGGGTCAGCAGATAGCCAAAGCGCAGGACGGCAAATTAGGTGTAAATATTCACACACCCTTTGCGGGTACCGTTGCCGAGGTAACGGATAAATACGTAAAAGTAACACTCTGAAAGGAAGACTTTGTAAATGAGTAGAGCATTAGGTATGGCTGAATTCGCAACCGTTTCAGCAGGTATACAGGGCGCCGACCTTATGATTAAAACCGCAGAGGTCGAGGTTATAGAGAGCGCAACAGTCTGCCCCGGCAAATATATTGTAATAATTGCAGGTGAACTCAGCGCCGTTAAAGCTTCGGTTGAAGCCGCAAAGGCCGCCAAGGGAGATAAGATAATTGATACTTTTGTGCTGGGTAATCCTCACGATTCGGTTTTCCCGGCAATATACGGCACGGCTCACCCCGAAAATGCGCAGGCATTGGGCGTGATGGAAAGCTTTTCTGCCGCAACGGCAATCGTTGCCGCCGATGCTGCCGCAAAAACGGCAATGGTGGAACTTATAGAACTCCGCCTTTGCAGGGGTATGTGCGGAAAATCGTATATGCTTTTAACGGGAAGCGTTTCGGCGGTTTCTGCCGCGATAGAGCGCGCCGTAAACGAAGCGGGCGACAGAGGTATGTTGCTTGATTCCTCGGTAATTCCCAACCCCGACAAAAAACTTTGGGATTCTATCCTGTAACGCGGGTGAAAAAATGCTTGCGATAGAGCGCAGGAATGCGATAGTTACAAAAGTTTCTGCCGAGGGAAAGGTGCTTGTTGCCGACCTGGCAAAGGAATTTGACGTAACGGAGGAAACAATCAGACGCGACCTTGAAAAACTTGATAATGACGGGCTTGTGCGTAAAACTTACGGCGGAGCGATAAAGAACGAGAGTTTTAATATCGATTTGCCGTTCCACGTGCGCAAGCAGACGAACGTGGAGAGCAAGCAGAAAATTGCCGCGCTCATAGGTGAAATGATTAACGACGGCGATTACATTATGCTTGACGCAAGTACCACCGCGCTGTGCGTTATAAAAAATATTCTCAACAAAAAGAACATAACCCTGATAACCAACAGCATAGAAATTCTTCTTGAACTTTGCAATAAACCCGAATGGAACGTGCTTTCCACCGGAGGAATGCTTAAAGAGGGCGGGCTTTCGCTTGTAGGGTATCAGGCGGAAAAGATGATATCGGGATTTCACGTTGACACGGCAATATGTTCCTGTAAGGGGCTTGACGAAACAAACGGAATTACCGATTCAAACGAAAGAGACGCGGAGATAAAAAAAGCGTTTTTCCGCTCGGCAAACAAGAGAGTACTTGCGGCAGATTCATCTAAATTTGACCGTTCCTCGTTTGTAAAAGTGTGCGGGTTTAGCGACATTGATGTCGTCGTTACGGAAAAATATCCCGGAGATACGTGGGCGGAACGGCTTAAACAAAATAATATAGAACTTATTAACGGATAATTCGGAGGCGTAAAATGGCTGATTTAAGACCTGACCAGATAGAAGCAATAGTAAGACAGGTTCTTACAAACGTGGGCGGAAAGAGCGAAAGCGCGCAGACTGCGCAGACCGCTCCGGAAGTCAAGACTTCGTCATATTCATCAACCGAATATAACGGCAGAAAACTTATCGGCATATTTACCGATATGAACGACGCGATAGCCGCTGCACAGGAAGGCTATAAGGCTGTTCGTTCAATGACGGTTGAACAAAGAGAAAAAATTATTACCGCAATACGGGAACTTACAAGGAAAGAAGCCGAAATATTAGCGGAAATGGGCGTTAAGGAAACGGGAATGGGCAAGGTTGAACATAAACGCCTTAAACATATCCTTGTTGCCGACAAAACTCCCGGAACGGAAGACATCGTATCGGAAGCCAAAACAGGCGACAACGGGCTTACCCTTGTTGAAATGGCTCCCTTTGGCGTAGTGGGCGCAATTACGCCTTCAACAAACCCGTCGGAAACGGTAATCTGCAACAGCATAGGTATGATTGCCGCGGGCAACGGCGTTGTTTTCAATCCGCACCCGGGCGCAATATGCACTTCAAATTATGCGGTTGACCTTGTAAACCGTGCGTGCTATTCTGCCGGCGGACCCAAGATTCTCGTTGCGTCAATGGATAAACCCACCCTTGATTCGGCACAGACGATGTATGCGCACCCCGCAATCCGTCTGCTTGTATGTACCGGCGGCCCCGGCGTTGTTCGCTCGGTGCTGTCTTCGGGCAAAAAGGCAATAGGCGCGGGCGCAGGCAATCCGCCTGTTATAGTTGACGATACTGCCGACATCAAAAAAGCGGGCAAGGATATTATCGACGGCTGCACGTTTGACAATAATCTTCCCTGCATAGCGGAAAAAGAAGTTTTTGCATTTAAGAATATCAAGGATCAACTTATCACCGAAATGCTTAAAAACGGCGCATATATGATTACCAAGGAAGAGGCGGACGCGCTGGCGAAAATAGTGCTTGTTGAAGTTACCGACAAAAAGACGGGCAAAACAAAACTTACGGTAAACCGCAAGTGCGTGGGAAGAGATGCTTCCGTAATTTATGCAATGCTTAATAACGGCAAAACTCTGCCTTCGGACGCAAGATGCCTTATTTGCGAAACCGAATTTGAACATCCCTTTGTTCAGCAGGAACTTATGATGCCTATTCTGCCCATCGTTTCGGTTGATAATATTGATGAAGCGGTTGATTTGGCAGTTAAAGCCGAACACGGAAACAGGCATACCGCACATATGCATTCAAAGAATATCGACAACCTTACGAAGTTCGCTTCTGCGGTTGAAACTACGATTTTTGTTAAAAACGCTCCCAGCTATGCCGGCATCGGCTTCGGTGGCGAGGGCCATACTACGTTTACCATTGCCGGACCTACCGGCGAGGGGCTTACAAGCGCAAGAAGTTTTACGCGCAGGCGCCGCTGTGTAATGGCTGACAGTTTCAGGATTATTTAAGAGGTGACAGAAATGAATGTTGATATTCAGGCTATTACCGAGGCGGTTATAAAAGCTGTTAATGCCCAAAAAGCCGAAAAGTCAGCCGAGGGCGATATTCCGGTAGGCGTATCAAACCGCCATATTCACCTTACAAAAGAAGATATGGAAACACTTTTCGGCGCGGGATATGAACTTACCCACCTTAAAGACCTGTCACAGCCGGGACAGTATGCGTGCAAGGAAACGCTTACAATCGTAGGTCCGTCATTAAGACCTATCGAAAACGTTCGCGTTCTCGGACCTTTGAGAAAAGCGTCACAGGTTGAAATTTCCCGTACGGATTCCTTTACGCTTAAAGTAAAGCCGCCCGTTCGCGAAAGCGGCTCCCTTGCGGGCAGTGCGCCCATTACGATTATCGGACCCAAAGGCGTTGTTTCGCTTAAAGAGGGCTGCATAATTGCAAACAGGCACATTCATATGAGCCCTGAGGACGGCGCAAAATACGGCGTGAATGACGGCGATTACGTTACCGTTGACGCGCTTGGCGAGAGAAGAACCAGATTTTACGATGTTCAGATTCGCGTAAGCGATAAATTCCGCCTTGAAATGCATCTTGATACCGATGATGCGAATGCGGCGGGGCTTAACGGAAAGTCACTTGTTAAAATAGTAAAATAAAAAAATTTTTAAGGGCAGAGGCAAACGCTTTCTGCCTATATTTTAAGATGTACAGTTTAATTGCAACGGATTATGACGGCACTCTCGTGAAAGACGGGAAAACGCCGACAAGCCAATTTTGGCAAAAACTTAATATGCTTTCGATGCGGGGCGTTACGTTTGTTTTAAGCAGCGGCAGACCGTATAATCAGTTGAAAAAACTGTTTTACCCGGCGTTTACGTCAACGGTTTTTATATCTTCCGACGGTGCGCAGGCAATGTATAGGAATTGTCTGCTGTATAAACTCACGGTTGAAAAATCGGGCGCAAAGGAACTCTGCAAGGCAGCGTTGGCGCAGAATATGATGCCTATTGCGGCACTCAGGGAAGAAAACAGACGCGTAACAGATGAAATGCTCAAATTGCCCGTATTTTTAAGCGGCGATATTTTTAAGATCATTGTTGTGAAAAACGGTATCGACGCTTCAAAACTGATTGCGGCTGCGGAAGAAAGAAATATGCGGGTGTGTTTTCAGGACGAAACGTATGTTGAATTCTGCAACAAAGACGCAAACAAGGGCGCAGCGCTTAAAAAGATTGCCGAAAAGTTTTCGGTAAAAAAAGAACAGATAATCGTTTTCGGTGACGGCATAAACGATTTGCCCATGTTTGAAATTGCGGGGAAATCCGTTGCGCCCGAAAGCGCAAACGAAACCGTAAAACAAAAAGCCGATGAAATCACGGACAGCGTTGAAAAGTATATAATCAAATTGAAATGAAAATTCAGATTCCCGTGTGAATAGGGTTCAATTCTCTTATGCATACGGAAATGCTTTCGATAAAAAAACGCGAAAGCAGCGTTTACGAAATTAAATTAAAAGTCCCGACAAGGAAATTTTGTCGGGACTTTTTATATAATATCGGCAATAGGGAGCAGTGCGAAAACAAAAGCGAAGAATTCAGTGTTTACGTAATTGCCGTACCCGGAGCAGAGGGATATATACTCTCCCCTGAGGAATAACAAAAAACGCCCGAAAATCGGGCGTTTTCTTTTCTAAAACAGCGTGCAGCCCATTGCCTTGAACTCTTCTATTTTTTTATAGATGAGTTCTTCGGAAACTTTTAGGTGCTCGCTTAAACAGTGAATACACATAAATTCTTCGGCGCCGCGGTTGATGAATTTCTTTGTAGCGCCAATGTCAATGCCCGAAAGAGGCTTGCCGCACACTTTACACGTATCAGTCAATTACTTTGCACCTGAACATTCTTGAAGTGTGGGGAGCAAATCTGCCGGAAAGGCTGTGTTCGCTGCTGCTGTTTGAAACGATGAATTCTTCTTTCGTCCAAAGGTCGCGGACAAGCAGTTTCTTGCCCGTTTCAAGAGTAATGCCCAGGTCGGGAAGTTCGGCATAGATGATCCAGCGTTCGGTTTCGCCCGGATTTACAATCAAAACCGCAATGTCGCCGTTATCAAGGTAGCGAACCCACGAGTCATAACCGATTCTGAACGGCTGACGGGCGCCGGGGTCCTGATTTATTGCGATAACGTCTTTATTAAGGAGGATATTTTTTGTTTCGTCGTCCATATTGCGGATATCGCAGCCGATGATAAGGGGCGAAGCGAACATTGCCCAAACCGACATATGCAGTCGGTATTCCTCTTCGGTGCAGCCGCCCATACCTACAAGCCCTTTGCCGTGCATGCCTATTACAAGCATATCCATATCGTTAAAGCAGCCCTGTGTGTTGTACTTCTGCAAGTCGATATTCTGATTGTAAATGTCCAAAATGTTTGATGCACAGTCGTGGATGTCGCCGGTGGAACGCCACGTGTCGGCACCGGTAGATTTAATCCATTCGGGAGTTT
Organism: uncultured Clostridia bacterium; assembly: GCA_934434555.1. Classification (GTDB taxonomy): domain Bacteria; phylum Bacillota; class Clostridia; order Christensenellales; family QALW01; genus UMGS1322. The sequence continues at coordinate 31,236 of CAKRZX010000023.1, forward strand.
TGTTTGTGCCCCATGAGCAGGCGGCATAGAGAATGTCTCTTCCGCATTGGCTCAGCGCAAGACCCATTTTGCGGTAGAGAAGTTCCGAGGGAGCGCTTTCGGGCTTGTAGCAGTGGTCATATTTAAGATAGTCAACGTCCCATGACGCAAAAGTTTCCGCGTCAATATTCTCAAAACCGAACGAACCGGGATATCCGGCGCATGTTTCCGTACCGCAGCATGAATACATACCGAATTTAAGCCCTTTTGAGTGAACGTAGTCGGCAAGGGCTTTCATTCCCGAGGGGAATTTTTCGGGGTCAGCCTGTAAACGCCCGTTTTCGTCACGCTCTTTTTTTGACCAGCAGTCGTCAATAATAAGATATTCGTATCCTGCATCTTTAAGTCCGGTGGAAACAAGAGCGTCGGCAGTAGTCTTTACCAGTTCTTCGTTTATGTCGCGTCCGAAAGTGTTCCATGTGTTCCAACCCATAGGGGGAGTAGTCAGTTTAATCATTTTTCAGCCTCCTTGCGTATACTGCATCTGAAAAGTTTTGACGAATGCGAGGGCAGTTTTTTAATCTGGAATGCGTCAACGGCGGTTGTTTCTTCGCCGGTCCATACATCACGGAGCGTAACGCGGGTGCCCTGTGCGTAGCCTGCATCGGCAAGGGGAAGATAGGGCTTCATTTCTTTGTCGGTCATATTTAGGGCAAGAATCGCCACATCGCCGCCTTCAAGGTATTTTACCCAGAATGTGCCCCAACGGCCGTTCATAAATTTAACTTCAAAGGGCTGCTGGCACGCTTCGTCCTGATTTATTGCGATAACTTCTCTGTTTTTAAGCATTGCCGAGGTTTCCTCGTCCATATTGCGGATATCGCAGCCGATAATAAGGGGGGAAGAAAACATTGCCCAGATTGACATATGGGTTCTGTATTCTTCCGCCGTACAGCCGCCCATACCCACGTTGCCGCTGCCGTGCATACCGACGATAAGCATATCCATATCGTTGAAGCAGCCTTTGCCGTTGATTGGCTGCAACGGAACGTTGGCGTTGTAGATAACATCTATACGCCCCCAAACATCAAAAATGTCTCCGGTGGAACGCCACATATGTGCGCCGGTGGTTTTTATCCAGTCGGGGGTGCCGTTTATTCCCCACGAACAGGCGGAATAGAGAATATCGCGTCCGTAGTTTGCAAGGGCAAGCCCCATTTTGCGGTAGAGCATATCCGACGGCGATGTTTCAGGCTTGTAGCAGTGGTCGTATTTAAGATAGTCAACGCCCCAGGACGCAAAAGTTTTTGCGTCAACAAATTCGTGATTGAACGAACCCGGATAATCCGCGCAGGTGCGGGGACCGCAACAGGAATACATACCGAATTTAAGCCCTTTTGAGTGAACGTAGTCGGCAAGGGCTTTCATTCCGGAGGGGAATTTTTCGGGGTCAGGCTGTAAGCGTCCGTTTTCGTCACGCTCTTTTTTTGACCAGCAGTCGTCGATAATAAGGTATTCATACCCCGCATCTTTAAGCCCCGTGGAAACGAGAGCGTCGGCGGTGGATCTTATCAATTCTTCGTTAATGTTTTCGCCGAAAGTGTTCCAGGTATTCCAGCCCATCGGCGGTTTTTTAACTATCATACTACAATCTCCTTTTTGCTTTTTGTAATATTATTTTAGCGCGCTGAGAACAAAAATACAATAGCATATTGTGCGATAATAGCCCGTGTATTTAACAATTTGTGTGATTATGATAAAAAATCTCCCGCAGTGCGGGAGAAAAGAAATACATTTATTTGCGTGCAACACCGGTTTCGTGAGCGGCGGCAAATACCGCGCGGGCAACACAGGCGGCAACGCGTTTGTCAAGCGCCGAGGGAATGATGTTTTCGCGTGAAAGCTCGCTTTCGGGTATGTAATCGGCTATCGCCTTAGCCGCGGCAAGTTTCATTTCTTCGTTTATGTCGCTTGCCCGGGCGTCAAGAGCACCGCGGAATATGCCGGGGAACGCAAGTACGTTGTTTATCTGATTGGGGAAATCGCTTCTGCCCGTGCCGACGATATACGCGCCCGCGTCAACAGCGTCTTTGGGCATAATTTCGGGTACGGGATTCGCCATAGGGAACACGATTGGCTTTTCTTTCATTGACGCGACCATTTCTTTTGTAACCGTGTTTGGGGCGGAAACGCCGATAAAAGCATCGGCAAGTTTCATTGCGTTTTCAAGGGAACCGGAAACGTTGTTTTTGTTTGTGACCTGCGCAATCTGGCGCTGTGCAATATTCATATTGTTGTTTTCACGGCAGAGAATACCGTATCTGTCGCACATAATCAAATCGCCCACGCCGAGGGCGAGAATCATTTTTGCTATTGCAATACCCGCACTGCCCGCACCGTTTATAACAACGGTCATATCCTCCAACTTTTTGTCCGCGCATTTTGCGGCATTTATAAGCGCGGCGGCAACGACTATTGCAGTGCCGTGCTGGTCATCGTGGAAAACGGGAATATCGCAGGCACTTTTCAGTTTGCGTTCAATTTCAAAGCAGCGCGGGGCGGAAATGTCTTCCAGATTTATCCCGCCGAAAGAGCCCGAAATAAGCGCAACCGTGCGCACTATTTCGTCAACGTCCTTGCTTTTTACGCAAATAGGAAAGGCATCAACGTCGGCAAAAGTCTTAAAAAGCGCACATTTGCCCTCCATAACGGGCATTCCCGCTTCGGGACCGATATCGCCCAAGCCCAAAACGGCTGTGCCATCGGTGATTACCGCAACGAGATTTCCGCGCCTTGTAAGTTCGTAGCTTTTTGAAATATCCTTTTGGATTTCAAGGCACGGCGCGGCTACACCGGGTGTGTAGCAAAGGGAAAGGTCCTCGCGGGTTTCCACTTTCGGTCGGGCAATAACCTCTATTTTTCCCTGCCATTCACGGTGTTTTTTTAACGATTCTTTTCCGTAATCCATAAAGTACCTCTGAAAATTGATATATAAATATTCTATCACAAGGATAAAAAAACGTCAAGTTTTCGGCGGGGCAGCGGTAAAAATGAACTTTTTGTAAAAACGGACTTTTTGCTCTTGTGTTTTGAAAGGGTGTGTGGTAGAATTCTCAGTGACCTAAAAATAAAGGGAGAAAGAAAAATGAAAGTTAAAACCTGGCTTGCAAATGAAATTGAATTTGTAAGCGAAAAACATTATGACAATCCTTTTGAGGACGTTGACATTGACGTTGTGTTTACCCTGGGCAGAAAAAAGATGACAGTACCCGCATTCTGGGACGGCGGGGATATCTGGCGCGTGCGTTTTGCACTTCCCGCGGCGGGCAAGTGGAAATACGAAACAAAGACCACCGATGCAAGCAACAAGGGCTTTATTGCTTCCGGTACGGTGGAATGCGTTCCGTATGACGGCGAACTTGAAATTTATAAGCACGGCTTTGTAAAAACAGTTCCCAATGTGCGCTACTTTATGTATAATGACGGCACTCCGTTCTTCTATTTGGGTGATACCCATTGGAATTTTGCCTGTGAGGAATTCGATTCGGCGGGCGACCATGCCGACGGGCTCGAATGCGAATCCCATTTTAAGTATATAGTTGATAAACGTGTTCAGCAGGGCTTTAATGTTTACCAGTCCGAGCCGATCGGTGCAAGATACAGTTTAAGCCGCGGACTTGACGAAAAGGCAGTGGAGGGATTCCGCGACCTTGACAGGCGCTTTAAGTATATTGCCGATGCGGGCCTTGTCCATGCAAATGCACAGTTGCTTTTCCCCCACGAATTATGCGCAATAGAGCGTTATGACGATAAAAAATATATTTATCGCCTTGCACGGTACTGGGCGGCAAGATATTCGGCATACCCCGTACTTTGGACGCTGGGACAGGAAGTTGACAATGACTTCTACTTTACCCGCGGCGACCAAAAACGCTTTACAAAGGAAAACAATCCTTTTAAGATAATTGCAGCAGGACTTTATGAAAATGACCCCCACAGGCATCCGATTACGGGACATATGGAATTCTGTTCCCTTTGGACGGGCTTTGACGGTGACGGCACCTGCGTTTCAACTTCGTCATTCAGAGAGGTTGAAGGACACACATGGTACGGATATCAGTGGTCACCGTGGGGCACCGGACCGATTGACCCCGAGTTTGCCCGCGACGGCTGGGTAAACGGACAGGGAAAGGTTCTGATTCTTTATGAGTCACGCTACGATTATCTGTGGACGGGACATTTCGGCGCAAGGAAGCAAGGCTGGCTTGCCTACCTTAACGGATTGTACGGTTACGGCTACGGGGCAATAGATATCTGGCTTTACAAGAGCACGTACGATATGGATAAAACGTCAGACGACGGATTTGAGGAAATCACACCCGAAGGCAAGGCAAAGCACTGGGCGGAAAGCATTGAGTTTGAAACAGCGTATCAGATGGGGTATATGAAGGATTTCTTTATGAACCTTGAATGGTGGAAACTTATACCGAGATTCAATTCGCCTTCATTCTTTATTGCGGAAAAGGAGAATTTCTATTCTCTTGCTTCGGATGAAAGAAATACTATTGTTATTTATTTCTTCGGCAAAGATAAGTTTGAAACAGGTATGCTTACAAACCTTGACGATGCAACATATTCCTACCAGTGGTTTAACCCGCGTACAGGTGTTTATTCCGAGAAGCGCACGTTTGTTCCGGACGTGCACAGAACGTACAAGGTTGAGACCAAGCCCGATAAACTTGACTGGGTTCTGCTTGTGAAAAAAGTTAAATGAGGCGAAAGCTTAATACAGCACAGCCGCAGGGGAAGTGCAAAAATGCTGAAATAATTTAATACGGGAAAGAAAAGCGTTTGAACGGCAAAGGACATAACCTTCCGTAAGCCCGCTTTTATTTAGCGGAACAGCGCTTAATATTACCGAAACAACCGAACAAACCCCGCCGCAGAACAAATCTGCGGCGGGGTTTGTTTATTTGCCGAAACAGCCGAAAAGCCTTGTTTCAAGCGGTTTCGGGCATAGAAAAGTCCACCGCAATTCTATTAAAATTACGGTGGACTTTGTGCCACCCGTACCCAACAGAGATACCTTTCTGTTTTTGGTAGGGGGATTCGTGACACTGCGACAATCATCATATCTCACTCCCTTGCGTTTTTCAATCTCTTTATAGTGCCATCTCAATTTCCGTGCCGCCGATAAAGACCACCTTG
>CAKRZX010000024.1 GCA_934434555.1 uncultured Clostridia bacterium
CTGCTTCCTTGAAACCAAGCGGTAATTCAAAGGAAAGAGAACTCCTACCTACTTTTGATAGCTGCCTGTGCAGCGGCAAGGCGTGCAATCGGAACACGGAACGGTGAGCAGGAAACATAGTCAAGACCAATCTTGTGGCAGAACTCAACAGATGTGGGGTCGCCGCCGTGCTCGCCGCAGATACCGCAGTGAAGTGCGGGATTTACGGGTTTGCCGAGAGTAAGGGTCATCTGCATAAGTTTGCCTACGCCCTTCTGGTCAAGTTTAGCAAACGGGTCGTTCTCGAAAATCTTGGTGTCATAGTAAGCGTTCAGGAATTTGCCTGCATCGTCACGGCTGAAACCGAAGGTCATCTGAGTAAGGTCGTTTGTACCGAAGCAGAAGAAGTCAGCCTCTTTTGCAATCTCGTCAGCGGTAAGAGCCGCTCTCGGGATTTCAATCATGGTACCTACTTCATATTCAAGTTCGATGCCGGAGTTCTTGATTTCCTCATCGGCAACAGCAACTACAACGTTCTTAACGAACTTGAATTCCTTAACGTCGCCTACAAGGGGAATCATAATCTCGGGTTTGATGTTCCAGTCAGGGTGAGCCTTCTTAACGTTGATAGCCGCGCGGATAACAGCCTTTGTCTGCATCTTTGCGATCTCGGGATAAGTTACGGTAAGACGGCAGCCGCGATGACCCATCATGGGGTTGAACTCGTGAAGCGAAGCAATGATTGCTTTAATCTGCTCAACGGTCTTGCCCTGTGCGGCAGCAAGAAGTTCAATGTCATTTTCCTCGGTGGGAACAAACTCATGCAGCGGGGGGTCAAGGAAACGGATTGTTACGGGGCAGCCTTCAAGAGCCTCATAAAGAGCCTCAAAGTCGCTCTGCTGATAAGGCATAATCTTATCAAGAGCAGCCTCTCTCTCTTCAAGAGTATCCGCGCAAATCATCTCTCTGAAAGCAGCGATTCTGTCAGCCTCAAAGAACATATGCTCTGTTCTGCAAAGACCGATACCCTCGGCGCCCAGTTCACGGGCTTTCTTTGCATCTCTGGGAGTGTCGGCATTGGTGCGTACTTTAAGTTTTCTGAACTGGTCAGCCCAAGCCATAATTCTGCCGAATTCACCTGCGATTGAAGCGTCAACCGTGGGAATGATTCCGTCATAGATATTACCGGTAGAACCGTCGATGGAGATATAATCTCCCTCAACAAAAGTCTTGCCGTTAAGAGTAAATTTCTTGTTTTCCTCGTCCATTATAATGTCGGAGCAGCCGGAAACGCAGCAGGTACCCATACCGCGGGCAACAACGGCTGCGTGCGAAGTCATGCCGCCGCGAACGGTAAGTATGCCCTGTGAAGCCTTCATACCGGTGATATCCTCGGGAGAGGTTTCAAGACGAACGAGAACAACTTTCTCGCCGCGGTTCTTCCACTCTTCGGCGTCCTCAGCGGTGAATACAACTTTACCGCAAGCGGCTCCGGGAGAAGCGCCGAGGCCCTTACCAAGGGGTGTAGCGGCTTTAAGAGCCTTTGCGTCAAACTGGGGATGAAGCAGAGTGTCCAGGTTTCTGGGGTCAATCATAGCAACTGCCTCTTCGGGAGTTCTCATGCCCTCGTCAACAAGGTCGCAGGCGATTTTAAGAGCCGCCTGTGCAGTTCTCTTGCCGTTACGGGTCTGCAACATAAACAGTTTGCCGTGCTCAACGGTGAATTCCATATCCTGCATATCGCGATAATGGTTTTCAAGAGTTGCGCAAACTTTCTTAAATTCTTCAAATGCCTCGGGGAATTTCTCTTCCATCTCGGCTATCTTCATGGGTGTACGAACACCGGCAACAACGTCCTCGCCCTGTGCGTTGGTCAGGAACTCACCGAACAGACCTTTTGCACCGGTAGCGGGGTCACGGGTGAACGCAACGCCTGTACCGCAATCGTCGCCCATATTACCGAACGCCATTGACTGTACGTTTACGGCTGTACCCCATGAATAAGGAATATCGTTGTCGCGGCGGTAAACGTTTGCGCGGGGGTTGTCCCACGAACGGAAAACTGCCTTGATAGCGCCCATAAGCTGCTCTTTGGGGTCTGTGGGGAAATCGGTACCGATTTTGCTCTTGTACTCAGCCTTAAACTGATTTGCAAGTTCTTTAAGGTCATCCGCACTCAGTTCAACGTCAAGAGTAACACCCTTGGCCTCTTTCATTTTATCGATAAGCTGCTCGAAGTACTTCTTGCCTACTTCCATAACAACGTCCGAATACATCTGGATAAATCTTCTGTAACAGTCCCAAGCCCAGCGGGGATTGTTTGATTTTTCGGCAATAACGTTAACAACGTCTTCGTTAAGACCCAGGTTAAGAATGGTGTCCATCATACCGGGCATTGAAGCGCGTGCGCCCGAACGAACCGAAACAAGCAGAGGATTCTCGTGGTCACCGAATTTCTTACCGGTGATTTTTTCCATCTTCTCGATGTACTCCATAATCTGCGCCATAATCTCGTCATTGATCTGACGACCGTCCTCATAGTACTGTGTGCAGGCTTCCGTGGTAATGGTAAAGCCCTGGGGAACGGGAAGACCGATATTGGTCATTTCTGCAAGGTTTGCGCCCTTGCCGCCGAGAAGTTCACGCATATCTGCGTTACCCTCGCTGAAAAGGTAAACATACTTTTTCATCATTTTCCTCCTGAAAATTTATGAGCAATGCTCTTATTATTCTGTTGACCGATAACTATTATAATGTAATTTGCAAATATTTGCAACTGATTTTTATATAAGATTATATTTTGATATGTAATCGAGGATTTTTATTTTTTCGTCAAAAAAATAAGACGTGTACGCCGCAGCGGCTCTGAACAGTTCTTTTCTTTGTGATTCGGTGGGTTTGAAAAGAAAAACGTCGTCAAAGTCGGACGAAATTATTCGCCTGAACGAATAAAGGCACGCCCCCGAAACGGCAAAATGCTCGCTGTTCGTGCAGGTTTTGCACACCGTTCCGCCAAGAGCGGGCGAAAGAAACAAAAGTTCGTTTTTTTCGCCGCAGGAAACGCACCTGTCAAGCACGGGTTCGTATCCCGTAAGAGTACACAGGCGCAAAAGAAACACGCTTGCCGTAAACGACGGCGGAATATTCTCTTCCCTCAGTTTGTCAAGGGAGCGAACAAGAAGCGAAAACAGTTCCGGCTCTTCTTCGCCGTGAAGTGCCGTTTTATCCGTTATTTTAAGCATAAGCGTGCCGAACGCAAGGCGGTCGAAATCGTCGCGCAGTTCAACAAAGGGTTCAACCGAATCGTAGGCGGTTACGGTGTATCTGCCCTTTGTTTCGTTAAGCACGTACGCGCCGAAAGCAAACAGTTCACTGCCCGCACGGAGTTTTGAATTCTGTTTTTTCACGCCCTTTGCCGAAACGGTCAGTTTGCCCATTTCGGGGGAAAACAGGGTCAGTATGCGGTCGTTGTCCCTATAATCGGTTTTATTCAAGACTATCCCGTGAACCTTTATGCTCTGCCCCATTTTGCCGCCTTTCCTTAAAAACGTTGCGCGCCACATAATAGAATGGGTCGCCCGTTTTCAAAAACATCTTCATCATTTCTTCGTCGGCATATCTTTTCATAAAATCACCTCAGAATTATTTTGAGGTGATTTACTGTTCGGTATACCCTAAATCTTTAAGCGCCGCCGCCGAATTGCGCCAGTTTTCCTTTACCTTTACAAAAAGTTCGATATACACTTTTGTGTCAAGCAGTACTTCAAGTTCCTGCCGTGCCTCGGTGCCGATTTTTTTAATCATCGCGCCGCCCTTGCCGATAATTATGCCCTTGTGGGATTCCCTCTCGCAAAGGATGTCGGCGCTTATGCTTATGTTGCCGTTATCCTGCTCCTGCATTCTGTTTATTGAAACGCCTATTCCGTGGGGAACTTCGTCGCTTAAATTAAGAAGCGCCTTTTCTCTTATTATTTCCGAAGCGAGGAAGCGTTCGGGGAAATCGCACACCATATCGTCGGGGAAATACTTCGGTCCCGCGGGGAGCGACTGTGAAATCATCCTTTTAAGCTCATCACAGCCCTCGCCCGTCTGTGCCGAAACAGGTACAATCGGAACATCAAATTCGGCAAGGCGCGTAAGATAATCAAGCACGGTCTGCCTGTCAACGCAATCGATTTTGTTAAGCACAATCGCACAGGGTGCGGAAGAATATTCCTTTATGATTTTCTCGTCCGTGTGCCCTACGGGCTGAGTTATATCAAGCATTATGCACGTGAAATCCGCACCTATTGAAGCCTCTTTCTGCGTTTTTGCCATAAACTCGTTTAATTTGCACTTGGGCTTATGTATTCCCGGAGTATCAAGGAAAACAATCTGCTCGTTTTCATCGGTAAGTATTCCGCGTATGCAGTTGCGCGTTGTCTGCGCCTTTGGGGAAACTATTGCAACCTTCTGCCCCACAAAGTGATTCATAAGCGTTGATTTTCCCACGTTCGGTCTGCCGCAAAGCACGCAGAACCCTGACTTAAATTCTTTCATTTACTGCTCCTGTTTCTGTTATTGTTTATTTTTCTCGGTTTTATCAGGCACTGAGGTGAAAAGCCTATCAAATCCTGTCTGCCCGCCTTTATCAAAGCCGCTTTTACCGTTTCGTAATTTTCGGGCTTTTTGTACTGTAAAAGCGCACGCTGCATTATTTTTTCCTTTATGTTTTTCGCCACGTATACCGATTTCATCGTGCGCGGGTCCTTTTCGGTGTAATACATACAGGTGGAAAGCGTGCCGGGTGTAGGATAGAATTCCTGCACCTGTTCGGGATTTATGTGATGTTTGTGCAAATACTCCGCCAGACGGACCGCCTCGTTAAGGTCGCTGCCGGGGTGTCCCGAAATCAGATACGGCACAAGATACTGCTCCTTATTAAGGCGCTTGTTCATCTCTTTATACTTATCGCAGAACCTGTTGTAAACTTTCTCGCCGGGTTTACCCATCATTTTAAGCACTTTGTCGGAAATATGCTCCGGCGCCACTTTAAGTTGACCCGATATGTGATAGGCGCACAAATCGTGCAAAAATTCCTGCCCGTGTGCCTTGTCCGCCAAAATACAGTCAAACCGAAGTCCCGAACGGATAAACACTTTTTTCACTTTCGGAATCTGCCTAAGCTGGCCCAAAAGATGAATATACTTGCTGTGGTCGGGCTTAAATGCGGGACAGATTTCCGGGTACATACACTGCCTGTCGCTGCACGCGCCGTTTTCTTTCTGTTTTTTGCAGCCCTGACCGTAGAAGTTTGCGGTAGGTCCGCCCACGTCGTGAATATATCCCTTAAAGCCCGAAAGACCAGTAAGCAGTTTTGCCTCGTCAACAACGGATTTTTCGCTCCGTGACTGCAATACCCTTCCCTGATGGAAAGTTATTGCGCAAAATGAACACGCCCCGGCACAGCCCCGGTTTGCGGTTATTGAAAATTCCACTTCCTTTATTGCGGGAACTCCGCCCAGTGCGTCATACATCGGATGCGGCTTTCGCGCATACGGCAAAGCGTATGTTGCATCCATTTCCGCCGTTGTAAGCGGCTCCGGCGGCGGATTGACCGCTACGAACGATTTTCCGTGCTGCTGTATAAGCACCTTGCCCGTAACGTGATTCTGATTTCTGTACTGTGTCATAAACGCCCGGCAATAAGCATCTTTATCGTTTTTTACCTGTTCAAAGCTTTCAATGATTTCGCCGTTATATATGTCTTCCGGGTGTTCGGTAAGATATGCCGTGCCGTTAAGATACGTTATGTCCTTTATGTTAAGCCCACTGTCAAGGGCATCGGCAAGGTCTACTATCGTCTTTTCGCCCATACCGTACATAAGCAGGTCTGCGCCCGAATCCACAAGTATGGACGCGCGGACTTTGTCGTCCCAGCAGTCATAATGTGCAAAGCGCCTTAAACTCGCTTCAACCCCGCCCATTGCAATGGGCACGTTTTTATATGCCTGACGTATGCAGTTGCAGTATACTATATCCGCTCTGTCGGGGCGTTTGCCCGCCTGCCCGCCCGGCGAATACACATCGGTATGCCTGCGCTTGTGGGCGGCGGTATAGTGATTTACCATAGGGTCGATGTTGCCTGACGAAACAAGGAACGCAAGGCGCGGTCTGCCGAATTCCTTAAAAGCGTTTATGTTTTTCCAGTCGGGCTGCGCGATTATTCCCACCTTATAGCCGTGACTTTCAAGCACACGGGATATTATTGCGGGACCGAAACTCGGGTGGTCAACATAAGCATCACCCGAAATGTATACAAAATCGCACCTGTCCCACCCGCGCGCTTCCATATCCTTGCGGCAAACGGGCAAAAATTCAGTATTAACCATAATGTTTTCCTTAAATTTTTTTCTTTATAGATTATACGGTCAAATTCAAAAAAAGTCAAGAATAAAGCAGTAAAAGAGAGGTTTTCGCCTCTCTTTTACATCACTGCACGGATTTCGTTTTTCTCTTCGTTTTTAAGAATACTGCTTACGCCCTCGGTTTTTCTTTCGGGATTAAGCACTTTGATTTCCGTGTCCCCCAGTTTCACCCTGTATTCCTGCCACGAGAACGGAATATGGGGTTCAACCGTAATGTTTTTCCCCTCTTTCTTTATTCCCAGCAAATCCGAAAGCACGGCGCAGAAATACATCGATGCAGAACCCGTATACCAACTCCAACCGCCGCGCCCGACGTTTTCTTCGTTTGAATATACGTCCGCGGGCATTACATAGGGTTCGAGCATATAGTTTTCCGCACGCATTTTATCAATTGAATGCGTTATGGGCGAAAGCATATTGAGAACCGAACAGCACTTTTCACCGTCGCCGCTTTGGGCAAAAGCGGAGGCAAGCCACACCGCGCCGTGGGTATACTGTCCGCCGTTTTCCCTTACTCCCGGAATATAATCGCCGATATACCCCGCGGATTTGTCAAACGGCGGCGTTAAAAGTTTTACTATGCCCGACTTTTTGTCGATAAGCATATCTTCCGCGCTTTTAAGCGCTTTTCTTATCATTTCCGGCTTGCCCGCCCCCGAAAGCACTGCCCAACTCTGGCTTGTTACGTCTATTTGGCATTCCTCCGATTTGCTGCTGCCGATAATATCGCCGTTATCCGAAAACGCGCGAATGTACCACTGGCCGTCCCAGCAAACGGTGTTAAGGGCGGCACAGAGTTTTTTTGCGTGTTCTTTAAGCATTTCGGCATCATCGCCCGCATAGGGCAAAAATACGCTTATCGTATGATAAAGGAACCACCCCAGCCATACGCTTTCACCTCTGCTCTTTTCACCTATCCTGTTCATTCCGTCATTCCAGTCGCCGCCCAGAATAAGGGGCAAGGAATGTTTTCCCGAGCGGGAAATAACAAGTTTTATCGCCTTGATACAGTGTTCTTTTAGCGTCCCCGATTTTTCCGACTGCCACGCGCTTTCGTAAAGGTCGCTTTTGCCCGCAAGCGAATGTCCCTCCAAATAGGGTACGGTTTCGGAGAATATATCCGTGTCCCCCGTAACGCTTGCGTATCTTGCCGCAACAAAGGGCAAAAACAGCAAATCATCGCTTATATGCGTCCTTACGCCCGCGGCGGGTTCGTGCCACCAGTGCTGAACGTCGCCCTCAAAAAACTGATGTGCCGCGCAAAGCAGAATGTGCTTTCTGACCTTCTCGGGGTCAACGTACATAACGGCAAGGCAATCCTGTAACTGGTCGCGGAATCCGTACGCACCGCCCGCCTGATAGAATCCGCACCGTGCAAGCATTCGGCAGGCGTATACCTGATAAATAAGCCAGCCGTTAAACAGAGTGTCCAGTTTTTTGTCCGGTGTTGAAATCTGCACCTTTGTGCATTTCTCGTGCCAGAACGATTTTACCTTTTCAAGTTCCGCTTCCGCACTGAGATTTTCCGCCGTCTTTTTAAGCATAAGAATTTCTTCAATGCTGTCGCCGCAGAGAATAAAAATGTCCGTTTTTTCCTTTGCCTGTCCGAAAAGCACTATGCTGTCGCCCGCACAAGTATCAAGAGAAACACTTTCGCTTTTTAATGCGTCAGGTTCGCTTGCCGTACCCAAGCCCAAAAAGCCCTGTTTGTCGGAATAATACTTTGCGTCTTTTGAATATACAAGCAGATATTTCCCCTCGCGGCGGACGCAGACACAGCCGTCAAGCATAAAGGCGTCAAGCAGTTTTCCCGCCTGCATTTCTCCTAAAACCGGTTCAAGAAAATAACAGTATTCCATCTCCCTGTCCCTGATTCCGTCAAGCTCAAGGGAAATTATCTTTATCGGCAGTTCCGAATGCACGAACTCCGTCTGCTTCTGCCTTATTCCGAACCCGTTATAACCGAAAACAACAAATCCGTGCCCGAAAAACGCCTCGTGGCCGTCGCCGTAATCAACCGGGTCGCGGGTAACGGTCCAGAATCTGCCGGAAGATTTATCTTTAAGATATAAAATCTCGCCGCAGTTGTCCTTTACGGGGTCATTTGACCAAGGCGTGATTTTGCACAGCGCCGAATTTTGATACCATGAATACCCGCCGCCGCTTTCGGTTCGCAAAAATCCCATGCGGCCGTTTGACACCACGTTTGACCAGGGCGCGGGCGTGCGGGAATAAATATAATATCCGTTTTTGAGAAATCTGCCGAATCCGTTGTCAAATTCGCCGTCGGGCATATCGCACTTTGACGGCGGATAGTTTTTTTCGCTTTTAAGCGTGATTTCGCTTACCGTCTGCCGTCCCGGACGCCTTAACTGTTCGCCCGTTTCAAGAGAAGAATCAACAAACGCGAAACAGATGTGTTTAAGCAGTTCAAGTTCTTCTTTTTTTACGCCCGTTATGTGGAATATTCTCTCCCGCGCGCCGAAAGAAGATATAATTTCCTCACAGGAATTATACTCACGGAGCATATAGTCCTTTACCGTGTCCTGTGCCACGATTATATTAAAATCTGCGCCGCACGCAAGGCAGTAGGTGCACATTTTAAGGTTTTCGTTAAGTCCCGTGCAGTTCTCGTCCGCTTTGATAAGCAGCACCGGCTTTTCATCGCTTATGCCGTATTTCCACAAAGCGTCTTTTTTCGCCTCGCCCGAAGATGCCTTGCCGTCATTTTGGGCAAGAGCGTTTAACTTCTGCGCGTTTTTCCACAAAACAGGCGAAAGTTCATATGCATCGGCAAGCGCCGCGGCGTCGTTTTTGCACCTTGAAAAGTAAAGGTTCACCGCTGCTTTTGTCTTTACAGCATTAAACGGCGAAATTACAAAATCAAACTCTTCCGTTTCGCCTGACTGCACCGTTTTGGAAACGTACAGCGCACCGCAGGGATTTATGGGATATCGCATAAATTTACCTTCAAGGTTCGGCCGCTCCGTGCCTTTTCCGCGCCCGAACACGTTAAGGCTGTCGGTGGCAACGTTCTCCGTTTCGCTTAAAGAATAAACATTTATGCTTTCTTCCGTTTTGCGGTTTCTGAATCTGACGCCCCGATGAATCTTCCCGCACTCCGTAAAAAGTCCGTTGAACGCCGGATGTGAAAGATACGCTTTTTCATCGTTCAGCACGGGAATAAACACCGCCGCAACGCGTTTGTTTTTCGTTTTTGCGCTTTCGCAGTTTACTCTGATTACAGCCGATTCTCCGCTTGCAAAAACTTCAAGAGTATTGCTGCCGCTTTCCCTCATACAGACGTACTTTGCGCTGCCCGGGCGGAATTCGCACCTGTATTTTCCTGCGGTATCGCCCACGGGCAAAAATCCCGCCGACGAGATTTTTTCATCCTGAATATATACAAAAACCTCTCCTGCAAGTTTGTTTTTGTAATATACCTTTATGCCCCCTCTTGACGACGCGCGCACGGTCATCTGTCCAGAGGGAATAAACAAAACTTCTTCCTGCTGAACTTGCGGTGCCATAAACTCGCGCACATATTCGCCCCTTTGGATTTTCGGCTTTTCGCTCTCGCTTTTCTGTTTTATTGGCAGAACACCCGCGGGCATTTTTTCTTCAAGCAGCACTTTCACCGCGCTTATCCGCCTGTCGGAAGTAAAGCATTTTCGCACAAAGCCCGAATACAGAAAGTTTATAAG
Organism: uncultured Clostridia bacterium; assembly: GCA_934434555.1. Taxonomy (GTDB): domain Bacteria; phylum Bacillota; class Clostridia; order Christensenellales; family QALW01; genus UMGS1322. The sequence goes on from CAKRZX010000024.1 coordinate 10,091, forward strand.
TGCGCAAAGTCCCATTCCCGAATGGTGCGCCATAAAAGAGTACACCACTCCCGGCTGACTTCCCTCAAAGCGGGCAAAATCCACCGCTTCATACATTCCGTATTCGCCTGCGCAGCCCAAACCTACAAGGCGGATAATGTTATCCGTACAGCCGCGCGGGTCGCTTTCAAGTGCAAGCAGCGTTGAATATGGCGAAAACACCTTTTCCTCCCTGAACCGCGAAACCGCCGTATTCTCCGCGCCGAACGCCCGATATTTATATTCCCCCGACAAATCAAGAGCATTGAACGCCGATTCCGACATTCCCCACACGCCGCTTTTGCTTTTTGCGTTTTTCTGCGCTTGAAGCGCAAGCGAGCAGGACTGTTCAAGCATAGCGCCCTCCGGCGGTTTTATGAACAAATCCGGCATAAAGTACTCAAACATAGTCCCGCTCCACGAAAGGCATATGGGATTTTCAAGATATCTTGAAAACGGGCGCGACATATTGAACCAAGTTTCAACGGGAATTTTATTCAGCGCCGCACACAGATAAACCGTAAGCCGCGCCTCGGAGCAAAGCATATCGTAGCAGTTATCGCTCTGCTTATTACTTTCTGCGTCAAGCCCGATACAAAGCAGTTTTTTCTTTTTGCTGTATAAACATTCAAAGTCCGCGTTTTCCGTAAATCCGTCGGCAAATTCCGTTACCGACTTTATTTTCTCCGAAGCCGCAAACGCGCGGGCATATATCTTTCTGTATTCCTCTTTCGCCTGTTTTTCTATCCTTGCCGCCTTTTCGGGATTTACCTGCCACAGACACCGTGCAAGGCGCACCGAAAAATCCTTGCAGGCAATCGTTTCTTTGACATTCATCGGGAAGCTTTCGATAAGTTCGCGCACGGGACGCAGATTTTCATCCTTTTTTATGTCAAGCATATCCAGCAGTTTGTCCGAAAAACTCAGTTCTCTGTATTCTTCCGCGTGGCGGAAAATTATATTTTTCTCAAACGGCACTCTGTCGGCCACAACACCGTCACAAAGGAACGCCTTTGCCGTTTCAAACGCTTCGCGTCCACTTGAAAGCCTGAATTTTTCGGCATATTCCCTGAGCCGAACCTGCATATTTTCGTCAAATGAATCCGCCGCCGAAAGCAGCATATCCGCTATTCCGTCACATCTGCTTCTTGAAAAGGGCACGGGTGAAAGCATATATTCTTCCGCGCCTTTAAGCGTAATAAGCGATGCGCAGAAATTTCCGCTGTCAACCGACGAAACATATTTTTCAAGGGGCTTTTTTGACGTGATATCGTACCAGTTGTATAAATGCCCCCTGTATTTTTCGAGTTTTTTAATTTGTTCGGTTTGCAAAAACAGAAGTTCGGCACACAATGAAGTCGTGTAAATTCCCGCTTTAAGCCCGCACAGAGCGCTTAAAAGCCCGAAACCGAGATTTGTGGGCGAAGTTCTTTTTGCGTAGCCGCGGTTTTCCTGAAAATTGTCGGGCATAATATATTCATTTTCGCTTAAAGCACAGAAGAAAAATTTCACCGTGCGCGCAGTAAGAATATGCAGTGCTTCTTTTTCCTCAAACAGCAGCGGCGCAGCTTTGTTTTTCTCTTTTTTGCCCAGCCGAAACGCAATATAAGGCGCAAACAGCCAGATTGCAAGCGCGCCGAGTCCAAGAAGCGCACCTCTGCCGAAAAGAACGCAAAGGGCATAGAATATCGGCGCAATAATCATCTGCGGCAGAAAGAAAAGATAGTTTTCTCCCGCCGTTTTGCCCTTTTTGCTTGACGCGAAAGTATTCCACTTTAACGTATTGTGTTTCGTTATTCTGCGCCACACGCCCAAAAATGCCGCACGGAGATTGTCAAAAGCGTCAAACGGCATAAATGCCGCGCTTATTATCCCCCGCTTTATGCTGTTGTGCCGTCTGAACGCCGTATCGGAAAAAGCGTGTTTTTCGCGGTCGAACCGAAGAGCGTTAAGGTAATCTGTTAAAGCGGGGTGAAACAGAACTGCAAGCGCCGCCGCCCATATTCCGTAAGCAAATCTGCCCGAAAATATTGCTGAAACCGAAACTGCGAATATTCCGGGAATATACAGTGACTGAATACAGTTATATATTATCTTCCACCTTGAAACGGCAGAAAGTTTTTTTGAAAACGCCCACGGAAACAACTGCCAGTCGCCCCGCGTCCAGCGCTCGCGGCGCAAATCAAAGGACATTACCGTTTCGGGGCAGTCGTCAAGAAAAGTTACGTCCGACGCAAATGCGGTATTTATCAGTTCGCCCTCCAATAAGTCGTGAGAAAGCACCGTCATAGGCTCGATTCTGCCCATAACACGCTCTTTGTACGCTTTAAGAGAGATTAAACCTTTTCCGCAGAACGAACCGGAGAAAAACAGGTCGTTATATACTTCCCTTGCGGGCGCGGCATATGCGTCTATTCCGCTTTGGTCGTCAAAAATCCGCGCAAACGCGGTGGTCTTTTTTATTCCCGAACCTATCCGCGGCTGAACAAGTCCGTATTCCCTGTTCGCCGGGTGCGCAAGAGTACCGATAAGTTTTACAACGCTTCTCGGAACCGGCACGGTATCGGCGTCAAGAGTAAGCATATAATTGCAGTTTTCAAGGGATTCACGGTTTATAAACAGCAGGAATTCCTCTTTACCTGAAAGAATATATTCCGCCATATCCTCTATTGCGCCCCGCTTGCGTTCTCTGCCGAAAAATTCGCGCCCCTGTTTTACCCGTTTACGCATAATTCCGCAAAAAACGCTGCCGTACTTTTCGTTAAGTTTCTCTATTCCGCTTTCCAGTTCGGCGCAGATTGCAGTGTCCGTTGACGCCCGCTCCTTTTTTGAGGCTTTCAGGTCCGCCAGAATGACATACACGCCGTTTTCAAGCCTGTTTGAAGCATAGTGTTCTTCTATTTTATTTATCGCGTCCTTTGTGCTTACCGTATCGGGCAGCATAACCGTAAGCGTAACCGCGGTTTTGTTTTCCTTAACGTCGGAAAAACATTCCTTTAACCGCATTACGGGACGTGGCTTTACGTTAAGCATTATGCGGCGGTTTTCAAGGTCGAAAAAAAGCACCGAAAGCGGCGGAAACGAGAAAACCGAAAGCAAAACGCGCAAAACAGGCGGAATATCAAGAAAGCAGATACCGCATATTACCGCTGCGCAAAGAATTATAGGCACGGCAATGTAAAGGGTTAATCTTAACGGAACGTCGGGCTTTCCGAAAAGTCCGTTTTTGTAAAACAGACTGTCGCAGATATTCGTTTTATCGAATTCAAGCGCCTTTTTTACCGTTTCAATCTCGCTCATTCCGTACTTTTGTGCAATTTCGGAAACACGCTTGCGATAAACTTCTTTCGTTTCATCGTCCGATTCGCAAAAATCCTTTGCCGAAAAAAGCAACCGTTCCTGTTCAAGGCATTCCGACCTGAACGTATCAAAATCAATATTATTAAAAAGAATAAGCGATTTTACCGTTACCGACAAAAATGTCCCGTAGTTTTCCGGCTGTGTTATCGCCTTTTGCAAAAGCCGCAAAAGATTGAGTTTCAGTGCAAACGGCAGCATTGAGTATTCGTCGAACGTAAGCGCAAACTTTTTTATAAGTTCAAGAGAATCCCCGTTTACGTTTCCCTCCGACTGCTCAACCACTTCCTGTGCAAGTTCAAACACGCGCGGTGCCTCCCACCCCTTTGGCAGGCCGCTTAAAACGTCCGTTTTTGCGCACTCGGCACTTATGCAAAGAATTCGTTTTCCGTTGTCTTTAAGCCACTGATTGTCCGTATCTTCCGTTATCTCCGAAAGCGTTCTATACAGTTCCTTTGCCGCTTTTTTTATACCTTTTGACGTAACCATACATACCTCCGTCAATTCTTATGCATAGTTATTATTGACAGAAAATACTGTAAAATACGAAAAAAGACCGCATTAAAGCGGTCAAAAAGCCTATAAACAAAATTCAAGCGCCACGGTATCGCAAAAATCCATACCTTTTTCGGTAAGCCTGAGATATTCCCCATCAAAACAAACCAATCCGCCGCACTTTTTTATCTTTTCGGAATACTCTTTGCAAAAATCAATTCCGAAGTCTTGTTCAAAGCGAAGAACATCAATTCCGCGGTTCATACGCAGTCCGAGCATTATACGCTCTTCAATCTTATCTTCCCGCGACAGAATTTGATAATCAAGCCGTCTGCCGCTGCCGGCAATATACTGTTCAAGCGATTTTGTATTACTGTACCTTGCGCCGTTAAAACAGGAATGTGCCCCGCAGCCTATACCGATATATTCTCCGCACTCCCAGTAGTTTATATTGTGTCGGCATTCAAATCCGCTTTTGGCGTAGTTTGAAATCTCGTACTGCATAAAGCTGTTTTCTTTAAGGATTTCGCGGGTCTTATAGTACATTTCACGTTCGCTCTCTTCATCGGGCAGAACCACATCGCCGTTTTCAACCGCCTTTCCCATGGGCGTTGCGGGCTCTACGGTTAAAGAATAACAGGATATATGCGTCGGGTCATACTGAACCGCTTTTTTAAGCGTTTCTTCCCACATCTCAACGCTCTGACCGGGCAACGCGGAAATCAAATCAAGATTAAAATTGCAGAATCCTGCTTTTTTAACGCTCTCTATCGCGCTTTCAAGTTGTGCAAGCGTGTGGGCGCGCCCTATCTCGCCGAGCACTCTGTCGCTCAGGCTCTGCGCGCCCATTGATATGCGGTTTATTCCCGCCCTTTTATACTCCCGCATTTTTTCGTCAGTTACTGACTGCGGATTACACTCAACCGTGATTTCGGTGCTGTTTTCCAAAAAGAAATTCTTTGCAATAAAATCAAGCAAATCGGTCATCTGCCCCGGCAAAAGCAAACTCGGTGTTCCGCCGCCGATAAACACCGTGCCGATTTTTTCGTTTTTATATTCTTCCGCTTCTTTTTTCAGCGCGTCCAAATAAGACGGCAGAGTATCTTCTCTGCCGCCGTAGGAAACAAAATCACAGTATGAACACTTTTTTTTGCAAAAAGGTATGTGAATATACAGTCCCGTCATCAGTCAAGTTTAAGCACTGCCAAAAATGCCTCTGAGGGGACTTCCACGCTACCCACCTGGCGCATACGTTTTTTGCCCTCTTTTTGCTTTTCAAGCAGTTTCTTCTTTCTCGTTATATCGCCGCCGTAGCACTTTGCAAGCACGTCCTTGCGCATTGCCTTAACGGTTTCACGCGCTATTACTTTTCCGCCTATTGCCGCCTGAATGGGTATTTCAAACAACTGCCGCGGAATAACGTCGCGGAGTTTTTCCGCCACCATACGTCCGTGAGCGTACGCCTTGCTTTTATGTACTATTACCGACAGCGCGTCGCATATATCGCCGTTAAGCAGGAAGTCAAGTTTCACCAGATCGCTGGGCTGATATCCCGCAAGTTCATAGTCAAAAGACGCATAACCCCGTGTGCGCGATTTAAGGGTATTGAAGAAATCGTATATGATTTCGTTAAGCGGCATTCTGTATTCAAGCACCGCGCGATTTTCGTCGGCATAGTGCATATTTATGTACTCGCCGCGCTTTTCTATGCACAAATCCATTACCGCGCCGATATAGTCTTTCGGCGTCATAATTTCCGCCTTTACCATAGGCTCGCGCATTTCTTTTATTTCGTCAGGCTTGGGCAGGTTTGCGGGATTGTCGATTTTAAGTTCCGTGCCGTCAAGTTTGGTAACTTCGTAAATAACGCTTGGGGCGGTGGTGATAAGGTCAAAATCGAACTCCCTTTCAAGCCGTTCCTGAATTATTTCCATATGCAGAAGTCCCAAAAATCCGCAGCGGAATCCGTAGCCCAAAGCGGCGGAAGTTTCCGGCTCAAATGTAAGTGACGCATCGTTAAGCCCCAGTTTTTCAAGGGCGTCGCGCAAATCGTCATATTCGCTGCCGTCGGCAGGATAGATTCCGCAAAAAACATTGGGCATAATACGCTTATATCCCGGGAGCGGCTCGCTTGCGGGTTTATTATCATCGGTAATCGTATCACCCACGCGGGTTTCGCTTACGGTTTTGATGCTTGCCGAAATATAACCTACTTCGCCTGCGGTCAATTCTTCCGTGGGCGTGTATTCAGGTGAAAAAACGCCTACTTCGGTAACTTCAAAAGTATGCCCCGAATGCATCATTCTGATTTTCGTACCCACTTTAACGGTGCCGTTTACCACGCGCACAAAACTGAGTGCGCCCTTGTAGTTATCGTAAATCGAATCGAAAATAAGCGCTTGCAAAGGCGCGTTTTCGTCGCCCTTCGGCGCGGGAACGTCCTTTACAATCATTTCAAGCACCGAATGAATATTGATGCCCTCTTTTGCCGATATCCTCGGTGCGTCCATACATGGAATTCCGATAATATCCTCAACTTCCTGTGCAACAACGTCCGGTTCGGCGCTGGGAAGGTCAATTTTATTGATAACCGGCAGAATTTCAAGGTCCTGCCCTACCGCAAGATACACGTTTGCAAGGGTCTGCGCTTCCACGCCCTGTGTTGCGTCAACTATAAGAACCGCACCTTCGCAAGCATTGAGCGCACGCTCAACCTCGTATGTAAAATCCACGTGACCGGGCGTATCTATAAGGTTAAGCATATATCTGTTGCCGTTGTCGGCGTCATAGAACATTCGCACCGCCTGCGATTTTATGGTTATGCCGCGCTCCTGTTCAAGTTCCATAGTATCAAGCAACTGTGCGTGCATTTCCCTCGCTTCAACGGTACCCGTTGCGTCTATAAGCCTGTCGGCAAGAGTGCTTTTGCCGTGGTCGATGTGTGCAATTATGCAAAAATTGCGTATCCTGCTTTTATCAAATGCCATTTATTTCTCCGTTATTTGCCGCAGCAATTCTTATACTTCTTACCGCTTCCGCAGGGACAGGGTTCGTTTCTGCCTACGGTCTTTTTGCTTACCGCCATATGGTCGTTTCTCCACGCACGGGTAATTTCGGTACGCTTGTTTTCATCAAGTACTCCGTCCCATTCTTTAAGCCCGTAAAGCCATTTTGCTTTTGCGTTAAGCATATTGTAGTAAAGTTTTTCCGGCTCAATGCAAAGTTCTATTTCGCTGTTCTCCTCTATTTCATTAACGGCTAATTCCTGTTTCAGCGAGGTATTTATACCGTCAAGAAACGCGGCAAAAATGTAAAGTTCCATACCGAGTTTCTTTGCAATTTCCTCAGCAGTCCCCTTAATATCGAACTCTTTTTCGGCAAGGATTTTTTTGTACGCCTCGGTTTCGTCAAGATAGTACTTTCTCCACAGTTCCGACTGCTGTGCCTCGGTCTTGCAAAGGTTCTGCATATTTTCCCAAGTTTCGTTGATTTTCATTTCTTTAATTCTCCTGTTTGTCGTAATTATTTTTTATAGCCGTCAAAAATTCGCGGCTGTTTACGCATTTCTTGTTTTCAAGTTCCGAAAGTGCAAAAAGGTCTTTTGTCATAACGCCGCTTTCAATCGTTTCAATCGTTGCCTTTTCCATATTGTCCGCATACTTAACAAGCGCGTCGATATTGTCAAGGCTGCCTCTTTTTCTTAAAGCACCCGTCCACGCAAAAATTGTGGCAACGGGATTGGTGCTTGTTTCCTCGCCCGCGCGGTACTTATAATAGTGCCTTGTAACCGTGCCGTGCGCCGCCTCGTATTCGTACTTTCCGTCAGGCGAAACAAGTACGCTCGTCATCATTGCAAGACTGCCGAACGCCGTGGCAAGCATATCGCTCATAACGTCGCCGTCATAGTTCTTGCACGCCCAGATGTACCCGCCCTTTGAGCGTATAACACGGGCAACCGCGTCGTCAATAAGCGTGTAGAAATATTCTATCCCCGCTTTCTCAAACTTGTCCTTATATTCATTTTCATAAGTTTCGGCAAAAATATCCTTAAACCGATGGTCGTAAATTTTAGAAATTGTATCTTTTGTTGAGAACCACAGGTCCTGCTTTTTATCAAGGGCATACTCAAAGCAGGAACGGGCAAAACTGAGTATTGACTTGTCAGTGTTATGCTGACCCTGAACTACGCCCGCGGAAGTGTCAAACGAGAAAACCGTCTGCCTTTTTTCGCCGTCTTTCGAGGAAATAACAAGTTCGGCTTTTTCGCCCTCTTCAACGCGGAATTCAACGTTTTTATAAACATCGCCGTAAGCGTGACGGGCAATGATTATGGGCTTTTCCCAGTTTGAAACAACGGGTTTTATACCCTTTACCACAACAGGCTCGCGGAAAACCGTACCGTCAAGAATGGCGCGCACGGTGCCGTTGGGGCTTTTCCACATCTGTTTCAGATTATATTCTTCAACTCTCTGTGCGTTGGGCGTTATGGTTGCACACTTTACGCCTACGCCGTACTTTTTTATTGCTTCGGCTGATTCAACCGTAACTCTGTCGTCGGTTTTATCCCTGTTTTCAAGCCCTAAATCGTAATATTCGCTTTTAAGGTCTATGTAAGGTTCTATAAGCAATTCCTTTATCCACTGCCACAAAACCCTGGTCATCTCGTCCCCGTCAAGTTCTACTATCGGGGTGGTCATCTTAATTTTTGCCATTGTGTTCACCTCTGAATTTATCGAATGATTAGATTATACTATAAAATCCCGAAAATTCAAAACGATTTTTATTGACTTTGGCTAAAAACCCTATTATAATTAAACGGAAATCAAAAAAATTTATAAAAACGGAGCAAAACAATGAAATTTACCTATCTGGGAACTGCCGCTGCCGAGGGCTGGCCTGCGGTTTTTTGTAACTGTGAACACTGTTTAAGGGCAAGAGCGGCAGGAGGGAAAAACATCCGCACCCGTCCGCAGGCGCTTGTAAATGATGATTTGCTTATCGATTTTAACGGCGACACATATTTCCACGTACTTAAAAACAACCTTGACCTTTCAAGGGTGAAAAACTGCATTGTGACCCACTCTCACGAGGATCACTTTGTTCCGATTGACCTCTTCTTCCGCGGTGCAGGTTACGCCCATAACTTAACCGAAAAGGTTCTTACTTTTTATTCAAACGAAACAGTGCGCGATAAATACAAAAAATATGTTGATATCTGCCGCCCGCCCGAAAGTATTGCAAGCTATACATTTAATATTTTTAAGCCCTTTGAAACCGTGGCCGTGGGTAATTACCTTGTCACTCCCCTGCCTGCCGACCATGCCTATGACGAGGACGCTTATGTTTTTATTGTTCGGGAAGGGAATAAAGCGCTTTATTATCTGCACGACACGGGCATTCTTCCGGACAAAACGCTTGATTACCTCCGCAGGAATCCCGTAAAGGCCGATTTTATAAGTTTTGATTGCTGTTTCGGCAGTATTCCCGGTGCAACAATCGGTCATCTGGGTCTTGACACGGATATTGTTCTCCGGGATATGCTTAAAGATATCGGTGTCTGTGACGAACACTCCCTTTGCTGCATAAATCACTTTTCCCATAACGGCGGGCTGATTTACGATGAGATGGCCCCCGTTGCCGAAAAAGAAGGCTTTTTAACCTCTTATGACGGTATGATTGCCGAATTTTGATTCCGGGGAAAATTTTTATTCCCCGAAACAAAAAAACCATTTGACGAATAAAAAAAAATATGTATAATAGTATTTGTTTCGGGGGTATAGCTCAGTTGGCTAGAGTGCTTGACTGGCAGTCAAGAGGTCATGGGTTCGAATCCCATTATCTCCACCAAAAACACCGCAATTTTGTTTGATTGCGGTGTTTTTCTGTTCAACATTTGCAACATCTCTTTTTTTCAACAGCAAAAGGGAGCCGCCGGCCCCCTTTGTGTTATTTCTACTTATCTTTTTCTAACTTTTTCTTGCATTTTTCCGCTCTTTCAAGTCGCTTTTTTGCATCCTCTTTATCCTCTTTCGTTGTGCTGCTTTTCAAAACCGACTTGCAATACTCAATCTCATTGTCATACTCCATAATTGTGTGTTTTGCCTGAATGCTCTTCTTCGTATTCTCCTGTCCCGTCTTCGCCTGTTTTTGCATTGCTTTTTTAATTACATCCTTTCTTATTACTGTTTTTATGCCTCTCCGGCTCTTTCGCGATAAAAAAGAACGCATTTCTGCGTCCTTAACAAGCGCACGGACTTGCACCGTGCCTGCCGTCCATCAACGTGTGCTACTGCCAACACTCCTAGCTGTCAATTAAATTGTACCATTTATTAAGCACAGAGTCAACATTTTTTACTCATCTTTCGGGAAAATGGTGATTCTCAACTTTGCAACCGCCATTGGAACAAGCGTAACGGTTTCCTTTTCGCCGAACCCGTGCTTTTTGATAAATTCCTTTGTGGGAATCCGCGGAGTGAATACGAAATTACCCTCCTGTTTTTGAGGATTCAGATATGCATCAACATACGAAATCCTTTTTCTGCGGGCAAGTTTCCAGCCGTTGACCTTTTTTGCCGGAGCGGTTATCGAATAAGGCACCGTTCTGATATCCCACGGGTTGCCGTTCATTTCTCTTTTTTCAAACCTGTACTTTTCAATATCGCCCTTTTGGGTACACAAAGCGTAGTTCCAGTCTTTGTCGGGATAAATATTGTATGCGGGGAATTCCGCCGACGAATTTTTATCTTCCGAATCAATCTCCCGTTTTCCGAACATTCCGCAGGCGTAAACAAGGGGACCTTTTTCCACAACATTGCCCTGCCCGCGATAATCCCCGACGCGGATTTCGGACGGCAGAAACAGTTCTACCCTGTCGCCGTTATTGAATACTCTTTCAATATGTGCAAAGCCGTTTTTTACCGAAAATTCGGTTTTCTGTCCGTTTACGGTAATACGGAAATCGCTGCACCATTGGGGAACTCTGAAATTAAACCCCGCTTTTCTGCTTTGTTCCGTTTCTATAACGAACAACACCGTGTCGTCAAAGGGATAATTTGTTTTTTCTTTCACGGACATTCCGTTGAAATTCACCGTACACTCGCCGTAAAGCGCAGCAAAAAGTTCGTCATTTTTCTTAAACCACATACGTACGCAATAGTTAGGGAAAAATCTGCTAACGTTTGCGGGACAGCATTGTGTAAGCGGCATGGGTCTGTACGTCATCGCCGGATAAATTCCGCGGTAGTATTTGCAGTGATTTGACGTTCTGTCCAAAATCACCTGATTCGGACATGAAAAATATTGAAGTGCCCTGAAATCTTCCGTAACCTGTCCTATTCCCGCATTAAAAATGCATTTTTCTATTTTATCCGCCCATCTCGCGTTTCCCGTTGCCATAAGCAGATACCCAAGCGACCAGGTATAATCGCTTATATCGCACGCTTCGTGCCCCTGCATATGGTCGCTATCATACAATTCCTCGTCAGAACAGTGCAATCCGTCAACAAGCATAAAATATCGGTCAAGCTTGTCATACGCCTTTTCCGAAACACGCAGATACTCTTTCTTTCCCGTACAAATGTATAAAATTGCACCGAGTTTGAAAAACTCGTTATACGAAACGCCGTGTGCAAATGGCTTTTTTGAAGTCTTTGTCACAGCGTCGCACAGGTCGTTTGTGCATTGTTCGTTATACTCTCTGTACGTTTTCTCCGCAAGTGACAAAAGCGCCTTGTTGCCCGTATTCAGATAAAGCCAAAGCATATTTTCCACATTATCCGCATTGCGCTTTTTTGAATAATCGTACTCGCTTTTAAGATAATGGTTTGTCATTTTATCCAGAATATCGGCGTCGCCCGTAGCCGAGTACTTTGCCATAAGAGCACGGAAAAATACGGCGTGGGACCACCTTAAATTGTCCCCGTCACTGCCTTTCATAAAAGCGGGTCCGAGATATCCGTCGCTGTCCGGGTGGGAAAGCACGTAATCAATTGATTTTTCCGCCTTGGAAATAAGATTTTTGTCGTTTATGATCCGTCCGCAGCGCTCCATTGCGTCAACCCAGTATGCGGTCTGCTCATACGGCCACCATCGGGGTGAACCCTCTTTTTCCTTTCCGCTGTCGGGTGTTTCCCAACTTATAGTATCAAAGGGATATCCCGCAACTTCAAGATTTCCCGTAAGGCCGGAAGCCTGTGTTTTAAGAAAATCTTCAAGCCAGCCCTCGGGCTTGATTTCTCCGATATTCATTTCCTCTAATTTTGCGAAATTATCAATCATAAAATTTCTCCGAATGCCGTTTTTCAGCCTTTTACAGCCGTAATAATTATATCGCACCTGCCGTTTCTTACAAAACGCTTTTTTGCAAAATGCCTGATATCGGAAAAATCCCGCTGAAACAGCGGGAGATTTTATAACATCTTAAAGTTCTAAATTATCGCAGCCCTTGTTCATAGCATTTTTTACCTTAATGAGCGCTTCCGTTGCCGATTCCTTATCGGGATAAATGTGAATAAACTTCCAAGTCCCGCCGTTTGTCTGCACCGACAATGCCCAACCATCGGGAAGTTTGTTCCAGTTAGTGGTATCCTCAATTTTTAATCCGCCGTAGCACAAAAGTTGTTCTGTCTTGTCGGGACTCAAAAGTCTTAACCGCGGAACAGGGATCAACCCAACACCGTTTGCCAATTCAACCCGAAAGCCCGAAAGCGTGTCCTCAATAATTGAACTTGTGTCCCTGCATTGTATTTCGTCCAACTCACATTGCACATCGTCAATCATACATTTAAATTCCGAGAGTTCTGCCGTAATTTCGTTCAGTTTATTTTCAATAATATTATTTTTTATCATATATGAATTGCATTTTCAAGTAAAAAAATACCGCAAAAACAAAAAGTTTGCGGCATTTCTTCTGCATTATCGGGTCGACCGTTAGTTAATTTATCAAAATTTTCTGAAATCGAAATCGGAGAAATCGCACTCCATGTTTTCAACTTCAACGAATCTTTTAAGGCAGCGTATCAAATCACAGATTCCCACACGGCTCTCTTCCATAAACTCGGTCTGACCGTCAACAGAGCCGTTATATTCGGCAAAACTCAGCGGGTATCCGTCATAGAACGTGGTGGGGTCGATATATCCGTACACGTCACGAATGCTCTTGCCCGTGTCCCTGTAATACTTTGAGGAAAGATATTCGTACTGCTTATTGTAGCCGCCGCGCATACGCAAATAGAAGTTTATGCTTTGCGTATCGCTTAGCGGACAGTGCAGACAGAACTCCACCATATCGCTTCCCGCCCAGTAAGAAATTGAAAAATACTCATTTTCATTTCCGCCGTACTTTGACGACGGCTGCTGATATATTGTGTAATCGCCGTTAAGGTGTCCTTTTTTTATTGCATAATCCTTACAGCACGCAAACAAATCAACTTCTTTTTTCGGCGGGTCTGTTTTCTTCGGCGGGTCGGTCACGCTTGCGGGAACACTTCCGCCGTTGGGCTTTTCGGTAACCGTCGGTTCGTTTTCTCCGCCCTGAACGGTATTTTCTTCCGTCACCTGCGGGACTTCCGTTTGCGTAACGTTTTCGGTCACGTCGGGCGATTCAACGGAATCTGCCCCTTTTTGAAGAAAAATAAGCAATACTATACCCGCAATTATCGCCGCCGCAATTATCGCGGGGATTATAAACAGCGCTCTCCCCTTTTGCTTTTTTTCCTCCGGTTCATCTTCCTGAACGAATTTGGAGTTATCGGTATTATCAAGAATCACGTCGGAAGAAACATTAAATATTTTTGCCAGACCTATAATATTCTCAATTGTAGGCTGTGTCTGCCCCGTTTCCCACAGACTGATGCTTTGCCTTGAAACGCCGAGCCTTTCCGCCAACTCATCCTGGGACATATTATTTTCTTTTCGTAAATTTCTGATACTGTCAGATAGCATTGTGCTTTCGTCCTCCTTAAAATATTCGCGGTGATTATATCATATTTTATTTTCGCAAGCAATACAATTCGCTTTGAATTTTGTCAAGCAACGCTTGCTTTTTCGCATTAAAAGGGTGTTTCTGCAATATTTTTGAGGAAATACATTAATATGATTCTGTTTGCTCTGTATTTTTCTTGCATATCGCCAATTAAAATGATATAATAAGTTTGAAGCGATGCTATTAAAGGAGGGAACACAATAATGATGTTTAAACCTAAGGAATTGATTTCAGGCAGGCTCACAGCCATTGTATCGGTAGCGGCGATGCTTTTATTTACCTTTTTGCTGTCAGGCTGCGAAAAAGCAAATCCGACGCCAACCCAGGCTCCGCCGTCGGACACACCTCAAACACAGGTTAATCAGGCAGCGGACATTGCCAAAACGCGTGTCGGAAGCAGCATTGATGCCGCAATTGACCTCATACGGGAAACCCCCGCGTTTGTCCGGACTTCTCCCGTCAGTTATCCGTACGACAGAGCAAATTTACAGTATCTTGCCCTCACCGCCGAACAGCAGGCCCTGTATAACGAGATGCTGCCGAAAGTAAAAGATATGATTCCTTTTGAATATACCGCCCTGGAACACGGCTATGATGTCCTTGACAATGTTTTACTTGCCGCACATGCGCTTTGCAGAGATTATCCCGAATACGAAATATATTTTGATATTGAAGATATTGTTGAAGGTGATATGACTTCCGCATTGCGTTCATCTTATTTCCTTCCGTATAGCCCCAATACTGTTCCCGACAGTACCGACAGCATAAAAAAAGAAGTTGAGATTTTTGAGGAAGAGTGTAATCTTATTGTAGAATCTATTCCGGAAGATTTTGATGCATATGATAAATACCGTTACCTTGCAGCAGTCATCTCCCTCAGAACCCACTATGATAATGACTTTACGGGCGGCTTTCCGACTGCAACCGCATACGGTGCCGTTGAAGGGGATCTTGCAATATGCCAAGGGTATGCAACCGGTTTTGAATACCTTTGCCGCAAAGCAAATCTTTGGTGCACGCAGGTAAGCGGCATATCCGGGGACATATCACATGTATGGAATTTAGTAAAACTTGAAAGCGGAACTTACCACGTTGATGTAACATGGGCTGATTCCGACGGTGTTGTTCCGCTGAGCCCCGAATGGCATATCAACTTTATGATGACGCAGGACGAGATTCTTTGGGACCGCGAAATTGTTGACGGCACTGTTGCAACGGGAACATATCTGCTTAACTCCATGGAATAATGCCTTAAAACAAATAAAAAAATCACCGCTGTTCTGCTTGAATTGCGGTGATTTTTTTATCCCAAAATGCATACGCTGCACAGGCATTTTGCAAACGGAAGTTGTAACAATCGTCAAAAGAAAAACATGCTTTTTGAAAACATTCCGCCCACGGTGACTCTGTATTTGTGGATCGGTTTCTTAAAAGGCGAAAGTTCGGTTTTAACGTTTGTTGAACGCCGGACAAACCACGCCTTTATGCTTAAAATAAACGGCAAAGCAGCCGGTTTCACATACGACGCACTGCTGAAACTGAAAGCAAAACTCGGTGCAATACTATATACCGAAAATTATTCTTTACAAATTCTACATTACTTGTTATAATAAAGTCGATGAATTGTTTAACTATTACAAAAACGGAGAGGTTTTATTATGAGAAAAATCAGAAAAAGCAAATTCGCAGTATTTGTCAAAAAAGAAAACGGTAATTATATTGCATATAGCTCGATGAGTGGTGCAGTAATAGTTTTTAACCAAGATACATATATAAAAATGCTTGAAGATGTTATAGAAAAAGATATATTTGAGTATCAAGATGATGAATTTTTTAATTTGATGCTAGAGAAAAAGATATTTGTTGATGATTTTATTGATGAAGATTTAAAGGTTCGCGGAATGTATGAAGAACAAATTGTTCGTTCACATTCTTTAGAAATAATGCTAATAGTTACGAGACAGTGTAATTTCCGCTGCGTTTACTGTGGGCAACCTCATTTAAACGAAAATATGGATATTAAAACATATGATTCTGTATTAAATTTTATTGAAAATCAGATTAATGCATATGGATATACATCAGTATATGTTACTTTCTTTGGCGGTGAACCATTAATAGCAAGTAAAAACATTTGTACTTTTTTGGAAAGGCTTCAAACTTTGTTATATAGATTAAGTACGCCGCAAAGGACAATTGCATACAAGGCAGGAATGTCAACAAATGGATATTTGCTTACCCCACAACTTTTTGAGCAGTTAAATGAACTGAAATGTAATTTTTATCAGATTTCTATTGATGGTATGGCTGGGACACATGATAAGTTGAGACCGTTGGTTTCTGGCGAAGGAACTTGGCAGAAAATTATAGATAATCTTTCTTATATGGTTTCAACGGATAAAGACTTTACTGTCCAGTTAAGGACGAATTTCAATGTAGATGTTGCTGAGAGCTTAGTTGAATTTTATAACTATGTCGGAAAAAAACTCAATGATAATAGGATAAATATTTATTATGAGACAATAAAAAATCAAGGGAATGAAAAAACTCCAACTACAATATGCGGCATGCAAGAACTTGTTTTAAATGTTGACATAGCGCAGCTTATTAGTGAAAACAATTTAACATGCAATAATTGCACAACAAGACTTATGCCTTGTAGTCGAGTTTGCTATGCTTCAAAGCCAAATTACTTTATTATTGATGAAAAAAATCAAATTTTAAAATGTTCTTTCGAATTAGATTCTCCAAATTCAAATAATATTATTGGTATATTAGATAAAAAGGGATCTTTTGTTGTAAATAAAGACTACTACTATAATTGGGTATATAAGGATTATTTAACTTCGGATAAGTGTAAAAATTGCAAAATATTACCTTTATGTTTTGGTAAGAGTTGTCCTAAAGCATTAAATAAGCTTGGAGATATGCCGTGCGACACCGATATGATCCAAGCTGAAATTGAAGGCTTGTTGGATAGCTATTATTAAAAATTTAAAATGAAAGGAGTTTTAGTAATGGATGTAAAACAAAATGGTGCAAACTATGACGAACGCGGATTGGGCATTAATTGTGATTGCGGATGTGTCCAAGTTGGTTGCCCGCAGGTTGGTTGTCCTACAATTAATCCTGGATGCTCATAATTAAAACATTGGGAGAAGCATTCTCTTGAGAGTGCTTCTCCTAAACCACCTAAAAGGAATGTTTATATGTTGAAAATCAAATCAATATTTTATAATATCAGATATATGTTCAAAGCTATGTGGAGTTTTAGCAAAGCGCTTTTTGTGGGAAAATTTTTCTTAGCTGTTTTGAATGGGATAATGGCACCAATAAATGCATATATTTTAAAAATTCTTATAGAAAACATAACAAAAAAAGAATTTGAAATTTCAATAATAACTATTGCAATAATAATGCTTTTTAATCTATCCTCTGGTTTTTTTATAGCTACAATAAGAAAAAAATTAGGAATACTTGTTGATTTGTTTAAAAATAAATTGTTATTTGAGTTTTATTCAAAAATAGCGGATATGGATTATGAAATATTGTATACACCAGATATGATACAAAATAAAAACATGGCAGTTCAAGCTATTCAAGGCGGTTTAGCTATTAATTATTTAGATATTATGTTTTCTTGCTTATCTGCTATAATTACTTTTCTTTCAATACTATATTTGTTATCATCAATTTCAATATGGATATATATATTAATAATTCTTTTGACATTGATTAGAATATTCACAGTTGTAATAGATAAAAAAAGAAAGTATAAAACCACTTTAGAACTTTCCCGTGTTAACACCGAAAATTCTTATTACATGAGTGTATTAACAGATGAAGCATATGTTAATGATATTAAAATGTTTTCAATTTCCGAATGGATAATGAGTAAATCAAAAAAATGCATACTTAATGTGCAAAATTTACTGCAACAATTACTTGCGCTTGTTTATAAAAACGATTTAATTCGCAATTTGCTTTCATGTATAGAAATGGTGTTCCCTTATATTTATGTAACTAATCAAATGATTTTTAATGATATGTCGTTTGCAAATTTCACATTAATTACCACCACATTAAAAACACTTACTAATTCGGTGACTAATATTACGAATAGTTTGGTTGATTTAGGCGAAAATAGTGCATATGTAAAAATTTATATTGATTTTATGAAAGTTGAAAATGTTATTGCTGTTCCAAACAAAGGAGTGCCTGTAGAACAAATTATTGATACTAATGCTGCCTTTGAACTTAAAAATGTTAGTTTTAAGTATCCATCTAGTAAAAATTTAGCGCTAAAGGATATAAACTTAAAAATTGAATGTGGTAAGTTTTATGTAATAGTCGGAGAAAATGGCGCAGGAAAGACAACGCTTGTGCGTTTGTTGTGTAGGCTGTATGATGTTTCCGAGGGCTCATTGCTTTATATGAATACTAACATTAAAAATATTGAATATAAGTCATATAGAAATAATATAGGTGTTGTTTTTCAGGATTACAAATACTATTGTTTATCTTTGGCAGAGAATGTTGCAATGAATGAGTATAATAATTCTGATGAAATAGAAAATCGGATTTTAGATGCATTAGATAAGGCAGGACTAGGAAAAAAAGTGTCTTCTTTACCCAAAGGTATACATACGCAGCTCGGTAAAATATTTGATGATGAGGGGGTTTTACTGTCCGGCGGGGAACTTCAAAAACTTGCATTAGCGAGAGTTTTGTTTAAAAACCCATCTATTGTTATTTTAGATGAACCCTCAAGTGCTTTGGACGCATTTGCCGAGGATGAATTGATAACTACATTCAATTCAGTGTTAAAGAATAAAACCGTTATATATATATCACATAGATTATCGGTAGCTAATTATGCGGATAAAGTAATTTATATTCAAGATGGAATGATTAAAGGATTTGATACTCATAAAAATCTTTTAAATAATTTGCCATCTTATAAAGCTATGTATGAGACACAAGCAAAACACTATAGTTAGAGGTTGATTTTAATATGTTTTGTTATAATTTATATGGTAAACTTGTTATTATAAATATTGAACTGCCACTTTTGAGCAATATTAATGATGTAAATAAATTTGATTTAAAAGTGGATGTAAATTTTGATAATATTATTGGCGATACAGTAAGTATTAAAAAGGATGACGAACAATATTTAATAAAATTAGGTTCATTGGCAATTTATCACATAGACCCGACAAATAATATGATCACTTGCAAAGCACGGGATTTTGAATCGTTTTTTTCTACATTTTTTAATATTCCGTTTTCCGTTTATTGCTTATGTAAAGATGAGTTGTTATTTCATGCATGTTCATTACTACACGATAATAAAGTTCTTTGTTTATCCGGGAATAAGGGTGTCGGAAAAAGCACATTAACTTCGATTTTAAATTCTAACGCAAACTTTTATATTTTTGGCGATGATACAGTACAAATTTCGAAAGGTTTAATTGCCAAAAGAGCGCATAATTTAATAAAACAAACACCGGAAACTGTGAATGCATTAAATGTTCCAACACTTAATGTTCAAAATGTTGCAGGAAAATACTATTCGTATTTTGATACTGCTGAAAGAATCGCAACAATAGGGAAAATATTCCATCTTGTCAGATCTGATGAACTCAAATTTAAGATTGAGTTGATTACAAGTGAATTAAAAAAAGACTGTATTTTTAGAGCTAATATTGTTGGCGTTGAACATATGCCGTATTCATTAATTAATAAAATTCTAAAAGTTAAGCCGAATAAAGAAATACAATTTTATGAGTTGATTATTCCAAATGATTTAAATTATTTAATTAAAAATATGAATATACTTACGAAAGAAATTTTGTCAATTTGTGATGGGTGATTTATAATGAAAGAAACTTTAAAGAAATATATAATAGACAATTATGGAATTGATAGATTTCAAGATGTTATTAACAAAAACTATTTGCAGTATCAATATGTTGAAGATGCACATAATGTTAAGTTTTTATTGAATAAGGCAAATGTCATCTTATTGCAAAACGAGTTAATTAAAATAGCCAAAGAGTTCAATGGTCATGGAATTGAATATATTGCATTTAAAGGAGCAATTTTAGCAAATAGATTATACGATAATATTTTTACTCGCTTTTTTAGTGATATTGATGTTTTTGTATTTCCTAAACATTTTGATAATGCTTTAAATCTGTTATATAAAAATGGGTATGTTCTTCGATATCCAAATGTTCTGTCAGGAGCTCATCATGCTGCTTTAAAAAATGACAAAATTGTGTTAGAGCTACATAGAAATATATTAAATCCATTTACACAAATAAATGAAACTTTTTTACGTAGTAATTTGGAAATATTAAATCTATCGGGCAAAGATGTTACAACATTTAATATAACAGGAACATTTTTACACATGATTTATCATTTGTATATGGATACATGGATAACATACTCTAATACTAATTTCGTGTATACAACAAAGTCTTTACCTATAGTTAATAGATTTTTCGCACGTGCGTATGAGATAGCACTTTTTTCGGAGAAATATTCCAATGAAATAAAATGGGAAGATATTGTCTGTGATATTAAGAAACAAAAATTACGTATTATATTTAATATGATGATTAATGATATTATTGAAATTTTTCCCAACACTTTTCCGAAATCTTTCATAGATGCTGTATTCGTGGATTGACCAGCGATTTCTAAAAGTTAAAAACATTAATCTTCTGTTTAAGTGCAGGCTGAAACCAAGAAAAACTCATCCGAAAGACCGTAAGCGAATTTTTGGAACAAGCATAGACGAACGCCCCGAAAGTATCGATAATCGCAGGGATTTCGGGCACTGGGAAGGAGATTCCGTAGTAGGTTCAAAAGGCGAAAGTTCGGTTTTAACATTTGTTGAACGCCGGACAAACAACGCCATTGTGCTTAAAACGAACGGCAAAACGGCTGGCGCAACATATGCCGCACTGCTGAAACTGAAAGTGAAACTCGGTGAGTCATTTAACAGGATATTCAAAAGCATAACTTTTGACAACGGCTCGGAATTCGCATCTTTTGACGCTTTGCGTTCTTTGGGCATAAAAGTGTATTACGCCCATCCGTACAGTGCCTGGGAACGCGGACAAAACGAAAATTTCAACGGTATGCTGCGGCGTTTTGTCCCCAAAGGGGCTGATTTTTCGTTTCTTTCGCAAGATGCCCTTGACAGAATTGCGTTTTCACTGAATGCACGAAAAAAGTTTGGGTATTCATCCGCATTTGACTTGTTTAATCGGAGTTTGTCTGATATAATGTCACTGTGACCGACTTTTCACCGCCCCTCTCTTCTGTCAGGGGGGTGCAGTTAAAAGTTTAATTTGCAGCGCAAAAAACGCACATCTACTGCGTCAAAGCGTCTTATTTTAATTCGTCATAAGGAAGCCTTTTAAGCTTTTTCTCGGTACTTTCCCGTACGGAAAAACGCATATACACTTTCCTCTCGACTATATTGCACGGTACATCGGAACAAGCCGTGAGCAAGTAACAAAAACTCTGAAAAAGCTAAACGGCAAAAAAACTGATTCACAAATCAAAGGGTTGTATTGAACCTGCAAACATTGACGGCTTGCGTGCCCTTGCCTTGGCACCTGACTTTTCAAGCAGCCCGCCTTGACTTTCAACCTAAAAAAAGCACCCTGTGTTCTCTTTATAATAATGCCGTCGCGTTATCCGCTTTTTGAGACTGCCCGCACTGTATCCCGGCACAGTGTGGGCAGCAGCCTTTTTCATTTTCATCATAGATGCAGTTCCGCATTATTTTATCGTCTCGCTGTTGTTGATGACCGACGCGGAATAAAGGAACAGCGTATCGTCCGCTTTCGTGAAGTCTATCAGTTTTCCGAGAGAGGAGGGTGAGATATAGCGGATATCGACAAGCGTTATTTCGGAATAGCCTGCTGTAAGAAGCGGCGCTATACTGCTGCCGAATGAATCCCGGAAAACGATGAGCCGGCGCTCATTCGCGGCATTCGGATTTGTTATCCTGATGATTGAGCGCGCACCGCCGAGGAACATTTCATAAGGATCTCTGCCTGCGGCAGCGCTGAGGTCATAAACAGGAATGTCAGACGATGTTTCGGCATTATACACTTTAAGTCCCCGTATCACGGCGTTATCGAGATAGAAAAAGTGCTCCGGTGCGTGCGGGAGGGCTGCCTGACCGTAATAGACACCGTAAAACCGTCTGCCGGTATCGTGTATTTCACACTTCCCGATCCTCTCCGTGCCCATTTTATCCGCAATTTCGTCGGCAACCTTCAGTATTCTTTCCTGACGCCAGTGTGAATCGGTGTAATAGAAATCATCCGCCGAAAGAATTCCGGAAATATCAACATACTTTGCCTCCGGAAATCCGTTTCCGAGGCGTTCGACAAGAGCCTTGTAATCCTTGTCCGGATAGCCGTTTGGCGACGCAATAAAAACATTTTTATCGGGTATCACCGACAGATATGTCTTTGTTCCGCTGTTCCGGAGATAAGCGTCATACACATACCGAAACCGCTGTGCGGCACGATCGACCGAGTCGAAGTCCGTCGGAAAATCCAGCTTTGAGAGGTGCTCTCCGACAGAATAAAGCCCGTTGTTGTCCTTTTGCATAAACACCTTTGCATTTGCGGCTGCTTTGAGTGTCCGGAAGCCGTCCCGCAGCGGAAACTGGTCGAGCATATAGTTTTCAAAGCCGTTCATAAAGCTGCCGTTTGCAACCGACGAAAAGGACAGCGTGGGGCATTTCGCAAGATGCCGTCTTTCGACTGTCGATTCATCGGTATCGGGCAAAATCCAAAACAAAGCGGCAAAAGCCGCAATGAAGCCAAGTGACAAAACCAATGTAAGTATTTGTTGTGTTTTCTTCATAATACTCCTCCGTGGAAAGGTTTAAAGCTGCAAGTCAGAACCGGAAATAAACAAACGGATTGAACGAACCGTCGATCAGATACGCCGTACATACGGCAATTGAAGCGACTGTCGCTATCGGCGTCAGAACGGCAAGAACCCTGCTGCCGCCCGCCGTCCCTCCGATTTTTTCATAAATCCTTTTAGGCAAAGGGGTTGCGCCGAGCGCAGCTATAATAAGCAGTATGAGATTACTTTTCAGATAATAAAGCGAAGCCGTGTTCGCGGCGGGGATTCCGGCAAGCCCGAACAGGGACTTAAAGCTCATAAATGCGTCGGCAATACTTGCCGAATCGAACAGTACGAAACCGAGCATGACAAACATCATCGTGTAGATGTGCATAGGTACGGCATGCCGTCTTTTCGGGTGCAGAATGTATTTTTCAAACAGCAAAAGTGCCGCATAAAGAAGTCCCCAGAAAACGAAATTCCACGATGCCCCGTGCCAAAAACCGGTGGCTGCCCACACAACAAGGATGTTAAAAACATGCCGTACAGGCTTTACGCGGTTTCCTCCGAGGGGAATATAAAGGTAGTCGCGGAACCAGCCGCCGAGGGAGATGTGCCAGCGGCGCCAGAACTCCGTAATGCTTGCGGAAACATACGGATAGTTGAAGTTTTCGGAAAAACGGAATCCGAAAATGCGTCCAAGTCCAATCGCCATGTCTGAATACCCGGAAAAGTCGAAATAGATGTGCAGCATATATGCCGCGGCATACAGCCAGTAAAACAGCACGGTTTTCTCGCCGTACGCCTTGAATTCGGATACAAGAAGTGCCGCCGAATTTGCAAGAAGTATCTTCTTTGCAAGTCCGACGGAAAAGCGCGTGATTCCCTCCGACGCATCGGCAAGCGTGGTTTTCCGGTTTTTCAGGCTTCCGGCAATGTCTGAATAGCGGACAATGGGACCGGCTATCAGTTGAGGGAACATCGCCACATACATGGCAAGATCAACAAAGTTGCGCTGTGCCGGCACGTCGCCGCGATAAACATCTATGACATAGCTCAGGATCTGGAATGTATAAAAGCTGATACCTACCGGCAGAGCCACCTTCAGAAGCGGGATGGAAAGACCTGTTACCGCATTGAAGTTTCCGATAAAAAAGTCCGCATATTTGCAATATGCAAGCAGACCGAGGCTGGCGACTGCCGAAACGGCAAGCGCCAGCTTGGCAATTTTCGTCCCGCGAAAGCGTTCGGCCAAAAGCGCGGCAATATATGACTGCGCGACCGCCGCAAACATAAAAACGAGATATTTCGGTTCTCCCCAACCGTAGAAGAACAGGCTTGCCAAAAGAAGCGCAAGATTCTTCATACGGTCGGGAACAACGAAATACACGAGCAAAACGCACGGCAGAAAGCAATACAGAAAAGTTATACTTGAAAACAGCATGGCTCAGTCTATGCGATGGGAACATCGAAAAGCTGTTTTGTTGAGCTGTATTCAGCGGACAGCTTTGCTGTAAAGGTGTCTGTCAGTTCCCTGGCGCCAAACACGGAAACGATATAATCGCCGACGGTCAGAATGACGAGCTTTTCGGGAAATCCGCACAGCCACTGGCGTGCAAGAATGTTTTCTTTAATTTTACCTGCAAGTGCTTCGGCGTTTCCGGAGCCTTTAACATGGTATACGCCGCAGGAAAAGTTGTTCTGATTCAGCATATGCATAAGCGATGCGGCATCGTCAATCTCGGAAGCGTTTGCCTTCGGGAAGCCGAGTTCAAAGTCAAGGGCTTCTGCATCGGAAACATCGAATTTGCCGGGCATATCTTCCT
>CAKRZX010000025.1 GCA_934434555.1 uncultured Clostridia bacterium
ATTTAGTTGATAAAGATTGTTTTATATCAAAATCCCATTTCAACATTGTAGGGCAGCGGCTTGCTGCTGCCGCGTGCAAAGAAAGATTGCAGTGCTGCAAGCGGTTATAATGTTGCAAAACGTCTACACTTCCGCGCAAAATCCCTGTCGCGGAATCCGGCAGGAGATAAACCCCTGCCCTACGGTACAGGATAGATAAACAGCACAAACTGAGCGTTGCCAAAAGACAAATTTAGTTGATAAAGATTGTTTTATATCAAAATCCCATTTCAACATTGTAGGGCAGCGGCTTGCTGCTGCCGCGTGCGAAAAAAGATTGCGTTTTACAACGGACATAATATTGCAAAACGCCTATTCCACTACCTAAAACCGCAAACTCAATATTTCGCCGAAAAACAGCCCGCCCTACCGCGGGAATAACAAAGAGCAATGAGCGAAAAAGGCGGGAGCGCTACTCCCTGCCATATCATACCATATTTTTTGCCCACACAATCTGTTTTTCCACCGATTCAACGCTCGTTCCGCCCTCACTTATACGCCTTTTCACGCAGTTAAGCAGGTTTATTGCGTCAAACAGGTCGTTTTCAAACATCGTATCAAAAGATTTATACTCGCTCAGTGTCAGTTCTTCAAGCGTTTTATCTTCCTTTGTACAATAGGAAACAATCTGCCCGCAGAGTTTATACGCCTCGCGGAACGGCTTTCCTTTTTTCGTTAAATAGTCCGCCAAATCCGTGGCGTTGATAAATCCTTTTTTTGCGGCAGTAAGCATATTTTCCCTGTTTGCTTTTATCGACCCGACCATTCCGTCAAACACGGTCAGGCAGGCTTTTACGGTTTCAAACGCGTCAAACGTGCTTTCCTTATCTTCCTGCATATCCTTGTTGTACGCCAGCGGCAAACCTTTAAGCACCGTTAAAAGTGCGATTAAATCTCCGTACACTCTTCCCGTTTTGCCGCGGGTCAGTTCCGCCATATCGGAATTCTTTTTTTGCGGCATAATGGAAGAGCCGGTTGAATACTCGTCGGAAAGTTCAATAAACCTGAATTCCCAACTTGACCACAGAATAATTTCTTCGGAAAAGCGGGAAAGGTGGGTCATTGCAAGTGACAGCGCACTTAAAAGTTCCACGCAGAAGTCCCGGTCGGAAACGCCGTCGATGCTGTTTTGGCACACGCCGTCGAACCCGAGCATTTCAGCCTCGGATTTGCGGTCGGTGTTATATGTTGTTCCCGCAAGCGCGCAACTGCCGATAGGCGAAATATTCATTCGCTTTTTTGCGTCTTGAAGTCTGCCCGTGTCGCGCAAAAACATCATTGCGTACGCCATAAGCTGATGCCCGAACGTAATCGGCTGCGCCCTTTGCAGATGCGTATATCCCGGCATAACGGCATCTCTGTATTCTTCCGCCTTGCCGCACACGGTAATAATCAGTTTTTTTAATAGAGAAATAACCGTGTCCGTTTCGCTGCGCAGATACATTCTCATGTCAAGCGCCACCTGGTCGTTTCTGCTGCGTGCGGTATGCAGCATTTTTCCCGCATCGCCGATACGCTTTGTAAGTTCCTGTTCGATAAAAGTATGAATATCTTCGCTTTCATCGTCGATTATTAAATTTCCGCTGCTGATATCCGCAAGGATTCCGTCAAGCCCGTCTATGATTTCTTCCGCGCATTTTTGCGGAATAATCCCCTGTGCGCCCAGCATAGACGCGTGCGCCATACTTCCCCTGATATCTTCCTTAAACATCACCTTATCAAAACGGACAGAGGAATTAAAATCCTCTGCCGCCTTGTTTATGTTGCCGTCACTGCGTCCTGCCCAAAGTTTAGCCATTTTTTACTCCTTGTTTTTTGCGTCAACCAAAGCCTGAACCTTTATGGGGAGCCCGTAAAGGTTTATAAATCCCGCCGAATCCTTCTGGTCGTAATCGCTTTCACCGAACGTGGCAATTTCCTCGCTGTAAAGGGAATACGGACTCCAAACTCCCGCGTTTATTATATTGCCCTTGTAAAGTTTAAGTTTCACTTTGCCCGTAACTTTTTCCTGTGTTTTATCAACAAACGCGCTTAACGCTTCCCTTAAAGGCGTGAACCACTGCCCGTTATACACAAGTTCGGCAAAGGTGATTGAAAGCTTCTGTTTTTCGTGCAGAGTAAGTTTATCAAGACAAATGCTTTCAAGCACCGAGTGCGCTTTATAAAGAATCGTTCCGCCGGGAGTTTCGTACACGCCGCGGCACTTCATACCCACAAGCCTGTTTTCAACGATGTCAATAATTCCTATGCCGTTTTTTCCGCCGAGAACGTTCAGTGCAAGAATAATATCCTTTGCGCTCATTGCCTTGTCATTGAGTTTTACGGGCACGCCCTTATCAAATTCAAGAGTGATATATTCCGGCTCGTCCGGCGCGTCTATCGGTGAAACACCCATTTCAAGAAAACCTTTTTTTCCGTACTGAGGCTCGTTTCCCGTATCCTCCAAGTCAAGACCCTCGTGGGAAAGGTGCCACAGGTTCTTGTCCTTTGAATAGTTCGTTTCCCTGTTTATTTTAAGGGGAATGTTGTGCTTTTCGGCATATTCGATTTCCTCTTCACGGGACTTTATGCTCCATTCCCTCCACGGCGCTATTATGGGCATATCGGGCGCGAAATGCTTTATTGCAAGCTCAAAACGAACCTGGTCGTTGCCCTTGCCGGTACAGCCGTGAACTATGGCGTCCGCATTTTCTTTAAGCGCGATTTCCGCAAGCCCCTTTGCAATGCACGGGCGTGCGTGACTTGTGCCCAAAAGATAATCCTCATAAACGGCGCCCGCTTTCATTGTGGGGATAATATAATCGTCAACGTATTCGTCGGTTAAATCAAGCACGTAAAGTTTTGATGCACCTGTTTTTATCGCCTTTTCTTCCAGACCGTCAAGTTCGTCCGCCTGACCCACGTTGCCTGAAACCGCAATAACTTCACAGTTATTGTAGTTTTCTTTAAGCCACGGAATAATTATCGATGTATCAAGTCCGCCCGAATAGGCAAGCACTACTTTTTTAATATCTTCTTTTTTCATTTTAGTTCTCCTTGAATTTTTATTTATGCATTGATTATACCACTTTATCCGTTTATGTCAAGCGATTTTGCATAAATATTCTATATTATTTTATTTTATGCATTTATTATGCATAAAAAGAGCAGAGACGAATCTCTGCCCTGAATTACTGTAATATTAAATTTTCACACTCATCAAACACGGTGGCTTTTTCAAACTGCCCTTTATCTATCTTAATATTTTTCAGCGTTATGCCGTTGAGCTTAGTAAAGTAAAACGCGGCACGTTTGTTGTCGGTATCCGAGTAAACGCAGGGGATCCGGTCGCCCGTTTCGGGCGAAAAACGGATTTCGCCGTTAATAAGCCTGATATTTGAGAAGTCGGCATTTTCAAACCCCTGTAAACAGCAAAACCTGTTGCTTTCGGCATAAAAATCCGATATACTTAAATTTCTTACATAAGCCGGTTCTTTAAGCGGCGGGAACTTTTGCTGGTTGCTTATTTTCATTTCAAACGCACACAGTGCCTGAACCGAAACGCCGCTAAAACGTATATTTTCAACTGACGTGCTTTCACCTTGCGGAGAGAACCTGCAAGTAATGCCTAACCCGTTAAGTGAATTCCTGATTATTATATTCGAGAACAGAGCATTACGGATAATTCCTCCTCCAACGCCTATCCTTACTCCGTAATCAAGGTAACTTGTAATAATACAGTTTGTAACCGTTATATTCTCGCATACTTCTTCGCGCTTTTGCAGGGTTTCACCGCTTGCCCGCAAAGTTATGCCGTCATCCCCGGTTTCTATAATACAGTCACTTACGCAAACATTTTTACAGCAGTCAATGTCAATCCCGTCGTTTACCCATTGCCTTGTTTCGCCCTTAATATTCAGCCCGCGGGCAATTACATTTTCGCACCCTAAAAAAAACAGGTGCCAGAAGGGCGAATATCGGAGATTGATATTTTCAACCCGGACATTTTTGCACTCGGCAAAGAAAAGCATTTGCCCCGGACGCTGCGCTTCCTTCGGAGGATGCGTAAAAAAGCCGCAATAGCTTTCAACCAGCTTTTCGTTTACCCAAAAATGTGAGTCTCCGTCTATTGTCCCGTAGCCCGAAACAAATATATCTTCCTGTTCAACGGCGGTAATAAGATGTGTTCCCGCCATGGACTCTTCCTCAAATATACAGTTCTGCGGGCAAAAATCCTCACTGTTGTAGTCTTCTCTGTTATGGCTTGCCCTCAGCACCGCACCCGCTTCAAGATAAAGCCCGCCGTGGCTTTTTAAGTACAGCGTTCCCGTTATGTATTCACCCTTTGGCACAAGCACTGTGCCGCCGGCATCTATTGCGCGCTGGATTGCAAGTGTATCATTGGTTTTTCCGTCGCCCTTTGCACCGAAATCACGTACGTTATTCATATATTGCCTCCTAAATTCCTTATTAAAACAAAGTATAGCAAAACGAAATTCAAAAGTCAATATTTTTTTATTTTTTTATTTTATCGGGTCAACGTCGGCGACTTCGATATATTGGTCGCTCATAAACTCCCGAAGATTTTCTATCAAAAAATTTATGAACCGCTTTGACGCTATTGATAAAAATGCGGGATTCTCATACGCAACGGCAATGATGCGCTCTATTGACGGCATAGTGAGAATTTTGCGGAACTTGTACGTTGTATGTTCAAGCGCCATTGACGAAAGAAACGTTATTCCCAGCCCCGCTTCCACCATTGCAAGTATGGTAGCATCATCCTGTATTCGGTATTTTACATTGGGCACTTTCCCTATTTGCTGAAACGAATCGAAAATCGTATTGAATTTACCACCCTCTTCCATTAAAATAAGCGGGTCATCGGCAAACTTTTCAAGCAGTACCGTGTCAGCCCCGGCAAGCCGATGGCTTTCCGGAACGACCGCAAGAATCTTTTCGTGAGCAAGCACTTTTGTTTCAAAGCCTGCTGCCGCTGCGGGATAAACAAACGCAAAATCAATCGCTCCGCTTTTAAGCATCTGCGGAATAGATTTGTTATCGCCCTGAAACAGCACAAAATTTATTTCGGGATAAAGAGTACGGAATCTTTTGATTACCTGCGGCAGAACGTGCTGTGAAATGCTCGGGAAAATGCCTATCCGCACTTCACCCGCATTAAGACCGCTGATTTCGTGGGCTTTTTCGTTCATTTCCCGCCCCGCCGCCATTGTACGCATAATAAAGGGATAAAGTTGTTTGCCCTCGGGGGTAAGTTTTACACCGCCGCGGGTGCGGATAAGCAGTTTAAGTGAAAACTCATTTTCAAGCGACGCCACCATTTGGCTGACCGCTGCCTGTGTATACCCAAGCGCCTCGGCGGCACGGGTAAAACTGCCGTATTCCATTATTTTGCAGAACGCAACGTATCTTTGCACGCTTTTCACCCCTTATGCATTGTGTTGTTATTATAAGATATTCTTATATAACTATAATATATTTTTC
Organism: uncultured Clostridia bacterium; assembly: GCA_934434555.1. Classification (GTDB taxonomy): domain Bacteria; phylum Bacillota; class Clostridia; order Christensenellales; family QALW01; genus UMGS1322. Next base: position 5,524 of record CAKRZX010000025.1, read on the forward strand.
GCGCTGCGTCAAGGAAAAATGTTGAAAAAATCCGTGTCGTGTGTTAAAATAAAAAAAAGGAGTGAATTTTATGGACGGCAAAGAATTTATAAAAAACCGCAATACATTATTGGGCGAAACCCTTAAAAAGAATTTCGGCGCCCGCAATTTTGACGCATATTACTGCGAAACAAAGGGCGAAGCCGCGGACACGGCGCTTTCGCTTATTCAGGAAAACAGCACCGTTGCGTGGGGCGGAAGTATGAGTATTTTTGAGTGCGGGCTTGTTGACCGCCTTAAAAGAGGCAATTACAACATAATAGACCGCAGCAAGTATGACGATGTGCGGCAGGCATATATTGACACTTTCTGCTCGGACACATATCTGATGAGTGCCAACGGGATAAGCGCAAAAGGCGAACTTGTAAACATCGACGGCACAGCCAACAGGCTTTCGGCGCTTTGTTTCGGACCTAAACAGGTTATAGTAATTGCAAGTCTTAATAAAGTTATGCCTGATTTGGACAGCGCAATCAAGCGTGCGCGCAATGTTGCCGCGCCTGAGAACGCCCAACGGTTCCCTCTTGACACACCCTGTCGGAAAACAGGCGTTTGCGGTGACTGTCACGGCGATGACTGCATATGTGCGCAGTTGTTAATAACACGCGTATGTCGCCCGAAAGGCAGAATAAAGATAATCTTCTGCGGCGAAGATTTAGGCTTTTAACCGTACCGTACTTTTTTTCTTGTAAGAAAAAAAGCAGGCAAAAAAAGGACTGCATTTTTCTCGGTAAAAAAAGGCTTGGGCGAAAATGACGGTACATTTTTCCGGGAGAAAAAAGCAGGCAAAAAAGAACTGCATTTTTCTCGGTGAAAAAGATTGAATGAAAAAGAGCCTCTTTTTTCTTGTAAGAAAAAAAGCAGGCAAAAAAAGAACTGCATTTTTCTCGGTAAAAAAAGGCTTGGGCGAAAATGACGGGACATTTTCCGGGAGAAAAAAGCAGGCAAAAAGAACTGTATTTATTCTCTATGAAAAAGGCTTGGGCGAAAATGACGGGACGTTTTTCCGGGAGAAAAAGCAGGCAAAAAGAACTGTATTTTTCTCGGTAAAAAAAAGGCTTGGGTGAAAAGGACGGGACGTTTTTCCGGAAGAAAAAAGCAGGCAAAAAAGAACTGTATTTTTTCTCTATGAAAAAAAGTGAACGAAAAATGCATATTTTCTCTGCAAGAAAAATCGAATTAACACAATCTTTTCTGCTTATGCATATTGCGGACGCTTGACCGGCGTCCGCCTTTTTAATCACGTTCTTCAAAGATGTTAAAATAGTATCGGAAATAAATAAAATAGTGTCTTGACTTTTCTCTTTTGGATGTGTAAAATAAAAACATAAAATATAAAGGAGTAAAAGAAATGAACCGTTTTTTATCCGCAATTTTATCTGTTCTTATTCTTGCGGGAACAGCAACCGCTTTCCCGTGCATAAAAGCCGAAAGTGCCGCAAACGGCTGTGAATATGCCATATCCGCGCCCGTTGAGGGCAAGTCGCACTTTATGTATTTTATGAAAAACACTTCCGAATACATCAAGGACGGCAAGTCGGAATTTATTGTAAAGAACAATAATAAATCCGTAATGCAGGTTAAAGTTGAATTGCGAAAATCGGACTGGGCGGTTATCTATTCCCGCGAAACCGAAATCGCGCCCGGCGAAACACTTTCCGTTATCGGCGACACCGTCGGCGAGGGCAATTTTGCCGTGCTGTTTTTACAAAATGCAAGTGAGATTTCTTCCGTTTCCGTTAACTGTTCCCTTGCGGCAACAACGGGAATTACTGCGCTTAACGTAGGCGCCGCAAGCCTTATTCCCGACAGAACCGAATACGTTGCGCCTGCTCCGGGCAATAAAGCCACGGTAAAAAGTACCCGATACAAAGGTATAGACACCAACCCTGATGGTAATTTTTTAACCGTTACCAGGCGCAGTGAAAGCGCTGCCGGACCTATGCAGTTTATCACCGACAAAGTAAATGCTTTGGGCGGCGGAACATTTACCGTATCGGCACAGGCGCGCCTGAAAGAGAATATCGACGCGACCTGCCGTATCGGCGTAGAGGTCATTGCGCAGGACGGCACAAAATCGTGGCCGCAAACCGAAAACATAAAACTTTCGACTTCATGGACGCAGATTTCGGGCACCGTTACGATTCCCGCCAACGTAAAAAGCGCGTACTTCTTCATTTATACTCTTGACGGCAACAAAAAGCCCTCAACCTGTGACATTGAACTTGATTCGCTTTGCATAATCTCGCCGTTTCCCTACGAAAACATCGTTAAAAACCCATTCTTTGACAGCGACGAATTCGGTTTTGCCGAAGGCTGGTCAATTACAAGAAAATGCCTTGCGCTTACCCGCTCTTTTAATCCCGCCGCGGGCGAAGTCACCGAAGACGGCACAAAATACGCTTCCGGACTTGTTCCCGCCAATGACGGAAACATAGTTTATTCGGGGCGTTGGCTGTATGAAAACGATACGATGTGCGGCGCTTGGGAAGGCTATGCCGAAATAAAGTTTACAGGCACCCGCCTTTATCTGGTGTCTACTGCCGGCAAAAACGTGTATGTTTCCGTTGACGGCGGCGCACCCGTGCTTCTCCGTATCGGCGGCGTAACAAAGCTTGCCGAAAATCTCTCTTCCGGCACTCATACGGTAAGAATCATAGCCTCTGCACAAAAATGTATGCCTGAAATTTACGGCTTTATTCTCGATAAAAACGCTTCAACCTTAAAGCAGGAACCGAAAACCGTTATAGAATTCGTGGGCGATTCAATTACCGAGGGCTATATAAATCCCTCGTCCAACAATTATATTGATTCATACGCCTATAAAACTGGTATGAAACTTGGTTGGGAATTCAACACCGTTGCCTACGGCGGAATCGCCGCGACGGCGGGTATCGGCGTGGACGAACTCGGTATGGTAAACCGCTATCTTAAATGGGCTGAACTCGGCTGCGACCCTGCTGACAGGGATTACGATATTTCAAGCCGTAAAATTGATTATTTTGTGCTGAATTTAGGAACAAATGACCGCAAAGTTGCTCAAAACGAGCCCGAAAGATTCAAGGCTGATTACACGCGCCTGCTTGATGAGCTGTTTTCCGTAAACAAAGATGCCACTGTTTTTGTGATGATTCCCTTTAACAAAAGTGCGAAACAGCAGATTTGCGAAATCGTTGAAACATACAACAAAGACCGTCGTATAGTTCTTGTCAATTCAGATGAATGGGGCGCAACATATAACGGCACCGACGGCGTTCACCCCGACAAAGAAAGTCACGATATCTTTGCCGAAAAGTTGTATGAGATTATTAAAAGCAATGTTGTTTCCGGCGGCAGCAACGGCGAGAACACAGGCAGCGATAATCCCAGTTCAACCGACAACGGCGGGAATCTTCCGTCAGACACCGGCGACGGGCTGAATTTCTTTGTTATTTCAGGCGCCGCGCTGCTTGTATGTGCAGGAATTCTGACCGCAGTATTTATCCGACGCCGTAAAAGTGAATAAATTAAAAAGACCGCCCCGTGCGGTCTTTTTTGTATTAAATTCCGGCGGGACATAAAGCCCCGCCCTACTGCGTGAGACACGCAAAGCGCATAAATAGCAATGCAAAAAGGCAATTTTATCAGGCAATTATTTTCCCTAAACACCTATTTCAACATTGTAGGGCAGCGGCTTGATGCTGCCGCGAGCGGTAAAAGATTGAGGGTTTGTGAGGGGCTTAATGTTGCAAAGCCCTTATTTCCACTCATAAATTTTCCGCAGCACATCGCCCCTGTACAGCATATCTACTGTATCACTTTTTGTCTGTTGTCAAATTAAATATATCATCAAAACTCACATCAAGAATCTGCTTAATTAAAATAATTTCATCGGGATAAAGATGCCGTTGTCCCACCTCAATTTTTGCAACGGCGCTCCGCGTAATATCGCACCCTGCAAGCTGAAGTTTTACCGAAAGTTCCTCTTGCGTTATCCCCAATTTTTCACGCAAAAATCTAATATTTTGTCCCACTTTTTTCTCAATTTCAATATTCATAGCATTTCCCCTGCTTTCTTTTGCACCCAAATAAGTGCAAAAAGTTATTGACTATATTTTAAGGGTATGATATTATATCTTTGCACCTATATAGGTGCAATATAATAAAAAAGAGGAGAAAATCATTATGAAAAAGATTACAGCGTTTGCACTTACGCTAATGTTAATTTTCACATTGGCGGCGTGCAAGAATGACACACAGACATCGGGCAATATTGCAGAGGCTACCGCCACGCCCACCGCGGTTGTGACCGCTACGGCAAAACCTACCGCAAAACCTACGGAGAAACCCACTCCCCGACCGACTGAAAAGCCTACACCCGTTTCCACACCAAAGCCCACGGCAAAACCCACACCGAAACCTACGGAAAAGCCTACACCTAAACCTACGGAAGACCCCAATGCTAAGAAAAAAGCATTGATTGATGCAGAAAATTCGAGATACGAAAAAGAAGTTACAGAAATTAAAGAATTATCTAATGCTCAAATTCAAGCATGTCTGGCTACTGCAACAAGATTAATGAATCAAGGCGGGGTTTATTCCCTATCAAATTTGTATCCCGAATCATATTATCAAAGACAAATTAGTGCGCTTAATGATGATATAAGCGACTTGAACGAACAAATTGCGCTTTATAGTTCGGATACCTCTGGTGCTTATAGTTTAAAGGTAATGGAATTGGAAAGAAGACGTTCAGACTTATTTGAAAAGCGTTCGCAGATTCAATACCTGATTGAAGCATCAAAGTATGTCAGTCAAGCAGAAGAACTTGAACAACGGCAAGAATTTCATTTAGATGTTGCCTATCAAAAACACATAGGAAATATTTCTGAAATAAATAATGCATAGCAAAAGGAGTACTTCTTATGACCGACACAAAGTTAAAACTCCGCGCCAACTTGGAGCAACTCCCGATTCTGCCGTACAAACTCGGTGACAGTTATATATTGGCGTCGTTAAACCTTGTATATACAAAAGAAATAAAAGAATATCCAGATTGCAACACAATTTGTGACGCATACAACGCGATAAGCGAGGACAATAGCAAGTATTATTTTTTCAGCAGAAGTTTTTTCTCCGACACGAAGTCGGTTTATGATAAAACGGGCGAATTGTTGGAAACAACAAGCGATGAAAATATTCTCAATTCTTTGCTTATGCAAACCGAAGAATACTTAAAATCAGAAAAAGAGTGCAAATAAAATTACAAAACGCGTCGACACATTCAACTTGTCGGCGCATTTTTTGTTGTATTTATCAGAATTCCGGCGGGACATAAAGCCCCGCCCTACTGCGTGAGACACGCAAAGTGCATAAAAAAGCAACGTAAAAAGGCAATTTTATCAGACAATTTGTTTTCCCTAAACACCTATTTCAACCCCGTAGGGCAGCGGCTTGCTGCTGCCGCGAGCGGTAGAAGAATGAGGGTTTGCGGCGGGCATAATGTTATCAAAAGCCCTGTCATTCTCAATAAAATCACCTGTTTTGAATCCGGCGGGAGATAACCCCCCCCCGCCCTACCGTGTGAGACACGCAAAGTGCATAAATAGCAATGCAAAAAGGCAATTTTATCAGGCAATTGTTTTCCCTAAACACCTATTTCAACATTGTAGGGCAGCGGCTTGCTGCTGCCGCGGGCGGTAGAAGAATGAGGGTTTGCGAGGGGCATAATATTACCAAAAGTCCTGTCATTCTCAATAAAATCACCTGTTCGGAATCGGCGGGACGTAAAGCCCCGCCCTACTGCGTGAGACACGCAAAGTGCATAAAATAGCAATGCAAAAAGGCAATTTTATCAAGCAATTTGTTTTCCCTAAACACCTATTTCAACCCCGTAGGGCAGGGGCTTGCTCCTGCCGCGGGCGGTAGAAGAATGAGGGTTTGCGAGGGGTATAATGTTATCGAAACCCTGTCATTCTCAATAAAATTACCTGTTCGGAATCCGGCGGGACATAAAGCCCCGCCCTACTGCGTGAGACACGCAAAGCGCATAAAAAAATACTTTCCTAAGCAAAAATCGCCCTGTCGTTTTGCAGCGGCGATTTTCATTTCAAAAAAAAACAAAAACGCGGGAGCGCATTACGCTCCCGCAAAAAATTTATCTTACCCCGAACAGCAGTTCGCCGATTGAGGGATACGGCCAATTTTCGCTTGAAACAATCATTTCAAGGTCGTCAACGCTTGCGCGGAGTTCGGCCATAAGCGGAATAACCGTATCTTTGCAGAAAAATGCGCGTTTTACGTTGTCCTTTATGTCTTTAAGTTCTTCAACCGAATCGCCCAAAGCAATAAGCGTATTGTACGCCTTTGACGTAAGCGCCGAAATTTTAATTGCGTTGGTTTCCTCGTAAAAACAGTCAATCGCGTCGGAAAGTTGTTTTTTGTACACGGCGCTTTCGGCAAGTTTGCCCGAATATGCGCTTACGGCGGGCAAAATATCCTTGCTTGCCATATTGTACATTGTCCGCGCCTCGATATTTATCAACTTATTGTAGTTATCAAGCATAATTTCGCTTCTTGATTCCATTTCTTCCCGCGAGAAAACCCTGTGACGCGTAAACAGTTCCACGTTCTTTTCGTCAAGGAAACGCACAACTGCCTCGGGTGTGGTGCGCAGATTTGAAAGTCCGCGCTTTTCAGCCTCTTTCACCCACGCGTCGTCGTAACCGTTGCCGTTGAAAATAATGCGTTTGTGAGTTTTTACCGTATCGCGAATAAGCGCATTGAGTTCGTTTTCAAAGTTTTCCGCCTTTTCAAGCCTGTCGGCAAACTGCCTCAAACTCTCGGCGACTGCGGTGTTTATAACAATGTTTGAATCCGAAACCGACGCGCTTGAACCCAGCATTCTGAATTCAAACTTGTTGCCCGTAAACGCAAAGGGCGAAGTTCTGTTGCGGTCGGAAGTGTCCCGTGAAAAGCGAGGCAATACGTGTACGCCGACTTTCAACTGTTCCTTTTCTTTTGCGTCGTAGGCGGTTTCATTTTCTATTGCGTCAAGAATTTCATTGAGTTCGTCGCCCAGGAACATTGAAACTATCGCGGGCGGAGCCTCGTTGGCGCCAAGGCGGTGATCATTTCCCGCAGACGCGACGGAAATTCTCAAAAGGTCCTGATAATCGTCAACAGCCTTGATAACCGCGCAAAGGAAAAGCAAAAACTGCGCGTTTTCGTAAGGCGTGCTGCCCGGGTCAAGCAGATTCACTCCCGTGTCGGTGGATATCGACCAGTTGTTGTGCTTGCCGCTGCCGTTCACGCCCTCAAAGGGCTTTTCGTGCAAAAGGCAGACCATACCGTGGTCGCGGGCAATCTTCTGCATAAGTTCCATTGTCAACTGATTGTGGTCGGCGGCAATATTCGTTGTGGCATAAATGGGCGCAAGTTCGTGCTGAGCGGGAGCCGCCTCGTTATGCTCCGTCTTTGCAAGCACGCCAAGTTTCCACAGTTCACGGTCCAAATCTTTCATAAACTCGTGAACGCGGGGTTTAATCGTACCGAAATAGTGGTCATCAAGTTCCTGACCCTTTGACGGCATTGCCCCGAAAAGCGTTCTTCCCGTGTAAATTATATCCTTGCGGCGGTCAAAAAGTTCTTTGGGGATAAGAAAGTATTCCTGTTCCGGTCCAACCGTTGTGCGAATCGCCCCCGCCGTACTGCCGAAAAGTTTAAGCACACGCTTTGCCTGCCTGTTTATTGCCTCCATTGAGCGCAAAAGCGGCGTTTTTTTGTCAAGCGCCTGACCGCCGTAAGAGCAGAACGCCGTGGGTATGCAAAGTACGCCGTCCTTTATGAACGCATAGGACGTAGGGTCCCACGCGGTATATCCCCGCGCCTCAAATGTGGCGCGAAGTCCGCCGGAAGGGAAACTTGACGCGTCAGGCTCGCCCTGAATCAGTTCTTTTCCCGAAAACTCCATTATTACTCTGCCGTTGGCAACGGGCGAAATAAAACTGTCGTGTTTTTCGGCGGTTATACCCGTCATAGGCTGAAACCAGTGGGTAAAATGAGTGGCGCCTTTTTCAATCGCCCAGTCTTTCATGGCGCTTGCCACGGCGTTGGCGATTTCCACATTAAGGTGGTGTCCGTGCTTTGCGGTCCATTGAAGTTTTTCGTAAACTTCCTCCGAAAGCCGCTGTTTCATTACTTCATCGTTAAAAACATTCGATGCAAAAATTTCAGTTACAGAACTCATTTTATCCTCCGAGCGTAATCTATTATATGAATTATAATGTGTGATGTGTACTTTTGTCAACCGAATTTCAAAAACTATACAATATGCATAAGTTGTATAGATTCATTTTGAAAAACAAACCCGACGGAACGTTCCGTCGGGAAAGTTATCAACCTATAACGCCGCTTTTACCGATAATCTCGGCAATATGCGCGAGTTCTTCCGCGGGGCGGACAAGCGCAAAGCGCACGTATCCCTCGCCGTGAGGTCCGAAATAGTGCCCCGGTGTACAGATTATGCCCGTCTTTTCAACAAGCGCTTTCCAGAATTCCTCGCTTGTTTTGTACTTCGGCGGAATCGGTGCCCACACGAACATCGTTCCTTGTGAATCGGGCACGTCCCAGCCGATTTTCCTCAGTCCCCCGCAAAGCGCGTCACGGCGCTTCTGATATTCAAGGCACTGTTTTTTCACCTTTTCGCCGTCACTGTTGAGGGCGGCAACCGCCATTTTCTGTATGGGTTTGAACATACCGAAATCGTACTGGCTTCTCAAAAGTTTCATTCCGTCAACTATTTTCTTATTGCCTATTAAAAATGAGATTCTCGCGCCCGTGGTATTAAACGATTTTGACAGTGAGAAAAACTCCGCGCCCACTTCCTTTGCACCGGGAATCGATAAAAAAGAAAATCCCTCACGGCCGTCAAAGATAATATCGCTGTATGCGTTGTCGTTGATGATATAAAAGTTATATTTTTTTGCGTATTCAATAAGTTCAACGAACATTTCCCTTGTAGCCGCCGCGCCGCAGGGGTTCGACGGATACGAAACGGTTATGTACTTCGTCTTTTTAAGCACTTCTTCCGGAATGTCGCTTATTTTCGGCAAAAATCCGTTTTCCTTTTTAAGGGGATAATAATGAATATCCGCTCCGCCAAGGTACGCGCCCGCCTCAAATACGGGATATCCCGGGTCGGGAAGAAGAACGACGTCGCCGGGATTGCACAGAACAAGTCCCAAGTGACACATACCGTCCTGCGAGCCGTTGACGCTTGTGATTATATCCTTTGTGATTTCCGTTTTATAGCGGCGCTTATAATAGGCGCAAACCGAATCAAGCAGTTCATCGGTATCAAGCAATGCATATTTATAATTTTCGGGATTCTTCGCCGCTTCAATAAGCGCGTTCCGTATTTCCTCATCTGTCACAAAATCGGGGGTGCCCACAAAAAGCGGATAAACCTCTCTGCCGCGCGCTTTAAGTTCTTTCTGCTTCAAGGTAAGCGCGGCAAACACGCCCGTTTCAAAATGCTTCATTCTTTCGGAAAGTTCCTGCATAAAAAATCACCCGCTTTTAATATTTATACAAAGAGTATAGCACATCGGTCAAATTCCGTCAATTTAATACATTGTGTAATTTTATGCATAATAGAATTGAACGCGCTTATATATTTCTTGATTTTTAGCCGAATCTGTGGTAGAATACCCCTGTAAACATTACGAAAGGAGGTTTGTGATTGCTTAAATTATTCAAAAGACGCCAAAAAGCAATGGTCTTTGTGGATTACGAATACTGGTTTTATTCCTACCGCAATTTGTATTCAATGCGCCCCGACCCGGTAAAATTTCTTGAAGCGTTAAAAAAAGAATTCTACATTGCCGATATTATGGTTTTTGCCGATTTTTCGGTGCCGGTAATAAGCACGGAATTAAGAAAATTGAGAAGCATTACCAACACGATAATAGAAACAGGCAATACCCTTATGCGGCGAAAAAAAGATATGACCGATTTTGTCATGCTCGATTATATTTACAGATGCGCAGATGATAATAAGAGCGTTGATACCTACATTATTTTTTCGGGCGACGGCCATTTTCAGTCAGTAGTAAAGCACCTTTCACAGCGCAAGAAAAAAAGGGTTATCGTTTACGGAATAAGGGACACGGTAAGCCGTCAACTGCTTGATGTCGCCGATGAAGTCCGTCTGCTTCCATCGGACGCGGAACTCAACTTTACCGTTTACCGTCTTGTTGCGGCAAATATGGCGGAAGCGGAAAGCAAAGCGGGCGTAACGCCCTCATTTAAGACTACCGTAAACGCGGTTGTTGCCAAAACGGGTGAACCGGAAGAGAGAATCCGCCAGGCAGTAAGCGAAATGCTCGAAAAGGGCTATTTATATCAAACACATAAATTCTTCGGCAAAAAAGCGGTAAAAGTGATGAATGCCGACTGGGACAAGATGACCGTCGACGGCGTGATAACATCAAAAAAAGACTTTGCGGCAAAGGCATAATTCAAACAACGAAATTTTAAGAAGACGGTGTGGCTTCGGGCTGCACCGTTTTCTCAAATTATCAAGCGCATACTTAAAACTTAGATGATTTTTCACCTAAGTTTTAAGTATGCACCGACAAAATAAGGCTCCGCGTTTTTACGGAGCCTTTAACCTTAATTTCAGATATACTTATTAAAAATCTCTTCAATCGCGTCCTCATCGCGGGCATCGGGCATTTTTTCCCTGTGAAGTTCCCATTCTTCAACGTGAACCGCCATATCGCCGGGGGCAAGGTGCATAAGGGGCGAAAGCGTTTCACACTCAGTCATATAATCACAGATATACGTTTCAAATGAAACACCGAAATCGGGGTACATCGCCTCCGGTTCAACGGGATAGCGCTTTATAAACAGGCAATCCTTATTGAAAATTCCCGCCCAGCCGCAGGGATTGTCCACGCCGAGTTTGAAAGGCTTTTCGTTCGCGGGGTCTGATTTAAGGGTTATAAACTTATCGCCCCAGTAAACGCGCGTGTCATTGATGTGCGAATAGGGCCACAGCGATATGCGGCGGTTAGGCAGCAGGGCCTGATAATGTTCGGGTTCGGGAATAACTTCAAGTCCTCCGTTAGCGGTAACGGTAAGCGCCCATACAGCCAGGTCCACATCCCACGCGCCGGTATTGGTAATTCGGTGTTCAACCGTTACGCGGGGAGAGTCTTCCGAAAGGGTGATTACCATTTCCTTTTGCGTGCGGGAGAAATCTTCCGCCGGCGGAGTAAGGGTAACAACATTATCTTTTATCGAATAATCTATGGGGAAATTGTCTGCGGGATATGAACGGGGTGATGCCTCGGGCGAATGCCATACTCTGTGCCCGCCGTAAATTTTCCATTCATCACCGCCGGAGGTGCCTACCTGATCTTCTTTTTCGCAGAACATATTTTCGCCGCCGATAAGCGAATAACGGATAATCCTCGGACCAACTTCAAGTGTTGCAACAAGCTGCACGTGATCATTTTCAATAAACAGGCACTTGTCCCAGCCCGCATAGGGCGCTTCATAAATCTTTACCATAATAAAACCTCCGATTTTATATTATCTCACGCAAGGTGAAATCTATCATATCACAGGACGAAAGAACATATCTTATCCCGTTATGAACCGTTTCCTCAGCCTCTTTTCTGTCCACTCCGTGAAGATGCCCGTAAACGCATATGTTTACGCCGTATTCTTCCATTATCGGGCAGAATTCGCCGTAAATGCCGTTCTGCACGGGCGGATAGTGAAGCATTACTATAATCTTTGAATTTTCGTCTTTAAGTTTTGCCGCCGCTTTAAGCGTAAGTTCAAGGCGCATTTTTTCCCGCCGGAAAATCTTTTTATCCTGTACGGTATCGCCGTCAGTCCAGCCGCGGGTGCCCGCAAAAATGAAATCGCCTATTTTCAATGCATCATTCTGCAAAACGAATGTATTTCCGTCAAGCACTTCCCGCACTTTTGTTACCGAACTCCACCAAAAATCGTGATTTCCGCGAATCATTATCTTTTTCCCCGGCAATGCGCTTATGGCTTCAATGTCCGGCAGTGCCTCGCTTAACTGCATCGCCCACGAAATATCCCCCGCAATCAGAACCGCATCTTCATCTTTAACTTTTTTTATCCAGTCCTCCCGAATCTTTTCCCAATGCCCCTGCCAGCGCTGACCGAACATATCCATTGTCTTATCCTTGCTGCCGGGCAGATGCAGATCCGAAACGGTGTATATCTTCATTTATTACCTCACTTATGTACTCTCACTGTTATATGATATCATAAAACAGAAAATTTTTCAATATAATTAGTAAAAAATAATGGCTTTCGGAGGCAAAAAAATGAGAGATTTTATTTTATCCGACGGCGAAACGCTTTTCAGAGCCGCGCTCAATCAAAAAGGACATCTTGTTTTAAGCGAAGCACGCGGCGAACAGATTACGGCGCAGAACGTTATCTTTCCTCACCCCTGCCTGCGCTTTTCCTGTGATATTGACACTTGCGGCACGGTTCACGCGGCGGCGGTTACAAAAAATACGCTTACGTATATCACGTACTCAAAAGGGAAGTCAAGCACCACGCACCTTATGCATCTGCCCGAAAAATTTTCCGTCACAAGTGTAATGATAAATGCCGAAAAGGATATCCGGCTTCACTATTCCGTAAAAAGCGCCGAAGGAAGCGCAATAATAGAATATACGCTTTCGGGTGAAGAATGGAAAGGAAGAAATCTGCTTACCTGCCCCGAAGACGCGGAATTGCTGTGCCTTAAAAAGGGCACGGAAGAATGCTATGTTTTCAAGAACGGAATCGTGAACCCTTACAGCGGAGCGGAAATCTTTTTCTGCCGCGCAAAGCCCGATTTTACACAGGTGGTCCGTGACGGCATTGTGTTTGTTTCCGGTGAAACGGTATATAAAAACGGCGAAGAAATTGCTTTGGGCGAGGCAGTATATGCCCTTGACGGCGAGCGCATACTTATAAGCGAAAGCGGGAAACTGAAAGAAATGATTTGTTCGCCCTCTCTGCGCCCGTCGGGAGAAGCAAGTTTCCCCCGCGGAGCAAAAGAATATGTGTTCTGTTCGCCCTCGAATAACAAGCGCATTATTATTTCACCGCCTTTCCCCTATATCCGCACGGAGCCGCAAAAAACATCGGGCGCGGGAATAATGCAGGAAGTTTATATGCAGCAGCGTGCGATTTTCGCCTTGCAGGCAGAAGTCAAGGAACTGAAAAACCGTTTGCGCAGGCTCGAAGACAGACAAGAAAACCGCCGTTAAAGTCATCAAGCGCAAAAAAAACGAGAAAAACAGAGTATATACTCAAAAACAGCAGAAATCAAGAGAAAACAATATATTTTTTCGGTTATACGTCCTTGAATAAAGTTTGCATTTATATGGTAAAATAAGTATGATATGATGTGTTAGCACTCAAAGAGAGTGAGTGCTAATAATTAAGGAGGAGTAAATATGACCATCAAACCTTTATTCGACAAAGTAGTTATTAAAAATTGCGAAGCGGAAGAAACCACGAAAAGCGGAATAGTTCTTACCGGCAACGCCAAAGAGAAGCCACAGTTTGCAGAAGTAATTGCAGTTGGACCCGGCGGCGAAATAAACGGCAAGGAAGTTAAAATGGTAGTAAGCAAAGGACAGAAAGTAGTTTACAGTCAGTATGCGGGTACTCCCGTTAAACTTGACGGTACCGAATACATTGTAATAAGCCAGAACGATATTTTAGGCGTTATTGAAGGCTAAGGAGGACGATTATTATGGCAAAACAGTTCAAATACGGTGAAGAAGCACGCAGGTCTTTGCAGACAGGCGTTGACATTTTGGCGGACACGGTAAAAATTACGCTGGGTCCCAAGGGCAGAAACGTGGTTCTTGATAAGAAATACGGCTCACCCCTTATAAATAATGACGGTGTTACCATTGCCAAAGAAATCGAGCTTGAAGACCCCTTTGAGAATATGGGTGCTCAGCTTGTAAAGGAAGTTTCGGTTAAAACGAACGATGTTGCCGGCGACGGCACAACAACTGCGGCGGTTCTTGCACAGGCTATTTTCCGTGAGGGTGCAAAGAACGTTGCGGCCGGCGCTAATCCGATGGTTCTGCGCAGGGGTATCCTTTCCGCCGTTGACGTTGCGGTAGAGGAACTTAAAAAGATTTCCAAACCCGTTGAAAGCAAAAAGGCAATCGCACAGGTTGCGTCGATTTCAGCCGGCGACAGTGAAATAGGCGGTCTTATTGCCGACGCTATGGAGAAAGTAGGCAAAGACGGCGTTATTACGGTCGAAGAATCAAAGACGATGAAAACCGAACTCAACCTTGTAGAAGGTATGCAGTTTGACCGCGGTTACGCATCGCCCTATATGGCTACCGATACCGACAAGATGGAAGCGGTTCTTGATAACCCTCTTATCCTTATTACCGACAAGAAAATATCCAACATTCAGGAAATCCTGCCCATACTTGAACAGATTGTTCAGCAGGGCAAGAAGCTGCTTATCATAGCCGACGATATCGAGAGCGAACCCCTTGCAACGCTTGTTGTAAACAAACTCCGCGGCACGTTCAACGTTGTTGCCGTAAAAGCTCCGGGCTTCGGCGACAGAAGAAAGGCTATGCTTCAAGATATCGCAATCCTTACCGGCGGTAAGGTTATTTCCGAGGAACTGGGTTATGAGCTTAAAGACGCAACCCTTGATATGCTGGGCCGCGCACGCACCGTTAAAGTTGACAAGGAAAACACCACAATCGTTGAGGGCGCGGGCAACAAAGAGGAAATCAGCGCACGCGTTCAGTCAATCCGTGCACAGATTGCCGAGACCACAAGCGATTATGACAAAGAAAAACTTCAGGAGCGTCTGGCTAAACTTGCCGGCGGCGTAGCGGTTATACAGGTAGGTGCCGCAACGGAAGTTGAAATGAAGGAAAAGAAGCTGCGCATTGAGGACGCTCTTGCCGCAACAAAGGCTGCTGTTGAAGAGGGTATCGTTCCCGGCGGCGGCGCAGCGCTTCTGAGCGTTGCTCCTGCGGTTCGCGAGCATATGGAAACCCTTTCGGGCGATACAAAAACAGGTGCCGCCATCGTGGTACGCGCCCTTGAAGAGCCTATGCGTCAGATTGCCGCAAATGCGGGTCTTGAAGGCTCTGTAATAGTTGCCAAAGTTCTTGAAAACAGTGACCCCAACTACGGTTACGATGCCGCTTGCGATGAGTACTGCAATATGGTTGAAAAGGGCATTATCGACCCCACAAAGGTAAGCCGTACAGCCCTTACAAACGCGGCAAGCGTTGTTGCAACAATGCTTACCACCGAGTGCCTTGTTGCCGATATTCCCGCACCCGAACCGGCTGCACCCGCAGCCCCCGGCGGAATGGGCGGAATGTATTAATTTCTCAAAAAGCAAATTTAAGCAGATGTCAAAAAAGGCATCTGCTTTTTTTGTTGAATTTTTCAAAGAAATATTATATAATAGTGTCATATCAAAAAGGGAGCGGCACAATGAAAAAATACAGCACACCCGACGTAATAATTTCGGGCAAAACGGTTGACGGACACAGGGTATTAAAACTAAATTCCTACGCAAGTGAGATTCTTGACGCGCTGAAATCCGGTAAATCGGAAAAGGAAACCGCTCTTTTATTAATTGAAAAGTACGGATTAAGTAACGCCGAGGCAGAAGAAAACATAAATCTGATTCTAAGCGTGCTGCGCGGTGAAAATGACGGAATAAAAATAGAAGAGAAAATAAACGAGAACGGAAAAATAGTAAGCAGTGTTTCGGGGTTCAGTATGTATCCGCTGCTTAAAAATCAGCGTGATACCGTTACGGTTGAAAAAATATCACGCAGATTGAAAAAATACGACGTTCCCCTTTACAGACGAAACGAAAAACATATACTTCACCGCGTTATCGCCGTTAAAGATAACGGATATATTATCCGCGGCGACAATTGCTTTTTTATTGAAACCGACATCAAAGACGAAAATGTTTTAGGCGTTATGACGTCTTTCTGCCGCAACGGACACGTTCACTCAACAGACGAATTCGGCTATAAGCTTTACAGCCGAATATGGGTTTTTATTTACCCCTTGCGCTTTATTCTTCGCCGCCTGCGCAATCTTTTATCCGTTTTCAGGCAAAAATATCGTAAACATTAAATTCGCCGTCAAACACGGTAAACAGCGCATCAAATCCCGGGGCAATTCTGCCCTTATTTTTCAGCCCCATAACCTCTGCGGGCGTCTGTGTAATCATTTTTACCGCCGAGGCAATATCTATGCCTGAATCTGCTGCAACCTTAACCAAGCGGTCGCTTGTTGCAATACTGCCAGCAAACGCGCTTTTATCAAGAAGCTTTGCAACACCGTCCTCAATAACAAAAGGCACCGCACAGTCCAAGTAAGCTTCGCCTTCCTTGCCCTTTCCTGCGGGGCGTAATGCGTCCGTTATCAGGCACACCCTGTCATCGCCCTTTATTTTTACAACCATCTTTATAAGCTCTTTCGGCAAATGGCATCCGTCACAGATTATTTCAACAAACAGCTCATCAAGCAAAAATGCACTTTCAACAACACCCAAATGCCTGAAACCGTTATGCCGTGTTACCGTAGATGTACATGAATACAGATGCGTAATCAGCCTGTTTCCCTCTTTTAGGGCGGAAAGAATGTCACTGTACTCCGCCGAAGAATGTGCGGTTGCCCCAACCGTGCCGTTCTCTTTAAGCGCTTTGGCGAACTCTCCGTCCCTGTCTTTTTCGGGAGCATAATCCCAGCGTGCAATGATATCGCCGTACTTTTCCAACAGAGAGCAATATTCTTCCCTGTTAATATCCCTTATTACGCCTTCCGCCTGTCCGCCGCACATTTCCTTTGCAAGATACGGCCCTTCCAAGTGTACCCCGGGAATCTCAACCTTACAGCTGTTTTTAACACGTCTTGCACATTCAAGGACACGCACAGTCGAACAGTAATCGGTTGCGGAAATCGTAGGATACATTACCCTTGTGCCGTGTGCAAAATGGATTGCCGCGGCTTTTTCAAATGCCTCTTCCGTTGCATCAATAAACTCATATCCTCCGCCGCCGTGGCAATGCAGGTCAATAAAGCCCGGTGCTATATACATTCCGTGCAAATCGACCTTTTCGCCTCTGCCGTCCGTATGTTCTTTTACCGAAACGATTTTTTCTCCGTCAACGGCAATATCAAATCCGTCAAGAATTCTGCCGTCGGTAATTATTCTGCCGTTTGTGATTATTTTCATAATACTTCCGCTTCTTTTTTTGTCTTGTATGAACGCTCGATTGCATCAAGCACCTTTACAGGATAAATAAGGTCATCGTAGCTCTGCGGCATTACACCGCTTTCAGCCATTTGCAGGAATTCATCCAGTTCATGCTCAAAGGTATATGACACATTGTCGCACCGTGCCTCAAAAAACTTAAACTCTTCGCCGACAACATTCGCATAGTACATTTGCGAAGCATTGTAAAGCCCGAGAACATCATATGCCCCGTAGTTAAATATGCACGACAGCCTTTTTTTGTTTTCATCGGGAAAATATGCCGTAACCGATTTAACACCCTTGCCGAACACAGCAATCATAAGCTCGACAAGATGCTGTGAATAGAACCAAAATCCGCCGTATTTAGCCTCAGGACTTATCGGACATATGCACGTTCCGCCGGTAACTTTAATCTCTTTTTTAAGCCTGTTCAGCGGCTTTATCTCGTCAAGGAACTTCACACAGGAACCTCCGCAGAGAGGTACACCGTTTTCCTGTGCGATTTTTATAAGCTCACGTGCTTTTTCAAGACTTGCGCAAAAGGGCTTATCAATAAAGCAGGGAATTCCCGCTTTAACATAAGGCATTGCATACTTATAATGATTGTCGCCGTGGCGTGCGGTAATCATAACTGCATCAACCTTGCCTAAAAAACCGTCATATTTTTCTGCCTTAAAGCAATTAAACCTGTCAGTTGCGCCGTCCTCTTCGCTGAATACACCCTCTATACTGACATCGCCGTATTTTTCTTTATTGGAATAAATCAAATTCCAAAATGCGTCTGCATGGGAATTTTCAACGCCTATAAGTGCTATTTTCATATTTTCATCTCCAACGGATTCTGCGCCCTTATCAAATCAATAACCTCAAACTGCTTTACCACCTGCTCAGGCGTAATTTTCATAGGTTTGTTTTCTGTTAAGAAAGCATAAATCATATCATAGTACTTTTCTACTGCCGTATTAAACGAATCGCCGTCAAGGTCTATGTGCTTTTCTGTCCAATCGAGTTGCTCCCAGCAATATGCGGGATATCCCTCCGCATTCGAGAGCGGTTCAAGAACAAGCTTCTGCTTCGGTGCGGTTTCGGGATTATAATATTTACAGTCAACGGTTTTCATCGTGGCTTTAAGTGTTCCGTATTGGCAGTGAACCACATATAAATTCTCCGCATATGCATTGCATTTTGAAAGCTCTATGTCCACAAGCGGCTTGCCGGGCGCCGTTAAAACTATTTTTGCCCAATCCTCCGCATCTCCGAAGGTATTTACTCTGTCAAGTTTTGAAAACACGCTTATCGGGCTGTCAAAGCCTAAAATGTCAAGGGCTTGGTCAAGAGGATGCGGCCCCGTATTACGTACCTCTCCGCCATTAAAGTTTTGGCAGGTCTGCCAATCCCATCGGCGCGAAAATCCCGAAAACGAAAGGCTGTACTGCACAGGTCTGCCCAAAATACCCGAATCTATTATTTTCCTGATTTCCGTATAATACGGCGCAAACCGCGACTGCTGAAACACATTAAGCAGTTTGCCCGTTTTCTTAGCCTGTGCGACTACCCTTTCACACTCCTCACGGTTTTTGGCAAATGGCTTTTCGCACACAACATTAAATCCGTGATTCAATAAATCAATTGTTATGTCCGCATGCATATAAGAAAATGTACTGTTTACAACCAAGTCTATGTCTTTTCTTCCGAACAGCTCACGGTAATCTTCGTATACATCGCACTTATATTCATCCTTTGCGCGGTTTCTTCTGTTTTCAAGTGCATCCACAACGGCAACAACATTGAATTTCGTGTTTCTTTCGCTCTTAAAAAAAGCACCGTGGATATCTCTTCCGCTTCTGCCCTGCCCAATTACGGCAATGTTCAGTTTTTTCATATTTACACCTCACAGTATTTTTTCGCCGCTGTCGGCATCGCAGTACATTATTGCATTGCTATGCGTACGCAATACCGTTGCCGGGCAGCTTTCGCCTATTTGCTCATTAACCGTATCATAAACCGCCTGTGCCTTTGTTTTTGCCGGAACAACGCAGAACATATAATCTGCGCTTACCATTTGCGGCACCGTAAGCGTAAAGGCATATTCAGGTACCGAATCCAAATCCTTAAAGCAGCCGTCATGCACCTGCTGCATACGGCATACTCCGTCAAGCGCAACCTTCTTGATTCTCTTTGAATCGTTAAAATCCGCAACTCCGGGGTCGTTAAAGGCAATGTGTCCGTTTTCGCCTATGCCCAGGCAAACAATATCTATGTGATTTTCACTAAGCAGCTTTTCATATTCAAGTCCGTAATCCGCAACATAGTATACGTTTTTGAAATTCACCTTCCCGAATATATGCCCGTGAAGATAATTTGCAAAGCTTGCGCTGTCTTCTTTTTTCAGCCCCACATACTCATCCATATGAAACGCATTTATTCGTTTCCATTCTATCGGATGCTTTATAAGGCTGTCAAGCATATCGTTTTGTGACGGAGCCGCCGCAAAGACCATATTGATGCTTTCTTTTTTTCCTAAAAGTGCATTTGTGCACGCCGCAATATCATCTGCCGCCCTTTCTCCCATTTCCGCGCGTGTTTCGTAAATGTTTATTTTAAGCTTATCCTTTTTGATACTTTTAATCATAGCTTTCACCTCTCTGTATTTATTATACCGCTTATTGATTTACAATAAAATTGCAAATACAAATAAATATATTGCAAATACAGCACCTTTGTGTTATACTGTACTAAGGTGATTATATGGAAAACGAAATTTCTTTCGGCAACAGACTGCTTTCGTTCAAGCACACCGCCACCGAAAATCCGAATCCGCAGGACGCAGAATTCAAAAGCCACAGCCATGCCACGGTTGAAGTATTCTATTTTCTTTGCGGCAAGGCGCGGTATGCGGTTGAGGGCAATATCTATCTGTTAAAGCGCGGTTCGGTGCTTATAATGGCAAGCGGACAGACACACAATCTTTTACTTGAACCCTGTGCAAAATATGAGCGCACAGTTCTGCAAATTGACCCAGCGGCTCTTCCGGCTCAATTTGAAACAGTAAGCCGATACATCTTTTCGGGACATAACTATTTTGAACTTTCCCATGTTCAGCAGGTTTGGTTTGAAGAAAGTTGCGCTTTTATTTCTTCCTATGAGAAGAACACCGACTTGCTTATGCATTTTCTGCCATTGCTTTTTGCAATGCTTTCAACAAATATTCAATCGGAAAATCATATTCAGGACGAAGCGGTTATGCGCACGATTAACTACATCAACGAAAATCTTTCTTCCGAACTTAGCCTTGATAACATAGCCGCGTCGGTTTATTTCAGCAAGGCATTTATCAACCGCCGATTTCGCGAGATTATGGGTTGTTCCGTGTGGGATTACGTTGTGCGCCGCCGCATTTTCACCGCCCGCGAAAAAATATTTTCCGACGGCAATATTACCGCCGCATTTGAAAGCAGCGGATTTTTTGATTATTCTTCGTTTTTCCGCGCGTACAAAAAAGTTGTGGGCCTTTCGCCCCGCGACGACCTGAAAAATCACAGAGCAAAAAAAAAACCAACCGTGTGAATCCGGTCGGCTTTTGCTCAGTATTCTACAACCGCGCAGCCTATGCGCATTGCGTCGATTTCAAGGTTGATATAGGCAAATCCGTCTGAAATCTTTGCTTCAAGTTCTTTTTCGTTCCGCGCGTCAAAGTACCGTGCGCAGGGAATGTGTTTTACTTTAAGCACGTCGTGCAAATTAAACTTTCAACTGCCCCCCTGGCAGAAAAAATAATGTTCAAAGAGGCAAACTCGTGATACAATTTTCCCTTTTGAGTTTTTTATGGTTTTTGTTTTTTATAAGAGTTTTTCCTTTATATCAGCCTTATTTTAAGGCATTTTTACTTTTTTTCTTGTTTGCAACGCAAAGCACAGCCAGAACACCGCCGCTTACGAACAGAACGGCAAGCCACAGAGCAAGACTGCTGTTATCGCCGGTCTGCGGAGAAGAGGTATTGCCGGGCTTGTTGGGCTGATCGGCCGAACCGTTTCCGGAACCGGTCGCAGGAATTTCAACGGCAGCCTTCTTATAACCGCAGACGGTACATCCCTCGTGCCTGGAGCCTTTGTCGGTTGCGGTCGCTTCCTTGTCGGTAACCCACTTGAATGTGTGTGATGCCGTGTCCGCCTTGTCCCCGCAGGCACATTCGTGCCAGTGATTTGTTCCGTCACACTTCCACGCCGTACCGTAGCTGTGAGTATGGGAAGCTGCCGTGGGTGTCATCGTCAGATCCGTTTCGACCCAAAAACTCTGCGTATCGCCGTCATCACCTACACGAGTGTAATTCACTTCCTGCCCGTTGATTTTCAGCGTGGCATCGGGAGAGATGTCAGCGGTATAGGCAGTCACATATACACCGTAATGATAGGTCTTTCCGGCTTCAAAAGCGGTGATTTTGTTTTTATAAATATCGCCTCCCCATTCCGGCTCCGTGGAAATGATACCTGTGTCGCTGTCAAGGCTCCACCACTCACATCTGAAAGCATAGGCTGCATCATCGGGTACCGATCCCGCGAATATCGGCTTATCGCCGTCCTTAAAACTGACGGTGACACCATTTATTTCAACCGAATCAATTACCGTCGGGTTAATCGAGGCGATCGGCGTAAGCGATTTAACATTGGGAAGACTCAGGTATCCGTCTGTGGCGGGAACCGCTGTCACTGAGTTTCCGTTCACCGTAGCGGCGACTTCTCTGCCGAAGTCATATCCCCTTTCAGGCATCAGCATAACGGAATATACATATTTTT
Organism: uncultured Clostridia bacterium; assembly: GCA_934434555.1. Taxonomy (GTDB): domain Bacteria; phylum Bacillota; class Clostridia; order Christensenellales; family QALW01; genus UMGS1322. Next base: position 27,664 of record CAKRZX010000025.1, read on the forward strand.
TTCCGCTTTCAAGCGTAGTAACGGTCGGCAAAGTGCTGTACGCCCCGCCGTCGGAATACCATGCGGCAACGGGCACATCGTTTTCATCCAACTCCTGCCAGTATTCATTGGCAATCCGGTATTTGCCCTGATCGGCGACTGCTACGGTGGCTGTGGCCCGGGGTGCGTCACCAGGTTTATAATCGAGTTTCACATTCTCTACGGCGGCGGAGGTAATGGCGTTTGGCTGACCTGCGTTCGGAAGGTCAAATGTGTAAATTCTTTTAATGTGCAGTTCTTTGCCCGATTCCTTTATTTCAAGCTTTTTGTGGCTTCTCGGTGTGCCCCATTCGTCTTCTCCGACGAAAACAACAGTCTCGTCATTGCTGAAAGAATAACCGCTGTCGGCGGCAAGGACAACATCATATTGATAGCTGTTGCCTGCTTCAAAATTGATAATACGCTCATCAGCCGGAAGAGCTGCCATCTTATCCGAGTCGGAGTACCAGCGGCGTCCTGTTTCATACCATTGGCCGCCGCCTTCCGGCCGGCGAATCTCAGTCCAACACTCATAGGCAACGGTACAGTTGCCCCTTGATACGGATGCCGCTGCGCGAGGAGTGCCATCTGCTTTGTAGCTGATATTCTCATAGTCCAGCGTCACATTCTCCACAGCGGCGGGGGTAGTAGCCGCCGCAATCTTCACGGGCGTATCACTGCGCAACTGGCATCGGTCTGTGTCAGCGCCGGTAATCTCCATACCGTCTCCCAGATTGAACTGTGTCAGTTTCAGCGCAATATTCCCGGCGCAGCCGGTGTCAAAGGAAGAGATGCCTCCGTTGAAGGTCGCCTCACGACCGTCGCCCCATATTTTTACGAGCGGCGTGGGAAAACCGTCCTCTGTGTTCATGGGGAACACAGTGGGCTCGATCTCTCCCCAATCCCATGCAACATCCAGCGTACCGCTGTTAACGGTAAGCTTAGTCAGCCAAAGAGCAGGGCTGGTATACAGTGTTCCGGATTCGAGCTTATTCACCGGCTCACGGATGGTAAGCGTGGCGTTCGATAAGGTCATTTCTTTGGCAAGGATATACCGCGTCTGTACCGTACCGCCGGAAATATTGACCGTGTCGGGCAGCATGCTTCCTGTTCTTACCGTACCGCCGGTCACGGTGAACTTTTTCATAGAGAAGTTACTGTTTTCAGCATAAAGCGCACCGCCGTTCACTTCGATGCTGCCGGCGATTTCCGTATTGGAGGTAACAACCTCCTTGGTCGCACCTACGCCTCCCTTTTCAACACGGAGTTTACCGCCGCTGAGCTTTATGCCGCCTGCGCTGACGGAAATACCATTGGTGGCTGCGACCGTAACCTCACCATTGTGGGAAACGAGCAGATCTCCTGTATATGTCTGAATTGCATAGGCAAGACCTCCGCCGTCCATGGCAGGAACGCATTTGGCGGTCAGCGTTCCGTCGCCGGTGACTGAAATGCTGCCCTTGGACACGGTTACGCCATCGGAAAAGGATTTTCTTGGATTCTGCGGATCTTCCGTATCATAGGATTCTCCGCCGATGGCTGTAAGCGAACCGCCGGTTATCAGCAAGATCTTGCTGCGCCTGCTGCTGTTGTCCATACGAACACCGACGGAGAAAGCGCAGTCGGCTGAGTATGCCGTTCCGCCCTGAGCAGTGATATGGCCGCCCTCAATTTCAAAGTCGCCGTCTGCTACGCCGATGGCACAGGAATAAGTCCATGCTTCACCGGTGTTTTTATGGGTACCGGAGGTAACGGACAGGGTGCCTGTACCCTTAGCTCCGCCCTTAACTTTCAGGTCGCCCATAGCTTCCAAAGCGGTTATTACCATATGCATATTATATCCACCATCTTCTGCTATCGCAGCATCGCCGCCGGTAATTGTGTTCGTTGTGCCGTCAGCCAACACAATGGTGGTTCTGTCCGGTAGCTTAACAGCCGTGGCAGCCTTGGTGGTGAAGTCGATGCCCCTGAGGGTCAAAGTCTTGGTGCCGTTATCCCAAGTGGAATCGGCAGCACCGAAGGACTTATACTGATTGAGCAGAGCAATCGCCGCCGCACCGCCGTCGGAAGCGGTGAAGTCCGCCGTTTCTGTTGCCGGGTCTGCGGCAAACACCGTCATCGTCACCGGCGACAGCGCCATGCAAAGCGCCAGCAGGACTGTCAGCAGCTTTGTCTTAATCGCTTTATTCTTCATAGTCTTAGCTTCCTTTCTTACAGTTTTTCTCCGCACTCGGAGCAGAAAACACTGTTTTGTTTAACATCGGCGCCGCAGTTCGGGCATTTTCTGCTGAGCTTTGTTCCGCAGTGATCGCAGAATTTTGCGTCGGCGGATAGCTGCGCTTTGCAGTTCGGGCATACGATCATGCCTGCCGCCACTGTCTGACCGGCTCCGGTCACGACCACGGACTTTCCGCCGGTCATAATGGTGTTTTCTATCACCTGAAACACCTCGCCGGGGAGCTTTTTCTGCTTGAACGCACCCATACCGGCGGTGATCGCCAGCGGCCATGCCACAAACAAACCGATGGCACCTGCTCCTATTTTATCTGACCACTGACCTTCGCCGATGCTGACATTCAGCTTGTCGCCCATCACTGCCATTTGCACGGTGATCGCCAGCCGCATTCCGGTAAGGGTTTTCCAGCCGTCCTTCGGCTGGCTTGCCTGCATAACATAGCCGTCCGTTGTCTGTGAGCTCTGCACCTCCATGCCTTTCTCGGTGCGGAAGAAGTTTTCCAGCCGGGTAACGATCTGTGACACCTCTGTGCCGTTCAACATAAATACTTTTGACTCATTCATTTTAATTGCCTCCATTCTGAAATCTCAAACAGGTTGTTTTTGGACGAATACCTTGTTTATCACAAGCTCGTTTTCCAAATACTGCGATACGCTGTCGGCTATGGCGGTCGTTGCCCGCCGGATACCGGCATCCGACAGACCGTCGCAGGGATGTATCATTGTTACGGTCAGTTCCGTCCCCGCTTCCTGCTCATTTACGGAGATAGAGAACCGGCTCAAATTACCGTATACCGACATCTCTGCCAAAACGGTGGATGCGTCTGTTTTTTCATATTCGGCTCCGTTTTTGTCCAGCACTTCATAGACGGCGAAGATCACATATTGCCGATTATACGGCAGTGTTATTCTTGTTGTTTTACTGTCCGGCAAAGCGGAAAGCTGCACATTCATCGTTCGGCGCCTCCTTTTCATCACGGTTCTATGGTAAACCGCTTTTGTTATAATGTTATTGCTTTTCAATATAGCCGCTGATAGGCTCGGCATACATATTGTCGTCGGTCACGGGCTTATAGCGCTTGCCGTCGTACACATCGGTAAAGCCGTTTGTCGCTTTGTAGATCTCATTTGTTTCGGTATCATACACACGCTCATAGCCGAGAGTGGCGTCACTCTGCTTCTGGCTCATAATGTCATAGCTTTTGTTGCGGTTCTCCCAGGAGGACATGATACCGTCCATAGTTTCGTTGAAATTTTGGCTGATCTGCTGGGACTGCTTTACCTGATCGTCGCTTGCCTTAATGGTAGCGGCGACAAAACTGTCGGAAAATTGCAGGGTATTGATACATTTGAGGAGCAGCTCGCTCCAATCCAAAAAGGAATCCTTGGCTGCCATGACCATTGCTATATTGTACGCCATGTAGTAGCCAATGTCTATTTCCTTAAAATTATTTTCAAAGTCCCAAGCCTGAATGCTACCGAAATCCACAATGCTGGCAGTGAACAAGCCCTCGACAGGTCCGCCGGAATCGGTGCATGTGGCGCGGAGGATCTCATCGCCCAGAGCAAGGGTGCCGTAGGCAGAGGAGGCGGGGCAACGGTCGATAACAGTGAAATCCGGTACAAGGACCTTGAACAGACCCTCGGTGGTCGGATTCTCCAGCACCGGAGCATCGGCAAAATCCTTGACGAGGGTATTGCCCCTGTTATATGTTTTTTGCCAGTCCTCCTTGCCCTCCTGCGTGTGCAGCAGCGGCGACAGCTTCAGCCGATAAAATATGCAGTTGCGCGAATCATCGGGGTCGTATGCGACGACAAAAAAGCTCATGTTCGCTCCGCCTGTTTTGACCTGCCAGCCCTTGGGGATGGTGATGCTGAAATCAGCGGTCTCGTATTTCTCCGTCTCCACGGACTTGGCGGCCGTCGGTGTGATCTTGACGCCCTTTTCCGGCTTATCTGTTTTCGTATCAGACGCTGTTTGTCCCGGCTTTGTGCTGTCGCTGTCCACACCGGTCTTGCTGCCGCAGGCGGCAAGGAGCAGGGTCATGATTAAAGCCAGCGCAAGCGCCGTAATTCTTTTTGCGTTCATCATGTTATTCTCCTTTATCACTGTATTAACATTCATTGGTTCTCATAACTGAAACTAAAGTCGGTAATCTTCGGTCTGTTCCATGTCGTAAAGTTGATATCCTGCGGCGAAAACAGCGTCAGGGTATACAGGGTTTTACTATCCTTTTCAACCGCTATATCGAAATTGATATCAAAATGCTTTTCAAACAGCTTTTGATCGCCGTCTGCTACCGTAATATCCACTCCGGTCAGCTTTACAGCCTTAT
>CAKRZX010000026.1 GCA_934434555.1 uncultured Clostridia bacterium
ATAAAATACTTTCTGTTCACTCGTCCGGAGATGGTCAAAATGCCTTTTTCTTTCAGTTCGGCATTTAACCTCTGGACAATTTTGTAGGCGTAGGATTTGGAAACGCCCAATTCCTGTGCCACTTCGTCCACTCTCATAAAGCTTGTGTTTTCCATTTCATCACCCCTTTCGTTTGGTTATAGTTCTCTTGTTTATTGTCGGAGAACTTTCTGGCCGCATTCCGATTTGCCCGAGCGGTTGCGCCATTACCGTGACGCACGACGGATATTCTGTTGTCTACAAATAACTTAACGCTATTTGCTATAGTCATTATACTAAACGGATTTGCTATTGTCAAGAGGCTTGCAGAAAAATATTTAACTTTTTTGCTTTTGCTATCTTGACACAGCTTAAATCTATATGCTATACTGATTGCGCAGAACAAAAACGAGGAGCGTAATCGCTATGGCAATCGGTGAGAGAATTCGATTCTTCCGCAATCTGCGGGGAATGACACAGAAATACTTGGGGCAGGTGGTCGGTTTCCCGGAAAAGACCGCCGACATCCGTATGGCGCAGTATGAATCCGGCAGCAGAACGCCTAAGGCGGAGCTGACGGAAAGCCTTGCCGGTGCGCTGGGTGTCTCGCCACTGGCTCTGTCCGTGCCGGACATTGACAGCTATCTCGGCTTGATGCACACGCTGTTTACCTTGGAGGATCGCTACGGCCTGACGGTGGAAACCGGCGAGAACGGCGTTTCTCTGCGTGTTGATCCTAGAAAAGGGAAGGATGCTGCTGAGCTTTCCGAAATGCTCACTGCGTGGGTTGAGCAGGCGGAAAGGCTCCGCAATGGCGAAATAAACCGGGAGGACTACGATAAGTGGCGTTATAACTTCCCAAAATACGATGAGACCTCCGGCTATGTGAAAGTTCCATCCCAGCAACTCAGCGATGCGCTGGTGGAGGCGTTCAAGGATCGGCTGAAAGCTGACTAAAAAACAAAAGAAAAAGCGCTATCTGACTTGGCTTCAAATCAGATAGCGCTTTTTGTTATCGCAATAATTCAAATAATGTTGCCATTTTGTTGCCACGGCGGGCACTCATAGCGAAAAAGCCTTGGTATTACTGGACTTTTTCCAGGATGCAATCATTCCCACTCAATGGTCGCGGGGGGTTTACCGGTGATATCGTAAACTACGCGGTTAATATTGGGAACCTCGTTGACGATGCGTGAGGAAATGCGGTCAAGGAGGGAGTAGGGCAGATGAGCGTAGCGGCAGGTCATAAAGTCGCTTGTTACAACGGCGCGGACGGCGACGGTGTACGCGTAAGTCCTGTAATCGCCCATAACACCTACGCTTTTTGTGTTGGTGAGTACCGCAAAGTACTGATTCGATTTTGCTCTTGACGCACCGATTTCGGCACGGACGATAGCGTCGGCATCGCGGAGGATATCAAGTTTTTCCTTGGTGATTTCGCCTACGATACGGATTGCAAGTCCGGGTCCGGGGAACGGCTGACGGTTTATAAGCACTTTTGAAAGTTTAAGTTGTCTGCCGAGTTCGCGGACTTCGTCCTTAAAAAGACCGCGCAGAGGTTCAACAAGACCCACAAAGCCCAAATCTTCGGGAAGTCCGCCCACATTGTGGTGGCTCTTTATGGTTGCGGAGTTGTTTGCGCCGGATTCAATAACGTCGGGATAGATTGTGCCCTGGGCGAGATATTTGCAGTCGCCGTACTTGCGGGCTTCTTCGTTGAAAACTTCAACAAATTCCCTGCCTATTATCTTGCGCTTGGCTTCCGGGTCGGTTACGCCGGCAAGTTTCGCCAAAAAACGGGATTCGGCATTTACGCGGACAAATTTCAGGCGTTTTTTTGCAAACACTGCCTCAACTTCATCGCCCTCGTTTTTGCGCATACAGCCGTGGTCAACAAAAATACACACAACCTGGTCGGGAATGGCTTTTTCCAAAAGCGCCGCGCAAACGGAAGAATCAACGCCGCCGGAAAGACCCAGCAGAACCTTGTCGGCTCCGACCTGTGCGCGGATTGCTTTCACCTGCTGCTGAATGTAATCGTCCATAGTGAAATCACCCGCTGCGCCGCATACATTATATACAAAGTTACGAATCATTGCCGTACCGTTTTCGGTATTTTCAACTTCGGGGTGGAACTGGAATGCATAAAGCCCTTTTTCTTCACAGCAGACTGCCGCGTTGGGGCAACTGTCGGTATAGGCAATGCTCTTGAAGCCTGCGGGAAGTTTGTCCACACGGTCGGTGTGGCTCATAAGAGTTTTGCCCGTAACGGGGAGATTTTCAAACAGACACGATGAATCAAATTGAGTTTCTATTCTGCCGTACTCGCGGAGTTCGTCATCGGATACAACCGTGCCCCCGAGCGTATAGCACATAAGTTGCATACCGTAGCAAATGCCGAGCACCGGAATGCCGAGGGAAAATATTTCGGGGTCGCATTTTGGTGATTTATCGTCGTAAACGCTGTTGGGACCGCCGGTAAGAATTATTCCGATAGGCGCCATATGTTTTATTTCGTCCACAGACATTTCACCGGGCTTAATAATCGAATACACGTGGCACTCGCGCACGCGCCGGGCAATAAGTTCTTTGTACTGCCCGCCGAAGTCAAGCACCAGCACGGTTTGATTGTTCATAAACTGAGTTCCTCCCACAAAGGTTTTAATGAAAAGAGTGTACACCAAAACGCGAATTTTGTCAAGTTATCTGCACAGGAAATCGGAAAACAGATGTATAAATCAAATATGTTAAAAAGGACCGATTTTTTGCAAAAACAGTCCTTGAAAAACAGCGGCACCGTGTGATATACTTTATTTAAGATAATCCGAAAGGACGAATAATTATTTTGGAGAAAGTTATGCAAAAAGAAATTATAAGAGAATACGATAAACAGGGGAAATGGGAAAACTATGAGGCGGCGCTTTCCACGGAATGGATACAGTCCGTTGAAGAGGGCAAGGATATAGAAATATATAAGGACCTTTTTGACGCCGTGGATAAAATGCCGTTTAGCGATTATAAGCACGAAATGGCGGACGTTTTGTTCAGGCTCGTCTACAACGCACCCCAAAGGGCGGACTTCCCCTTTGAAGAACCCGACGGAATAGAGGAAATCAGGGTTTTGCGCGACGGATACAAGGCGGCGCTTATAATGCCGGAAGAAAATAAGTTAAAGGATAAAATGCGCGGCGGGTGGAAAGGCAGAGCCTGCGGGTGCTATTTGGGAAGAACCGTTGAGGGCTTGCGCAGCGACAGAATAGAAAAACTGCTTAAAGCCATAGGCGATTACCCTATGACGGACTATATAGACAGAGAAAAGATAACAAAAGAAACAGAAGAGACAGTTTTGCCTGAAATCAACTGGCCGGCGGGAATTTTTATGTCAAAAGATAATGATGTATCACCTGTTGACGACGATACAACCTACACCGTTACGGGGTACGTTGTCGTTAATGATTTCGGCAAAAACTTCACAAGCGCAAATGTTGCGGCGGTATTCGATGACCGCGAAAGAAAGAATATGTTCTGCACTGCCGAACGCGTTGCGTACAGAAACTTTATGAACGGATATAAGCCCCCGTATTCGGCAGTATACAAGAATCCTTACAGGGAGTGGATAGGCGCGCAGATAAGGGCCGATTTCTACGGATACATCAATCCCTGTGACCCCGAAACTGCTGCGGATATGGCTTGGCGTGACGCAAGGGTAACCCACGTAAAGAACGGAATCTACGGAGAAATGTGGGTTGCCGCTATGATTGCCGCCGCTTTCGGCACGGATAATATTGAAGAAATCATTCTCACCGGGCTTGGGCAGATTCCCAAAACTTCAAGGCTCTATAAGGGTGTTTACGGAATTGTTGAGGGATATCGCAGCGGCTTGGGGGCAGAAGAACTGTTTGATATGGTTCACTCCGAGTGGGACGAATATACCGAGCACGGCTGGACGCATACGATTCCCAATGCGGAAATTGTTGCCATTTGTCTGCTTTACGGGGAAAAAGATTACGCAAACAGTGTTTGTATGGCTGTACAGCACGGCTATGATACCGACTGCAACGGCGCAACCGTGGGCTCGGTTTTAGGCGTAGTTCTGGGCTTTGACGCTCTGCCGGAGAGAATTGCGGGACGTCTGGGCGATACTTACCTTTCTGCCGTTCACGGACTTGAAAAATTATCAATCAAGGAAATGGCGGAAAAGACGTATGAAATCTACAAAACAAATGAGTAAGAAGATTCTTGTATTCGGTTCGCTGAACACCGATTACATATACACACTTGACCATATTGTTGCCGACGGGGAAACGGTTGGCTGCACCAAACTTGAAGTTTTTCCCGGCGGAAAGGGGCTTAATCAGGCGGTTGCGGCGTCAAGGGCGGGCGGCAAAGTTTATTTTGCGGGCAACGTGGGCAATGACGGCAACCTTTTGATAAACACCCTTGAAGAAAGCGGCGTAAATACTTCACTTTTGAGAACGTTAAACGAAAAAAGCGGACACGCAATCATTCAGGTTGACAAAAACGGCGAAAACGCAATAATCGTTCACGGCGGAACAAACCTGAAAAATGACGTTGGCTATATCGACAGCGTACTTTCCCGCTTTTCGGAAGGCGATATTATTCTGTTGCAGAACGAAATAAACGGACTTGCCGAAATAATATCCCGTGCGTCAAAAAAAGGTATGGCGGTCGTGCTTAATCCCTCGCCGATAAAAGAGAATATTTCGGAAATCAACTTTAACTGTATAGCGTGGCTTGTTGTAAACGAAAACGAGCTGAAAACCGTATTCGGGCAGAAAAGCGCGCAGGCGGCGTTTGAATTTGCCGGCAAAGCGTATCCGAAAATAAAAATTGTTGCCACCCTGGGAAAATGGGGAGCAATGTGTTTTGACGGAAAAAGCAGCGTGCATAAAAGCGGATATCGGGTCAATGCAGTCGACACAACGGGCGCGGGAGACACGTTTTTAGGGTATTTTGTTGCGGGAATCGCCGGGGATAAGCCCATTGAAGAAACACTTCAACTTGCGGTTGCGGCGTCGGCAATTTCCGTAACGGAAAAAGGCGCGTCATCGTCGATTCCGAAGATGGATTTTGTTTTATCGCAAATAGGCAGGATGAAGTCAACGGGCAATCAAAGGGATAAAATGCTGTTTGATGCGGCACGGGAGTACATAAAAAACAATCTTGTGTCCGTTACTGCCGAAACACTTGCCGAAAACCTTAACTGCACGCCGAGGTATATTTCGTCGTTTATAAAAAAGTATACGGGCGAACCGCTTTCAAAATTCGTACTTGACGAACGCCTTGAATACGCTGCGGAACTTTTAAGCACAACCGATAAATCGGTAAGCGAAGTCGCTTATGCCTTAGGATATGAAAACGAAAGCTTTTTCAGGCGCAAATTCAAAGAGAAATTCGGCGTCAGCCCCAAAAAATACACTTCAAAATATAACTGAATACGTATTTCATTTTGTTTGCCGTACATTTTTTTGTGTACGGCAAATTTTTTTATAAAAAACAGTTGACAAACGGGAACATTTGAATATAATAATAATTGAACAAACAATCAAATGTTCAAACAAAATAATCGGGCGGTGATATTATGAATGAAGAAAACAGCGAATATATGCATGCGAACGATGAGTTAATTAAAAAAGTTAACGAAAAAATGCCGGAGGAGAATTTCCTGTTTGATTTGGCCGAACTTTACAAGATATTCGGTGATTCAACGAGAATTAAAATTCTGTACGTTCTGTTTGAAGCTGAAATGTGCGTGAACGATATTGCGCAGGTGCTTTCAATGAACGTGTCGGCAATATCGCATCAGCTGCGGGTACTTAAACAGGCGGGGCTTGTTAAATTTCGCAGGGACGGCAAAACGGTGTTCTATTCTCTTGCCGATGACCATGTCCGGACGATAATCGACCAGGGTGCAGAGCACGTTGGCGAATAAATTTTTTGGAGGTTTTTTATTATGAAAAAAGTATTTGTTGTTGAAGACCTGGACTGCGCGGCATGCGCGGCGAAAATCGAGAACGCCGTAAACGAACTTGACGAAATAAAAAACGCAAGCGTAAGTTATATGGCGCAGAGAATGACCGTTGAAACCGTTGAGGGTGCGGATTTTGACGCGGTTATGAAAAAGATAGTTAAAATCTGCAAAAAAACAGAGCCGGATATGACAATCGTACTTTAATATCCGCAGTATTATCGGAGGGCAATATGACAAACAAGCAGAAAAAACAGAGCATAATTCTGGCAGTATCCGTTATTGAGCTTGCGGCGGTATATCTGGTAAATAAGTTTATTCCGCTCCCTGGGCTTGTTCAGTTGGCAATGTACCTTATACCTTATATAACTATCGGCTGGGGAGTGCTTAAAAAAGCGGTTGTAAACATTTTTCACGGACAGATGCTTGACGAAAACTTCCTTATGGCAATAGCCACAGTGGGCGCAATAATTTTAGGCGATTATCCCGAAGCGGTTTTCGTTATGATATTCTATCAGGTGGGCGAGCTGTTTGAAAGTATTGCCGTAGGAAAAAGCAGAAATTCAATTTCTTCACTGATGGATATCCGACCCGACGTGGCAACGGTTATCCGTGACGGCAAGGAAGTGACCGTTTCGCCCGATGAAGTTGAAGTGGGCGAAATAACCGTTATAAAACCCGGCGAAAAAGTTCCCCTTGACGGCGTAATTGTAAAGGGAAGCACGCAGCTTAATACCGTGGCGCTTACCGGCGAATCGCTGCCCCGCGACGCGGAAATCGGTGACAGGGCAATAAGCGGGTGCATAAACGTAAGCGGTGTTATTGAAGTAAAAGTGGATAAGCCTTTCGGCGAAAGCACGGTTTCAAAGATTCTTGAACTTGTGGAAAATTCCTCGTCGGTTAAGTCAAAAAGCGAAAACTTTATTACAAGATTCTCAAAATACTACACACCCGCGGTTGTGGCGCTTGCAGTGCTTATTGCGGTTGTTCCGCCGCTGTTTAACGGCGAGTGGGCTGCATGGATAAACAAGGGACTTATGATGCTTGTTGTTTCCTGTCCCTGTGCGCTTGTTCTGTCCGTTCCGCTGGCATTCTTCGGCGGTATAGGCGGCGCGTCCCGTGCGGGCATACTCGTAAAGGGCAGTGAGTATCTTGAAAAACTCGCCCAGGCGGACTGCATGGTTTTTGATAAAACGGGTACGCTTACAAAGGGCGTTTTCAAGGTAACGAAAATCAGCGGCAGTGATGAAGCACTTGTGCTGGGCGCGGCGGCTGAAAGCCATTCAACCCACCCGATAGCGCTTTCGCTTAAAAATGCGTGCAAGGAAGAAGTCCCGACGGCAGAAAACATACACGAACATTCGGGTATGGGCGTTGAAGCGTACGTCAACGGCGACAGAGTGCTTGCGGGCAACAAAAAATTTATGGATAAGTTCGGCATTGAACCCATACAGGCAGACGATGACGGAACTCTTGTTTACGTTGCAAAGGGTGAAAAATGCATAGGTGTTATTACGATAGGCGACGAAATAAAAGAACATTCGCCTGCGGCGATAGCGGAACTGAAAAAAGAGGGCATAGACGAAGCCGTTATGCTTACAGGCGACAGCGAGGCAGTTGCGTCGCATGTTGCAAAGGAACTGGGACTTGATTCATACAAGGCACAACTTCTTCCGCAGGACAAAGTTACAAGCCTTGAAGAAATAATAAAATCGCACAGCGTTACGGCGTATGTGGGCGACGGCATAAACGACGCTCCCGTGCTTGCCCGTGCCGACGTGGGAATTTCAATGGGCGCTTTCGGTTCGGACGCGGCGATTGAAGCGTCGGACATCGTGCTTATGAACGACGATATTTCGCAGATTCCCGTTGCAATGCGCATAGCAAAGCGCACCCGCAGAATCGTAATAGAAAATATCACGTTCTCACTGGCGGTTAAATTTGCGGTGCTTGTGCTTTGCATAATAAATCTTTCCACTATGGGTATGGCGATTTTTGCGGACGTGGGCGTGCTTGTGCTGGCGGTGCTTAACGCAATGCGCGGGCTCAGAAAAGCATAAATTCCGTTTTTAACGAAAATAAAAGGTGACGGGAATCAAACCGTCACCTTTTTATTTAAGCGGAAAACCCGTCAACCGCGCTCCAAAGCGTCGATGTCGCCCGACTGAATCGCGGAAATATTGCGCTTGATTTTTTCTTCGTCCCAGTCCCACCAACGCAGAGTTTCAAGTCTGTTTGCCGTGGTATCGTCAAAGCGCTTGCGGATATGTTTTGCGGGAACACCGCCCACAACGGTATAGGGCGGAACGTCCTTTGTTACCACTGCCCGCGTGCCGATGATTGCGCCGTTGCCGATTTTCACGCCCGGCATAATCACCGCTTCAAAGCCAATCCACACGTCGTTTCCGATTATTGTGTCGCCCTTGTTGTCCCACGCCTGGCAGATATTCTTTTTGTCAAGCCCCCATTCGTCAAAGAAGATGGGGAATGTATAGGTGGAAAGGGATTTCATCGAATGATTTCCGCTTGTGAACAGAAACTTTGCACCGCAGGCAACAGAGCAGAATTTACCGATAATCAGCCTGTCACCGTTAACGGGATAGTGGTAGAGTACGTTGTTCTTTTCAAAATCCCGCGGGTCGTGCACAAAATCGTTGTAGATTGTGTAGTCGCCTACTTCAATATTCGGCCTTGTGATAACATTTTTCAGGTAAACCGTTTGGTTATCATTATGGCGTGGATAAATACTGCTTTTCATTTTTTTCTCCTTTTCAAAAAATCTGTCCCGGCAGTTTCTGCTTTTCTTTCTTCGGGAAAGTTGCTTCAAACCGTTCAAAGGCTTCCGGGTCTTTTTCGCACACAAAATATCCCTCAGGGTCTTTGTAAGAACCCGAAACACCGTTAAGGAACCCCGGAATCAATTCTTTAATAAGAAAATAATCGGCATCGGGGTCGTCGGCATAACGGATATTCTTTGTCTTTGCCGGAACGAATCCGGACTTGCCGTAAAACAGGATATTACCCGTGATTGCAAGGGCGCCCGCGCCCATCTCACGGGCTTTTTCCATTGACCGGTCAAGCAGTCGCTTTCCGTAACCTTGGCGCTTGTATTCAGGCGCAATGCCGATGGGACCGAAAGTCATAATCGGCAGTTTCCGTCCGTCGTCGCAGTCGATTTCCGAGCGGACAAACATAATCTGCCCAATCAATTTGCCGTCAAGTTCCATTATAAAGTCAAGTTCCGGAACAAAGGCGGGGTCATTGCGGTAGCAGTGAAGCACATAATGCTCCATACAACCCGGTCGGTACACGTTCCAGAATGATTCGCGTGTAAGATTTTCAACGTTTCTGTAATCGTCCTTTGTTTCGTGACGTATTATTATATTTGCCATAATTATTTATCCTTATATTTTTCCGTAAATCTGTCAATATGCGTTTTCAGCATTGACACAACGCTTTCCTTGTTCTCCGCGCCGTCGTAGACGCTGTAAAGCAGAAACATCGGACCGTAGAATTCAAGCGCAATTTCCATAGCCGATTCGTCGGAATCAGTCAGTTTGCGAAAAATCGACGACATATACTCGGCGGGTCCGGTCGCAAGATAATCGTGATAAAGTTTTGCAAGTTTCCTGTCCCGATACTGCTCCAACGTAAGCATTTTACGGAAGTCTGACGGAAAATGCTCTTTCGTCCAATAGTCAAACTGCACTATGCTGTATGCGCAGATTTTTTCAAACGGTATATAATCTTCCTCAAAGCCGTCATTTGTTTCCGGCATTTCGTATTCTTCCGCGCGCTCAAAGTCCGTTTTGCTCATTCGCTCCACAATGCTGTCCAATATTTCCTGCTTGCCCGCATAATGCTTGTACAGCGCTCCTTTTGTAATTCCCAGCCGCTGCGCAATATCACTCATTGAAGTCCCCGAGTATCCGCTGTGTGCAAACAATTCAAGCGCCGCCTCCGTAATGCGCTCTTTTGTGTTTCCCGCCATAAATTCACCCCGCAACCATTGTAACCGCTCGGTTACTTTTTTATTATAGCAACCGAACGGTTACCCGTCAAGCGCTTTTTTCATTGACGCATAAAATTCTGTGTGGTACAATATTCGCGGGTGATTTAATTGATAAAGAATAAATATATCGTTCGCAGAGCGGTGTTCATCGGTGCTCTGTGCGTTTTGCTTGCGGGAATAATAACGGCGGTGTTTTTGTTAAAGAAACCAAAGGAAACACTTGAAAAAAACGTATCACAAAGCACGTTTGCGACTGTGAGCAAGTATGCAAATGATAACAATATTCCGCTTTCTTCATACCCCGCGGAAATCTGTGAACTGCTTGATTCCCACCCCGAGGCGGAAGACTTCGTGCTTTCGTATCCACTTGAAAAGGACAAAAAACAGTATGTGGATATGTCGGAATATGCGTCAAGCGATAATGTTCCTTTACTTATGCAGTTTGATAAGCGCTGGGGATACATAAAATACGGTTCAAACGTGGCGGGGCTAACCGGCTGCGGACCTGTTTGTCTGTCAATGGTGGCGTACTACTTTTTGCGCACAAATGAGGTTTCGCCCGATAAGGTTATTGAGTTTGCCAAACAAAACGGCTACTGCACAAAGGGAAGCGGTTCTTCGTGGACGCTTATAAGCAAGGGCGGCGAAAAGTTGGGACTTAATGTGAAAGAACTTCCCCTTGACGAAAATGTTATGGTATCCGCCCTTGAATCGGGCAAAAAGATTATCCTTGTTATGGGTCCGGGCGATTTTACTTCAAGCGGACACTACATAGTGCTTACCGGCTACTCCGATGGAGCCTTTTCCGTAAACGACCCGTACAGTACAGAAAACTCAAATAAAAAATGGACTTACGAAAAAATAAAGAGCCAGATAAAAAATATCTGGGCACTTTGGATGTGATTTTCTCCCCGCTATGCGGGGATTTTTTATTTTTGGGTTCGGCATAACCTTAAAAAACAAAGTCAGTTTTCAAAATAAATTGACAACAGGGCGCGGGTGTGGTAGAATATCCGCAGATATATTTTTGGAGGACTTAACAATGAAACATATCGTTACTGTTAAAACTCGCAATCTTTGCGCAAGTGCCAAGAACGGCGGCTGCGGAGAGTGTCAGACTTCCTGCCAGTCAGCTTGCAAAACAAGTTGCGGCATTGCAAATCAGGCTTGCGAAAAGAAAAACAAGTAATAAAAACTGCTAAAATGCCGTCCCATTGCGGGCGGCATTTTCAGTATACAGGGGTAAAATATGATTCATCAGTATAAACTTGCAGGGCAGAATATCGTGCTTGATGTCTGCTCGGGCGCGGTGCATTCGGTTGACGATGCGGCTTACGATATTATCGCCGATTTTGAGAATAAAAGCAAAGATGAAATAATTTCCGAAGTGGGCGAAAAGTACCCGGAAATCGAACTTAAAGAAATAAAAGAATGCTATGAACAGGTTCAAGAACTTAAAGATTCGGGGCAACTTTTTGCGCCGGACACCTTTGAGCCTATGGCGGGCGAACTTAAAGCGCGTACTGCGGGAGTGGTAAAGGCGCTGTGTCTGCACATCGCCCACACGTGCAACCTTAACTGTTCCTACTGCTTTGCAAGCCAGGGAAAATACCACGGCGAAAGGGCGGTTATGTCCTTTGAAGTGGGCAAACGGGCGCTTGACTTCCTAATAGAAAATTCGGGCACGAGAAGAAATCTTGAAGTTGACTTTTTCGGCGGCGAACCGCTGATGAATTTTGACGTTGTAAAGCGTCTTGTTGAGTATGCGCGCAGCGTTGAAAAGGAAAAAAACAAGAATTTCCGCTTTACCCTTACCACCAACGGTATGCTTGTTGACGACGATGTTATTGATTTTGCCAACAGGGAAATGAGCAATGTTGTTTTGAGCCTTGACGGCAGAAAAGAAATACACGACCGCTGCCGTGTGGATTATGCGGGTAACGGCAGTTGGGAAAAAATCGTGCCGAAATTTCAGAAATTCGTTAAAATGCGGGGCAACAAAAATTACTATATGCGCGGTACGTTTACCCATGCTAACCCCGACTTTTTGGAAGATATAAAAACTATGCTTGATTTGGGGTTCACGGAACTCAGTATGGAACCCGTTGTTACTTCGCCTTCGGATCCGGCGGCGCTTACCGAGGAAGATAAAGTTATCGTTATGGAGCAGTACGAAAAACTTGCGGAACTTATGCTTCAAAGGGACAAAGAGGGCAGACCGTTCACGTTCTATCATTATATGATTGACCTTGCCGACGGTCCGTGCATATATAAGCGCATTTCCGGTTGCGGAAGCGGCACTGAGTATATGGCTGTTACCCCGTGGGGCGATTTGTATCCATGCCATCAGTTTGTGGGTGAAGAAAAATTCAAACTGGGCGACATTTATAACGGCGTGACCAACACCGCCGTAAGGGAAGAATTTGCGTCCTGCAACGTTTACGCAAGGGAAGAATGCAAAAACTGCTGGGCAAAACTCTACTGTTCGGGCGGGTGCGCGGCAAATGCATATCATGCAACCGGAAGCATAAAGGGAGTGTATTCCTACGGCTGCGATTTATTCCGCAAACGTATGGAATGCGCAATTGCGGTTGCGGTAAAAAGAGCGACGGAAGAATGAATACGCCAATTTGTGATTTTGTAAACGAATACATAAAAAAGAATACGGTGCGTTTTCATATGCCCGGGCATAAAGGAAAGTTTGAGAAAAGAGACATTACCGAAATTGACGGCGCTGACGAACTGTTTCTTGCGTCGGGAATTATTGCCCAAAGCGAAAAAAATGCGTCGGAAGTGTTTGAGGCGGACACGTTTTATTCCTGTGCGGGTTCAACCCTTTCGATTCAGGCAATGCTGTACTTAATTGCCCTTTACGCAGAGGAAAAAGGCATTGAGAACAGGGTGCTTGCGGGACGGAACGTCCATAAGGCGTTTGTTTCCGCCGCGGCGCTCTGCAATACCCGCGTTTCGTGGCTGTTTCCCGATGGAGGGACGTATATTTCCTGCAATATAACACCGGATGAAGTTAAAAAGGCAATAGAGGAAACATCACCGGCGGCGGTGTACGTTACAAGCCCCGATTATCTTGGCAATATTCTTGATATAAAGGGCATTGCCCGCGTGTGCAAAGAATGTGGCGTTTTGCTTGCCGTTGACTGCGCTCACGGTGCGTATCTTAAATTCTTCGGGGCATTCCCTACGGATTTGGGCGCCGATATGTGCGCAAGTTCGGCGCATAAAACACTGCCCGTGCTTACGGGCGGCGCATATCTTCACATAAAGGATAATGCGTTTCTTTCACATAATGCCAGGCGCGCAATGGCACTGTTCGCGTCAAGCAGTCCGTCATATCTTATTTTGCAGTCGCTTGACGCTTTTAACCCTAATGCGGAAAGTTTTAAGAAACGCGCAAAAGAAACCGCAGAGCGGGTGAAAGAATTAAAACAGACGCTGAAAAATCACGGGTATTCGCTTATCGGCGATGAGCCCTTAAAAATCACGGTTCTGCCCAAAAGCATAGGCTATACGGGCGCCGATTTTGCAAAAATACTTGAAGATAACGGCGTTTATCCCGAATTTTACGATTCGGATGCCGTTGTTTTTATGGCTTCGCCGGAAAACAGCGAATCGGATTTTATAAAACTTGAAACCGTGCTCACGGGCATAAAGGCAAAAGAAAAAATAAATTCTCTTCCGCCGGTTTTGCCCAAAAGCACGCAAAAGCTTACTTTCCGTCAGGCGGTTTTTTCAAAAAGCGAAACAGTTAAAACGGCAGAGGCGGCGGGCAGAATCTGCGCAGACGCCCTTGTTAGCTGCCCGCCCGCGATTCCCATAGCGGTTCCGGGAGAAGTGATTGGCGAAAATACCGTTAAATGCCTTGAATATTACGGCAAAACGGAAATACGGGTTATAAAATAATTTTTCGGCGGTTCGTTATTGAACCGCCTTTTTTCACAGAACAAAGGTTTCGCTTTTACATTTTGCACCGTATACTTTGTCGCGCCGCGTAAGTGCGGGACAGGGCGTTTGGGGCATAACGCTTTTCAGCCGCGAGTACGCGGTATTTATCCGCTTTGTCATTTCCATTGCATATTCTTTATTTCCCGAAAATCTGTCGGGGTGATATATTTTTATTTTTTCTTTATAGGCTTTCTTTATTTCCTCACTTGTCGCCCAAGGCGTAACGCCCAAAACTTCATAATCCGTCATAAAATTTACCTCCGATATCAAAATGTATTCACGTAAAACGCAAAATATGACAATCGGAACGCGATTCGCATAGTATAAAAGAGCAGATGATTTTCTGCAAAAATCAGAAAGGACTAATTTTTTTATGCAGACATATTGCCTTGATCAAAGCAGAATGAATACGCTTAATTCGTTCCCGCTTGCTAATGCATATATACCCCGTCAGCAGTTTACCGCGCCCGTCAGCCCCGAAAAAGGACTTGCAATGGGCACTGTTTGGGAAGAACTTTACAGCCCGATAAAGGAGGAAAAGAAATGACACAGCAGGAAATGATGAAAAAATTGCAGGAACTGAGTTTTATGCTTGTGGAACTCAACCTGTTCCTTGACACTCACCCCGATAACCGCGAGGCACGGGAACTTTATAACACATATTCGGGACAAATGGCGTCTTTACGGGAAGACTATTTTGCGGCATACGGACCTACAATGAACTTCGGTATATGCCCCGCAGGCGACAGTTTTTCATGGATAAATTCGCCCTGGCCGTGGGAAAATTAGGAGGAAGATTTTATGTGGATATATGAAAAGAAATTGCAGTTTCCCGTAAACATACAGCGCGGCGACCTTGAAATGGCAAAGTATCTGTTTGCTCAGTACGGCGGACCCGACAGCGAACTTTCCGCATCGCAGACGTATCTTGCCCAGCGCTATACAATGCCAACGCCCGAAACAAAGGCCCTTCTTAATGACATCGGCACCGAGGAACTTGCCCATTGGGAAATGCTCGGGGCGATGATTTATCAACTTACCAAAAACGCAACGCCGGAAGAAATGCGGGCGGCGGGTCTGGGCGAATACTACGCCACCCGCGGAAAAGGCGTTTTCCAGCAAAGCCCGTCGGGCGAAGCGTGGAATGCGGGATATATACAGGTGCTTGACGACCCCATTGCCAACCTTACAAACGATATGGCGGCTGAGCAGAAAGCCCGCGCCGCATACGAGCGGCTTATGTGCCTTACAAACGATTCAAGCGTAATCGAACCTCTTGCACTTTTGCGCGAACGCGAAATCGTACACTTCCAGCGGTTCGGCGAAGCCCTTATGAGTTTGCAAAGCGACTGTATGGCGTCTTACGCAAAAGGATAAAAAATTTCCCCGCCTGTGCGGGGATTTTTACATAATAATAAGCATTAAGACCGTGAGAACAGCCAAAAACCCGAAACTGAAAACGGAGAACAGGGCAAGGTAACGCTTTATCTGCCCGGGAAAACGGCTTGTGTATTCTCTGAAAGTAATCAGGCTTGCAAGGGAAGAAATCAGCGTGCCCACACCGCCGATATTTACGCCCACAAGCAAATGCGGGTAATCGGAAGTGAACTGCGAAAGCAATATTGCCGACGGAACATTGCTTATCACCTGACAGGACAGTGCCGAAAAAAGCAACGTGTTCTTTTCAAGCAAAAAGGCAAAAAAGTTTTTTACCGCCCCGATTCTTGCCATGTTTCCCGAAAAAATAAAGAAGAAAACGAAAGTAAGCAGCAGGGGATAATCTACTTTGCAAAGCGCTTTTCTGTCAAGAAAAAGCAGTACGGCAGGAATTATTATCAAGCCGATATAATACGGTATTCCCCTGAAAACAATCGCTATTGAAAGGGCAAAAAGCAGCAGGTACGCCGAGGTTCGCAATTTCGGCAAAGTAAACGGCTCGTCTTTGATTTTTATTTCTTCCGGCTTTATAAAAACAAAACAGCAAAGAATAATGAGTGCAATCGAAATCAGGAAAGGCGGGAGCATAGTAAGCATAAACTCGCCGTCGGGAATGTTGAATTTTGTGTAAAGGTATAAATTTTGCGGATTCCCGAACGGAGTAAGCATTCCACCCAAATTTGCGGCAATGTTCTGCATAACAAAAGTGAATGCAAGGTAGCCCTCTTCGCCGGTTGAAGAAAGAATAATATACCCTAACGGCAGAAAAGTAAGCAATGCCATATCATTGGCGATGAACATTGAACCGATAAAAGTTATGCATACAAGCGCAATGACGCTTGCACGTACGGTTTTGAAACGCCTGACTGTTGCGCGGGCAAGAAAATAGAAGAACCCGATATTTTTAAGCGCACAGACAACCGCAAGTACGCAAAAAAGACAGGAAAGCGTCTTAAAATCAAAATAGCCCGGATATTCTTTGTCCGGCGGAACAATAAAAGCCGTTACGGTGGCAGCCAAAAATGCAATCACCGTAACGGTGTTTTTCCTTATAAATGACAGGATTTTATTCATTTTATCACACTTTTAATGAGCATAACCGAAGTTCCGCTTTCAATTTTTACGGGGATTCCGTTTTCGGCATTAACCCAAATATACGCTTTTGACGAAGTAAATACCGTGTTG
The DNA here is from genome assembly GCA_934434555.1 of uncultured Clostridia bacterium. Classification (GTDB taxonomy): domain Bacteria; phylum Bacillota; class Clostridia; order Christensenellales; family QALW01; genus UMGS1322. The sequence goes on from CAKRZX010000026.1 coordinate 16,602, forward strand.
GGGCGAAGGATAATTTTTTTGCAAAGCACGTTTTCGCCGCTTGCGGTCTGAATTTCTTCCGTCCCCTCAAACTCAAAAAGCACAGTCTGCAAACGGTCGCGGTTTCCCGAGGAAATAAGCGTTGTTCCGCTTTCGGGGAACGCGGCAATAATAAAGGGGAGAGCGTCTTTGTCAAAGTATTGCTCCGCAAGTTTTACCGAATAAATCTTTTCGTCAAATCCGTTATCGCCGGATTCGGAATACTTACGGGTTTTTATTATTCCGCTTTTAAGCGCTCGGTCGTGTTCAAACGTAAATGACATATACTGATTTTCTTTTGCCGAATTTACAAATTCCTGAAAAGAATAAATGGGAACGCACAGGTTTTCGTTATAGCCGAGCCGCTGCTCTGTTTTTATGCTCTGCGTGCCTGCCTTTACCTGTTCGCCCGTGGTTTGGTCTTTTTCCTCATAGGGCATTTCGGCAAGTGACGAAATAAGCAATTCGCCGTTTTCAACTGACACGGTGTATTCGTTTTCGTAATTAAAACTTTCAGTGGATACCGCGTAAACAGCCGTATAGTTTACGGGAATGCTTTCTTTTTTTAAGTCAACGGAATCAACACTGCCGGTACAGGCGCAAAAGGACAGCGTACAAACCGCAATTAAAATTGTACAAACAAATCTTTTAAGCATACAAAATAACCTTTCAGCTGAGGATAGTTATATTATAATGCTTTTATCAAAAAAAGAAAAGAGAAATTTTTTCATTTGCCAAACGGAATAAAACACTGTATAATCTATTTTTGAGGTGGAAGAATGATTAAATTTGTATTTATTGACCTTGATAATACAGTTCTTGATTTTAATAAAAGCGAGAATGCGGCACTCAAACAAGCACTTTCACAAATGGGCATACGTGCAGACGATAGTGTTGCTCTTGCTTACAGCCAGATAAACGACAGCCTGTGGAAAATGCTTGAAAAGGGCAAAATAACGAGAAGCGAACTGTGCGTAAGACGCTTTGCAATGCTCTTTGCACGCCTTGGTGTAAATGCTGACCCGGTTGAAGGCAACAGAAGATATACTGAATTATTGGCACAGCAGGTATTTTTTATTGACGGCGCGGAAGAATTGCTGAAAAATCTTTCGCAAAAATACCGGCTCTTTATAGCCTCAAACGGAAATGCCCCCGTTCAGCACGGGCGCATAGACCGTTCCGGCATAGCAAAGTATTTTGAAAATATATTTATCTCACAGGAAGTGGGCGCAAATAAGCCAAGCCGCGAATTTTTTGACCTGTGCTTTGAGAAAATCGAGGGGTTTGACAAAAATCAGGCAATCATTTTTGGAGACAGTCTTACTTCCGACATTGCCGGCGGAAAAAATGCGGGCATACTCACTTGCTGGTATAATCCCGAAAAAGCCGCTGTCGGCGATATCAAGCCCGATTTTACGGTAAATTCGTTAAACGGATTCATAAAGGTGCTTGATGAAATACAGTAACGTATTTGCGGCGGAATTTGTTTCGCGCCCAAACAGATTTATTGCCAATGTGATGTTTGGCACAAATACCGTTGTCCACGTAAAGAATACGGGCAGATGTAAAGAACTGCTTGTCCCCGGAACGGAAGTTTATATTCAAAAAGCGGATAATGAAAAGCGGAAAACCGAGTATGACCTGATTGCGGTAAAAAAAGGAAACAGAATTTTTAATATCGATTCATCTGCACCCAATACGGTTGCATATGAGTTTTTGCTGGATAAATTTGATCGGCTTACAAGGGAAGTCAGGTATAAAAACTCCCGTTTTGACCTTCTGGGAGAAAAAGACGGACAGAAAACGTTTATCGAGTTCAAGGGCGTTACGCTTGAAAAAAACAATATTGCGCTTTTTCCCGACGCACCAACCGAAAGGGGAACAAAGCACCTTTACGAACTTATCGACGCGAAAAATCACGGATACGGGGCGTGCCTGTTGCTTATTGTACAGTTTGAAGGGGCAAAAGCCTTTAAGCCTAACGGCATAACCGACCCGAAATTTGAAAAAGCGATAAAACTTGCCAAAGAGGCGGGCGTGGATATTGCCGCATACGGGTGCCGCGTAACGGCTGATACTATTGAAACGGACGGTGAAAAGATATGTTTGGATTTGTAAATGCGGATATAAACGCACTGACAAAAGAGGACAGGGAGATCTACCGTGATTATTACTGCGGTCTGTGTGAGGCACTGGGTAAAAAATACGGATTTCTTTCAAGGCTTACTCTTAATTTTGACATAACGTTTTTAATCGTTTTTCTTACGGCGTATTTTAATAAAGAGGATTCGTATTATCTTAAACGCTGCCCGATTCACCCGGCAAAAAAGCACGGAGTAAGGCAGAACGAATTCACTTTTTACGGAGCGGAAATGAATATTCTGCTTACTTACTATAAACTCTCCGATGACTGGCACGACGAAAAAAGCCAAAGGGCAAAACTTAATATGCGCTTTTTGGAAAAGCACGTGAAAAAGATAAAATCAAAGTATAAATCAAAGGCGGAAAAGATAGAAAACGCACTTAAAGATATCGAAACGGCAGAAAAAAACGGGGAACATAACCCCGATATTCCCGCGTCGTTTTTCGGAATTATTATGGGGGAAATATTCGATTTTTATTCCGACGGCGGAGAACTTTACGATTTCGGATTTAATTTGGGGAAAGTAATATACATTATGGACGCCTGTGTTGACCTTAAAGATGACATAAAAAAGTGCAGATACAACCCTATGGTGGAAATATCTTCGGCAGATTTTCAGCAAATTTTAACAGTACTTTTATGCGATTGTACGGATATATATGATAAAATGGACATAGTAAAGAATAAGAATATAATTGACAATGTTCTGTTTTCTGGTATCTGGACAAGATACAGGAGGAATTTTTCGTGATGAATCCGTACAGCGTGCTCGGCGTTCCGCCCGACGCAACACAGGAGGAAATATCAAAGGCGTACAAGCGCCTTGCAAAAAAATATCACCCCGACCTGCACCCGGGGGACAAGGATGCCGCCGAAAAAATGAGCCGGATAAACGAGGCTTACAATATGCTGCGCTCGGGTAAAACCGGAACGGACAGCGGCTATCAAAACACGTACCGCAGTTATCGGAACACGTACAGCGACTATCGGGGCGGTTCGTATCGGGAGCAGTATGAGGGATTCTATTCTTCGGGAAATCCCGTGTATGAGAACGCCCGCGCGGCAATCCGCAACAGGCAGAACTTTGAGGCGCTGCGCATTTTGCAGGCTATGACTTACAGGGACGCGGAATGGTATTATCTTTCGGCTGTGGCAAACTACAATTTGGGAAATAAGGCTGCGGCGACGGAATATGCTTCCGTTGCGGTAAAATGCGACCCGTCAAACACGGCTTACCGCGATTTTTTGAACAGAATTTCATCAACCGAGAACTACACCCGCCGAAGCAGCACATACACACCATCTGCGGGGCAGATATGTTATCGCGGCGCACTGTTTGCCCTTTGTCTGCTTTGCACCGGCGGCAGATGTGTGCCGTGCTTTTGGTGCTGATATTTTACGGTGTTTTGCGTTTGGTGAAACACCGTTTTTCTTTACATCAGACAGCCTGTGAATGACAACTTTTTTGCGAAAAACTATATCCCAAACTCTTCATCAAATAATATTGCGTGGTACAATGCCCAATCCTGGTCGTTTGCCCAGGGGTCAATAAACTGACCCTTTTTGCCGTTTACGGAATAGGGGGTAACTATTGCACAGGTTGCCGAACCGTCATGGAAAAAGCACCCTAAACAACTTCTTATTCCGGCGCGGGCAATGCGCAAAAACTTGTCCTTCTCAACACTTTCATACTTGCTCATTCGTGCATAAAACAGTGAACCCGCGCTTGACCAGTAGTGGGGATAGGTGTCGCCGTAAAGTTCGCGCTTGCCGAACCAGAAATCGTCCCAATGGTGAATCGACACGCCGTGCATACGCGCGTCGGGCTGAAAGAACAGGAATATTTTGTGTATTTCAAGATGTTCTCTTGCGGCGGCAAGGTACTTTTCTTCGCCTGTCAATTCGTACATCTGCGCACAGATATCGCCGGCGGGCGTGACAATGTTATCCTCAAAACTTACCTCATACGGCGGATATGCGGTGCCGTTTTTCAGGATAAAATCGGCATTTTTCTTAAAATGGTTAAACAGCCGTTCTTTTGCGCAAAGCATATTTTCTTTTTCAAGGCATTTTATGCTGTCGCACATTTCAATGTTCAGCGGATAAAAATTTTCGCCGCCGTGGGAATATAAATCGTAAAACGCACCGCACATATATTCAAGATAGGTTTTGTCTTTCGTAAGTTTGTACATTTCCCTGAAAAGCGTTGCATACCAGGCGTTATTGTAGATTCGCCGCCGTGAATTGTCGCGGGGAAACATATTGAAAACTTCACCTGTTTCAGGGTTAAAATATGCGCGCAGAATAAAGTCGATATTCATTTTAAGGCTTGAAAAAAGTTCCGAATCAAAATGCTTTTGCAGATATTTTGCCATTAAAACGCTCATACCCGCTCTTTCACGCCCCGCGTTGCGGTTCGGCCGCGGCATTTCTTCAAAAATGCGCTGACCCGTTTCGTTGTCAAATACAGTATACGCGCCTTTTAATTTACCCTCTGTTTCCTGCTGGTGCGCTTTTATAAACTCACAGCGCTTTTTTACCAAAAGGTCAAATTCGGGCAGAACTTGGTATGCATATAACGCGCCGTTTTCGTTTTCTTTGAAATATCCCAACGAATTTTGCAGTTCCCGTTTTTCATTTTTGATTAAAATCTCGGGCTTTTCGTTTTCAAAAAAGGTGAAAAAGGGCGAATGTATCGGAACGTAGTTTTCGTATTCTTCAAGAATCGAAAAGAAATCATCGTAACTGTGCTCAAAAATTTCCCACGAAATCACGGCTTCCGCACCCGGAATAAGGATAAAAGGTGCAGAGAGAAGCATAATATCGCCGCGGTCGTCGGAAGTTTCTCTGCGCTCGCACAGGTATGAAGATATGTTTCCCGACGTTAAAACAAGCCCCAGGTGCGGTGCTTTTCCGCTCATTGCAAGGCAGTTTACAAAAGATGAAGTTCCACCGCACCATATGTGCGCGTGACAGTTGTATTTTTCGCAAATGCCGCTTGACGCGTAACTGTCGTTAAAGGGCGTCCATATGCCCAAATCGCCCTCGTTTATCCCAATTAAAGAATCGGTCGTGTTTGTAAAAACGTATTCTTCCCGCAGTCTGCCGCGGGGTGTGAAAAAACGCTGACAGGTACAGGAAACACCCTCGGGTGTTTTTGTTTCGCCCCAGGCGTGAAATTCGCCGTCAATCCACCTGACGGTACTGCCGTCAATGATAATTTCATCAAGATTTTTATTCCTTTTTTCGGTAAAATGAATCATTTGTTTCTCCGTAAAGTTGATAAGTTAATGATACAACGGGTAAAAGGAAAAGTCAATATCAAAAAAATACAAAGAAAAATCAAATAATACAAATGCGTGGGGCTTGACGCATTGATTCTGTTGCGGTATAATGTATGCAGACAAAATGCTCACGCATTTTTAAGCCTTGCGGCTTATTGCGCCGTGCCGTCGCGTCTGCCGGTGAAATACCATTGCGGGCAGATTTTATGCTGAAATAAAAGAATTCCATATGGATTTTATGAGGTACCAAATGAACAAAGTGATTATCCCCAAAAACTACGTTGAGAAACTTGATATTTATCAGACTCAACTTGCGATAGGTGAACTTCGGCAGTTCTTTCAAAACAGACTTGCGAAAAAACTGAACCTTAAACGCGTAACCGCACCTCTTTTTGTAAAGCCCGAAACGGGTCTTAACGATGACCTTAACGGCATTGAGCGCGCGGTAACTTTTGATATCAAGGCGACCGGCGATATGGCGGAAGTGGTGCATTCCCTTGCAAAATGGAAGCGTATGGCGCTTTATAAGTACCATTTTGCTGCGGGCTGCGGGCTTTATACGGATATGAATGCCATACGCCGCGATGAAGATTTGGATAATTTCCACTCCGTGTACGTTGACCAGTGGGACTGGGAAAAGGTAATTACAAGACCCGAAAGAAACATTGAATATCTTAAAAATACGGTTCGTGACATCGTTGACGCCATTGTTGATACCTGTGATGCGGTAAAGGAAAAATTCCCCGAAATCGATATTGCGCTTTCAAGGGACGTTAAGTTTATTACCGCACAGGAACTTGAAGATATGTTCCCCGCTCTTACACCAAAGGAAAGGGAAAACGAAATAACGAAAAAGCACGGCACAGTCTTTTTGATGCAGATAGGCGACAAACTTGCGTCCGGTGCGCCCCACGACGGACGCGCGCCCGACTACGACGACTGGTCGCTTAACGGCGATATTCTTTTCTGGAACGAGGTTATGCAGTGCGCAATCGAGATATCCTCAATGGGAATCCGCGTGGACGAAAAATCGCTTGCAAGCCAGCTTGAAAAGGCAAACTGCACCGAGCGCCGTGAGCGCGAGTTCCACAAAATGCTGCTTGAAAGCGAACTTCCCCTTACAATCGGTGGCGGAATAGGGCAGTCAAGGCTGTGTATGCTGCTTTTGCAAAAGGCGCATATCGGTCAGGTTCAGGTGTCCGTTTGGGACAAAGACACCGTTAAAACCTGTCGGGAGAACGGCATAACGCTTCTGTAAGGAGAAAAATATGGAGTTTTTACCTATCGGCAGTGTCCGTTTGGGCGGCAGAATCGAAGAAAAAATGCAGGTGTTTTTAAATAAACGCATATTTTCCGATTTTGCCGAAAAACATATTCTTCCCGAAGCCGAAAACGCGCTTAAAGAACAGGCGGACGACAATACGCCTATCGGCTACTGGCAGGGCGAATTCTGGGGCAAACTTATGCTCAGCGCGTGCCGCGTGCAGAGATATACCGGCAGCGCGGAACTTAAAGAAAAAATAAGAAATTCCGTTTATCGGGTGATGAAATTTGCCCGCAGCGACGGATATATAAATTCGTACAAAGATTCCGCAAATGTTTTTCCGCCCGACGAAGAAACGGCAATAAAACTTGTGGGATGGAGATGTGACTGGAACTGGAACATCTGGTGCCGCAAGTACACGATATGGGGACTTTACGAAACCGCGGTGCTTTTAGATGACAAGAACATTCTTGACGCGGCAGAAAAAAATGCGCTGCAACTTTATCGGGAACTTAAAGAAAAAAACATAAGGATTTCCGATACGGGCACAAGGCAGTTTTTGGGGCTGCCAAGCGGTTCGATATTAAAGCCGATTCTTTTGATTTTTGAGAAAACAAAAAACAGCGAACTGCTTGATTTTGCAATGGAAATTGCCGCAGAGTGGGAAAACGGCAAACTGCCGATGATTAAATTCGGCTTGGAAAACACTCCCGTGCACCTGTGGCGGGAAGAGCCCCGCTTTTGGGCAAAGGCATATGAAATGATGTCATGCCTTGACGGAATAATCGAACTTTATCGCGTAACGGGCGAAGAAAAATATCTTACGGCAGTAAAAAACATCTGGGAACAGATTGCGCTGCACGAAAAAGACGGCGTATTTTCCGTGGGATTCAACGACCACTTTGCACAGGCGGAACTGCTTATCAATTCTCTTTCCGAACCTTGCGATGTTATCCACTGGCTGCGCGTGACAGGCGAACTCTATCGCGAAACGGGCGACGTTAAATATATGAACGCTATGGAAATGACTTTTTATAATGCGTTTATGGCGTCGGTTACCGTTGACGGAAAGTGGGGCGCGCGGTGCGTCCGCTCTTCGGGCAGGCATTTTTGGGCGGAGCCCCAGTGCGGGTTCAAGTATAATCACTGCTGTGTTGACAATATGCCCCGCGGATACGTGAATTTTGCCGAAACTGCCGTTTGCGTGAAAGATGAAAACGTGTATATCAATCATTACTGTCCGCTTTCTGCCCGCATTGACGGCTTTAATATCGAAATTTCCGACGGATATCTTACCGGCGGGAAGTTTATAATTAAAATCGAATCGGAAAGAGACCGCAAAATTTTCTTCCGTGTGCCGCCCTTTGCGGGTAAAAACGCGTTTTTGGGCGATATAAAAAATCTCCCTGCGGGGGAATATAAAGAAGTTGATATCTTTAAGGGAAAGAGCGAATTCAAAGTTTATTTTGATTTTTCTCTTCGCACACTTAAATTTGATTTTCCCGTTTTAAGGGAACTTCCCAACGACTGGCGCACCAATAACTGGCGCAACGAATACCGTCCCGACGGCTTAAAGACAATGCCGATTGATTCTATGGTGAATTATTCGGGCGTGCGTCTGCTTTACGGTCCGATTTTGCTTGCGCGGAGCAAAAAAGTCGGCGGAACGGATTTAGTTGCACAAACGTGCATTCGTGCAGATGACAGACTTAAAGCGGAGAATATCCGCAGCGACAGCGAATCGATACTGAAACTTGATTTTTCAAATAACGGAAAGAAATTTTCACTTATCGACTATGCATCTGCCGATGACGATATGAAAAACGAAGATACGGATTATTTCAATATCTATTTTTAAGGGGTGAATTTTATGCACTACAACTACAAAACAAGCGGTACCTGCGCAACGGTAATATCTTTTGATATCGACGGGGATATTATCCGCAACGTTAAATTTACCGGAGGCTGCAACGGAAACCTGAAAGCGGTTTCGGCGTTGGTTGACGGAATGAAAGTGGAGGACATTGAGGGCAAACTCAAAGGCATTACCTGCGGGTGGAAGAATACAAGCTGTTCCGACCAACTTTCAAAAGCGGTGCGCGCAGCGTACGAAGAAGAGAAAAAGGGAGAATAGAAAAATGGAGAGATACGCGTGGAAAGCAGTGGTAAAGGACGGCTGTATTGAAGAATATCAGCGCCGTCACAACGAAATCTGGCCCGAACTTGTCGCGGTTCTTAAAGAGGCAGGCATAGTAAATTACAGCATCTGGAATGTTGGCAACGAACTTTTCGGCTATTATGAGTGCGAAAAAGGCGTTGATTTTGCCGCAAAAACTCAGGCAGACAGCTCGGTAGTGGACAAGTGGAATGAGTATATGAAAGATGTTATGATTATGGAAATGGACCCCGAAACGGGCGCGCAGCCTATGCTTAAAGAAGTTTTCAGGCTTGACTGATTTTTCAGCGGCACGGATTATTCCGAGCTGCTTTTTTCGTGCAAAAAATAATAAAATCCGCATCGCCAAATGATAAATACACGCCCGATTATTTGTAGTATAATGTATATAAACACACAGATAAAGGCGGAATTTTGTATGAAGAAAATAGGCTTCGTGGATTATTATATTGACGAATGGCACGCAAACAACTATATCAAATGGTTTGAAAATGCATCAAAGGAACTGGGACTTGATTATACCGTGGAATATGCCTGGGCGTATCTGCCCGAAAAAGAGGGGCTGCTTTCAACAACGGAATGGTGCAGAAAGAACGGCATAACCGAGTGCGCGACGGTTGAAGAACTTTGCCGAAAATCGGAGAACATTCTTATTCTTGCGCCCTCTGACCCGCAGGTTCACTTAATGCTTGCGGAAAAGGTGCTTCCGTTCGGAAAGACGACGTATATCGACAAAACGTTTGCCGAAAGCACGGAAAACGCAGGGGCAATATATGCGCTTGCAGACAAGTACAATACACAAATCTTTTCTACTTCGGCGCTCCGTTACGGCGATGAACTTTGCGATTTTGCCGGCAAGGAAGCGGAATCCGTTTCGGTAACGGGCAGCGGCGACAGTCTGGAAGAGTACTGCATTCATCAACTTGAAATGATTGTAAAACTTATGGGCATCGGCGCAAAAAGCGTGAATGTGTATTCGAAAGGAATCCAGTCAATGGTGCACATTGCCTACGAAAACGGCAGAATGGCGACGCTTTCTTTCTGTAAAAGCGCAAAACCGTTCTCGGTTGACGTTGCGGTAAAGGGTGCAGGCACGGGCGATTACAGAGAAATCAAAAGCGATTTTTTCTATAATTTTATAAAAGAAATTTTACGTTTCTTTGAGAGCAATACCCCGCCCTTTAACAGAGCCGAAACACTTGAAGTTATTGCCCTTCGCGATTCGATAATAAAGGGACTTTCACTTCCCGCAGGGACAAAAATTGAAGTATAAAAAACGTCCGCCGCAAATGATATGCACATCCGGTGTATGACTTTTGGGGTGCATATCACGTGCGCCAAGCCCTTTTTGTGTCGGAGTGACACGGTTCGAACGTGCGACCTGATGCTCCCAAACGGACCTATGAAGGCAATTTCCGCTAAAAATAGCTTTTTCCGCCCCTTTCCGCTCGGAAAACCGCGCTCTTCAGCACTCTTATCTCCACTGTTTCCGAGTGCTCCGAAACGGTAGGTGGTCTGTTATGTGGTCAACAGCAATTTCCACGGAATAATATGAACTACACGCCTCTCGTTATCATGCGAGAGGCGATTGCTTTTTATACGGTTATTATAACTCTGAACAACAGTTTGTTCAAGTCAAAATTTGCACCGCAGTAGACAAAGAAAAGGAGATTACGGAAAAGCAAGGATGAAATAGAAAACTTGCAACAAAAAGTTGATAAATGCTGAAATCGCAGTATTTATCTGCCGAAAGTTGTTGATATTTGGTGTGGAGTGTGGTATAATGATTTCCGATGATACAATGTACTAACTATAACTGTTTATGAGGTGTAATACAATGGCCGCAAGCTATAAAAAATTGTTCAAGCTTCTGATCGACCGTGATATGAAAAAGAAAGAACTCGCCGAAAAAGCCGGCATCAGCATCGCAACCATTACAAAAATGGGCAAAGACGGCGCGGTAGTCTCCAGTGATGTGCTCATAAAGATATGCACCGCTCTTGAATGTAAGATGGACGATATTATGGAGATCGTGCAGGAGTAATTAGGCGGTATACAAAGGATAGAAAGCGAAAAGGTTTCGGTGGGAGTTATGAATTATATTGATTTGTTCGCTGGAGCAGGCGGGTTATCCGAAGGGTTTACTTCTATTGGATTTAATCCGGTTGCTCACGTTGAAATGAATCGCGAGGCGTGCGAAACACTTAAAACGCGCGCCGTATATTACTATCTTAAGGATAATGGCAAGTTGGATGAGTACAAAAAATACCTTCTCGGAGAACTCTCCAAAGAAAAACTGTACTCAACGGTTCCTGAAGTTGTTCTTAAATCAGTTATACACCAAACAATGAGTGAAGAAAATATGCCTGTATTGTTTGATCTGATAGATGACCTGAAAAAAGAGCAACATGTAGAGCAGATTGATTTGATTGTGGGAGGCCCCCCGTGCCAGGCGTATTCACTTGTTGGACGCGCTGTAAAAAGCGATAACATGGTTGGGGATCCGCGAAATTATCTTTATAGGCTGTACATCGAAGTTCTGAAAAAATATAGACCGACGATGTTTGTTTTTGAAAATGTTCCCGGACTACTTACCGCAAATGACGGCCAATATTTCGAAGATATGAAAATTGCCTTCAAAGATGCAGGGTATACTATCGACCATTCTGTGCTGAACGCAAAAGATTTTGATGTTTTGCAGGACAGAAGAAGAGTCATATTGATCGGGTGGAAAAAGGAATTAGAATACCGATATCCTGTTTTCGAAGAGAAAGCATCCACGCATAAAGTTGCTGAATTGCTTTCTGATCTTCCTGCCATTCAATCGGGAGAAGAAAATAATAATTATGTCAGCTCTAAATTTAATGCCTACTTAAAAAAAACCGGCATAAGAAAAGTAGATGATATTTTGACTTGGCATGTTGCCAGACCGCATATAGAACGTGATCGTGAAATTTACAGAAAAGTTATCGCAGCATGGTTCGAGGATAAAAAACGAATAAAATACACCGACCTTCCTGAGGAACTCTGTACACATAAAAATCGGACTGCATTTTTGGACAGATTCAAAGTGGTTGCCTCTGATATGCCGACCTGCCACACAATGATGGCTCATATATCCAAGGATGGCCACTACTTCATCCATCCAGATATTAAACAAGCACGATCAATTACCGTAAGAGAAGCAGCGCGGATACAATCTTTCCCGGATGATTTTTATTTCGAGGGATCCAGAACTGCGGCATTCACACAAATTGGTAATGCAGTTCCTCCTCTGATGGCCAAAGGGATTGCAATAAAAATTAAAGAAATGTTGGGGAAATAAAGATATGTCTATAAACGAATTTTACTCAGGCTTTTGTGAAGAAATTGCTTTGGCTCAGGATGCAGACACGTATGATTGGGAACCGCAGGACTTCTTTACGGCTGTAATGTTAGGCTATTTGGAAGAAGCAGGGGAAATTGAAGATCCCATAATTTGTCCTTTCAGAGGGTATGGATTGCAATTGAACGCCTACCATATTTCCGAGTCGTATGAAGAGGTAGACATTTTTGTTAGCGTATATAATGAAAACCCAGTACTTTCTTCTGTCTCAAGAACTGATATTGATGCAGCAGTAAAAAGAGGCATTCAATTGTATAGACGGGCTACCAGTGATCTGTATACTGCTTTTGAAAAAGACAGCGATACATATGAGTTTGCAATCACACTGCACAAAGAAAAGGCTGAAATTAAAAAAGCAAGAGTTGTTGCATTAACAAACGGAACGGTTAAAGCTATTCCCTTTGAAAAAATTGATTTGGCAGGTGTTGAGATATCATTCTCTGTATGGGATATTGACAGACTTTATCGTTGTACTACATCAGGAAAAATGAGAGAGACGATAGAAATCGATTTTCAGTCATCGTATGGCGTGACAATTCCGTGCATTGAGAATGCAACGTCAGACGTATACAGCGTTTATCTGGCAATATTAAACGGCGAATTTCTTGCTAAAATATACGAAGAACACGGTCCGCGGTTACTTGAAAGGAACGTCAGATCTTTTTTGCAGGTAAAAGGTGCCGTAAACAAAGGTATTAGGGATACCCTGCGTGATGAACCGGAAATGTTTCTTGCATATAACAACGGCATTTCTGTCACAGCCGAAAGCGTAGAGGTAGTCAGAGATGAAAACGGAAGACCATCTATAAAGAAAATACGTGATATGCAAATTGTTAACGGAGGACAAACTACTGCCTCTATATATAATGCGTGGAAAGATAAAAAGATTGAAGTCGATCTGAGTAAAGTGTTTGTGCAAATGAAGTTGTCTGTCATCAGCGCTTCTTCTGCTATGGATGAAATAGTTCCTAAGATTTCAGCGTTTGCGAATACTCAGAACAAAATACAAATGGCTGACTTCTCGGCAAACGATCCCTTCCATCGCAGGATCGAGGAGCTGTCACGTATTACTTGGACTCCTGTACAAGGCGGTCAAAAGCCGCAGAACTGGTTTTATGAAAGAGCACGTGGTCAGTATGCAGATATGCTGTCTAAAGAGACAACAACGCTCAGGAGAAAAGCATACAAAGAAACGCACCCGCTGTTCACAAAAACAGATCTGGCGAAGTATGAGAATACATGGGATCAAATGCCATATTTTGTGAGTGAAGGGGCGCAGAAAAACTTTAAGAAATTCACCGTCAGGCTGGCAGAGCGAGGCAGTTTTGTTCCCGATGCAAAATATTATGAGCGTTTAATCGCAAAGGCAATTTTGTTCCGTAGAACCGAAAAATTAGTACAGCAACAGCAGTACGGCGGATACCGCGCTAACATTGTTACATATACAATTGCTTATCTTTCTTATGTTACAGGCCAGAGAATTGATCTTGATTCAATATGGAAAAACCAGTCTTTAACGCCTGCTTTGGAAGAGAATATTGTTGAGGTTTCAAAGTTTGTTCAGCATATGATTGTTAATCCTCCCGGCGGAGCCAATGTTGGCGAGTGGTGCAAAAAGCAACAATGCTGGAATACAATTAAGGAATATTCATATCAAATAACGGATAGCTTGCGTACAGAGCTCGAAGATGTGGCAGCAAACCAATCTGCGGTGATTTCTTCGTCAAGCAAAGCTGCTGTATCTTCGTTGAATGTTACTACAGAAGAAGAGCGCACACTTATAGATAAAGCATCAGCTATAGCTGCAGCAGAATGGTACGCACTTTCCAAGTGGGCAAAGGAGACGGACAACTTCCAGGGCTGGCAAAGAAGCATAGTTTTTTCTGTTGCCCAATTGATTGCAAGAAATCGCAAGCCATCATATAAACAGGCAGTGCAGGCTCTCAAGGTATACGAAGAGGCGGTTCAGAAAGGTTTTAATAAACTGTAAAAGGAGATAAATCATGCTTTCGTGGAATGAATACATTGAAGAATTGTTGTCAATGCCCACAGTTCTGGATAACATGTCTTTGCAAAACAATGGCAATGCTCCAGATGTTTCTCCTATTGTAAAAGCAAGTATTCAGATGTTGGAAAGCATGATTGAAACCGAGGGACGCCATAATGTTTTTGTGTTTCCGGAAATCAAAGAATTAATATATGAGTTTGTTCTTGCCAAAATAGTTTTTAATGTTGCCGCTGGTAAAATAAATATTGCATATGACCTACACGCATTTAAACCCGGACAAAAACTGAAATATAAAAACTGTATTGTAGAGTTTGATAAGTATGTAGAGAAAGACGATGATGGTGCTGAACGAGTGTATATAAGGTTTTCGGATGGAGTAAAATACGGAGTTCCGGCAAAAATTGCTCCTATTTTTCAGCTCGCAGATGAAGAGGCAAAACGCTTCTCGAATCAGAAAGCTTTTTCCAAAATATACTCGGCTAAAAAAGCCCTTGAAGAATTGACTCTTTCACCTGAACGCAGGGATATCATCGATGCCTTGACTGACTATAAAACACACCTTGATGGCTCGATATTTTTGGTCACGAATGTAAGTGCAGCTAAAGAACACTTTGATCAAACGCACATAAACGGAATGCCGTTGAAAGACGTTCTGCTAATCGGGAAAATTCAGACAGATGGTACTATTGATAGCTGTTATCCCGGACAACTATCGGGTAATCCCGCGATTGTTTTGGCTTCTGACTTATATTCTGTCTTTAGAGCTATAGATCAGGGGGCAAAAGCACAATCAATTATTATCAATAC
>CAKRZX010000027.1 GCA_934434555.1 uncultured Clostridia bacterium
TTACACTCCAGATATTCGCAGATTCTTTTCAGAACAGACATCGACACTTCTTCATCACGACGAAGCTTTGTCATTGTATTCGGAGAAATCTCCAACGCCCTGCGCAGATCAGCCTTGCTCATTTTTTTATCGACAAGCAGCTTCCACAGGTTGTTGTAGCTGACGGAAAGAATAATCATCGTTATCACCTCGATAAATATAGATATTGTGAACTTATTATAACATAAATAATCCCTGATTACAATACAGTATGCTATAATTTCAGCAGACAATCGCAATAAATTGCGATTGTTTGCTGAAATAGCGACGACTGAAACAGCATTTTTATATCTTTGATTCTCCGTTTTTTTCTTTCTGCTGTAATCTGTCTCTCAGTATAACTGCTGAAAGATGAGTGAGATCATAAAGAAGGTGTTTGGATTTTTCTCCTGCATGATTATGAAGATAGCCGACTTCCGGTTGCAGAAGGTTTCAGCGTCTGTCTCAGTGCCGTGCCGAGCCCTGCGCCGTTTGGCTAATTCTTTTTGTAACATATCTGTTTTCTCCTTTTTGAGGGTAATAAAAAGGCAGATAGTTTTTTGATTTCTATCTGCCTTGCGTATCGGATATTCGGTTGTGCGAGAGTTCAAGTCCTGCCACAAAGGGAATGCGGCGATTTTACATCTGTGTTTCGGCACAGAGAAAAATCGCCGTTTGGGCAGCAAAAAAGCCCGATATATTCGGGCTTTTCGCAGGAGACATCTGTTTTATCTCCACATTTTGGTACCCCCGAGGGGATTCGAACCCCTGTTACCGCCGTGAGAGGGCGGCGTCCTAGGCCTCTAGACCACGGAGGCGATACTGGCTGCGGAACTAGGATTCGAACCTAGACAATACGAGTCAGAGTCGTAGGTGCTGCCGTTACACAATTCCGCAATGGAGTTAACGTTGCTATTATATATAATAGCGGCGATATTGTCAAGCATTTTTTTAAAATTTTCCGAGTTGCCGTCTGCACCAACTCTAACACCCGTCTCCCGACAGGTGGGTGCGCCGCCCAAAGTATCTGCCTTCCACTGGCATGAAGCATGGCTTCAAGGAGGCATGGCATTGCCAAGGTGCTGTTAAAGCGCTCCCGTAATGCATAATGTGGGTATTATACAATGACGCATAACGCACAACCCAGAAAACTCTTTTATATATTATGCCGTAAAAAACATTTTTATAATGACAAAATACATTTTGCGTGATAAAATACGGATAAAAGAACGGAAGGGCGCAAAACCCCTCCGCAACTTTCATACGCTTGCAATTTATTCCTGTGCAGGAGCGCCTACGGGGCAGGTTGAAGCACAAGCGCCGCATTCAATGCAGGCATCAGCGTCAATAACGTATTTGCCGTCGCCTTCGGAAATAGCGCCTACCGGACATGCACCCGCGCAAGCACCGCAGGAGATGCACTCATCACTTATTTTGTATGCCATTGTTTTCACCTCCGCCCTAAATGGATTTGACATTTGTATTATAACACAGTTTCGATTTTTTGCAAGTAAAAATCTGCTTTTTTGCAGAATTACGAATTATTCGGTAAGGAGATAACAGTATGATAGGTATTATCGGTGCAATGGATGTAGAAGTTAAGCACCTTAAAAACAGGTTAACCGGCAGCGAAACGAGAACCGTAAGCGGAATAGACTTTTTTTCGGGCACACTGTGCGGGAAAAAAGTTGTTGTTGCCAAGTGCGGAGTGGGCAAGGTTTTTGCCGCAATCTGCGCCGAGATAATGATACTTGAATTCGGAGTTAAGTGCATTATAAACACAGGCATTGCCGGAACTTTAACCGGCAGGCTTTCCGTGGGCGATACGGCAATTTCCACGGCGGTTGTACAGCACGATATGGATACTTCTGCTGTGGGTGACCCGGAAGGAATGGTTTCGGGCATAGATAAAATATATTTTAATGCCGATCCTGCACTTGTACTGAAAGCGGAGCAGGCAGTAAAACTTGCCGGGCTTAATTACGTTTGCGGCGTTATTGCCTCGGGCGACAGATTTATCGGCGACAGCGAATCAAAAAAGCGCATAGTTGCAAAATTTAACGCCGTTGCCTGTGAAATGGAGGGCGGCGCAATAGGACATACGGCATATATAAACGATGTTCCGTTTGTTGTTATCAGGGCAATTTCCGACAGTGCCGACGGTTCCGCCGAAGTTGATTACCCTGCTTTTATTGCCCGTGCTGCGGCAAATTCCGCTTTGATTACAGAAAAACTTGTTTCCCTTATTTGAAAAACAGCGTATCTTTTCGATTTTCCCGGGCATAATTATTCCTGTGAGGTGAGAAAATTGAAAAAGAAAAAGCATTCCGATAACGGAACAGAGGACGTTGACGCGTTTGATATGGTTAATCGGTACGGCACTTACAACATTCAGCCTACCGCAGACACCGAAAACGAATTCCCCGCAATAAAGCAGGGAATAGCAAAATCATAAAAAGTGCGCAGATGTAAAAGTCTGCGCTTTTTTAATTTTTACAGCCCATCGATATGCCTTGAATCGTTGGGGTTACGATACCACTCCGAACCCGTTCAAATGCGCAAAAAACGCACATCTACGGCGTCAAAGCGTCTTATAATATTTCCCTATATTATCTCACCGCTTTTCCTTGTATCTGCACATTTTTACGAATCTCCGACCTTAAACCGAATTATTTTTTCGTTTTTCAAGGCGGCGGAACGAAGGAATACCGGGAGTATTTCAAGTTTCGCCAACGCAGAAAAGCGGGAAAAGAATCGGTTTAAGGCGTGGTTTGGATGGATACCGTAACCCCAATTATACCGATTTTCGGCAATATAAGTTTTCCGGGCGCGCTTTCAAATTCAAAAACCGAAACCGTTGTGCAGCGGGGCTGATAGCAGCCGCAAAGCACTGAAAACGGTATCCCGAAAATACGGCTGATTGCCGCCCGCGACGAATTACCATGGCAGAAAACCGCAACGGTGTCGGTGTTTTCGCGGGTGCACAGAAAATATCTGTCCTTATGTATAAAGCCGAGTTTTTCAAGGAATTCATCAATGCCGGCGCTTACCTGCGGATAACTTTTCGGTGCATTCGTGTGCTTGTAACACTCCAAGTCCTGCCAGTACTCAACGAAAACATTCACATTATCGCGCACCGCCGAATCGGTTATTTTATCAATACTTCCTCTGTACGGAGCGTTTTCGTCCCCCGCAACGGAATCGCAGTCAATTTCTCTTAGGGTTACGATACCCATCCGAACCCGTTCAAATGTGCAAAAAACGCACATCTACGGCGTCAAAGCGGCTTATAATATGTCCTATATTATCTCACCGCTTTTCCTTGTATCTGCACATTTTTTGCGCATTTGAATCTCCGACCTTAAACCGAATTATTTTTTCGTTTTTCAAGGCGGCGGAACGCAGGAATACCGGGAGTATTTCAAGTTTCGCCAACGCAGAAAGGCGGAAAAAGAATCGGTTTAAGGCGTGGTTTGGATGGGTATCGTAACCCTACAAATTCAAGTGGAATTATTTTTTTATTAAGAAGTTCTGCCGTATACGTTGCCGTTTCGGTGGCTCTGCCCACGGTGGACGCGTAAATCACGTCTATGTTTTCGTCTTTCAGTCTTTGGGCAACTGCCGCCGCTTGCTTTTTGCCGAGTTCGGTAAGACAGTCGTTTTTGTAATCGGGGTCGCCGTGTCGAATAAGAATAAGCCGCATATTTTCTCCTTTTTTGAATCCGTAAAGAAAAAGAGTGAAAAAATCACTCTTTAATGCATTATTAAAACTCCGCCGAACCGGGTGTGCGGGGATAAGGAATAACGTCGCGGATATTCTCCATACCCGTAATAAATCGCATCATACGCTCAACGCCCATACCGAATCCGCTGTGCTGACAGGTACCGAATCTGCGCAAATCAAGATACCATGCATAATCGTCGGGGTTAAGACCGAGTTCGTTTACGCGCTTCATAAGCACGTCGTAACGCTCTTCACGCTGCGATGAGCCTACTATCTCGCCCAGTCCCGGGAAAAGCAAATCCGTTGCGGCAACAGTCTCGCCGTCGTCGTTAAGGCGCATATAGAAACTCTTGCACTCTTTGGGATAATCCGTTACAAATACGGGACGCTTGAATACTTCGTCAGCAAGATATTTTTCGTGTTCGGTCTGAATGCCCGTTCCCCACTGTGCGGGAATATCGAATTTCACGCCGCTTTCGTTAAGAATTTTAAGTGCCTCGCGATAAGGAATACGCGCGAAATCGCTGTTTACGGTATGATTGAGTTTGTCAATCAGGCCCTTTTCCATAAACTTATCAAAGAATTGAAGCTCATCGGGGCAGTGGTCAAGCACGTATTTGATAACGTATTTTGACAGAGCCTCGATTATATCCATAATGTCGTTAAGGTCGGCAAAGGCAACCTCAGGTTCGACCTGCCAGAATTCCGCCGCGTGACGGGGTGTATTACTGTTTTCCGCACGGAAGCAGGGTCCGAACGTATAAACCTTGCGGAATCCCCAGCAGAACGGCTCAACGTTAAGTTGTCCGCTTACCGTCATAAACGCCTGTTTGCCGAAAAAGTCCTTTGACCAGTCAACACTGCCGTCCTCTTTGCGGGGCGGATTGTTCACGTCCATTGTGGAAATACGGAATACATCGCCGCCGCCCTCACAGTCGCTTGTGGTAACACAGGGCGTGGCAATATAAACGAATCCGTTTTCCTGTAAAAAGCGGTGTATTGCATAGGTAAGCACCGAACGCACGCGGAACACAGCCGTAAAGGTGTTTGTTCTGGGGCGCAGGTGCGCAACACTGCGGAGATATTCAAAAGAGTGTTTCTTTTTCTGTATGGGGAAATCGGGCGTACTTTCGCCGTGAACGGTAATTTTCGTCGCCTTTATTTCAAGGGGCTGACGCGCTTCGGGCGTAAGTACCACATCGCCCTCAACTATAAGGCACGCAGAAACGTTTTGTTTTTCAATAATATCAAAATTATCAAGTGTACGGTCAAACACTATCTGAATATTCTTCTGCGCCGTACCGTCGTTAAGTTCAATAAAGCCGAAATCCTTTGACGCTCTTATTGTTCTTACCCAGCCGGCAACCGTAACGTGACCGGTCTTGCCCGACGCAAATATGTCTTTTACTAAATCGGTTTTCATAATTTTCCCCTTATGCTTTTATAATGTATTATTATAATGTGTTTTATTAAGGTTTGTCAAACGTTTATTTACAGTGAATTTGCCAAAAACGCCTTTAATCTTTCCGATTTTGCGCCTTCAAACACTTCTGCCGGTGTTCCGAACTCTTCAATTTTTCCGTCCGCCATAAAAATAACCTTGTCGGAAACCTCGTGCGCAAACTGCATTTCGTGCGTAACAACTATCATTGTGGAATCGGAACTTTTAAGCCCGCGGATAACTTTAAGTACCTCGCCCGTAAGTTCCGGGTCAAGAGCGCTTGTAGGCTCATCAAAGCAAAGAATATCCGGTTCAAGCGCCAGTGCGCGGGCAATAGCCACACGCTGCTGCTGACCGCCCGAAAGCGTGCCGGGATACGCGTCTTTGCGCTCGGACAGTCCCACCCGCTCTATAAGTTCGTCGGCGCGCCTGTCAATCTCTTCGGGAGTTCCCCTTTTAAGAAGGGTAGGCGCAAGGGTAATGTTCTTTTTAACCGTATACTGAGGAAAAAGGTTGAACTGTTGAAAAACAAGCCCGAAATGGAGTCGCTTTTCCCTGAGTTCGCTTTCCGTGTTCCTGTTTACGTTACTGCCGTCAAAAATAACGTTTCCGTTTATTGCAATTGTTCCGCTTTCGGCAAATTCAAGAAAATTAAGGCATCTTAAAAGCGTTGTCTTGCCGCTTCCCGAAGAACCTATTATGGAAAGCACCTCGCCTTTTTCAAGGGAGAAACTGATATCTTTAAGAACCTCGATTTTATCGAAACTTTT
This sequence comes from uncultured Clostridia bacterium, assembly GCA_934434555.1. GTDB lineage: Bacteria > Bacillota > Clostridia > Christensenellales > QALW01 > UMGS1322. The sequence goes on from CAKRZX010000027.1 coordinate 5,954, forward strand.
TTTAAGATTTTTAACTTCAAGTATAGCCATAATTCTACCTCAGGAGAAATAACTCATTTTCTTTTCGGCTTTTGAAAAAAGCAGTGTAAGCAATCCGCTGAAAATCAGGTAATAAATACCCGTTGCAAACAAGGGCCATGTAAGTCCCGATATCCCCTGCGAACCTTTTAAGAATGCATAGCCGAAGTGGATAAGCTCTTTCATTGAAATTATCCGCGCAAGGGACGTATCTTTAACAAGAGTGATTATTTCATTGCTCATTGCGGGCATTATGCGCTTGATAACCTGTTTTAATACTATCTTAAAGAAGATCTGAGCCTTTGTAAGACCGAGAACCTGACCTGCCTCAAACTGGCCTTTGGGAACACCCTCGATTCCGCCGCGGTAGATTTCGGAAAAATAACAGGCATAGTTGATTATAAAAGCCACTGCCGCCGCCCAAAAACGGTCGGTTTCGGTACCGGCCCAGCCAAGCCCCATATCAAAGCCGCAGGAGTTCAAAATGCGGTTGTTAAGCATACCCGGAACATAGAAGATGATTATAAGTTGCAGCATAAGCGGCGTACCGCGGATAATCCACACAAAAGTACGCGTTACATATTTTAACGGTTTGAATTTTGAAATTGACCCAAGGGAGATTATTAGCCCCAGGGGAATTGCCCCCAAAAGCGTTATCCCGAAAAGTTTAAGTGTTTGTAAAAATCCCTCGTTAAGCGCTTTAAGCACGGTAAGAAAAGTTTCCATAAAAAAGTCCTTTATATTTAATGCACAAAATGGTCGGTGCACGGCAATGCGTGAACCGACCGAAGAATTATACTTTTAATTTATTTCTGTTCTATAAGCGCCGCCTGAACGCCGTATTTTTCGGCAGTGGCTTTCATTGAACCGTCGGCATACGCTTTTTTGAAGAACTCGTTAAGTTTGGCAGCCAAATCGGAACCCTTGCGGAACCCTACGCCGTACTGCTCGCTTGTAAGGGATGCGGTGTATGTAAGGTCGGCATAGCCCGTGCCTTCGCCTACCATAGCGCCAGCCATAAGAGAATCGATTATCGCCGCATCGCTGGTGCCTGCTTTAACCTCTGTAAGGGCATCAGCCTGTTTTGTAACGGTAATATACTTAAATCCGTTTTCCTTTGCCGCCGCCTCTCCGGCAGAACCCGCCTCAACGGCAAAAGTAAGGTCCTTGCAGTCGGCAGCGGTCTTGTATTTGTCAGCGTCCGCCGCTTTTACAATAACAACCTGGGCATTGTCACAGTATGCGTTTGTGCATTCCATAGCCGCCTTAACTTCGTCACCAAGGGTCATTCCGTTCCATACACAGTCAATGGTTTTTCCGTTAAGTTCAAATGCTTTGTTATCCCAATCAATCTCAACAAACTCAACTGTAACGCCTATTTCTTTGGCAAACGCCTTTGCCATATCCGCGTCAAAGCCTACCCACTCGCCGTCTTTTTGATAGTCCATCGGTGCAAAATCGGTTATACCTACAACCAATTTACCCTTATCCTTAACATAGGCAAGGTCACTGTCGGTCTTTTCCTGTTTTCCGCAGGCGGCAAACATTGTGCAGGCAACTACTGCCGCAAGTAACATTCCAAAAAACTTTTTCATCATTCAAAACCTCTTTCTTGATTTATCAATTTATCACTTTATTGCGGTAAAGTGATTTCTTATGGGCATATAATATCACTGTCCGTTTTTTCTGTCAACTGTTTTTTTCAAAAAAATCGAAAAAATTTTTTCGGGCGCGAAATTTTGGGGTTGCGAAAGCGGATTCGAGCCGCAAATTTGCGATAATTAAATCGACTCAGGCAATAAGCAGAAATGCATTGCGTTTATAAATGTTGCTTTCGGCGGGACATAAAGCTACCGTTTAAGATAAACACAGAGTGCAGAATCAACGCCCCCGACAGCGGTCATATTCACGCAAAAAAAAGCGGCGCAGATATCTGCACCGCCTTAAACTATGGTTTTTCTGATTATTTCGCGAGTTTTTCGCCGCAGTTGGGGCAAACAAGTTCGTCGTCGGCAAAATCGCCGGAGAACGAAACAAGTTCGTGGCACTTGGGGCACTCATACTCAACGTAGTCGAACTCATCGTCGTCGCACTCATCGCAGTCATCACAGCCGCAGCAGCAGCCGTCATCACCGCACTCGCACTCGTCGCAATCGTCCTCACAGTCGCAGTCGTCACAGTCGCCGTCACACTCACAGCCGTCGCAGCGGTCGTAGTCACAGCAATCGTCGCAGTCGCAATCGTCGTCATCATAAACGTACTCTTCAAGTTCCAACAAATCATCGTCCAACTCTTCGGTATACTCTTTCACGTCTTTGAGTTCTTCCGCCATATCGTCCAAAATATCAACGATGGCAAGAAGCAGTTTGCCCTCGGGGGTTTTCTCCGAGATTTCAAGCCCTTCGGCAAGACCTGCAAGATAGGAAACTTTCTTTTCAATTGACATATCGGATTCCTCCTTAAAAAATATTTATCAGGTTATACGCGGTCCATATACTCGCCCGTGCGGGTATCGATTCTGATTTTGTCGCCCACGTTTACAAACAGGGGAACGTTAACCTTGTAACCGGTTTCGATTGTAGCCTGTTTTGTAACATTTGTGGCGGTATCGCCCTTTACGCCGGGTTCGGCGTCGATAATTTCGAACTCAACAAAGTTGGGTGCCTCAACCGAGAAAGCGGAGCCCTTATAGAACTTGATTGTAACTACAAGGCTGTCTTTAAGATAAGGAAGTGCAGAATCAACCTGGTCCTTGTTAAGGGCAATCTGCTCATAAGTTTCGTTATCCATAAAGTAGTAGAGTTCCTCGTCGTTGTAGAGGTACTGCATTTCCTTGCGCTCGATGTGTGCAAGGGGATACTTTTCGTTGGGGTTGAAAGTGCGTTCAAGCACCTGACCCGTCATAACATTCTTGATTTTGGTACGAACAAACGCCGCGCCTTTTCCGGGTTTAACGTGCAAAAAGTCAACGATTATATAAACGTTGCCGTCAATTTCCACTGTAATGCCCTTTCTGAATTCACCTGCTGAAATCATTTGAGATTCCTCCTGTAATATTATTATAATTTTATCAATTTTTTATCCGTTCCGGTCAGATTTTTATGTCCGTCACGGTTAATTGCATACATATTTTCGATTCTTACGCCGCAGAAACCCTCGATATAAACGCCGGGCTCGATTGTAACGATATCGCCCGTGTCAAGAATCGCGTCACTTTTTTTGCTTAAACGGGGAAGTTCGTGAATTTCGATTCCCACGCCGTGCCCCAGAGAATGGGTAAAGTACTTTTCCAAATCGTACTTTTCCAAAACGCTGCGGGCAATTCCGTCAGCCTCAACGCCCGAAATACCCGGTTTAAGCGCCGCCGCAGAAACCTCGTGGGCTTCAAGAACGGCATTATAAATTCTCTCCATTTCCGGAGAGATGTCGCCAACGGCAACGGTACGGGTCATATCGGAATCGTACTCATTGAGCCTTGCGCCGAAATCGAAAGTAATAAACTCGCCCTTTTCCACTTTTTTGTCCGACGGAACGGCGTGGGGCTTTGCTCCGTTAATGCCGCTTGCCACAATTGTATCAAAGGCAAGTCCGTCTGCGCCGAAATCGAACATCAGATATTCAAGCCTTGCACGCAACTGCTTTTCGGTAACACCGGGCTTGATATACTCAATCAACGCCGCAAAAGCCTTGTCGGTAATATCCTGTGCTTTCTGAATTTTATCAACCTCCGCGTCTGTCTTTCTTTGGCGGAGCGACGTGAAAATTCCGTCCGTCTTTTTAAGCGTGAAACCGCTTTCGGCAAAGAAAAGATAATCCTGTGCCGTCAGACTGTCTTCCTGAATGCCAAGCACGGTAAGCCCCTGCTTTTGAGCATTCTCTTTAACGCCCGCGGCATACGTACCGTCAAAGATATCAACTTCACAGTTTGCCGCCTTTGAGGCAACGGCGTACCGGCTGTCGGTAACAAGCACGGGTTTTTCGGAATAGAGCAAAAGCGAATCAACGCAGTAAAATCCCGTAAGATAATATATATCCGCAGGGTTTGAAATTATGTACCCTTTAATATCGGGAAACTTATTTACCAATGAATTTAACATATCAAATCTCTCCCTGATTAAATAATATCATATTTTCGCGATTTTGTATATATTTTTCTGCCTGATAACGCCGATTTTTTTATTTTTTGAACAGAAAACGCCAAACAAGACGCTCCCGCGAACGGTTAAACACCTTTGTGCACCACCATTCACGGTCGCTTATTGGTGTTGTTAGCACACTTTTCGCTTTGAGTTTGTTCGCAAGGCGGATATCCGTAAACAGTTGGTCGCCTGCGAAAAGCACGTTTTCGGGATTCACACCGAGAGTTTTCAGCAGATTCTCCGTATATCCCCTGAACGGCTTTTTCGCGTCCTTGTAAACGGGGATATTAAGTTTTTTGCCTATACTGTCGGCATTTGTTCCCTTGCTGTTTGTAAGCAGGGCGACTTTTACGCCGCCTTGCTTAACATTCTTCACCCAAAGTGCGGTGTTTTGGTCGATACAATCGCTGTGCCAGGGGGCAAGGGTGTTATCCATATCGCAAAGCACAAGTTCTATGCTGTTTTCTTTCAAAAACTCGGGCGTAATATCAAAAATACGCTCAAATCTGGCGGTGGGCAAAAGCGATTTCATCATTTTATTTCCGCAATCTGCTCTTCAACGCGGGCAAGCATTGCGGTGTACTTTTCAAGTTTAGCCTTTTCCTCATTTATGAGTTTTTCCGGCGCTTTCTGAACAAATCCGGGATTGTTCAGTTTGCCCTCGGCGCGTTTGATTTCGCTTATTACGCTCTGCTTTTCTTTTTCAAGACGGGCAAGTTCCTTTTCAAAGTCAACAAGTTCGCCCATAGGAATAAAGCATCTGGCATCGCTTGTAACCGCGGTCGCATATCCGCCCTCGGGCTTTTCGGAAATAAATTTAACTTCGTTGCCGTAGGCAAGTTTTTCGATATACGCCTTTGATGCGGTTAAATCCTTATCGGTGATAATAAGTATATCCGCCTTTCTGCTTGCGGGAACGTTCATTTCGGTGCGCAGATTACGCACACTCTTTATTATTTCGATAACCGAATCGAACTTTGAAGTATCAAACATAAGATTTTCGTCCGTTTTCGGCCAGTCGGAAATCATAATGCTCTCGCCGTTTCCGGGCAGAGAAGTCCATATTTCCTCGGTGATAAAGGGCATTAAGGGGTGCAGAAGTTTAAGCGTTCCGCCAAGAACAAAATTCAGCACACAGCAGGCAGTGTCCTTTGCCTCTTCGTTTTCGCCGTACAGACGGGGCTTTGTAAGCTCGATATACCAGTCGCAGAACTCGCTCCAAATAAAGTCGTACAGGCTCTGGGCGGCAATGCCCAGTTCGTAGTTGTCAAAACTCTTTGTTACGCCTGCAACAAGATTTTCGTACTTGGTTAAAATCCATTTATCGCTTTCGTCAAGTTTAACCGGCTTTATGTCCGGCAGCGTGCGCCCGTCAAGATTCATCTTTACAAAGCGTGACGCATTCCATATTTTGTTTGCAAAGTTGCGGTACGCCTCAACCTTTTCCCAGTAAAAACGCATATCGTTTCCGGGTGAATTACCCGCAGCAAGGGAGAATCTTAACGCATCGGCGCCGTACCTGTCAATAACTTCAAGGGGGTCGATACCGTTGCCCAGACTCTTGGACATTTTCCTGCCCTGGGAATCGCGGACAATACCGTGAATAAGCACGGTTTTGAACGGAACCTCGCCCATTTGCTCGATGCCGGAGAACATCATTCTTGCAACCCAGAAAAAGATTATGTCATAACCCGTAATAAGTGCGTCGGTGGGATAGAAATATTCAAGTTCCTTTGTTTTCTCGGGCCAGCCCAGCGTGGAGAACGGCCACAGCGCGGAAGAGAACCACGTGTCAAGCACGTCCTCGTCCTGATGGAAATGCGTGTGTCCGCACTTGGGGCACTTTTCGGGCATTTCCCTTGCAACAACGGTTTCGCCGCACTCATCACAATAGTATGCGGGAATACGGTGTCCCCACCACAGTTGGCGCGAAATGCACCAGTCGCGGATATTTTCAAGCCAGTTATAATAAATTTTTGAAAATCTGTCTGGAATGAAATTCGTTTTGCCCTCTTTAACCGCGTCAAGAGCGGGCTTTGCAAGGGACTCCATTTTAACAAACCACTGCTTTGAAACCATGGGCTCAACTGCGTGATGGCAGCGGTAGCAGGTGCCTACGTTGTGGGCGTAATCCTCGGTTTTAACAAGACAGCCGCACTCTGTCAGGCGCGCTATAACCTCTTCCCTTGCCTTTTCTCTTGTAAGACCCTCAAATTCGCCGCCGTTTTCGTTTATTGTGCCGTCGTCGTTCATTACGCGGATAACAGGCAGATTATGGCGGAGCGCAACCTCGAAGTCGTTGGGGTCGTGGGCGGGCGTAATCTTAACCGCGCCGCTTCCGAAGTCCATTTCAACGTACTTGTCGGCAACTATGGGGATTTCTCTTCCCATTAAGGGCAGAACAACGGTCTTGCCTACCAAATCTTTATATCTTTCGTCGTCCGGGTGAACCGCAACTGCGGTATCGCCCATATACGTTTCGGGTCTTGTCGTGGCAACGGTTATGGAGTTTTTACCGTCGGGCGTAAAGTAGCGCATATGCCACAGGTGCGATGCCTGATTTTCATATTCAACCTCGGCATCGGAAAGGGCGGTGCGGCAAACGGGGCACCAGTTAATTATTCTGCTGCCGTGATAGATAAGCCCCTTTTCATAAAGGCGCAGGAACACCTCGGTAACGGCCTTTGAGCAGCCCTCGTCCATTGTAAAGCGCTCCCTGTCCCAGTCGCAGGAAGAGCCTAACTTTTTAAGCTGCTCTACTATTCTGCCGCCGTATTGGCGCTTCCATTCCCATGCACGCTCCAAAAACTTTTCTCTGCCCAGGTCCTCTTTTTTTATTCCCTCTTTTGCCAAAGCGTCAACTATTTTTACTTCCGTTGCAATGCTCGCGTGGTCCGTTCCCGGAACCCACAGGGCGGAATATCCCTGCATACGCTTAAAACGGATAATCGCGTCCTGCATCATATTGTCAAGGGCGTGACCCATATGCAACTGACCCGTTATGTTCGGGGGCGGCATAACTATTGTAAAGGGCTTTTTGTTTTTATCAACTTCTGCGTGAAAATAACCCTTTTCAAGCCACGTTTTATACAGCCGTTCCTCAACCTCTTTGGGGTCGTACTGTTTTGCAATGTCTTTCATTAAAATTCCTCCTAAAAAAAATAAACGCCCTTACAAAAAAGGACGTTAAACTACGCGGTACCACCTTAATTCCCTCAAAAAAGAGGGCGCTTTAATGCACTGTATCGGGTGCGCCCGCCGCGGCTACTGCCATTCGCACGCAGATGCTCAAAAACTACCTTCAAAAAGACCGTCCTGCGCCCTTGCAGCCAAAGAGGCGCTCTCTTAAAAGACGAATGCTTTTCTACTCCTTTTTATCATCGCACTATGTATTTTATATGATTATACCTGATTTTCTTCCGTTTTGCAAGCGGATTCTTCTTTTTTATCGGTTTTAACGAGCGTAAAGAACGCATATTGCAGCATTGACGCAACACTCATTGCAACCGCGGCATAAAGGATATAGTTTATAATTGCCGCATACGGCGTAAGAAAACTGTCTTTTGTAAAGAACGTAAGGCAAAGGCTGACCGAAAAGAAAAACGATGCCGCCTTGCCGAATGTGTTTGAAAACACCATAACCTTGCGCTTGCGCGAGATAAGACCGCCGCCGATAAGCATAAGCAGTTCCTTGCAGCCCATAATTATTACAACCGTAAGGGGAATCATTCTGTCAACCGTAAAGCAGACCACGGCGGAAAGTTGCAGCAACTTGTCCGCAAGTGGGTCAAGAATTTTGCCTAAATTGCTTATACAGTTAAATTTTCTTGCAATAAAGCCGTCGGCAATGTCCAAAAGCGACGCGAAAGCAAATACCGCAAACGCCGCCACGGGTGAAACGGCAAAGAAAGCATAGATAAACAGCGGACACGATGCCAGCCTTATTGCCGAAAGAATATTGGGGACGTGTTTCATAAACGCTCCTACATCATTTTTTTCATTCTGTCAAGCGCGCCCTTTTCAAGGCGCGAAACCTGTGCCTGCGATATCCCTATGCTTTTTGCAATCTCCATTTGCGTCTTGCCGGAAAAATACCGCAAAGCAATTATATTATATTCCCTTTTGGTCAGTTTTGTCAACGCCTGTCTTAACGCCAACTGTTCGGTCCATTTTTTTGCGCTGTCTTTCGGGTCGCTTATCTGGTCAAGCAAAAAAACCTGCTCGCCGCCGTCCTTAAAAACAGGCTCATAAATGGATACTGGGTCGCTTACCGCCTCCAAGGCGCTGTCAACCGCAAAAACGTCAACGCCAAGCTCTTTTGCGATATCCGCATTGGTAACTTCGCCGTTTTTGCTAAGCATAAGTTTTTCACGCGTTTTCATTGCGCGGTATGCCAAATCCCTTACGGACCTGCTTACGCGGATACTGTTGTTATCCCTTAAAAAGCGGCGTATTTCGCCTATAATCATAGGCACGGCATAGGTTGAAAAGCGCACGTTGTGGCTTAAATCAAAGTTTTTCACCGCTTTAATCAAGCCGATACTGCCCACCTGGAAAAGGTCGTCGGCGGATTCGTTTCTGTTAAGAAAGCGCTGCACCACCGACAGCACGAGCCTCAGGTTCGCGTAAATGAATTTCTCTTCCGCCTGCCTGTCGCCCGCTTTGATTTTCTTTATAAGGTCGTCGGTTTCCTTATTTGAAAGCCGGGGTAATTTTGACGTGTCCACACCGCAAATGCTCACCTTGCCGTAATACTGCATAACATTCCTCCGTTTTTATGTAACGGCGGGACGTTTTTTATTATTTGCGGTGTTTTCCGTATTTATACTTGTTTCAGATATTCTCCGCCCGTTTTACCCACTGCGCGCTTGACGCGTCACTGGGCATACGCCAGTCCCCGCGGGGCGAAAGACAGATACTGCCTATCTTTACGCCGTCGGGCAGGCAACTGCGCTTAAACTGCTGGGAGAAAAATCTCTTATAAAAGGTAACAAGCCACTTTTTGATTACCGACGGTTCAAAGTCGTTTTCAAAGGCTTTTTTGGCTAAACCGAACACTTTTTCAGGCTCAAACCCGAACCGCACGGTATAGTAGAGAAAGAAATCGTGCAGTGCATAGGGACCCACTATTTCCTCGGTCTGCTGCGCAATCTGCCCTTTTTCGTCCGGCGGAAGAAGTTCGGGGCTTATCGGAGTATCAAGTATATCGGTTAAAACGGCGGTGCTTTCGGGGAAAATATTATATTCCATAATGCTTGAAATCAGCCACCGCACAAGAGTTTTAGGAACGCCGCTGTTTACGCCGTACATACTCATGTGGTCGGCGTTGTAGGTGCACCACCCTAAGGCAAGTTCGCTCAAATCGCCCGTTCCCACAACGAAACCGCCGATTTTGCCCGCATAATCCATTAAAACCTGTGTGCGCTCCCGCGCCTGTGAGTTTTCAAAGGTTAAATCAAACTTGTTTCTGTCCTGCCCGATATCCTTAAAATGCCCTTCAACCGCATTTTTTATGGGAATTTCAAGTTTTGTTACGCCCAACGACTCCATTAAAAGCAGTGAGTTATTGTATGTGCGGTCGGTTGTGCCGAAACAGGGCATTGTTATGCCCACAACGCTGCCGGGATCTTTGCCCAGGACCCGAGCCGCCTGCGTTGCAACAAGCAGTGCAAGAGTGGAATCAAGTCCGCCCGAAACACCGATTACGGGACGCGAATTCGTTATTTCCATACGCTTTTTAAGCCCTGCCACCTGCATTGAGAAAATATCTCTGCAACGCTCCGCGCGGTCTTTTTTCAAAGCCGGCACAAAGGGAAGTTTGTCAACGGTATAAAATTCCGCCGTATTCTCTTTTTCTTTAAGGGGAATATTCACTTTTTGAACCGGGAAAGAGAAATTCGCGCAACTTTTTGCGTATGTCTTTATTTTCAGCCTGTCGGTACGGATTTTGCCCAAATCAATGTCGCTTACAAGGATATAATCCGAATCCACCGTATTGCCGTTTTCTTTAAGAATTCTGCCGTTTTCGCAGATAATACTGTGCCCCGAAAAAATCAGGTCGGTTGTAGATTCGCCCGCTCCTGCCGAAACGTAAACATACGCACTTATCTGCCCCGCCGACTGTGAGGAAACAAGCGCCCGCCTGTACGCCCGCTTTGATATGGTTTCGTTGCTTGCCGAAAGATTGATTATAACCTCGGCGCCCGAAAGTGCGAGCAGGCTGCCCGGAGGCACCGTTGCCCACAGATCTTCGCAGATTTCAGCGGCAAAGGTAAAATGTCCGCAGTCAAAAACAATACTGCCTACGGGAATATCCTCACTTTGCACATCTTCCAGCCCGAGGGATTCAGCCGGAACAGAAGTTGTTCTAAGCTCGGAAAGCGACGAAAACCAGCGCTGTTCGTAAAATTCGTTATAGTTCGGAATATAAGTTTTGGGCACAAGCCCCGTAACCTTGCCGTTAAAGATTATTGCGGCGCAATTAAAAAGCCTGTTTTCAATTTCCACGGGAAGTCCAACGGCAATAACCGAATCGATTTCACGGCTTAAAATAACTGTTTCTTTAAGCGAATCAAGCGCGCTTTTTATAAGCGTGCGCTGAAAGAACAAATCGCCGCAGGTGTAGCCCGTAATGCACAGTTCGGGGAACACCGCCAAATCGGGAGCGTTTTTTTGTAAAGTATATAACATTTCCTTGATTCTTTTTGTGTTTGCGCCCGTATCGCCTACGCTTACTTCCGGCACACAGGCGGCAACTCTTATAAATCCGTCCATATTGACCTCCTAATTTTTAATGCAGCTTCCGCAAGGCGAATAGCCCGCGTCTTCCGCTTCTTTTTTTGAATTGAAATACTTTCTGTTTTCCTCTTTGGGCAGTGACGGGCAGGACGGCAAATGATACTTCTTTGAACTCCTGTTGCCTATATACTGCGTGTCGCTTTCGCCAAGCGCCGGAGTACGCTCTTCCGCCGCGGCGGTTACGGTTTCGCCGCCGAAAGTAAACGTGATTTTGTTTCCGTCGGTTGAGGATAATATTGTTCCCAGTTCGTCGGTGCGGTAATACGTTATGTCCGCCTGTTCAAACTTTTCAAGTGTTTCCTTGTGCGGGTGACCGTAGGAATTGTCCTTGCCGCAGGAGATTACCGCAAACTGCGGCATAACGCTTCTCAAAAAATAATAACTGCTTGACGTGTTTGAGCCGTGATGACCCGCCTTTAACACGTTTGCCGACAAATCCGCACCCGTTTCAATCAGCCGAGTTTCGGCATCGCTTTCCAAATCGCCGCAGAAAAGATATGAAACCGCCCTGAATACCGCTTTAAGTACTATTGAAGTGTTGTTCGTTTCCTCGTCCTCAGCGTCAAGGGGCCATAACGAATATATTTCCGCATTTCCGAGCGTCCAGCGCTCACCTGCGGAACAGAGAGTTATTCCGCACTGCTCGTTTGCGCTTTTTACAAAATTTCTGAAACAGGCGCTGTTATATTCCTTAACGGGCGAAAGCACTTTCTTTACCGTAAACTCCGGAATAATTCCGCCCAAGCCGCCCGCGTGGTCCTCGTGAGCGTGCGTGGCAACAACGTAATCAAGCGTGTCGATTCCCAGATTCTTTATAAACGCCGTAACCGTGGGCGCGTCCTCTACGTTTCCGCCGTCGATAAGCATACTTTCACCGTTGCAGGTAAGAAATACGGAATCCGCCTGACCCACGTCAATAAAATACACATTAAGTTCGCCGTTTACCGGTTTCGGTGTTTCCCCTCGGTAAAAACGGGAAATGCAGAATGCACCCGCAACAAGCACCGCTATAAGCAAAAGCGAAACTGAAATTTTTAAGTTCTTTTTCTTCATAAAACAAACCTCACCGATATTTTAACACAAAAAAATAAATTTTGCACTTAAAACGTTGTAAAACGCAAAAAAATATGATAAAATATATTCAAATTTAATGTTTGAGAGGTATTTTTTATGGAACATATGATATCAAACGGCGAAATAAGCCTTTCCGTTTCCGAAAACGGCGCGGAAATGATGTCAATAAAGAAAGACGGCATTGAGTATCTTTGGCAGGGAAACCCCGAATTTTGGTCGGGCAGAGCATATAATCTTTTTCCCATTTGCGGCAGGCTGACCGACGGCAAGTACACATTCAAAGGCAAGACCTACGAAATGATGCTTCACGGCTTTGCAAAACTTTCACTTTTCACCCTTGCCGAAAAGGACGAAAGCTCACTTACGTTTACCTTAAAATCAAACGGGGAAACGAGAAAGATGTATCCTTTTGATTTTGTTTTAACGGTAAAATACACCCTTGCGGGCGGATGCATTCGTATGGATTATATTGTTAAGAACGCAGGCAACGAGAATATGTTCTTTGCCTTGGGCGGTCACCCCGGATTTAATATTCCCCTTGACGGCAAAGGTTCTTTTGAAGACTATTACATTGAATTCCCCGAGAGCTGCGCCCCCCGCGCACTAAAAATGGATAACTGCTATATGTCTGATGAAACCGTTCCCTTTGCCCTTGACGGCGGAACGAAATACGCACTTCACCACACAATGTTTGATAACGACGCCATTTTCCTCTGCGATATGCCAAAGGAAGTTACATTGAAATCGAACAAAACCGACCGTTCGGTTACGCTTAAATACCCCGATATGAAATATCTGGGCTTGTGGCACAAGCCCCAAACAACGGCGTCCTATATGTGCATTGAGCCGTGGCTCAGCGTTCCCGCGTACTACAAAAAGGTTGACGACTTTGAAACAAAGCGCGATATGCTTACGCTTGCCCCGAAAGACGAGTATACAACACATATTGATATTATAATTAAATAGCGGAAAGCGGAAGTTCTTAGGGCTTCCGCTTTTTTTTGTTGCCGTAGAGCGGGGCTTTATGTCCCACCGTTTTCGCGACGGTGAATTTATGCGGAAAAATGGGCGTTTTGCGATATTATAGCCGCCGTAAGCCCTCAATCTTCTTTCGTCCGCGGCAGCAGCAAGCCGCTGCCCTACAATCTTAAAACGGATTTTTGATAAAAACATTCTTCGCTGATAAACTTGTCTTTTAACAACACTTATTTTTATGAGTTCTGTTTGTTTTATACGGTAGGGCGGGGCTTTATGTCCCGCCGTTTTCGCGACGGTGAATTTATGCGGAAAAATGGGCGTTTTGCGATATTATAGCCGCCGTAAGCCCTCAATCTTCTTTCGCCCGCGGCAGCAGCAAGCCGCTGCCCTACAATCTTAAAAAAACTGTTGGATAATATAATCTTGTTCGGCAAATTCGCCTTTACATTCGTCCGCATTGTCTTATTTATTGCCCGCAAAAAATAACGGCGAACAACGTCCGCCGTTATGTCAAATCAATTAAAACTGCCGTTTTGCTTTACTTATATAAAGCAGTGCGCAAGCCGCAAGCGCCGTAAGCGCCAGCGACACGGTAAGCACGCGGTCGCCCAAATTCTCAGGCTTGTTTATCTTCGGCAAAACCGTGTCAGTGACTTCGTTTTTGCCGTCTTTATCGGCAAAGCATTTACCGCAATCCTCACAGCGCCAGTACTCAATATTGCCCTCCGAATCCTCGGTGGGTTCTTTCCTTTCAACGTGAGTAAGATTAAGGTGTCTGTTTCCGTCCGTTTCGCCGAATTCCTCTCCGCAAACCGTGCAGACCGCTTTCTTTACGCAAGTCGCCCCGTCGCCCGTGTGGTCGGCGTTTACCTTAACCGTTACCCGACACTCGTTGCCCGCAAGGTCACGTGCAACAACCGTCTGTTCGGCTTCCTTTGAAGAAAGCGTATATTTGCCGCTGTTATCGGGCTGAATCTCTTCTCCGTCAACGGTAACCGACGATATTCCCTCGTTATCCGACACGGTGAATCCGGCTTCCTTGCAATAAACTTTACCGTTCTCAATGCCGTGAATTTCGGGCAAAACCGTGTCTTTATATCGGGCGGTAAAGGTGATATCCTTATACGCCGTCTTAAAGGAATCAAAAGCGATTTCGCCGTTAAACCAACCCGCAAATTCGTAATTTTCTTTTTCCGGTGCAGCGGGCGCAACAGGTCCCGTTCCGCTTATAACCTTAAAGGTGTTATTTACATCGCCGCAGGAAAACGTAACGTTTACTCTGCGCAAAGATTGCATTTCAAGCGGCATTGCGCGTCTCGGAGTGCCTTTTAACGTAGGCAGCAAATATGCCGAATCCGTGTCCTGCCAAAGGGAATTTGTCTTAATTTCAAAAGGCAAGGTATATTCCGAATCGGTATACATTTTGCCGTCTGCCGCAAAGAGGAAGTTAAAATTATCGCTCCTGTTAACGTTTTCGCCGTTTACTTTCATTCCGCCGAACACATAACAGCCCTTTATTTCAACAGCGGGTTCCCCGTCAATTCTGCCGACAACGCCGTCCGACCCGCCCTTTGTGTCGATGCAAGAATCAAATACCGTGCAGTTATTCATTTGTGTATCGCTGCCTACGGTATCAATAACCGCGCCGCCGCGGCTGAAATCTTCGGGATATACATTGATGTCCTTCACAAGCGAGATGTCCGCCGCAACATAGCAGTCCGAAATTATCGCCGTGCCCTCAGTCCCCAGAGGAGTATATGTTTCACATGCGATTCCGCCGGCACTATATGCCTGAATACTTCCCGTAAAATAACAGTTTTTTATAATTGCACTGTTATTTATAACCGTCGTTATTCCGCCGCAACGGATTCCTTTCAGCCTTGCAGCCGATGTGCAGTTTGTAATGCGCGGAACTGCTCCGTCTGTTCCCTGCAATGTTCCGCAAATAAGTCCGCCTATTGAAGACATTTCAGTAACAGAGCCTGAAATACTGCCCGAAACAAAACAATTATCCATGGTACTGCCCGTGAACATCAAGGCAATACCGCTTGCGGCAGGGGCTTCAATATCGCAATCAATAATCCGAACGTTTTTTATATCCGCACGGGCATCAACAGCAAAACTGCCGTATTCGTTTTCGCGGATTCGCATATTCTTTATTGAAAAACCGCCGCCGTCATAGGACGAAGCCAGTATTTTTATGGGTGTCCAGTCCTCGCCCGCCAAATCGATATCGGCGGTCTGCACAAAATTATACCCCTCGATTTTGTCATATTGTACGTTTGCTTCCCATTCGTTCAACTGTTTTGCAAGTTGACGCAGTTGTTTTGCGGAACTTATATATACGGTCGAATTTGAAAAATCTATATCCGGCGATTCGCTTACCGGCGCGCTTTTCGTCATATGGCTTACCCATTCGGGCAACGGAAGAGAGCCGTCAAACCCGGGAAGCCTGTCAGGTGCAAACTTAAAGTTTTTGTCATCGCCGAAAATTTCACGCATTTGTACGGAAAGTTCGCCCGCCGTACAGTAAATGCGGGTAAAATTGCCGTCGGAAAGCAAACCCTCTCGGGCGTAGCAGTTTATTTCCTTACCGTCGTTTTGCGATTCCCCCGCAACAGCCCCCGCACTCTCGCCGGCAGATACTTCCTTATTCAGCGCAACAGAATTTTTTATCAGCCCGTTGTTTTCTCCCGCAATGCCGCCCGTCAGATTACCGCCCACGCTTGCCAGCGAGTAGCAGTTTTCAATTATTCCCGAGTTTGAATAAGCAATGCCGCCCGAATACAGCCCGGCGGAAATATGCCCCGAAGAATACGAAGAACGAACCGTTCCCGAGATACGTCCCGCGATGCCGCCCGCGTTCCCGGTTGCGGTTATCATGCCGTCAAAACTGCACCGTTCAATCAATGCATCTTCCGCTATAAAGCCCGCAATGCCGCCTGTGCAATTTCCAAGCGAAAGAATTTCGGCATTTTTCACGGAACAATTTATGATTTCGCCGCCTTTTCCCGCTTGCGAGGCGATTATGCCCGTATTCACTCCCGAGCCGTCCAGTTTCACGTTTTCAAAATTAAGGTTTTTGACCGTTGCAAAGGAAAGATACGAAAAGAACCCGTACTGCCCTGAAATTTTAAGATTCTTTATTGCAAACCCGCCGCCGTCATAAGTGCCTTTGAAACTGTCGTTAAGGGGCGTCCACCGCCTATCCGCAAGGTCGATATCGGCAATCTGCACAAAAGTTGCGTAGCGCCATTTTTTCGTTCCGGACGCGTACGTTTCGCCGGAATTCACCTTTGAAGCAAAGTCAAGAAGTTGGTCGGCGCTTGAAATATAAAACACGTCGCCGGTATTGAAATACAGCGATATTTCAGAATTCTTCTGAACGTTGTAATCTGCAAGAGTACGCCCGTCTTCAAGGAATCTGCCGTTAAATTCAAGTATCTGTTCTTCCGGCAATACTCCCGTTTTTTCGCTTATCTTCTGCTTTACGTTTTCGGTGCTGTCGCCCGATTCAACTTCCAGGGCAATTCTTGTATTTCCCTGAACGACCGCGTAAAGCGCCATAGCCTTTGCCGACAGCGGCAAAAGGCACAGCACAAAGGATAATGCCAAAACAATGCTTATAAGTCGCCGTTTCATAAAATCACCTCCGAAAAATTTTTTAATCAAGCGCAATTACGGTCAGGTTATAAGTGAAAATATCAAGTTTTGTTTTTGTGAGCATATAGTTTGTTACGCAAAGCGTAAGCGTTATGTCGCCGTCTGCGGCGGAATAAAGTCTGTTAAACACAACGGGCGTTTGAAAAAACGACTTACCGTCGGTCATATCCATTCTTACAAGCGTGGAATTCATACACGTTTCGTTATCGTAGCCGTCAACCAAAGCAATTCCGCAGGTAGTGCCGTTTGTTCCCACACCGCCGGATACGGTAATTGCCGCACTGCCGTTGAAACTGAGGCTGTACGTGTGACCTTTTTTCAGCGTAACCGTCTTTTTGGATTCATCATACGTTATAAGCCCGCCCGACGTGGTTTTTACGCCGAACGTAAGGGGCGAACCCCACGAGGGCAATGTATTTCCGCTTGCATAGAAGTACCCGCTGCACACACCGTCTTTGCCGTCAACGCCGTCTTTTCCGTTTATGCCGTTCGTACCGTTGATTCCGTCTTTGCCGTCTTTTCCGTCGACGCCGTTTGTGCCGTTGATACCGTCTTTGCCGTGCTTACCGTCAGCGCCTTTAAGGGAAGACAAATCGTAAAGGTTAAGCCAAAGAGTTTCACCCTTATACCGCCATTGCAGATTATCTCCATCTGTTCTGAATTCCGGCGTTTTTCCGTCTGCTCCCGTAGGTCCCGCAATATCGGTCAACGCAACAAGATTCTGCCACTCGCCGCCCGCAAGCCGCCACTGAATGTGCGTATTTGTCTTTTTAAGTTCAATTTCTTTGCCGTCAGCACCGTTGACGCCGTCTTTACCGTTTGTTCCGTTGATACCGTCAATACCGTCCTTGCCGTCTTTGCCGTCAATGCCATTCGTGCCGTTAATTCCGTCTTTTCCGTCTGCGCCTTTAAGAGCGGACAAATCATAAAGGTTAAGCCAAAGGGTTTCGCCCTTATACCGCCATTGAAGATTATCTCCATCTGTTCTGAATTCCGGCGTTTTTCCGTCTGCTCCCGTAGGTCCCGCAATATCGGTCAACGCAACAAGATTCTGCCACTCGCCGCCCGCAAGCCGCCACTGAATGTGCGTATTTGTCTTTTTAAGTTCAATTTCTTTGCCGTCAGCACCGTTGACGCCGTCTTTACCGTTTGTTCCGTTGATACCGTCAATACCGTCCTTGCCGTCTTTACCGTCTTTTCCGTCGACGCCGTTTGTGCCGTTGATACCGTCTTTGCCGTCTTTGCCCGCCGCACCCGTAAGTTCCGCAATGGCGATAAGATCGTGCCATTCACCCTTCCCTGTGCACCACTGAATATGCGTGTCGGTTTTCCTGAACTCGGCATTATCATTAAGTTCACTGATTTTTACAAGTTCGTGCCACTCGCTTTCGGACGCATATTTCCACACAACGGCGTCACCGCTTGTTTGAACTTCAATATCATCGGCGCTTTTTCTGCACCCCGAAACAAACATAAGCGAAAGCACCGTAATTCCGCAAAGCGCGGTTAAAAAAACTTTTTTCATCATATTCCTCCCCGTATATTATATTGGTATGCGGCAAATTTCCGACACAAATGAAAGTCCGCCCGAATCAATAAACGATTATTTAGTTAAGTATACCATATTAAAAGAAAAAAAGCAATAGAAAAGACCGCAAAAAGCGGTCTTAAAACAAAGTTTTATTGGGGAAGCGCGTAGGGAATGTTCAGGGCAATTTCTGCCGAATCGGCGGCTGTGCGCGAGCCCGTACGGGCAAGCATTTGCGTAACAACAGAATCATTAAGACAGGTAACAAAAAGGTTTCCGTTTGCAGGGCCCGAAAACATATACCTTATGCCGACATCGCGGTAGGAAATCTTCTCTCCCAGACTGTCGGTTTCACCGTCGGTAAGTGCGCCGTTTCTGTTGGAGTAGAAGCACTCTTTATAAAGAGCAAGTTCAACAATTCTGCCCTCGCCGGGAGCAAGATTTAACATTGCGCGGCTGTCGGCGCCCTCGGTCATTGTTTCATCGGTATAGGCGTGCCAGCCCCAGTTGTAGTTTATTGCCACATCGGTAAGCGTGGACGCGGTTGAGTTATAAATGTAGAACCTTAAAGTAACTCTGTCGGAATTTCCGAAGTCCACAAACTCAAAGGGAGTTATTTCCGTGCCGTAGGAACTTACATAGTAGTGATATCCGCTTGCGATTGTATACTTTGTCGCTTTTACGCCGCTTGCAAGCGGTTCGCGCTCGCTTATAACTTCACGGCGGCCGCAGCGGGAGCAAACGTTTTCGATTTTTCCGCTTGCGGTTTCCGTGGGGCGTGTAACGGTAAGCGCATAACTGTGTCCCGCGGGCGAAAGCGTTTCTTTCAATTCCCGTTTTGCCCCGCAGTGAACGCAGTTGTAATATACTTTGTCGCCGTTTTCGCAGTCGGTAACAGTGGACGTCGTAAGGTACCCTGCACCTTCAAGGGCGGAAACGACTGCGGCGGGAACACTGCCGCGGTTTGTAATAAGCTCGCCCGAATCCCCGTTTCTTGTTGACGCTTCTGCCAAACGGCGGTTTACGGTAGGTTCATCAAGGCAGGTTACATATATACTGCCGTTTACTGCACCGCCAAAATAGAACTTCAATGCACAGTCGCGGTAGGAAACTTTCTTTCCCAAACTGTCATTTCCCGCAGTAAGTACGCCGGAGGCATTGGAATAATAGCATTCCTTATAAAGGGTAAGCGTTACAATCGCACCCGTTCCCGACGGAATACTTGCCCACGAAACGGTATTCTGTGCGGGTGTAAGATTTTCATCGGTGTAGGCGGTGCAGCCCCAGTTATAGCCAATTGCCGCACCCGTAAGCATTGCGCCTGATTCATTATAAACGTAGAAACGGATTTGCTTTGTATCTCCCGTCATCTCCACATACTTAAAGGGAGAAGATTCATCAAATTTTGTAATAAGATAATTTCTTCCGGTGCTTGCCGTAAGGCGCGCAGTTTCAAACGTGGCGTGGTTAAGTGCCGGTTCGGTATCGTAATACCTGTCGCCGCAGGTCGCGCATATATGTTCAACACTGCCCGTACTTTCACAAGTGGGAGCAATGTATGCACCTACCGTATATTCGTGACCGTATGCGGGCGTTATAATTTCGCCGCAGATAAGGCAGATTTCATTTGTTGTGCAGGTTGCGGCATCGCCGTAGTTGTGGCCGCCCTTTTCGGTAAGAGCAACAGTTGTGCATATTTCACCGCAGCGCACGCAAAGAGTGTGCTTTGTGCCCGTGCTTTGGCAGTTGTGGTCAACATAGCGTTCGTTTATATATCCCTCCGCAATAAGGTCATTAACAACCGTTTCACGGATGCTTTCGTCAATATTTGAAATCCCGCGCACCGGCGAGGCTTTCTCTTCAACAAGAAATCCGCACTTTGCAATACTGTTTGTAACAGCCGAGAACTCTCCGCCGTTTGTAACATCAATACAGGAAACAAGCAGATTGCCCGTGGCAGGACCGGAGAACATAAATCTGATTCCCATATCACGGTATGAAACCGAGGCTCCCAGACTGTCATACAGCCCGTCGGTTGCGGAGTTATATCTGTTTGAAATCACGCACTCTCTGGGCACGGTCAGTTTAACGGTTTTGCCCGTACCGGCAGGAATATTTACCGCCACATTTGTGCCGGGTATTCTTGTTAAATCACTTGCCGACGGGAAAGCGTACCAGCCCCAGTTATAGGAAACATATACGCCGTTGACCGCCGATGCGGTGTTATTAAAAACATACAACGTAACAACACAGGAGTTGCCGTTAAATTCAAGCGCCTTAAAGGGCGTCATCTGATTTTCGCCGAAATCGGTTACTATAAAGTTGTTTGATGTTCCTGTTATTTTTGCAAACTCAGCGTCAGAGTGACCGTATGCGTTAAGCACATCGGTTTTCGTGTTTTCGCAGCGGGTACAAGTGTAAACTATGCTGCCGTTTGCGGTACAGTCAGGCGAAGTAATTTCGGATTCGTACTCGTGTCCCAGACGGCCTTCGAGAACCGCAGAGCAAACGGAGCAAAGTCCGTCTTTAAGGCAGGTTGCCGCCGTTCCGGGAGTGTGTGCTGTAAGTGCAGTAATTGCTGCCGAGCCTGAAACTACTTTGTTGCAGTCGGTGCACAAAGCATATGCGCCGTGACCGTAGAATTCACAGGTTGCGCTTCTCGCGGCAAAATTCAGTTTGTTTGCGTGAACGCAGTTTTCAGACGCAAGGCACACATAGAGCACCATATCTCGGGTGGTTTTTGAAGGAACGTTCCATTTTCCCGACGAATCGGAAACAAAATTCCCCGCAGAGTGAATCTGTCCGCTTACCGGGTCAAACCAGAGGTAATTGTATGCGCTGTTTGCTTTAAGTCCGCCCAGAACGCCCGTTTTAACGGCGTTTTCTTCGGTTGCATTGGGGATCTGTGCAAGGGAAGAATCGCTGGAATTGTAGAAGTAAACCACCGATTTTGCCTTATCGTCGGTTGAGGCGCAGATGTAGAACACCTTGTCGTTTGCGGGCGCAAAGTAGGAAGCATCGTCAAACCGGGGTGTGAGCATGTGCCACTGTCCCACGATATTCTCAAAGAACGAGCGCATATACGAAAGCTGATATGTGCTCTTGTAGGTAAGCGAATCACGCCACGTGGCAAGGGTCTTGTCATCGCTCGTTATAATGTCAACGCCGTCGGAGGAAGCGGTATCTTCATCGTAGGTGTTTCCGAAACTCCACGTGTCCTGACCGCCCCACGCAGCGCCGCGCATACCGTTAAGATATGCCATCCAGCCCTGTACGCGTGCGCCGAAATTCTTTGTCCAAAGATAGCAGTATCTGCCTTCGTAAAGCACGACGGTTTTGTTCTGTCCGTTGTTCCAGTAATCTTTCGGGGCATCAAAGTTTATTCCGGAGTTATAATTCTGGGACCATTGTGCTGCATACCAGTTGTGATTTTCAACGTTCCTGAATGCCGACCCGGAAGCGTTTGTGGCGCCCGTGTTTTCCTGATGTGCCGAAAGCGGGTGCGAATACGCGTCAAACTCGCCTATATATTCGGCAACGTACACGTAGGGATTGTTCAGATAACTCCATTCGGGATGGTCATTATAGTCGGCTCCGTTCCAATAGAAGTCGTTGTCAACTTCCTGCCCAAGCGTCCACATAACTGGATACGCGCCGTAGCGGGCAACCCAGTAGCGGGAAACGCGGCGCAGCGCGTCCTTTGCGGAATCCGAAAGGTCATAAACGACTCTGTCCTCTTCGTATTCCGTATGTGCCGTACCTATGGCTGTATCCGACCAACCTCCGTTTGCGGAAATAAACCAGCGCATATCCGACGGAAAGAAGAATTCGGCATTTGCGTGAACAAGACCGTAAGCGGCAACAAGCTCAAACTTATCGTCAAAATCACGGAATCCGTCAATATCGGCTTGGGAAACACCGTCGTTTACGTTAAACTTTCTGCCTATCGGTTCACTTTGTATTACCGTAAAGCCCTGTTCAACACGCCTTTGCACGATTTCTTCAACGTTATTTGTGTCCTCGGCGGCAAAACTCCAATGGGTATCACCCAGGTAGAAGAACGGTTTTCCGTCATCATAGGTAAAATATTTGTTTGTTGTGGCTTTTACAAAACCATGCTTGTAAAGTTCGCGGCTTCCCTGATAAGGCGAACAGATAATTTGGCTTGTTCTGCCGTGAAGCGATGCATTCTCCGTATCGGAACAAACCGTCAGGTACGACCAATTTCCCGCCGAGGGGCAAACGAACCTGGCACGCCAGATATTCCCCCCGTCCCAGAACGCGGGCACGGTATACGTGTCTGTTCCGTTTGTTAAAACAAGGTCAAGAGTAACGTCGTTATATGGGTCGGAATAGGTCTTTGTGCTTACAAAAACCGCTTCGTTTTTAAGCCACGCGGTAGCACGTACAACAGGCTTGTCGGCTGTTATTTCGTCGTTTACGAGCCGAACGGTAACGTTGTCAAGATAAATTCCCGTAACGCCCTCCGCAATATTGTGCAGACAAATCGAAAGGCTTCCTTTGTTTGCGATATCTTCCTGTGTTATTGTCAGGTCCGCCGTGTACGGATACCATTTGCCCTGTTCGGTTTTGGGTGCCAAGCCCAAGCCCCTGTGGGTAACTCCGGGATTCATAAACGAATATGATTTATCGCCGCGGATAACCAGCTGGAACGGATTTTCCGCATTGCCCACGGTCTTATAGTCAAAGGAAATTTCATATTTTCCCGACTGTGAGATGTACGGTGCAAAATTAAAACTTGCCGAGTGGTACGATGCACTTTTCGCGCCGTCCTTTGTAAAGTACAGGCAATTGCCTTTTTCCGAATCAAACACAATCGAATTTTCAACGCTGTCGCCCAATTTCGACCAGCCGGTACTGCTTATGTTTTCGGCAGTTTCAAAATCGGAAGAAACATCGGGGATAAAGTTTGCCGAATACCTGTTTGCAATAACCACGTTATCAATGCTGATATCGCTTACCGCCGGTGAAATTCTGTGCAGGCATAAATTCCACCAGCCTTTATTAAGAATATCGTTTTGGGTAACTGTAAAAGTTGAAGAAAATGTGTACCATGTGCCCGATGCACCTATTCCGGCACCGTCAATCTCCCCGAAAAAGTTGCCGGCTGAAATTTTTGAAAAAGAATATTCCTTATCGGTGCGGATAAGCACGTAAAAAGGCTTAACGTCATAAGCGGAAGTTACTTTGTAGTCAAAAGTAACGGTGTATTTGCCCGGTACGGTGATATACGGTGCAATGTTGATTGCCGCCGACGAATAGGGGGCGGACACATCCTGCGGCATAACCATTTTAAGGCTTTTGCCGGGAGCGCCGTCGGAACTTAGCGAAACCGAGGGCGAGCCGATGTTGCTTGTCCAGCCCGAATCGGAAACGCCCGACGCGGTGTCAAAGGTTGAGGCTTTTTCCGGCAATACGTTTCCGAATACGCCGGGTGAAGCACTTTCCGCCCGTAGGGATATTGCCGGGAGTACCGAAAGCACAAGTGCGCCTATTACGGTACAGGTCAGAATTTTTCTGATTACTTTCTTCATTCTCTTTTCTCTCTTTTCTTAAAATCATTTTGCGCAAAACCTCGTTTGTCGACAGGAACGGATTTTGTGCATTTCATCAGACACAGTTGCGTTGTCTGATTTCTTGCGGGTATTATAATGCGAGAAAAAATGTTTGCTTGCAAGGACATTTTTTCGACCCACTTACAATACGCAAGGCGGCATGTCGCCGCAAAGCCGTCAGGCTTTTTTCAGGCAACGCGCAAGCGTTGTCTGATTTCTTGCGAGTATTATAATGCAAGAAAAAATGTTTGCTTGCAAGGACATTTTTTCGACCCACTTACAATACGCAAGGCGGCATGTCGCCGCAAAGCCGT
>CAKRZX010000028.1 GCA_934434555.1 uncultured Clostridia bacterium
CCGGAAAAAGTGTAATCACCTATACTTGTCACGCTGTCCGGGATGGCAATACTTGTCAAACTACTACATTCGAAAAAAGCCTTGCTACCTATGCTTGTCACGCTGTCCGGGATGGTAATACTTGTCAAACCTCTACATCCGTAAAAAGCGTAATCACCTATACTTGTCACACTGTCCGGGATGGTAATACTTGTCAAACCTCTACATCCGTAAAAAGCGTAATCACCTATACTTGTCACACTGTCCGGGATGGTAATACTTGTCAAGCTGCTACATTGGTAAAAAGCTTTACTACCTATGCTTGTTACGCTGTCAGGCATATTTACACTCTCCAAGGTGTCTCTACAAACCACCATTTCTGATGTAACCTTTTTTGAGCCTTCCGAAATACTCAATTCTTTAATCTTACAGTTCTTAAAAGCATACACTCCTTGATTTTCCACACTATCCGGCATAGTTATGCTTACAAGACCGGTACAATCTGAAAACGCCGAATCAGCAATTAATCTTGTTCCTTCTTTCACATAAAATCGATTATTCAAATCTTCCTTTTTCACGGACACTAAATAATCTGAAATATACAGTGCACCGTCTTCCCAATTTGATTCATTGTTATAGATACCGGTATCATAAAATGCGTCAGATGCTATATAAGTTAGGCTACCCGGCAGGGCTATACTAGAAAGACTTGTACAATGGGAGAAAGCACCACTCTCTATATTTTTCACACCATCCTGCATAGTTACGCTTGTAAGATTCGTGCAATCACTAAATGCGCTCCAACCTATTGTTTTCACACCGTTCTGCATAGTTGCTGCTTTAAGTTTTTTGCAATTGTAAAAAGCATAACTGCCGACCCTCTCAGCGTCCCAAATATAAACCGATGTCGCATTATCTCCCCAAGGGGTACTTAAAGGACGCTTATATTTGATAGAATAATATTCGTCCATATATTTAGAGGTCACACCATTAGGATAACTATCATCGTATATAGTTAATATATCTCCGCTAAGCTTCCATCTGCAACTTCCGGTAGTACCTCCTGTAAGCGCAAATACTTCCACAGGAACAAAGATAAGTATAAGACATATAGCCAGAACAGAAAAAACAACTCTTTTCATTAATATACCACACCTTTCACTCTATCTCTTGCACAACGGTTATACTATCAATTAAACAAACACTCGTTTTGATGTATTCCATAAATTCATCAGCACTATCGACAGAATAGCCTTCCAACCCCAAATATGGTGGCGTGTATAATCCAAATTTCTGACATAAAATCTTTCTTAACTCCGTCTCGACGTCTACCACATTGCCCTTGCAAGAAAACGCATACATTCTTCTAAGAGAAATGTTTACATCCGGATGTTCACGCCGAACTTGCTCATCCAGTTCTCTTCTTGATTGCTCTGCTCTGACGGCAATCGAACATCTTGTCTTTCTTTCGTTCTCTTCAACAAATATGCCAATAACGCCATTATTTTCCACAGCATTTCCCCCTCGTTTATGAAATTTACCACATAATCCGCATTATGTTGTAAACCCATTGCAAGAACGGGTGCAGAGCGGGCGCAAAAACAATTAAAATGTCAGCTGAAAGGGCGTAAAAAGCCGTTTAACAAAAAACCGATGTTAAACGGTTTAATAAACACACCCTTTTTTACTGTATGCGCAAGAGAATTAAGTTTAATTGTAAAAAATACTTGACTTTTTGGTAGTAAAGAGGTATATTGTTACTGTAAATATTGCGGGAGTGATTTTTTCGCGTGTGATATCTACAACATAATGCGGATTATGTTGTGTTTTTTTCGCAACAACCGCATTTAAGGCGGCATTTTATATCAGCAAATGCATACTTTCCATATATCTGCGGTGTTCCGCACCGGTCGAAATTATGTAAATCCGCGTTGTTTCTATACTGCTGTGGCCGAGAATATCCGCAAGTTTTGCAATATCTTTTTCGATTCCGTAAAACACGCGGGCGAACAGGTGGCGCAGATTATGCGGGAACACCTTTTGCGGATTAACATTTGCTTCAATGCACAACGCTTTCATTTCCCGCCAGATGTTTGTACGGCTTATCGCCTTTCCTGTTCGTGTAACAAAAATCATACCGCTTTTTATTCCTTGCTCTGCTGCGTAGCGGAGCAATTTTTGTTTTAATTCTTTAACAATAAACACCGACCGAGTTTTTGCTTTACAGTTTACAATCGCCTCACCGTGCCTTACCGCCTCAACGGTTATATATTGGAGTTCGCTGACGCGAATACCCGTTCCGCAGATTGTCTGCAAAATAAGATTAAGTCTTTCATTGTGTTTACGCTCCGCTGTTCTGCAAAGCCGTGTATATTCCGCCTTTGTCAGTTCTTTTTCTTCGGGGCAGAACACCTGTTGTTGAAGTTTTAGGGATTTTACCTTTAAGTCGTGCCAGCCGAGAAATACAAATAAACTGTTGATACTTGCAAGCATTGAATTAAGGCTGCGCACAGCGTAATTCTCTTGCAAGAGATTTTTGTACGCAATTACGGTTTCTTTTGTGACGGTGCTGTTCTGCGCATACGCCGCAAATGCTTTAACATCGCGCAAATATTTCTCGACGGTCGCAGCGCTTCTCTCTTCTAAAATCAGATGTTCCTTAAATTCGGCAATGACGCTTGCCGTGATAATTCGTTCTTTCATCTCAATTTACCTCCGGGTGTGTTTCTGATATTTTACCCAAAAAAGCAAGAATGTTTTATATATTCTCTGCTTGCTAAAATGGCGCTTTTGTATTATAATACACTTGAAATTTTACGACTGACCGTCGTTTATGGAGGTTAAAAAATGAAACCGATAGAAACTAAAACAGTAAACGCCATAAGGATACTTTCCGCCGAGGGCGTTCAGAAAGCGAACAGCGGGCATCCGGGCTTGCCCATGGGTTCCGCGCCGCTTGCCTACGCGCTTTGGGCAAAACACCTTAACTTCAATCCCAACGATGTTGACTTTGAAAACCGCGACCGCTTTGTGCT
The DNA here is from genome assembly GCA_934434555.1 of uncultured Clostridia bacterium. GTDB lineage: Bacteria > Bacillota > Clostridia > Christensenellales > QALW01 > UMGS1322. Next base: position 3,015 of record CAKRZX010000028.1, read on the forward strand.
TTCCGCGGGGCACGGTTCAATGCTTCTTTACTCACTTATGTATCTTTTCGGCTACCCCCTTACGATGGAAGATATAAAAGAGTTCCGCCAGTGGGGCAGCAAGACCCCCGGCCACCCCGAGTACGGTCACACACCCGGCGTTGAAACTTCAACCGGACCTTTGGGTCAGGGCTTTGCAAATGCCGTAGGTATGGCTATTGCCGAAAAACATCTTGCGGCGAAATTCAACCGTGAGGGCTTCCCCATTGTTGACCACTACACATACGTGCTTGTGGGCGACGGCTGCTTGCAGGAGGGCATTCAGTACGAGGCGGCTTCTCTTGCCGGAACGCTTAAATTAGGCAAACTTATCTGCATTTACGATAAAAATAACATCACCATTGAGGGCGATATTTCAACTGCGTTTTCCGAGGACGTCGGCGCACGCCACGAGGCCATGGGCTGGCACGTTGTATGTGTTGAGGACGGCACCGACACCGATGCGGTATCAAAGGCAATAGAAGAGGCTAAATCCATCGCCGACAAACCGTCACTGATAATCTGCCGCACCGAAATCGGTTTCGGCTGCCCCGCAAAACAGGGCAAGGCATCCGCTCACGGCGAACCGCTTGGTGCAGAAAATCTTGAAGCCACAAAGGAAAATTTGGGGTGGAATTACGCACCCTTCGTTATTCCCGACGATGTGCTTGAATACACCCGTGAGCTTGGTGCCCGCGGCATAAAGACCGAGGACGAATGGATTGAACTTGTTAAAAAATATGAAGAGGCATATCCCGAACTTTACAGGGAGTATACCCACTGGATGGACAGAGAATTCCCCGTTGATTTGGAAAACGATGAGGATTTCTGGACGTTTGAAAACAAACCCGCCGCGACACGCGCCTGCTCCGGTGAGATTCTTAACCGCATTAAAGATATGCAGCCAAATATATTCGGTGGAAGTGCTGACCTTGGTCCTTCTAACAAAACCGAACTTAAAGGGCTTGCCTACTTCTCCGACAAAACTCCCGAGGGAAGCAATATGCACTTCGGAATCCGTGAGCACGCAATGGCGGCAGTAACAAACGGGCTGTATCTTCACGGCGGCGTAACGCCTTTCTGCGCAACGTTCTTTGTGTTTACCGACTATATGAAAAATGCAATGCGTATGGCGGCACTTATGAAACTGCCCGTAACATACGTGCTTACCCACGATTCCATAGGCGTTGGCGAGGACGGACCTACACACGAACCCGTTGAGCAGCTTGCGGCTCTGCGCACGATTCCCGGTATGACGGTTTTCCGCCCTGCCGACGCAAAGGAAACCGCCGCGGCATACTGCACTGCAATGAATAACTGCGGTCCCACCGCGATAGTGCTTACCCGCCAGAATCTGCCCCAGTACGAGAACAGCGGAAAAGACGCCCTTAGAGGCGGATATATCCTTATTGACAGCAAAAAGGAAACACCTGATGTTATAATTATGGCAAGCGGCAGTGAAGTTGAACAGGCTGTCGGCGCTCACGAACTTCTTAAAGCCGAAAACATTGACGCCCGCGTTGTTTCGATGCCCTGTATGGAACTGTTTGACAAACAGCCTGATGAATACAAAGAGAGTGTTCTTCCCTCTTCGGTACGCACCCGCGTTGCGGTAGAAGCCGCGTCATCAATGAGTTGGTACAAATACGTGGGTCTTGACGGCGCTTGCGTTTGCCTTGACCGTTTCGGTGCTTCCGCCCCTGCGCCCGTTCTCTTTGAAAAATTCGGGTTTACTGCCGAAAACATTGCCGCAAAAGCAAAAGAAGTTATAAAATAAAAAGCCCTTTCGGGCATAAAAACAGCACGGAGATCTCTCTTCCGTGCTGTCCTTTTTATTTCATTCCTTTTAATTCGGTGGATTTATAGTTTTCAACGTATTCAAGTACCTGTTCGGGAGTATCAAACGCCGGATACATAACACGGCACTGCGCTTTTAAGAAGCCCTCCGAAATAGAATGTTCAAGCATTTTAATCATCGGGTCATAATAACCGCGGGTATTAAGTATCACAATCGGCTTATCATGGCGGTTAAGTTGTTTTAATGTAAGAATCTCAAAAAATTCTTCAAACGTGCCTATTCCGCCCGGGGTAATTATAAACGCATCGGCATAATCCTCCATAATCTGCTTACGCTCCCGCATTGTCTTTGTACGGATAAGTGTTGTACAGTTAAGGTTAAGCACCTCTTCGTTAGTAAAAAACTCCGGCACAACGCCTATAACATCGCCGTTTTCACCTTCAACTCCCCGTGAAACCGCTCCCATAAGCCCTGTTGCGCCGGCGCCGTACACAAGTCCGTGACCGCGAAGTGCAAGCAACCTGCCTAATTTTTCGCCTTCTTTAATATAAAATTCATCAATCGTGTTGCTTGCCGCGCCGTAAACGCATATTCTCATTTTTGCCCTCCTAAAATAAATTTATCTAAAATATCGACCGTGCCGCTGCCCATAATCAAAACCAGATCATTCGGTTCAAGTTTTGTTTTCAGATATTCCGCACACTCTTCCATTGTGGGGATATATATGCAGTCGTCGCCGTATTTTTTTACTATTTCATCCACAATCATCTTTGAACTTACCGTGGGGTCAAAGGGTTCGCGGTCACCGTAAACATCTATAATAACCGTTTTATCGGCGTGATGGAAACAGTCCACAAGCCGCCAGAACTGCGCTTTTGTACGGGTAAACAGCGCCGGCTGATAAATAAGCCACAGTCTGTTTTTCTTTATATGCTTTGTCGCCTCTATTGTGGCGGCAACCTCCTCGGGGTGATGCCCGTAATCGTTATAAATCTTTGCACCGTTATACTCACCGCGATACTCAAACCGCCTGCCCGCGCCGGTGTATGCTTTCAAGCCCGAAAGAATTTTATCCGTTTCTATATTCCCCAGCATACCCGCAATTATCGCCGCCATTGAATTAAGTACGTTTACTTCGCCGATAACCGAAAGTTCAACGCGGCAAAGGAATTCTTCGCCCTTAAACATATCGTAGGACGGATGACCATCACTGTTAAACGTTACGTTCTCTGCGTGATAGTCCGCCTCTTTATTAAAGCCGTAACTTACCGTTTTTCTGCCGCACTCGCTTAAAAGCCTGCGGGTGCGCTCATCGTCGTAGCAGCCCACAACATAGCCGTTTTCATCAACAAGCCGGGCAAATTTCAAAAACGATTTATATATATTCTCAATCGTCTTAAAATAGTCAAGGTGGTCCGAATCAATGTTAAGTATAACCGCTATGTGCGGGTGCAGGTGCAAATACGAATCAACATATTCGCACGCTTCGGTAATAAAGTATTCCCTGTTTCCCGTATGAACATTACTTCCTATTGTAGGAAGTACCCCGCCTATATGAATTGTGGGGTCAAGCCCTGCACGATAATATATTTCCGAAATCATACTGGTTGTTGTGGTTTTGCCGTGCGTGCCGGAAACACCTATACACTTTTTGCAGTGGTCGGATATAAGCCCCATCATTTCGCCCCGGTCAATGCAGGGTATGCCGTGGCTTTCGGCATATGCCCGCTCAACATTATCTTTCGGTATTGCCGCCGAATAAACAACCAGTGCGGCATTTTTAACATTTTCTTCGCTGTGCCCCACCGTTGCGCGGATCCCCAAAGTTTTAAGCCGTTCAAGCCCCTCGGAATCAGCCCTGTCAGAACCCGAAACATCGGTAAAGCCCCAGTTATGCAGTATTTCGGCAAGCCCGCTCATACTGTGTCCGCCGATAGCGATAAAATGAATATTTTTATTCTTATAATCTTCCAATTTAATCATTACAAAAGCCTCGCCTTACAGTTTGTAATTATTATATGCTATTTTTTATAAAAGGTCAAACTCAACTATATGAAATTCCGGCGAAAAAATTCGGAGTGCCGAGACACTCCGATATTTCTATACTTCAAGCGTATGTTCGCCCTTTTCAAGATTTTCCCGTCTGCCGTCGGGGTGGACGAATTCACAGGGGAAATCAATGTTCGCTTTAAGGTAGAGTTTTGCGCCCGCGCGGGTATATTCAGCCGAAATTCTGCCGCGCACGGTATCAACAAATCCCGAAACCGAATTAAGCGTCCCCGGCACTTTCGGGCAGATAACGGTATCTGCGTACCCGAAAGAATTTTCCTTTTGTTTTATGCCCAAAATGTCCTCAAACAGGCACTCGGTAACGCTTCCGAACATGGGATGGCTGTGGGAGCGGGATTTCCCCCAATATTCCCAAAGCGTAGTTGCGCCGTCCTTTTTCCACTTACCGAACCCGTGGGGATCATCTGCCGTAAGAAGGCTGAATGCCAAGTCCTTTTCGCCGTACTCAAACAAAAGTTTCGTTACAAGTTCCGTTCCGAAAATGCCCGTATCGTAACAGGGATTTTCGCGGTAATGGCTGATAAAGTTCTTTTTTGTGCGTTCGTCGCCCAAGCCGATACTGAGTGCGAAAGCGTTTGCGCCCTGAACGTTTCCCACAAAATTGCCGTCCCAAGGATTGAAATATGCGGCTGTAATTGCTTTTTTGCGCTTTTCCGCACGCTCATAAAATGCGGGAATATCCTCTTCTTTACCGATATGCGCGGCAATGGAAGCGGCAAGATTAAGCGCACGCACATAGAAAATATTATTCACGAACGGCGCGGGAAGTATCACCCTGAACGGGGTGCACCATTCGCCAAGACACCACTCGCCCGCACGGTCGCTTGTTACAAGCATATTTTCGCTGTGGGCTTCAAGATAATCAAAATACTTTTTCATCTGCGGGTAAAGTTCGCGGGCAAAAGTCACATCGCCGTAGTGCTTCCAGTAATGATACGGCACGGTAACTATTGCCGAACCCCAGCCGCCGGGACCGCCCCCGGAATGGGTATAGGGCGCGGTGTACTGGACGTGCCCCGAAAACCTGTCCTGACAGTCGGATATGTCCCCTATCCACTTTTTATAGAATCTGCCGCAGGAATCGGGTTCAAACACAGTCATTGCGGCATTTGCGCAAAGCTGTCCGTCGCCGGTATATCCACGGCGCTCTATCTGCGGGCAGTCCGACGGAATACCCGCGTGCATATTGCACAGTTGCGTATTGAGATAGGTTTTGTAAATCCAGTCAAGGGTGGAATTATCCGATGAAAATCCCGACCCGCATTTAACATCGGCGTGAATTTTGCATACGTCCGCAACCTTTGCGTTGCCCGAAACGGAAAAATATCTGAATCCTATCCAGCAAAACAAGGGGCAAAGAATCTGCCCTGCTTTTTTGGAAACAAAGGTCAGTTTCTGCCCGTAGCCGTGAAGCGTGTCAAGCCCGCCGACGGCGTTAAGTTCTTCGGAAAACTCTACCGTTATAACACCTTTGTCGGTGGATTCAAGCACGGGATATCCCGAAATATTCTCGCCCGCGTCGTAAAGTCTGGCGCCCTTGATTTCGCGCAGAAACATAAACTGCATATGCTCCCGAACTTTGTCAAGAGGGCAGTCGGAAAACATAAATTCGGTTTCGGGCGTGGGTGAAAACGCGGTATTCCGCCATGCGGAATCGTCAAATTCCGCCGAAAGGCAGTTTTCGTCCCAAAAGGAAAAATCGTGAGTTTCGCTGCCCGTAAACACGCTTTCGGTAACAAACGAGGGCGCCCATTTTACGTCTGAATCGCTGTAAAACATTTCGTTTCCCGCTTTAAGGCAAAAACGCAGTTTTTTTGCGCCATAGGGTTTTTCCATCGGAACGCCCGTATACCAGCCGTTGCCGAGGATTACCGCAAGCACGTTTTTACCCGGTTTTAAGTATCTGCTTACATCGATTCTGTGAACATATGTTCGTGTGCCCATTTGTTCATTAGTAGGATAATTTCTATCCTCGAAGTTAGAATTGAGGGGAAGCATTAAATCTTCGCCTACGCGGACGCCGTTAATAAACATCACGAATCCGCCGAAGCCGACTATCCGCAGTCCCGCAGTTTGCGGCACTTCGTCAAGAAAAAATTTCTTCCGCATTACGGGACAGGCGTCGCGGGACTGCGCCTCAATCCAATGTCCCCTTTCAAAAATCTCAAAATCAGTCATTGTCGGTTCCGAACACTTTCTTTATTTTTTCAAGATATGCAAACCCGTTTACGGTGTCGGGTTCAAGGTAACTGCCCTCTGTCCACTCGTTCCACGCGTTCACGGTTAAAATTCTGTCTTTTTCCGCGCGGGGTGCAAGATAATCCTTTATTCCTTGCAGTTGGTCCTCAAACTGCCGGGGCGAAATCTCCATTATTCCCGTAAAAGGATACGGTCCGTGAGCGAAAATATCGCTTTGCACCGTGCGGGGCGACGGATCCCAGCTCATAGTTGCGTTGGGATAGTACGGCACCGTAAGCGTTTTTTGGTTCTTTTCAAAATCGGCAAACACCTTTTCTTTCATTTTTCCGTAGTCCTGTTTGGGGAAATCAAGTCCCTTATGATGAGCCCACACGTAACTTGTTGCGGAATCAAGACTTAAAAACTCCAACTGTTTTTCGGGCGAAAGCAGAATATTTTCGCATTGCAGAACCTTAACGTTAAACAAAATCGCGTTTATGTGCAGTTCGCCCAAGCCCGCATTGCGCACGCGCTTACGGAAATCTTCGAGAACGCGCCTTGTATTCTCAACGCCGCCAAGGCCGTCGATAAGCGTTGAAAGTTCATAAACCGAAAAGTACAGTTTGCCGTCAACCCGCCAGTAAGAGGGGTGCGAAAAATACTTTTCTATGCAGTAATCGGTTACGGAAACGAAAGTTTTTTCGTCAACAAAGCCGTCAAGCAAATACTCCGCCGGAGTATTCGCCCGTGCGGGCATATTGTTGTCCCAGTGCCGGTGATTTGCAAACATCAGCGCAAATTTGATTTTGCCGCTGTTCTTCGCGCCGAAAAATCCCTTTTCAAGGCACGTTTGCAAAAACGGCTTGTTTTCAAACCAGTACCAGTCAAAAAGAAAGCAGTCCACGCCGTATTCTTTTGCCGCGGCGATTTTCTTCTCAAACACCGCCGGGTCCGCTTCGTCCTCATATCCCCACAGGGGAACTTTGGGCTGATTATGCCCCTCAAACCTCGGCATTGCGCATTTGAGCACATTCCACTCCGTCCAGCCCCTGCCGTGATGTTTCTCGTTTGTTTCGTCTTTATGCCAGTTGGGAAAGTAGTATGCCGCCACACTGTATCCGTTTGCCATAATTCACCTCATAAAAATTTTTTTATCATTATAACATTTTCGATTGTGAATGTAAACAGCGTTTTTTATATTTTTTGTTAATTTCAAAGAAACAAACATATAAACCTCTTGCGCAAACCGCCGAAAAATGGTATTATAGATAAGCAAGAAAAAAATTTACGGAGGAATTGATATGAAAAGAATTCTATCTCTCGTGCTTGCGGGTGTGCTTTGCGTTTCCGCGGCGGCAGGTCTTACGGCCTGTAAGGACAACACTGTTACCCCCGGCGGAGATAACGCTACCGACGCCCCCAAGGCAACGGATGCCGCTACACCCGTCCCCACCCCCGCAGGTCCGGACATTGACCCGTCAAGCGTAGACGCAATTACGGAAACCTGGGTTGCTACCGAACTTACGTTCAATTCCACAAAGGAATACGCTTCCCGTGCCGACCGCGGCGACTCCAAGAAAATGTCAATGGCCGAACAGGCAACGGTTATACTTGACGTTACATTTACCTGTGACGACGGCACTTCCCTTACCGTTCCCGCATTCTGGGACGGTGGAAACGTATTTAAGGTTCGTTTTGCCCCCACTAAATACGGTGTATGGTCTTATACTACCAAATGCGATACCGACGATTCCCTTAACGGTCTTACCGGTAAAGTCGGTGCAAACTCCTATAAAGGTAATCTTGACATTTACAAGCACGGCTTTGTAACCGTAAAAGAGGGCAACAAATACTTTACCTACGACGACGGCACACCGTTCTTCTATCTGGGCGACACCCATTGGAGTATGTGTTCCGAGGAAATCGATTCTCCCGGTACGGCCGGCAAAAATGCGGGTCTGCCCAGCCACTTCCAGTATATTGTTGACAAGCGTGTTTCTCAGGGCTTTACCGTTTACCAGTCAGAGCCTATCGGTATGAAATTCAACCTTACTGACGGTCTGACAAGTGCCGATATCAAATATTTCAAAGAAACGGACAGATATTATCAGTACATTGCCGAAAAGGGTCTTGTTCATGCAAATGCGCAGTTCTTCTTTGCAAGTGCGCTTACCAAAAGGAACATTGACGACCCCGAATATCTTGAACTTATCTCCCGTTACTGGGTTGCCCGTTTCGGCGCTTATCCCGTAATGTGGACGCTTGCACAGGAAATCGACAACGACTTCTACAATGAGCGCGGCGACCAAAAAATCTATACATTTAAGGACAATCCGTGGGTAAAAATTGCCGAGTACAACCATAAATATGATGCTTATTCACACCCCCTTACGGGACACCAGGAAAACACGGGTATGACCACCGTTACAGGCAAAGGCACAAGCAAGGGCGGTACACTTACCCCCTCCGGCGGCGGAATTTCGGCATTCTTCTCAAAGGAAGTTACCGAGGCGACAGGTCACAACTGGTGGGGTGCACAGTGGTCACCTTCTCTTAATTCACAGGGCAGCGACGCTGTACCCAAAGATTACTGGGCTTCACCCAAAGTTGCAATAAACTATGAAAGCAGATACTGCTATCTTTGGACCAAGAACTTCGGTGCCCGCGCACAGGGTTGGATTTCACTGCTTAACGGCTTTATGGGCTGCGGCTACGGCGCTATTGATATATGGCTCTACAACAGCACATATGATGTAAACACTGAATCCAATGACGGTATTGAGAAAATCACTCCCGCAGACAAGAGAACGAGTTGGACCGAGGCTATCGAATTTGAATCGGGCTACCAGGCGGGCTATTTAAGATACTTTATGCAGCAGATTGAATGGTGGAAACTTGTTCCCGACTTCAACGATAAAGTTTCGTTTATGCCCTCGTCAACCGAAACTTTCTACACCTGTGCTACAATCGGAAGCGACACTTATGTTGTTTACTTCTACAACAAGACCACTTCTACCGGCAAAATCTGCAATATGATTGAAAATGCCGAGTACAATGCACGGTGGTTCAATCCCCGCTCCTGCGACTTTGTTGATATCGGAACCGTTAAGGCGACGGAGACAAGCCAAAAAGGCACACCTGCCTACTCTGCCCCCGAAAAACCGGATGCTGAGGACTGGGTACTGATTCTTACAAAGAAATAATCTTTCTTTTACGGACGCGCAAAAAAACGCGTCCGTTTTTTTGTACCTGTTGATTTTTTTGAAAAAATGCGGTAAAATAAGCGCGGGGTGATTTGTTTGTCTTACGGTATAACTTTTGAGGACCACGCCGAATATATGCACGTGGTGCCCGCCATATATCACAGGGATTACTGCGATAAAAACAGCATGTCTTATCTTCATATGCACGAAAATATAGAGATTTTGCGCGTAACTAAGGGAACGGGCAGTTTTCTTTGCGGCAACGAATATGTTCCCGCAAAGGAAAAGGACATTGTTGTTATTAACTCAAATATGCTTCACGGCTCCGTTTCGGAAACGGGTATCACTTACGACTGCTTTATTCCCGACCGAAAATTCCTTCTTGAAAACGGCGCCGATACAAATGCTCTGCTTTTTTCGCGCCTGATTAAAGACGACGCTATTCTTGATTCCGCCTTTGATGAGATTCACCGCGTGTTTGATAAAAAGGGCGAGTTTTTCTCTCTCCGTGTTTCCGCGCTTACCCTTTCTGTTGTTTCCCGCCTTTGCCTTAACTACTCTTCGCCCAAACTTTCCGAAACGAAAAATGACGGTATGACAAATGCGGTATCGTATATCCTTAAAAATATAACTTCCCACGTTTCGCTTGATGAAGCGGCAGCGGTTTCAGGGTACAGCAAATATCACTTTTTGCGCAAATTCAAGGCTTTTACCGGCAAAACGCCCGTTGACTTTATAAACTCGCAGCGCTGCGAGTACGCAAAAAATCTTCTTACAAACACGAATCTTTCCGTAAAACAGGTTGCCGATTCCGTGGGTTTTGAAAGCCATTCCTACTTTTCAAAGGTGTTTTCGTCGTTTCACGGCGTTTCCCCCGCCGAATATGCCCGAAAAGCGCGAAGATAGCAATATTTTTATAGTTTTCAGCAATTTTGGCTATTGAAATATCAATATTTTTTTATTATAATATCCTCACCAACAAAAAGGAGAGGATTTTTTATGTACAGATTTCCCATAGGTGTAATGCTTGAATCTTTCCGCGAAGATACGGACAGTGCAATTAAAAGCGCCGCCAAAATAGGCGCACAGGGCATACAGATGTATGCCACGTCGGGCGAACACGCACCCGAAAATATGAACGCACAGGCGCGCCGCGACCTGCTTAATAAGTTAAAGGACAACGGACTTAAATTTTCCGCGCTCTGCGGCGATTTGGGCAGACATTTTGACCGTCCCGAAACTAACGCCGATACAATAGAGCGCTCAAAGCGGATTCTTGATATGGCGCTTGATTTGGAAACGAATATCGTTACCACTCACATAGGCGTTGTTCCCTCTGACGACACGAGCCCAAGATACAAAATAATGCAGGACACCTGCCGCACTCTGGCAGAGTATGCCGACAGTCTTAACGCCCACTTTGCGGTTGAAACAGGTCCTGAGCCTGCAAAAACGTTAAAAAAATTCCTTGATTCCCTGTGTTCAACCGGTGTTGCGGTAAACCTTGACCCCGCAAACTTTGTTATGGTTACCGGCGACGACCCTGTTCAGGCGGTTTATACGCTTAAAGAATACATCGTTCACACCCATGCAAAGGACGGAATCAAACTTGTTGACGGCAACCCCGACTACATCTACGGTGTTGTTCACCCCGTACCCACCGAATTTGAAGGGATAGAATATTTCCGTGAAGTTCCCCTGGGCGAAGGTTCCGTTCCCTTTGAAAAATATCTTAACGCCCTTGACGACATAGGTTACAAAGGCTTCCTCACCATTGAGCGTGAGTGCGGCGACACACCTTATGACGATATTGATAAGGCCTGCAAATTTCTTAAAGCATTGGAGGGTTAATATAATGAGCCACGAACCGGGTGCAGTAAAATTTGAAACAAAAGAAGAATATACGGGAAGAAAACTGCGTGTCGGCATTATAGGCGCAGGAGGAATAGCAAATGTTCACCTTGATGCATACGCTCAGGTTCCTCAGGTTGAAGTTGTTGCTATTTGCGATATTGACGAAAACCACCTTGCCCTTACCGCCGCCGCGCACGGGATAAAAAACACATACAATTCAATGGAAGAAATGATTGCCGCCGAAAGCCTTGATGCCGCTGATGTATGCGTATGGAACTGCAATCATGCCAAATGCTCAATTTATGCCCTTGAACACGGGCTTAACGTACTTTGCGAAAAGCCCATGGCAATGAATGCCGCCGAGGCAGAAGCAATGCGCAGTGCCGCAGAAAAAGCGGGCAAGGTGCTTATGTTGGGCTTTGTGCTGCGTTTTTCAGCAGAAAACGACCTTATTACCGATTTCAGGGACGATATAGGCGACATTTACTACGCAAAAGCAACATATCTGCGCCGTCACGGTGCTCCCGGGGGCTGGTTCTGCGACAAGGCCCGCTCCGGCGGCGGTCCGGTTATTGATTTGGGCGTACACGTAATCGACCAGACCCGCTTCTTAATTGGTTCGCCCAAGCCCGTTTCGGTATTTGCGTCAACCTCATACAAGGTCGGTTTCCGTCCGGAACTTAAAAATCAATTCGGCTGGTCTCCGGTAAAAAGCAAATTCGACAACGGCATTGCCGATGTTGAGGATTTCGGCACGGCGCTTATCCGCTACGACAACGGTGCTGTCGTGCTTTTGGAGGCAAGTTATTCCCTTAACGGCGAATCACGGAACGAAAAAGTGCTTTACGGCAAAAACGGCGGCATTGTTTTAAGTGACGCGGGAATCAAACTTTACACCCAAATGCACAACAGGCTTGTTGACATAACGCCCGTGCCCACCGGCGAAACGCAGAATATGTTCGTTGACGAAATGGCGCATTTTGCTTCCTGCTGTCTTGACGGCGTTCCCTGCCGTGCCACAGCCGAGGACGGAATATGGGTTATGAAGATTCTTGACGCCGTTTACGAATCCGCCCGCACGGGACACGAGGCAGAGATAAAATGAAAATTTCGGTAACAACGTACAGTTTTCAGCAACTTAAAAATGCTGGCCGTGCAGACGAAAAAAAGATGGTTGAAATTACTCGTGATATGGGCTTTGACGGCATTGAGGTAACTTCGCTTCTTGAATATCCCGCCCCCGAAAAATATGCAGAAGAGTTTAAGGCGATTGCGGAAGAAAACAATATGCCCGTAGTCGCCTACACGGTTGACGCAAATTTACTCAATCCCGACAGGGAAAGCGAAATAAACAGGCTGAAACGTCAGATTCGCATTGCAAAAATTTTGGGCGCGCCGGTTATGCGCCACGATGCATATTTTGCTTTTCCCGAAAACGGAAAAGAGGATTTCGACTTTTATTTTGACGCCGTTGTTTCCGCATTCAGGGAAATAAGCGACTGCGCAAAGGATTTCGGCATAAAAATCTGCACGGAAAATCACGGGCTTATTTGCCAGGATTCGGAGCGCATCGAGCGAATTATAAAGGCTGTAAACAGCGATAATTTCGGCTGGCTTGTTGATATCGGCAATTTCCTCTGCGTAGACGAAAATCCCGAAACCGCGGTTTCACGGGCGGCAAAATATGCGTTTCACGCACATCTTAAAGACTTTTTCCGCCGCCCATCCCCCGAAAACTGCATAATAACACGTCACGGGCAGTTTATTCAGGGTGCACCTTTGGGCGAGGGCACGGTTCCGGTGAAAAAGTGCGTTGATATATTAAAATCAAGCGGCTACAACGGCTTTTATACCCTTGAATACGAGGGTGCGGAAGATTGCCTTACGGCGCTTAAACGCTCGCTTACATTTGCAAGGACACTGTAATTTTTGCGGACAGGCTTCTGTCCGCTTTTTCTTAATGTTCTTTGATGCTTTTCACATATTATTCATCATTTACTCATTGCTTATTTCACATTGAATGGGTATAATAAACCTGAAAATATGAAAGGCGGTTTCTTTTATGAACAAATTTATGCTTAACGAAACTTCTTATCACGGCAGCGGTGCCGTAAAGGCGATTCCCGATGAAATCAGGGGACGCGGATTCAAAAAAGTATTTGTTGCGTCCGACCCGGATTTGGTCAAATTCGGTGTTTCAAAAAAGGTTACCGATATTCTTGACAAAGCGGGCATTGACTACACCCTTTATTCCGATATCAAACCCAATCCCACAATAGAAAACGTTCAGCACGGCGTAAGCGAATTTAAGGCCTGCGGTGCAGACTGTATCGTTGCAATCGGCGGCGGCTCGTCAATGGACACTGCAAAGGCAATAGGCATAATCATTGCCAATCCCGAATTTGCGGACGTTCGTTCCCTTGAAGGCGTTGCACCCACAAAGAACAAGTGCGTACCGATAATCGCCGTTCCCACAACTGCGGGCACTGCGGCGGAAGTTACAATAAATTACGTTATCACCGATGTTGAAAAGAAACGCAAGTTCGTTTGTGTTGACGCTCACGATATTCCCGTAGTGGCGGTTGTTGACCCGGATATGATGTCCACAATGCCGCCGTCCCTTACCGCCGCAACCGGTATGGATGCGCTCACCCACGCCATTGAGGGCTATATAACAAAGGGTGCGTGGGAACTTTCGGATATGTTCCACATAAAGGCGATTGAAATTATTTCCCGTTCGCTCCGCGATGCAGTTAAAAACGGCAAAGACGGCCGTGAAGGTATGGCGCTGGGACAGTATGTTGCCGGAATGGGTTTCTCAAACGTAGGTCTGGGCGTTGACCACTCAATGGCACACACTCTGTCGGCTTATTACGACACGCCCCACGGAAAGGCCTGTGCGATTCTTCTTCCCGCCGTTATGGCTTACAATGCCGAATATACGGGCGAAAAATACAAAGACATAGCCAAGGCTATGGGCGTTGAAGGTGTTGACAATATGACGCAGGCTGAATACCGTAAAGCGGCGGTTGACGCTGTGCGCAAACTTGCCGAAGATGTTGGTATTCCCACCACCCTTAAAGGCATAGTAAAGGAAGAGGACATTCCCGCTCTTGCCGAATCCGCCTATGCCGACGCTTGCCGTCCGGGTAACCCGAGAGATACAAGTATTGAGGAAATCGCAGAGATTTACAGAAGTCTTTTGTGATAGGTTTATAAATTTGAAACAGGCGGTTCTGTACCGCCTGTTTTTGTGTATACTGTGTTGCTTTTTTCGAAGGGTTTACAAATTTATATATAAATTTAATAAATAAAAAGTGCACAATTTGTTTGCCCATTTTCCTATAAACCCGCAAACTATTGTCCTTAAAAATTTGCTCAAATTTCAAGGTGTATGCAATGTCCTTACACACCTCTTATTATTGATTGATGCACCCCGCACCATCTAAAATCGACGCGAAGTTTAATTATGCAAAAAATCTTTCATTGCCCCGTCAATTCTCCTGTTTCGTGAGTTCAAAAATTTTTGCGCCTGTTCCTTCGCCGTCAGTCAGCGTAAGTTTGTTTTTATCCACCGTGAAAGTATACGTTTTATCCCGGGCGGCTTCGCTTTCAAAATCGATTGAAAGAACGCCGTCCTTTATTTCGTAGGTAAAAGCATAACTGCTGCCGGGTAAATCCAGCGAGCCGGTGCCTTTGCCGTCAAAGCGATACACCGTAACGCCGTCCAGATCCCATGTACCCTTTAATATATCCGAATTGTGTGTGTTGAAGCATGCAATTAAAACAACAATCAATATAAGCACGGCGAGCACTGCGCCAAAAATCGCCGGTATCTGCCGATGTCTGCGCTTTTTTGCGGAAAGCATGCGCGAAGACTTTCGGTAATTCCTTTCCGTTTTATGCTCCGCACCGTATTCTCTGTAACATGACTTTGAGAAGCCCTCATAAGCCCTGTTTTCTTTCTGTCTGTCGCCCATTATAAAACTCCTGTTATCATAAAAAGACTGATTCACATAAGGAGACGGCTTTTTATTGCCGTCTCCCGTGATTTTACTTTCCGAAGTCAGTCAAAATTATTTGACGCTTCTTTTCTTCTTTGAATAAACAGTTACCGCAACGCCTATGCCGGATACAATCAGTATGGCAAGCCAAATGCCTGTCATGCTGCTGTCGCCGGTTTCATGGCTGATTCCGCCGGCAGCCGGAATTTCGACCGCCGCTTTTTTGTCATGGCACACCTTGCACTCTTCGTGCTTAATGCTTTTTTCGGTTGCAGTCGCTTCCTTATCAACTATCCACTCGTACTCATGACCTTTATTTGCAATAACAGTTTGCGCTTCCGTTATCTCAACACTTGCTGTTGCGTCTTTGAAGAGTTTGCCGCAATCGCACTTATAGTATGCAATGTTGCCCGTCTCCGTGCAGGTTGCATCTTTGGCTTCAACAGGCGTCAGATGATTTGCGCAAACGTGACCGAGCGCGGGAGTTATAACATAGCCGCATTCAGTGCATGTTTGGTCGTCTGTCTCGGTTGCATCTGCGCCGGGAGTGTGCTGTGTAAAGTCTGCTTTATCAGTGCAGCCTTTCCTTTGGCACGCATGCCAATGCCCCGATGCGTCCTCGCTCCACTCGTCGGAATAGTTATGCCCGAGGAGATTGCCGTCAGTAGCATTACAACCGTCACGCTTACAGGTTTTGGGCGCAGTGCATGTTGCCTCTGCCCAATCGTGTCCCAGTTTATTTTTAATTACGCCGCTGTGGTCTGTAATTTCAATATTTGCGGTTGCGTCTTCATAGAACTTGCCGCAATCGCACTTGTAGTATGCTTTGTTTCCGTCCTCTGTGCAGGTCGGCTCGTTCGCCGCAACAGGCGTCAGGTGATTGGCACAAATATGACCGAGCGCGGAAGCAATTTCATAGCCGCATTCAGTGCACTTAACCGGGTCGTTCTCGGTTGCCGCATCACGGTCCTTGGTATGTGCTGTAACCGTGCTGTGCTCGGCGCACTTGTCAGTCTTACAGATACGGGCATGACCGTCGGCGTCTGTATAGCCCCAATCGGTCATATCCCAATCGTGAGCGCCGTAGTCGCCGTAAGGCTGATGACAGTCGTCACAGATTGCTTTTTCCTGACAGGTGGCAGTGCCGCCGTGACAATCTGCCGTATCGCTCGCCCCATCGAATTCACAAACGCGGGTGTGTGTGCCGTCGTGTTTTGAAGTCCACTCGCCCCACGTGTGACCGTCATTTATTGTCACTTTGACTGTTGTACTGTTACCCGCTTTATCGGTTGCAACAACGGTCTGTACCCCGCCCGCCGGGTTAAGCGTTAACTTGCCGTCTGTCAATTCTACGGTATCGCCGTTCACTGTTATGGTACCAAGATATTCGTCGGTAACGGTCAGCGTAATAGAGCCGCAATACGTTTTGCCGTTATCAGCGCCGCTTATAACGGGAGCGGTTGCGTCAAGTACAATGAAGTCAGAGCGCAAATATTTAACATTGCCCGCTGTATCGGTAATTTTTGCATATACGATAAGTTTCGCGTCCGGCTCCAATCCGAATGACTTTTCATATGCGGTAAATGTCTTATCTGCAAGTTGAGCAATGCTGAGGTCATCGGCGGTTAAGAGATACTCTATCGTCTTAACGCCGCTGCCGTTATCGCTCGCCGTAATACTTACCGTCTGTTTATCCGGATAGAACAGGTTGAAACTGATAGTGTTCAGGAATTCCTGCCACCGATTGCGTTCGCTAATACGAATTTCACCGGCGGGCACGGTTTTGTCAATCTTGTAGTATTCCGTAACAACTTCGGAAATAATACCGCTTACCTTATTTTTCACATAGAAGCGCAACTCGCCGCTGTCGGTTTCCTGTGAAGCGGTCAGTCTGTCAACCCACTCGCCCTCTGCCGTATTGGTGTAGGAAAGCAGCCAGCCGTTCTCCGCCGTTACGGTGAAATCATCGTTCAGCCAATCGTTGGAGTTTACGCGATATTCACTCTTATTTGAGGTATAAGGTGTGATGTTTGCCGTAATACCCGTGGGCTGAACAAGTGTATAGTTGCCCGCATCAGCACCGCTGAGCGAAAACTCCGTAAAGTTTACGGGGATATTCTCGCCTGTTGACACGCCCGCAAAACTGGGCGTACCGTTTTTAAGTGTTACATCTTCGCCGTTTACAACGCCGCTGAGCGTCGGAGTTCCGCTGATTTCCGCTTTATTCGTTCCGTCATAAATCTTATTCGCAACAATAAGATTTTTTACGGTCAATTCTCTCTCATTTATGTTTGCCGTCAGGTTTCCAGCCACGGTCAGCGTATAGTTGCCGTCCGCCGCGCCCGACAGACTGTAATCGCCCGAAAGAGTAACGGTTTTGTTTTTGCCCACATTTTTCGTGTCAAATTTTGCCGTCACGCCGTCGGAAACGAGAATGACTTCATCATTATTAACTACTCTGCCTGTGTCAAGAACCGCTTTTACGGTTGCGCTGTCATTGCCGTCATATTCCTTATTCTGTGCCGTCACATTTACGGTAAGCGTTCTGGGCGTGATGTTTGCTCTACTTTCAACCGTTGCGGGTGCAGTGTGATTTTTTAACGCATCGCCTGAAATTTCAAACTTTACGGTAACGGTTTTGTCATTGCCCACATTCGCGTCTTCAAAGTTGACGTCCCATGCTCTGTAATTCCACTCTCCGCTTCCGATAAATCCGGTTACATCAACGCTGTAATTTTCGGCTTCGGTCTTGCCGTCATACTCTTTGTCAGATACCGTAATGACAACGTTCAGCATCGCCTTTTCAATGGTAAAAGTCCATGTGGCACTTGCAAGTTCTTCGCCGCCTTTTATTACCGTTACGGTCAGTTTATAGTCGCCCGCGTCGGCAGGCCCTGTTAAGCCGGTCAGTTCGGTGAGAGCGGTGTATGTTCCGTCCTCGCCTTTTTTCTGCCATGTATACACAAATGTTGCGTCTTCAACGATATTTCCGTTGATTTTTACTTCCGCGCCATCAAACACAACGGCGTTGGCATCGTATGTCTTTTTGCCGTCCGTCATCTCCGTGCCGTCTGCCTTGGTAAGCAGTTTGCCCGAAAGGACAACATCCCGGCTGAGTTTAAGACCGTTGTTGCCGTTGTCTTTCAGCATATAGTCGGTATTATCACAGAAGAATCCGGTGAGTGACGTAGTGCCTTTCACGGCTATTCCATTATTTGAACCGCTGATGCCGACACTCGCGCCGCGGTCAAGTCCTTTGGAATTTATATAGTAGTTATTGCTATGGTTATAAACATTATTTCTCACTCCGTTGATGAGTGTACCGTCCGTTCCCCTGCTGCCCGCCATATTGCCGGTGATATTCGGCGCTCCGGACACGGTAAATTTGCCTTCATTATGCACACCGCCACCGCTCTCCGAGGTATTGTCGGAAATCGTGCCGCCGTACATATTAAATGTGCCCGCGTTGTACACGCCGCCGCCGGACTGAGCATAGTTGCCGATAATGCTGCCGCCGTACATATTAAACGTACCGGTGTTGTGGTTGTACACACCGCCGCCATAGTAGTAAAAATCGCCCTTGTTGCCTGCATCGTTACCCGTGATAATGCCGTTCCAGATAGTCAATTCGGTTTCGTTGTAAATAGCGCGGCCTGTTTGATTGGCAGCATGAGTGATTTTGCCGACCTTAGTGCAATCGGTAATTGTGAGGCTGCCATTTTTAATAGTGATAGTTTGATATACGCTCGGACCGGTGATTGTTTTGCCGTTAAGACAAAGGTTAATGTCATAGTCGACTTTCCAATCCGAGTTAAGTTTCACATCCTGTTTAAGATAATAGTTGCCTGACTTCGTGATTTCGTCAAGGTCGGTTATGCCTTTCCATGTAAGCACATTGCCGTGTTCCGTGCAATCACTGTCGCCGCAGATGCGGTGGTCTTTGTGCCCATCAAGTTTTACGCCGCCGTTGCCGTCTGCGATTAATTCATAACCCGTATTGTCTGCATTGTCAACAAAGAAGCCTGTGGCCGAGGAAGTTCCGGTTATAACGGTGTTACCGAGCGTACCCGTTATGCCGACCCTTGCGTCTGCACTCATGCCGTCGCCCACAACCGTGATTTTTTTGTTATCAGAGCGCAGATAAACATTGTTTTCTGTGCCGTCCACGGTGTTATCGGTAATAATCGGCGCATCGGAAATATTGAGTGTATCAATGTTGTATACACCGCCGCTGTCTTCTTTTCCGCTGTTGTCCGTAATGCTGCCGCCGGTCATGTTAAATATTTCCCTGTTGAACACGCCGCCGCAATACTTACCGCTGTTACCTGTAATGCTGCCGCCGGTCATATTAAATGTGCCGTCGTTAACTACACCGCCGCCCTCTCTGGTTGTGCGATTATTCTCAATGCTGCCGCCGTACATATTAAATGTGCCGTCCGGGCAATTCTGCACACCGCAACCGGCTTGATTGCCGTAAATTTTACCGTTCCAAAGGGTAAAAGTACCTAAGTTATAGATAATAACGCCGTCTTTGCTGTTTGTACGGGTAATTTGGCCCGTATACTTCTGACAGTCTGTAACTGTAAGGTTGCCGCTGATAATAACAACCGCGTTTTGCATGGATACATTGCCTGCCCATGTAATGGTATGACCGTTGAGGCAAAGGTTGATTTCGCCGGTGTCAGAATAAATATGCCAGTTACTTTCAAGTTGTACGCTCTGCGTCAGGTAATAGTTGCCGGGTCCCGTGATGTCATACGGGTGTGAAACACCTATCCACGTCAGGTCCCCGCCGTGTGATTCGTCACCGCAATCGCTCTTACCGCACACACAGTGCGTGTGCTCATTTGTTCCCGTAGAAGCAGCAAGGACGCTTACGGGAACAAGCCCCAGCACCATTGCGGCACACAACAAAATGCTCAATAACCGATTCTTCATTCTTATCTCCGTTCCGCTGTCCGATAACAGCACAAAATGAATTTATATTTTCGCTATGGCAAAATCTGCAATACTGATTATATCGTTTCATTCGTAAAAGGCGTCGGGCAGTACAATAACCGTCGGTCTTTCCGCCGCCCTTCTTCAACACAATATTGTATATTAAAAAGAGATGAAAAGATCCCCTTTTGCGCGAAATGCCGTTTTTTCGGCGTGAAATGCTGCCGCGCGCCCTGACAGTAACAGCAGTCGCTCCCGCAAAAGTCGTAATGATTCCGACGGCGTTGCCGCAAGGATACCCCGAATGCCGCTGCCCCTTGTTTGCCGGCTTTCGGCTATTAATCTCAAAACCCGGGAAGCCTTATATATCAGGGGTTCCCCGGGTTTTTGGCGGCGTCTTTCAATTCAATTTCCTCCGCTTTTATGATTTCATTATAATCCGCATTTCCCGCAAGATCTGCGCCCATACATACAGTTTTATCCACGGTCATAGGAAGATCTGTTTGAACCAAGCGCAATACATATTTTCTTTACGGAATAACGCTTGTGCGTATTAAGAAATTCAATTACTATGTATACGTGCTCTTGGCATACTCCGGTCAGCGACCACCCCATTATGAGTTCCTGTAATTTTTTTATGAATTCGTTCTCTATTTCAAGTTGTCTGTTTTTTTGCTTCAAGTATCTTCATTTCGGCTTTAAGCTTTTCAACCTCGGACATTTCTTCTATCGGTTTACTTCTGCCACGGTTGTCTTTGAGCTTGTTCACTCCGCCTTCTTCATACTTGCGTACCCAAGAATAGATCTGTCGATACGACACGTTGCAGGTTTCTGCCGTTAATCCGTAATCCTTGTTGTGTTCAATGCAGAACGCAACAATCTCTGCCCGTTCTTCTTGCGTTGTTTTTCTTCCCTTGGTCATATGGATTTCTCCTTTGGCGCTGCTGCGCTCCTTATATACCACATTATCCAAGCTTTGAGAGTACGTTTTGCTGAAATTCCGTGTTTTCTGCATATCTCCCGCTGACTGCCGTTCCCGGACAGATATTCTTCCACCGCTTGGATTTTTAACTCTGCGCTGTATTTCTTATTCTTCCGCGCTGTTCTTGGCATAAAATAACCCCCTTAAAGTAGCCCCGAAAACTTTTTGTTTTTTTAAGTGTTTACTCTAAGGGGATTATATCAGAAAACTGATTCCAAATTGACTTTTTTATTTGCAAAGCGCAAAATACAGACTTGTGTACGGGTCAACGGTCTTACAGGCAAGTATATTTGCCTCTGGCGAAATGCTGTCAAGTTGCATACGCGTTGCCGTATCTTTGTAATTGTCACATTCTGCCTGTGCGGCAAAAATCAAGCCGTCGTAATCCTCGGGCATATAGCAAATGTAACTTTTCTTCAAAATGCTGC
Source organism: uncultured Clostridia bacterium (assembly GCA_934434555.1). Taxonomy (GTDB): domain Bacteria; phylum Bacillota; class Clostridia; order Christensenellales; family QALW01; genus UMGS1322. The sequence continues at coordinate 24,488 of CAKRZX010000028.1, forward strand.
CCCAATCACCCGCGGCATTGCTCCACTCAGTAGAATAGAAAAACTCGATTTCATACGTTTCTCCGCCCCATTCGACGCGATGAAGATAATGATTTTCCCCTCTTTCCGTGTCGCTGTAAGCCGTTGCGGCGGTAAGCCACATGCCGGAGTAGTAATCGTAAAGTTCACCGGATACAACAGTCATAAACTGCTCGTCATACACGGGTATCGACGATTCGGGTATGTAGCAGTAGGCAATAAACTCTATTTCGCGGATTCCGTCGTGCCTGTAATCGCCCGTTTTCGTTACTTCCCAGTAGCAGTCGTCATTATTAAACCCGTCGCCGAATCCCGTATACGTGCACATTCCGTTTTTAAGCAGATACGTTCCGCCCTCAACCTTACAGTTGATTTCAAGCCGGTTTCTTTCAAAGAACGACACGGTTTCATCGCTGTTTCCCGACGTTGAAAAAGAGCGTTTTTCATCAAAAACGAATCTGCCGTCCCAAGTCCACACAAGGCATGCTTCGCTTCCGTCGTCAAAGTACAGATAAAGCATGATATCGCTGTTGCCGTCGCCGTCCGCGTCCTCGATTGAAATCCGCTCAAACGCCGACTTTGCGTCGGGAATATTCATCGGAAAATCGGCTGAATCAAAAAGTTCCTTTTCAATGCTGTTTAAGTAAAAATAAACTGTTTCGTCATCAAGCGTAACAAGAACGTCCGTACTTTCGCCCTCGCGCTCTATCGTTCCGCGCCCCACAACTTCGCCCGTTGTGCGCCAGTCATCACCGGCGATATCGCCCCTGCCGTCAGAAAAGCAACCGCAAAACAGCAGGCTGCACAGCACCAACAATGCCGTAATACTTATAACGTGTTTCATTTACTCTGCTCCTTTTATCGGATTATTGAACAACACCGTTTTTGGCGGTACCTTTATTATATGCCCGAATTTCACTTTATGCCGCCCGTAAATGACCGTTTACTCATTTACAGTATACCATACGGGAAACAAAATGGCAATGCAAATTTACCAAAGCAAAATTAGTTTCGTCAATATGTGATACAGTGAGTTTTGGTGATATGCTCGCTTGCGCACAGTAATATGATTGCTGCATGAATTGTGATATTTTTCGCTTACGCGGAAGAAAGAAAGTACACACCCAAAAGATAAAACCCCGATATCATCGGGGTTTTTATGGCAACGGTTGATAAAAATGATACGGTTTCATTTGGTTTCAAATGGTTTCACCCAAAAATGAAATCATAGCGGTGAAATGTGAAACCATAATGAGACGAGAGATGAATCAAAAGATACCTTATTGGTCTTTTCCTTTTTCAGATTCATCATCAGGGGTGGATTTGATCTTTTCATCCAGTACTTTCCCGACTGCATGTAGCCCGTCAGGGCTGCAAAATGCGTCCATCAGTTCGTTGAACTCAGGGTTTTCGCTATGAGACACGGCAGCATTTCGGATGCGTGACTGTTCAACAATCGAAAGGATCAGATCCAGGCCAAGAACCGCACATCCAATGTAAAGACAGGTCTTTATCCAAATCCCAACGATGCAGAGGATGATCCCCGGAACAGATAAGTAGAAAAAGTGAAATAGGAAATTCGTTAGAACAAATAGCCAAAACATTTTCTTGGGGTATTCTCTTTTCATGTTGTACCTCCTAAATTTACAGACCTGACAATTTTCCTTTGCTGAATTGGTTGTATCACATCCTTGCACTAATTTCC
>CAKRZX010000029.1 GCA_934434555.1 uncultured Clostridia bacterium
GTACTTTTGTAACATTATATCTTTTCCTCAAACATCCACCTCTCCTCATATCGGCGGGAGATAAACCCCCGCCCTACGATGGTGGACGAGATTTTATGCAGAAAAAACAATCTTACACAACAGAAATTTGTTTTTCCACAAGGGTTGATTTATTTTCTTTGCTTATCATATACCGTAGGGCAGGGGCTTGCTCCTGCCGCTTACGTTTATTTTTTACCTTTCTTAAAAGAAAGGTAAAGCCAAAGAATTTTATTATAAAGGGTGGATGCAGTACTTTTGTAACATTATATCTTTTCCTCAAACATCCACCTCTCCTCATATCGGCGGGAGATAAACCCCCGCCCTACCGCGCGAATCAAAAAAACTGCGCAAAACAAACGTTACATAAAGACGAATTTATCAGAAAAAGATTGCTTATCCCGAAAAAACTCATTTTAACCCGTAGGGCAGCGGCTTGCTGCTGCCGCGGGCGAAAGAGATTGATATTTTGCAAGGGGTATAGTTTTGCAAAAGCCTGTCTCTCACCGAATAAAACCCTCAAAAAAAACTGCGTGCGCAATATGCACCGCAACAACGCATTTTAGCACGCAATATTCATTATCTTATCTATTACCCAAAAACGGGAGCCGTGCGGCTCCCGTTTTTACAACTGTATAATTTTTAATCCTCTGTTTTCGGCGTACATATATGTGTACTGCGTACCGCCGGGTTTGCCGCGGTAAAAGGAAACAAGGATATCCGCATTATCCACCATAAAGGCGTCGCGGAACTGCATACACCCCGTAACATACTTATCAAAAAGCACATTCACACGGTCCGCACGGGCGCGTATTCTCTCATACTCCGCTTTCTGCTTTTCGCTCCACTTTGCCGCCTGGTCGCCGCAGGGCAGCGCAAGTTCAAAAAACACGTTTTTCTTTTCTTTAAGCCTTAAAACCGCCTGTGCGGCAAGGGTATCGAACCCAAGCGCACCGCCGCATATAAACCGTTCCACGCCCTTTTCGGCAAGGTCAGCCACGGTTAAATCAAGTTTTTCAATAAGATTTTCTCTGTCTTTTTCTCCGATAACCCTATGCCCCGTAAAAGCGCAGGTAAGGCGAAAATCAAGTTTTTGCCGTATCATAAATCATTCCCAGTACTTTGCCCTTTTGCGTTTTGTAACGCCCAGATATATAAACAGTGCGGCAAATGCAGAAATAATTATCAGGCAGATTATCGGCAATGCAATGCCGTTGCCCTCATCCTGTATTTTAAGCGAATCCCAGCATTCGTTAAGATAGTTCTGTGTTTCATCGTCAAGGCAAATAAAGCCCTCTTTTTCAAAATTGAACACACCCTCGCCGTAAAGCAGGTCGTATGCGGTTTCGTGAAGTTCGTTTTCAAGAAAATACTGATACGTTTTATCCTGCTGAACCTTTACATTCGGAGTACCGTAGCATATGCTCTCGGCGTTAATTGCGGCAATATTTTTTGTCGGGTCCTCATCGGTTGAAAGCATAAAGTTAATATATTCCTCGGCTGCTTCGGGGTTTTTTGAACTTGTGGGCACGCACATGGCGTCAAGGAAAGAGTTGCTTCCCTCTTCGGGATAAAACATACACAGTTCGTAGTCCTCGCAGTTGCCCACCATTGTGAAGTAGTCGCCCGCATAGTAAGTTGCAATGCACGCGTTACCCGTTTCCATTTTGTTGAAAACTTCGTCCATAACGTACTTTTGTATCAGAGGCTGCTGCTCTTTGAGCATTTCAAGACTGCGGTCGTAAATTTCGGTACCGTTTTTGATTGACGCATTTATATAACTTTCGTTCCCCGTGTAATTGTCCTGCTGCATAAGCCTGAACTGGGCGGTTGCAAAGGCGTCGCGGGAATTGTTGAATTGCAGAATTCCCAGGTCCTTATACTTTTCGTTCCACAGAACTCCCCAGCCTTCGCTTTCAAACTCTTCCTGAGAGAAATCATCAAACGCCTTTTCAAGCAGGGTTTTGTTGTATATAATGCCTACCTTACAGAAAGTATATGTTGCCGAATAGTAGACCTTTTCGCCGTTTTCCTCAATATAGGCAACGTCTTTTGCGATGTAATCCTTGCCGATGTTGGCGTAATTGGGGATATTGTCCAAATTAAGCGGTCGGATGAGTCCCTCGTTTATAAGTTTGGGAATAAGATAGTCAGAGGGAATGATAATATCAAACGACGCATCGGACGTTGTCATTTTGGCATACATTTCCTCGTTTGAGGCGTAGGTTGTATAGTTCACCCTCACCTTTTTGCCGGGGTGTTTTTCCGCATAGTATTCCTCAAAGGCGGCGTTTATGTCCGCATAGGGAATCTCGGTAACTTCGCCGTTTTCGTCGGTATATTCCCAAAAGCCTTCGCCGTCGGAAATATATTCGCCCCAGTTGAACACGTTCAGCACGATTTCGTCCGTTTGTGTTTCGCCGCAGGCGGCAAGGGGAACAAGCAGCAAAAGAACAAGAATAATCGATAATGCTTTTTTCACTGTGCCGCCTCCTGACGCTTTCTGAGTTTTCTTTCTTCTCTTCTTGCCTTTATTTCGTCACGTGACGACGCAACGTTTGAAAGCACAAGCAGAATAAATATCGCTATAATCATAAATGTTGAAAGCGCGTACATATCGGGCGTTACCGTGCCTTTACCGGTCATTGAATAGATAAGCAAAGGCAACGTCTGCACGGTTGATTTCGGGCGCACGAAGTAACTTATAACGAAATCGTCAAAAGACATCGTAAACGCCATAATCATACCCGTGAAAATTCCCGGCATAAGTTGGGGAAGTTCCACCTTAAAAAACGCCTTTAAGGGCTTACAGCCCAAGTCAAGCGCTGCCTCGGTCTGTGATTTATCCATTTGCCTGATTTTGGGCAGAACGGAGAGAATCACATAAGGCAGACAGAACGTTATGTGTGCAATAAGCAGGGCAATCATATCCATAGTGTCGTCATTTTTTATAAACCCGAACGTGGCAAGAGTCGCCATAAACAAAAAAGCCATTGAAACCGCGGTTACTATTTCGGGATTGACCATAGGGATATTTGTAACGGTCATAACCGCGCTTTTGAAGATTTTGTTTTTAAGTCTGCTTATACCAAGCGCCGCAAGCGTTCCGATAACCGTTGAAACAAGTGACGATGTTACGGCAATTATAAGCGAATTTACAAGTGCGCCCTTTGCGGTTTCGTTATTGATTATGGATTCGTACCACTTTAACGAAAATCCGCCGAAAACGCCGGTACTTTCAAGGGAGTTAAACGAAAAGAATATAAGTATAACGATAGGCGCATACAGCAGAATAAAGCATATAAGCGTAAAGATGTTTCCGCCTTTTTTCATATTACCATACCTCCCCCGTTATCGTCTTTATCGGTATAGTGATTCATAATTAAAGTTGAAACCACTATAAGCACCATAAGTACAAGCGAAAGCGTTGCGCCCTTGTTGTAGTCGGCTGAAATCGAGAGCATACGCGCCTCGATTGCGTCGCCGATAAGATACGTGTTTGCACCGCCCAAGCGCTGTGAAATATAGAATGTACTTACGCATGGCACAAATACCATTGTTACGCCCGAAACTATTCCCGAAACACTCAGCGGCACTATAACTTTTGCCGCCGCCTGCAAGGTGTTGCAGCCAAGGTCCTTTGCAGCCTCAATAAGTTTTACGTCAAGTTTCGTCAAAACCGAATATATGGGCAGAATCATATAGGGCAAAAAGTCATAAACCATACCGATGATAACCGCAAAACGGGTGTCCATAAGTTCGGCGTGAAGCCCGAACAGTCCCAAAAACTGATTGATAACGCCGTTCTTTTCAAGCAAAATTGCAATTGAATCGGTGCGGATAATGAAGTTTATCCACATAGGAAGCATTACAAGCATTATAAGAATCTTCTGTGTGGTGGGCTTTGTGCGGGAAATGGCAAACGCCAGCGGATAGCCAAGAAGCAGACACACAACCGTTGCTATAAGCGCCAGCATAAGCGAAAGCGAGAACGTTGACGCATAATGCTCGATAATTGCGAAGTTGTTAAAGCCCGCAAAATTGCCCTCGGAATCGGTTAACGCATAATACAGCACGTAGATTATGGGAACGATTATAAAAAGCAGCGCCCACACGTAATAGGGACACGTGATAAGTTGCCTGAAAAAAGGCTTTTTTTCTTTCATTCCTCAATTACCTCCGTTGCGTCGGAAAGTTTTTCAAGTTCGTCACTGAACGAAGAATAATCGCCGAACATATCGGAGTATTCCGATTTTTTCATTACGTGAATTGCGTCGGGCTCGATATAAAGCCCGATTTTTTCGTTTTCGCCCACAAAGTCGGTGGTCTGTATCATCCACTTGAAACCGCCGATATCAACTATTATTTCATAGTGCACGCCCTTAAAAGTTACGCTCGTAACGGTTCCGGAAAGCATTGCTTTCTCAATGGGAACAACGTCCACATCCTCGGGGCGCACAACGATATCAACAGGTTCGTTCTTCTCAAAACCTTTGTCAAGACACTCAAAAATGTGACCCGAAAATTTTGCCTTGAAATCGTCAAGCATAATTCCGTCAACAATGTTGGATTCGCCGATAAAGTCGGCAACAAAGGCGTTTTTGGGTTCGTTGTAAATGTCCGTGGGCGTGCCTATCTGCTGAATTTTGCCGTCAGCCATAACAACAACCGTGTCCGACATTGAAAGCGCCTCTTCCTGGTCGTGGGTAACGTAAATAAATGTGATTCCCGTTTTATGCTGAATGTTTTTAAGTTCGTTCTGCATATCCTTGCGCAGTTTAAGGTCAAGGGCGCCCAAGGGTTCGTCAAGAAGCAGAACTTCCGGGTCGTTTATAAGGGCGCGGGCTATTGCCACACGCTGCTGCTGACCGCCCGAAAGTGTTGAAATGTTGCGTTTTTCAAAGCCTTTAAGGTTCACCATTGCAAGCATTTCCTTTACCCTTTCGCGGATAACCGGATCCTTTACCTTTTTAAGGCGCAGACCGAAAGCAACGTTTTCGTAAACGTTAAGGTGCGGGAACAGCGCGTACTTCTGGAAAACGGTGTTGATACTGCGCTTGTAGGGCGGAACGTCGTTAAGCAGTTTGTCCTCAAAGTAAGCTTCGCCCGAATCCGGAGTTTCAAAGCCCGCGATTATGCGCAGTGTGGTGGTCTTGCCGCACCCGGAAGGACCGAGCAAGGTTATAAACTCGTTTTCGCGGATATAAAGGCTTATGTTATCAAGCACCTTTTCGCCGTCAAAACTCTTGGTAATGTTTTTTAAGTCAACTATTATCTTTTTCATCTCTGCTCCTTAAAAACTGGGCGGAGTGCTTATCCACAGCACCGTCGCCTCCGTATTTCCTGCATTCTCAATATAATGAGGGCGCGAAGAATCAAAATAGAAACACTCGCCCTTTCTGCATTTTTTCTTTGCCGTGCCCGAAACAACAAAAATCTTGCCCGAAAGCACGTACCCGAATTCCTCGCCCTCGTGAGGGTCGTCGGTTTCGGTTGCCTGTCCCCCTGCAAGGCGGATAATTATCGGTTCCATTGAATTTTTCTGTGCCGACGGCACAAGCCACGTTACCGACTGTGTTTCCTCTTCCTTTACGAAAAAATCTTCCTGTGTAAACACGATTTTTTCTTCTGTTTCATCGGAAAAGAAATCTTTAAGATTCGTGCCGAGACATTCAAGGATATCAATAAGCGTTGCAATGCTGGGGCTTGTCAGGTCACGTTCTATCTGTGAAATAAAGCCCTTTGAGAGTTCGCACCTGTTTGCAAGTTCTTCCTGTGTCAGCCCGTGCTGAACCCTGAGCATTTTAATTTTTTCTCCCAACTGCAAAAAATCATCTCCCGCGTAAATATAAAGTTTATTTTTGCTAAACCGAAAGGATAGATAAATTATATACAATTGTCGCATTTTGTCAAGAAGATTTTTTAATTTTTCCGCGTAAATTTTTCCTAATGCAAAAATTCCAAAAAACCCGCGCCGTTACTTGCTTCTTTCGTATTTTACACCTTTGTGCGGCTCGTTTTGTTCTCTTGATTGCCTTTATTTTTGTTTAGTTATTTGCCCGCATTTTTTTACTTTTACTAAACTTTTTTATTGCTTTTTGCGTGCAAAAAAATATTCGGGGAGTATTTTTATAAAAAAGCCGCTCTCTTTTTGAGAACGGCGAAAAATTTTTATGTCTGTGCGGCAAAATCTGCCGCACGGCAATTTTTATCCTATTTACAGCACATATCGTTCATTGCGGGCGGGAAAATGGGCAGATTAAAGAACTCGTCGCACACTTCGGACGCAAACTCTTCGCAGGGCGGGATTTTGCAGAATCCGTATGCGGGAACAAGCAACTCAACATCGGCAACCACTTTCAGTATTACCGTTACGCAGGCGGTAAGCGAGAAAGTGTTTTCCCCTAAGTAACAGCCCATAACGCATATTGCGCTTACTATGTTATCCACTTCAAAGGGTATAATGGATTCATCGGGAACAAACAGCACAACGTCCTTGTTCACGGTGATGATTCCTCTGCCGCTGCCCTCTTTGCCGCAGTTATCCTCAAAGAGAATTTCTACGGGGATATCGCATTTGCAGCGAACGCGGGCAAAATTGGGACGGTCGCATATACGCTCTATGGAAAGATCGCGTACCCTTCCCTTCGTGCTTGTGCTGCGGCAGCTTACAAACGTAACGGGTGCTTCAAACTTGGTGTTTCCCGGGCAGATGTCCGTTAAGCGCACGTTTACGTTGTCAAGTTGCTCCTGCTGCATACAGGAATCGTAAATCTTCTTTACCTGAATGCACACTCTCTCGGTCAGCCCGTTTGTGCAGTCACCGTTGATTTTTCCCGGACAGATGTCGGTTTCGCTGTTTCTGTATGAATAAAATGACATAACGCTCCTCCTTCTTCAAAATTTTAAGTCATCCTTTGTACATTTATATTCTATGCACGCCTGTGTGTTCTTGTTAATTCCGTTTTATAAAATCCGAAAGCACGTAGCCCGTTGCGCCCATATAGTTCACCCTCAGCCAGGCGTCGTGAGTGCCTAAAACATTCACCGTTGCACCGTCGGGAATTCTTCCGATAATGTTTGCCGTAAGCGAGGGCGCACTGCGCAGGTTGAGGTTTGACCCGCCGGTCTGAACGATTCCCTTACCCGTGCCGCCTTCGTTGTTGCATACGCAGAGGTAATCCGCCGACGCATAGCCCTCAACGGCGTTATAGCGGATTTTCGCCCAACCGTTCTGCGGCTTTTCAATCAAAACAGCCTTTTCGCCTGCGGGAATCTGCCCTAAAAGCGCGGCTGTGCGGTCAGCCTGTTCGCGGATATTCAGAGGTGAAGAATCGTTTGTACAGGCACGGACGTAATTTCCCGTTTGGGGTGAATCCGCGCTGATTTTTCCGCCGGAAGAAACGCACACGTCCTTAAAGGGCAAAGAAAAATACACCGTCAGCCCCATAGCAAGAGCGCGGGCGATATTCTGTATATTGTTTTTTATCCACTGTGCGTCGGAAGAATTGTCGTGATACCCTATCTCCATTAAAACCGCGGGCGCTTTTGTTTTTCTCACCTCGGCAATGGTCGTTGTGGGCACGGTATACACAAGTTCGGGGTCGGGATAGATGTTCTTCAAACTGTCCGTTAAATCCTGTGCCGCCTTTTTTCCTTTTTGGCTTGTGGGATAATAATATCCCTGTATTCCCCTGAACTGCCCCTCTCTGCCCTCGGGCGCGGCGTTTGAATGAAGCGCAAGATGTAAATCGTAATTTCCCGCGTTTGAGGTGCGTATGGCGTTTGCAAGGGTGTTTGGCAGTTTTGAGCGGGTGTATGTAATGTTGTTTGCCCGAAGATACGGCTCCAACGCGTCGGCAACGTAGCCCATATACTGCGCTTCCGTTCCGCCTCCCGCGTAATAATTCCCCGTTTGCAGTGACGGGCTTAAAAAGATATTCGGCATAAAATTCCTCCTTACAGGACAGAGTAAAACCGTCCGTACTGTTTAATAAATATGATTTCCCATAAAAAAATGTGCTTAATTTTCTTGCGTTCGGGCGGATTTTTATATATAATATAATAAAAACAGGAGGTAAGACTTATGTATTTATTCGGAGATTATGCAAAAGAAACGCTTGAACAGTTATCGGGCAAGGGCGCGTTCCTTACGGTAAAAAAGGGCGACAAAATCAATACAATGACTATCGGCTGGGGTTCACTGAGCCAGTACTGGGGCTATGAAGTTTTCATTGCGCCCGTGCGCACAAGCCGCTACACTTTTGAAATGTTAAAAGACGCGGACGAATTTACCGTAAGTGTTCCCCTTTTGGGCGAAATGAGCGACGAACTGAAATACTGCGGCAGTCATTCGGGAAGAAACGAAGATAAAATTGCCGCCGCCGGACTGAAAACTAAGAATTCGGAAACCGTTTCCGCGCCCCTTATTGACGGCTGTGCCGTATATTACGAATGCAAAGTTATGGGCAAAAAGCCCCTTACTAAGGACGATATTGCGCCGGAAGATTACGAAAGGTGGTATCCCACCGGCGATATGCACACTCTTTTCTTCGGCAGGATTCTCTCCTGCCACAGATAATGGAACGGGTGATTCTGCACTGCGACTGCAATTCCTTTTTTGCGTCCTGTGAAACCGTGCTGAAACCGGAACTTAAACTTGTGCCTATGGCGGTGTGCGGCGACCCCGAAAACCGCCACGGCATAATCTTAGCAAAAAACGAACTTGCCAAACGGTACGGCATAGAAACCGCCGAGACCGTATACGCCGCAAAGCGGAAATGTCCCGGTCTTGTGCTTGTGCGCTCTCATCATCAGTTATATGAAGAAATGAGCATAAAAGCAAATAACATTTACAGGGAGTATACGGATATGGTGGAGCCGTTCGGAATAGACGAATCGTGGCTGGACGTAACAAACAGCCGTATGCTTTTCGGATCGGGAAAAGAAATTGCCGACACGATTCGCAGGCGTTTCAGGGAAGAACTGGGCATAACCTGTTCGGTGGGCGTTTCGTTTAACAAAACAATCGCAAAACTTGCAAGCGACTATAAAAAGCCTGATGCCACAACTGTTATCAACCGTGATAATTTTGAAAAAACAGTTTGGAATATGCCAGTTTCGGCACTGCTTTACGCAGGCAAAAATGCGACCGAAGCGCTGAAACGCATGTACATTTTCACAATAGGCGATTTGGCGCAAAGTGACCGTGATATGCTTATAAAGCGGCTGGGGAAATCCGGCGGAATGCTCCACGATTACGCCAACGGCATTGACCCGTCGCCGGTCAGAAAAATCGACGAAAAACAGGAACAGAAGTCTGTAAGTGCGGGATGCACTTTCCGCCGCGACCTTGTAAGCGAGGACGACATAAAAACGGGCGTGCTGACCGTTGCAAACGAACTTTCCGCGCGGCTGCGCCGGCACAAAGTCAAGTGTGTGAATCTTGGCGTTACGGTAAAGTATTTTGATTTTACTTCCCAAAGCCGACAAAAGCAGTTTGACGGCGGAATAAGTTCGGCAAAACTTATTTTCGACCGCGCCTACGAACTGACGCTTTCGTCTTTCAGCCTGTCAAAGCCCGTGCGCAGCATTACTTTAAGCGCCTACAAAATTGTACCGGAAAACGAATCATTTGAGCAGATGTCGCTGTTTTCCGACAATACAAAAGACAAGTACGAATCCCTTGAAAACGCCCTTGATTCCGTGCGCAAGAAGTACGGCAGTCACGCCGTTGAGGTAGGCTCCCTTATAAATAAAGACATATAATTTTACCGTCCGTGGCGAAAATGCAGGAAATTATTCATCGCCCACGGGCGGTTTTCTTCTTTTAGGGCGAGAGTCTGTAAAAAAAAAAACGGACAGTTTTTGAATTTTCTGTTTACAAACTTTCGGATATATGGTAAACTTATTGCAGGGAAAATTTCATATCATTTTGATACCGGGAGGCATACTTATGGCACACATAGCAGACGTAATAAAATACGAGGGTGATAACTCCACGTTTATATGGAAACACCCTTGCGAGGATTTCAACAGTTTAACGCAGTTGATTGTACACGAAAGTCAGGAAGCGATATTCTTCCTTAACGGGCAGGCGCTTGACCTGTTCCCCGCGGGCAGATACACTCTTGAAACCGAGAACATTCCCAAAATCGGCAAGGTGCTCAACCGCGCAACGGGCGACACTTCGCCTTTCCACTGTGAAGTTTACTTTATAAACAAAACCGAGCAGATGAGTATCAAGTGGGGTACCGACAGCAAGGTTCAGTACATAGAACCCAACTACGGGTTTCCCGTTTCAATAGGCGCAAGCGGCGAAATGAGTCTGCGCGCCGACGACAGCCGAAAACTGCTGTTAAAACTTGTGGGCACGGAAAATTATTTGGGGCAGGAAAAACTTGTTTCGTTCTTCCGCGCGTTTTTGATGACCCGCATAAAAAGTTACATCGCACAGGTTATCAAGGCAAACTCAATAAACATTTTTGAACTTGACGAAAATCTTGCGGCTTTTTCGGAAAACATACACAAGTTGCTTATCCCCGATTTTGCCGCATACGGAATAAGCCTTGAACGGTTCCTGATTACTACCATAGTCAAGCCCGACGGCGATAGGCAGTACGAGAAGTTTAAGGAACTGCATTTCAGGCAGTATGCCGACATTGCCGAAGCAAAACTCCGCCAGCAGACAGATATTATTTATGCTCAAACCGAAGCGCAGAAGGTTGTTATCGACTCGCAGGCGCAGGCGACAAAGCGTGCGCAGGAGGGCTACACCTACCAGCAGGAGCGGGGTTTTGACGTTGCGCAGGACGTTGCCCGAAACGAAGCCGTGGGGCAGTTTACAAATATGGGCGTGGGCTTAGGCACAATGGCGGGCGTAGGCGGCGCAGTGGGCGGCGTTGTGGGCAACGCGATAAACGGTGCGCTTAACGCACAGGCAGAACCCGCCGACAGTATGGCGGAATTTAAGCAAAAAATAACTAAACTTACCGTTATGAAAGAATCGGGACTGCTTTCCGACGAAGAATTTGAACAGGCAAAAGCAAAACTGCTTGCTGAGATACTTTAAGGGGGAGAATTTTATGAAAAAGAATTTCAAATACTATATTGCCGCCTGGCTCGTACTTGTTTTGGTTTTTAATCTTGTGTGCTTTATAACGCCCTCAACCGTGGCGGCGGGTAAATTCGGCGGAGCATTCTGGGCGGGCTACGTTTTAATAATGCTTGCGTTCGTTCTGCAACTTTTCTGCGCCTGTTACGCCTTAAAGGGCGACAGCAAACGCACATTTCTTAAACTGCCCTTAATAAGAATCAGTTATTCATTGCTTTTCGTTTCCTTTATTTTCGGCGCGGTTTTTGCACTTATCCCCGGTGTTCCTCTGTGGGTTGGCGGAATTATTGCGATACTCATTTTGGGTTTGAACGCAATAGCCTTGCTTAAAGCGCAGGCGGCGGCGGAAATTGTCGAAGGAAAGGACGCGGAAATTAAAAATAAAACCGCGTTTATACGTAATCTGACACTTGACGCAGAAAATTTAGTAAAGAAAGCCCAAACCGAAACGGCAAAACAGGACGCAAAAGACGTTTTTGAGGCAATACGCTATTCCGACCCGATGAGCAATGACGAAAAAATCGATGAGGAAATAGCCTTTGCGTTCCGCGAGTTCAGCGCCGGCATACTTTCGGGCGGCGAAGCGGACAAAAACGGTCTTATCGCCCTTATAGATGAGCGCAACAACAAATGCAAAGCGAGCAAGTAAGGAGAAGAACAATGTCTGTTTTTAAGTGTAAAATGTGCGGCGGAACGGTAGAATTTGAGCAGGGCGCAACGGTTGGCGTGTGCGACAGTTGCGGAACAAAGCAGACTCTGCCCCGCCTTGACGACGAAAAAAGAGCAAATTTATACGACAGGGCGAATCATTTTCGCCGAAACAACGAATACGACAAGGCGGCGGGAATCTATGAGCAGATTTTAAGCGAAGATTCCGCCGACGCCGAGGCGTACTGGTCGCTTGTTTTGTGCCGTTACGGTATAGAATATGTTGAAGACCCCGCAACGCACAAGCGCATTCCCACGGTGAACCGTGCGCAGTACACGTCGATTTTTGCCGATGAGGACTATAAAAGCGCCCTTGAACACGCTGACGGATATCAAAGAGAGATTTACGAGCAGGAAGCAAAGGCGATTGACGAAATTCAAAGGGGCATTTTGGCGATTTCTCAAAAGGAAGAGCCCTTTGACGTGTTTATCTGCTACAAGGAAACCGACAACAGCGGCAGACGCACCCCCGATTCCGTGCTTGCCAACGACCTTTACCACCAACTGACGCAGGAGGGTTTCAAGGTTTTCTTTGCCCGAATCACTTTGGAAGACAAACTGGGTTCAGCCTACGAACCCTACATTTTCGCCGCGCTGAATTCATCAAAAGTTATGGTTGTTTTGGGCACAAAGCCTGAATATTTTAACGCCGTGTGGGTTAAAAACGAATGGAGCCGTTATCTTGCGCTTATTAAAAACGGCGCAAAGAAAATGCTTATTCCCGCCTACCGCGATATGGACCCCTACAATCTGCCGGAAGAGTTTTCACACCTGCAAGCGCAGGATATGAGCAAACTGGGCTTTATGCAGGACCTGATAAGGGGCATAAAGAAGATTGTTGACGTTGACGAACCCAAAGTAATAAAAGAAACCGTAATATCAAGCGGTAATGCCACAACTGCACCGTTGCTCAAACGTGCATTTATGTTTTTGGAAGACGAATCGTGGCAGGAAGCCAACGAATACTGCGAAAAAGTGCTTGACCTTGACCCCGAAAACGCGCAGGCGTACTTGGGGAAACTGCTTGCGGAGTTGCACATAAGAACCCGCGAGGGGCTTAAAGAATGCGCCGTGCCCTTTGAAGAAAACAGCAACTGCCAAAAGGCAATGCGGTTCGGGGACGAGGGACTGCGGAAAGAGTTAAAGGAATGCAATGAGCAGATTTCGGCTGAAATCAAGAGAACAGCAAAAAGAGAGCGACGGGTTGCTATCATTGTGGCATCTGTTACAATATCTGTTTCCATACTTATTATGTTAATTATTTATTTTTTTAAATAAGGGAGGAAAAGCAATGAAACAACTTACATGCGAAATGTGCGGAAGCACGAACCTACTGAAACAGGACGGTATTTTTGTTTGCCAGACTTGCGGGTGCAAATACTCCGTTGAAGAGGTAAAGAAAATGATGATTGAGGGAACTGTTGACATAACGGGCAGTACTATTAAACTTGACACCGCAGATGAACTCAACAATCTTTACAAAATTGCACGCAGAGCAAAAGAAGAAAACAATGCTGATAACGCGGCTAAATATTATGATATGATTCTTGTCAAAGACCCGACCAGTTGGGAAGCGTCGTTTTATGTTATTTATTTTAAGGCTATACGATGCAAAATAGCAGAAATAGGTATGGCGGCATCATCTGTCGCGAACTGCCAAAATAACGTGTTCTTAATGATTCGCGATAATGTTCCCGAAGATGAACAGTCGGCAGCAGTAGAAGAAGTATTTATTCATAGCAGTTACATAGCAAACCTACTTGCAGATTCTGAACGAAAATACTACGACGGCATAGATTCATCTATTCAAGCAAACTACACTAATGATTTCTTTAACAATGCCCACGCAATTATCAACATAATGGACACCTGTGGCTCTGCTATTGAATCAATCTATGAAAATAAAGATGACACCGTTTTTATTTCTCAGTATGCATATAAAGAAGTGGTAAGCCTATATAGTCGACTGTTCGATTTTCCGGATTCATCACGAAAGTATGTTGAATCTACTGACAATTTGGTCTCAATATATGTAAATAAAATAGAAAAATACGACAAAGCATATGCTGAGAAATATTATGCAAAGAAGAAAGCAGAGAAAGAGCAGTACGAAAAAGAGCAAGAACGCGAACGAAAACGTCGTTTAACATTTGAATTTAAGCAAAAAAAATCAGAAGCAGAAAGAGAATACGGCCTTCTGTACTCGAAAATGAAGAAGGCAGAGTGGTCTTCGCAAGATACGGTTTGGGGGAATATAGGTCCTATTATAGTTTTGATGATAGTCCTTTTAGTATCTTTCATTGTCGGATGTATTTTAAATATACATTCATATTTTGAATTTAAAGAATTTTCTAATGACTTTTATGATGGTTGGGCTATAACTTTTTTCATAGCCGCAACAATAACTGTTGTATTATTAATTAAAACAATCCGCAGTGAACGAAGAAAAATCATAGAAAGCGGTGAAGATGCTTTGTCTATGAAATCCGAACTCAAAAATAAGCAAAATGAATTTTGTGCATTAGAGGAAAACTACTTAAAAAACTGTCCTCTTAATGATGATGATTTAGAGTATTTCTGCACACTAAAAGTATTTGATGAGGATTTCCTTAAATATCTCAAAAAACTGAAATCATCTAATGAAAATTCTTCTACCGAAGACGGCAAATATGATTTATTAAGCGCGACAGTGCAACATCTGGGTCTTTGGAATGAGGTATATTATAATGAATGACATCGATTTAGGTACTACTGCAAAGAATGAATCCGTAAGTATTGAACACACAATTAGAAATGTATTTAATTGTAACCGTTTTGGCATAGGCGGACTTGCCGACTGTGATGCTATATTGCATCACCCCATTACATGTATGGTCGCCACGTTAACATATATTTATGCAAATACCAACAAAAGCAAACAAGAATGTATCACTACTTTTATAGAAGAGTATTTGGGGTTATCGAATCTAAATATTGAACAATTATTAGCCGATGACTCAATAGATTTCAACAAAATAGTTGATAGTTTTCGCAGCATAATAATGCATTAGTATTTATGCCGGCATTAGTTTCAAATTCTATGTCCGCATAAATTATATACCGTAAAGTATTCCCACTACCCCCTCACCTTCCCCCACACGGCACTGATTGCGAGGAACAGCAGATTCGCAAGGACGATTCCCGCGCCGGCGGGGATATATGCAAAGGCGCAACTTGCAATCATTCCCGTAAGGAACGCAAGCACGGAGATGACCGCCGCGGCGACGGTGACTTTTTTGAACGAATCGAACAGGCGCATGGCGGTTATTGCGGGGAAGATAATCAAGCCCGAAATAAGCATTGTGCCCATAACGCGCATACCCACCACTATTACCGCGGCGCAGAGCATGGCAAGCATAATGTTAAGTGCGCCCGTTTTTGTGCCGGTGGCGGAAGCAAAGTTTTCGTCAAAGGTAACGGCAAAAATACGGTTATAAAAAAGCACGAACATAAGCGTTACAAGGGTGCCGAGGATTATTGCAAGCGCGGTATCGAATCGGGAAACTGTTAAAATACTTCCGAACATATAGCCGTAAACGTCGGTGTTCATTCCGCCGGAGAGCGACGCAGCGGTTATTCCCACCGCAATGGACGATGAAGAGATTATCGCTATTGCCGCGTCGGAATTGATACGGCTGTTTTCCCGCAGGCGGAGCAGTAAGTACGCCGAAATCATCATAACGGGCACGGCTATTGCCATGGGCGCAAGGTTAAGGGCAAGGGCAACGGTCATTGAGCCGAACCCCACGTGGGAAAGTCCGTCGCCTATCATTGAATACTTTTTAAGCACAAGCGTTACACCCAAAAGCGACGAGGCAAGGGACACAAATATGCCCACCACAAACGCCCTGATGATAAAGGAATAGGTAAAAAATTCAAACATGCTCACAGCACCTCCCCGTAAAATGAACGCCGATTTCGCTGTTGACGTAATCGCCCGTTTTCCCGTAAAAGCGGATTTCGCCCTTGCCCAAATGCAGAATTTTTGACGCATACTTCACGCTTGCGGCAATATCGTGGGATACCGTTATTACGGTTATCCCCTTTTCTTTGTTAAGGTCGAAAATAAGGTGGTAGAGTTCGTCGGTAACAAGCGGGTCAAGTCCGGTAACAGGCTCGTCAAGCAAAATAAGATTTTCGCTTGCGCACACCGCGCGGGCAAGCAGTACCCGCTGACGCTGTCCGCCCGAAAGGCTTGCAAAACGCTGGAAGCGTATATCAAATATACCAAGGCGGCGCATAATGTCACCTGCACGGGCTTTGTCACTTTTGGAATAAAACAGTCTGGCAGAATTAAGGCAGCCCGAAAGCACCACTTCCCATACCGATGCGGGAAAATTCCCCTTTATATCGGTCTGTTGGGGCAGATAGCCTATGCGCCCCGCGCTTTTATCAAATTCCACATTACCGCTTTTTGGTTTTATCAAACCTAAAAGTGTTTTTATCAGCGTGCTTTTGCCGCTGCCGTTTTCGCCCACAATGCAGATATAATCGCCCTTTTCAACTTCAAAGGACACATTTTTGAGTATCTCGCGTCCGCCCAGGTTAACGGACAGATTTTCCGTTTTAAGAATCATTCTCCCACCGCCTTTTTTATGTTCTCGGCATTTTGTTTCATTAAGGAAATATACGTTTCGCCCTTTTCAAAGTCAGATTTTGAAAGATTGTGGCAAGTGTGTAAAAGCAGCATTTCCGCGCCCGTTTCCTCTGATATTATCTTTGCGAATTTCGGCTCGGAAAGTTCCTCAAAGAACACAACCTTTATGTTGTTTTCCTTTATGAAATTTATCATTTCGGTAAGTTTCCGGGCGCTCGGCTCGGAATAAGACGAACAGGAATCCACAGCGGAGAGAAACTCAAACCCGTAGCGGCGGGCAAAATACGTCATCGATGCGCGCCCCCCGTGCACAAGAGTTTTGATTTTTGCGTTTTCGGCTGTTTTAACGAACTCTTCGTCAAGCGAAACAAGCGCCGCGATGTATTTTTCGCCGTTGGCTTTGTAGTAATCGGCGTTCTGTCCGTCAAGGGCGCAAAGCGCATCAACGATGTTCCTTACCATTATTATGCAGTTGTTTGGGTCCGTCCAGATATGCGGGTCCTTTTCTTCGTGGTGTTCGTGATGGTCGTGATGGTCGTCCCCGTCGTCGTGGTCGCAGAGTTCAATATTTTCCGATACGTCAAGGGCGTTTACGCCGTGAAGTCCGTTTATTACCCGCACCGCCCACGGCTCCATATTTTCGCCCGTAAACACAAACAGGTCGCTGCCGTTTATTTTTTCGATGTCCGCAACCGACGGCTCAAAATTGTGGCTCTCCATTCCCGGCGGAAGCAAAAGTTCCACCTCTGCCCTGTCGCCCGCAATTTGGCGGCAGAAGTCGTACTGCGGAAAAAGCGTGGCGGTTATTTTCAGTTTTTCATTTTTCTTTTCATGCACGCAGCCGCAAAAAAGCACGCATGCGCACAAAAGAAACGTAATTATTCTTTTCACTTTGTTCCGCACTCCCTGCA
This sequence comes from uncultured Clostridia bacterium, assembly GCA_934434555.1. Lineage (GTDB taxonomy): Bacteria > Bacillota > Clostridia > Christensenellales > QALW01 > UMGS1322. The sequence continues at coordinate 17,387 of CAKRZX010000029.1, forward strand.
TTTGCCGTAAAATACCGTTTTTGCGGGGTCTATTAAAAATCCGTGTTCGGATAAAACGTGGGCGGAAATTTCTTCAAGTGTCTTACACGAAAGATGTTCAAGTTTGCCGCACACGGTGCATTTAAGGTGAAAATGCTCGCATTTTTTATTCTGTTCCTGAAAGCACGCGCTCTCCCCCGCGGAAGAAATAAACTTGCGCACCTTATTTTCGCCAACAAGCCTTTCCAAGTGCCGATACACCGTTGAAAGCCCGATGTTTTCGCCCCTTTCGCGGCATTTATTGCATAATTCCTCGGCGGTAAAATGTTCGCCGTTAAACTCTTTAATCGCCTCTGTAACGTGTTCCGCATGGCGGGTATTGTACCGTTTGTCCATATATTTCCTCCGAAATTGAAAATGATTTTCAAATTCATTTTTATATATTATACCCCGCAAATATAATTTGTCAATCTTTTTTATATTTTGCCCTTTGAAAATTTCAGATTATGTGGTATTATATATGTGAATCTTTTATTCGGGAGAGATTTTATGAGCGAATTTTTCACTTCTCTGCGTGAAGCGATTTCGGGCAGCGTATTTTCAAGCATAAGCATTATTGATATTCTTGACGTGGTGCTTATGTCGGTAATAATCTATCAGCTTCTTAAATTTTTTAAGCATACAAAGGCAATGCACGTGCTTAAAGGCGTGGCTTTGCTTATTATCGCGCTGGCGGTTGCCGCGTGGATCGGCCTGCCTACGGTTACATGGATTTTAAGTTCCGTTTTTACGTCGGGAATTCTTGTTATAGTGGTAATTTTCCAGCCGGAACTTCGCAGGGCGTTTGAAAACTTAGGCCGCGGTCATTTTAACGAAACCGAGGAAAAAGTGAATACAGACGATATTATTTCGGAGATCGTTACGGTATCGGACCATCTTTCCCGCCGCCGCGTGGGCGCTTTAATGGTATTTGAACAAAAATCCGACCTTAAAGATATTATTGCCACCGGCACCGTGCTTGACGCAAAGATTTCGGCAGGTCTTATCGAAAATGTGTTTGAGCCCAATACTCCGCTGCATGACGGCGCAATGATATTAAAAGGCAACAAAATAGTTGCCGCGGGCTGTTTTCTTCCCCTTTCGGAAAACAACAGCATTGAAAAAACACTCGGCACACGCCACCGCGCGGCGCTCGGTATGAGCGAACGCTCCGACGCGGTTGTAATCGTAGTAAGTGAGGAAACGGGCGTTATTTCCGCCGCCCGCAACGGCACTTTAAGGCGGTACCTTGACCTTGAAGCCCTGCGGGATTTGCTTGAAGAAGTTTATGCGGACGAAAATCAGCCCCAAAAGTTCTCGCTTAACAAGGTGATTGCGAAATTCTTCGGAAAGGAGCAGACCGATGAAAAAAAATAAAGTACGCCGCAGTGCGGGCTCATATTTTACAAACAATCTTACACTTAAACTGCTCTCGGTTGTGTTTGCGATAATCCTGTGGAGTTTTACCATTACACGGACAAATCCGCAGCGCACAAAACGGATTTCCGACGTTCCCATAACCGCCGTAGGGCTTGCGTCGCTTGAAGAAAGCGGGCTGACGCTGCGCGACGGCGACGATTTGGGAAACATTCAGGTTAAAGTAAGCGTTGCGCATTCGGATTTTAAGCTGATTGACAAAAACTATATTTCCGCAACGGTTGACCTTTCAAAAATCACTTCCGCCGGCACGGTAACGGTACCGGTAATGGTATCGGTAAACAGCACCGCGGACATCGGTACGCCCGTTGCGAATCCGTCAAGCATATCGGTGACCGTTGACGAACTTGTTACAAAATCCGTGCCTGTTTCTCTGCACGAATCGGGTACGCTTAAAGACGGGCTTATTTCCCTTTCGCCCTCTTATCCCGAAACGGTGGAGATAAGCGGTTCTTCCTACTACGTAGAGAAAATTGCAAAAGCCGTTCTTGACGTTGACCTGTCCTCTCTTAACGACGGCGACAAGGTTACCGGCGCGCTCAGGTTCACCGACGAAAAGAACAATGCCATAAAATTCACTTCAAAAAACATTACCGCCGATATGGACGTGCGGACAATAAAAGAAGTGAAAATCAACGCAGAAAACGCAATTGTAAATGCAGACAGGGTTGCCGCGGGATATCAGTTTGAATCGGTTTCGGCGGGAAAGATAAAAATCTGTGCGCACAAGATTCTGCTTGATTCCATTGAAGAGATTTCGCCCACCGCCATTGACCTTACGGACAAGGACAGTTCGTTTACAAACTGCGCGCTTGATTTCGACTTGCCAGAGGGTGTAAGCATTGTTCCCGGTCAGAGCACGGCGGAAGCGGAAATAAAAATCAGCGAGGCAACCTCATCGGTTACGGTAAAACGGCACATTACGGTTTCGGGCTTTGACGGCACAAGCGCCTCGATTACCGCCGGAAAGACCACAAGGCGGATAACCGCCGACGGAGTGGTGGCAATAGAGGCCACGGTTGAACTGTCCGGTCCCGCACCGCTGCTTAAAGCAATCGGCGACGCCGATGTTATGGTACGCCTTTCGCTTTCGGGCAAGGGCGCGGGAACGTACGAACTTGAACCTACGGTAATACTCAGTTCGGCTTACGCGTCGCGCATAACCGCAAAACTTATTTCGCCCGCACAGGTTTCCGTAACGATAAGAAAATAAAAAATATTGCCTGCTTGAAATTCGGCAGGCAATATAATTTTAAGAGGGATTATGTTTAACAGGTTTATAAATCGGTTTATAAAAGAAGATACGCCCGCATTCAGGCAGGATGCGGGAATTTTAAGCGGCATTACGGGAATTATCCTTAACGCCTGTCTGTTTGCGCTTAAACTTACAATAGGCTCGCTTATGGGCAGCGTGGCGGTTATCTCCGACGGTTTCAACAACCTTTCGGATATGGGCTCCACCGCAGTTGCGCTTGCGGGAATAAAACTGAGCGGCAAGCGCCCCGACCGTGACCACCCGTTCGGTCACGGCAGGTTTGAATATATCTCCGCTCTTATAGTTTCATTTATTATTATGTCCGTCGGTCTTGAACTTTTAAGGACCTCGTTTGATAAAATACTTTCTCCCGCGCCCGCGCAAGGGGCAAATTGGCTTTTAACAGGGTTGCTGTTTATTTCGATTCCGGTAAAACTTTTTATGATGGGGCTTAACCTGAACTTAGGCAGGCGGTGCGGTTCCGAACCTCTGCTTGCCGCCGCGGTTGACAGCCGTAACGACTGCATTGCAACCGGCGCGGTTATTCTTTCGGCAATAATCGATTCGCTTAACATTCTGCCCGTAAGCATTGACGGTTATGCCGGTGCGGCGGTATCCCTGTTTATTCTGTGGTCGGGATTCGGCGTGGCAAAAGATACGGTTGCGCTGCTTTTAGGCAAAGCCCCCGACCCCGAAACGGTAAAGAATATCCGCAGAATTTTGCTTGAAACACCCGAAATTCAGGGACTGCACGACCTTATCGTTCACGATTACGGGCCGGGACGCCAGTTTGTTACCGTTCACGCGGAAGTAAGCGACAAAAGTGATTTGGTTGCCATCCACGAAATTATTGACAGTACCGAAAAGCGCGTTTTTAAGGAAACGGGCTGCGAAATCACCATCCATATGGACCCCGTTTGTGCCGAAAGCCCCGAGCTTGAAGCGATAAAATGCAGGATATCCGAATCTTTTAAGGAGCTTAACATTAACGGGACATTTCACGATTTACGAATGACAAACGGCAAGGAAAATATAAACGTGATTTTTGACGCCGTTTTCCCCGCCGACCTTGCGCCCGAAAAGACCCGCCTTGCGGCGGATAAGATCGCCGCGGATATAAAATCCCTCGATTCCCGCTACAATGCGGTAATTCAGATTGACCGTGATTTTACATAGTACTTTTTTTAGGCAGCACCAGCAGCAGCATTCCGTCTTTTACGGTTATACTGCTTTTTTTACCCAAAAACTCATTACTTATGCCTAAGGGGAATGAATTTGTAAGTTCCGCGTTGTCAAGGTTGTATTTAAGATTTTTTATTGTTACGCCCTTGCTTCTATCCGAAAGAGAAAACACCGAAACAAACCCCTTATAACCTGCGTCAAAACAAATCGTTCTGTTCTTTATAACGGTTAAAATCCCGTTTTTATCGGTTAAAAAACCGCGGAATCCGTTTTCTTCAAGATAGGCAAGCAACTGAATATTTGCAAAGGTATGCTCTGTTTTCCCGCCCGTACCGCAGAGAATATAAAAGCATTTATACCCTCTTTTTATGCCCTGCCTTATGGCTTCAAAAGTATCCGTTTCGTCCTTAACGGGATTAAGTTTTATAACATTTTCACCCTTTGGTATATATTCAAGCGTATCGAAATCACCCACGATGATATCGGGTTTTATGCCCTCTTTTTCAAGATATTTAAGTCCCGCGTCGGCAGCAATTACCAAGTCGCCCTCATTTATCGGCGTATCAAACCCGCTTTCTTCGCCCGCGCACACTATTATGCATTTTTTCATACCTGTTTTTCTCCCAGAACTCCGTTTAGTCTGCTTCCCGAAATAACGCCGTCAATATCAGTGATATTGCAGATGTTATGAAAATATTCTTTGCCTACTTTGTCGCCCGTGCATATAAGATACACGCGCTTTGCGTTTTTCATCATTTCTCTTCTTACCCCATCCTCTTCGCGGGAAAAATCCGTAAGCTTGCCGCTTTGCGACAGCCCCCGACAGGAAAAGAACATAATGTCCGCATTGTATTCGCGTACTGCCTCCCGCGCCGACTCGCCCACAAGCGCGCAGCACTGCGGAATATAATCTCCGCCCGTACTTATGGCTTTTATGTTGTATTCTCCCGCCTTTTCAAGCGCTTTTACGCCGTTTGTCACCACCGTCAGGCGGCTTTTTGATGTCAAAAAAGGAATGACGTTATACGCACTTGATGAGGAATCAAGAAACACCACATTGCCGTCACAAACAAGTTCCGACGCACGCTTTGCGCAGATAAGTTTTTCGTCGCTCTGTTCAAGTTCACGCAGAAGAAACGGGATTTTCGTCCGTGAATTGCCGTCCTCTTCTATTATTGCGCCGCCGTGAACACGGCGCAGAAATCCCTGTTTTTCAAGGCTTACCAAGTCGCGCCTTATTGACGGCTCACTTGCATACATTTCCTTTGCAAGGCTCTTTACTTCCACTCTTCTTTCGGCAAGCAGTTTTTTCAAAATGTACTTTTCACGCTCTTTATTCACTTAAAATCATCAACTTTCTGATTGTTTTTTCATTTTGCGTGGCGCATATTGACAATTTGACCGTTTTTATTATACAATACTATTCGGAAAAAGGAAAGAGGATTTTTAGTATGATTTTATTTGAAGCACATCAGGGTGTTGAAAAAGAAGCCCCGGGGAACACCCTTATTGCCTTAAAATACGCAGCAGCACAGGGTTACGATTACTTTGAGGTTGACCCGAATTTTACAAGCGACAATAAAATAGTGCTTTTGCACGATTCCACACTTGACCGCACCGCGCTTAAAGACGGCGGCGAGATAAAAAACGTTGAAATAAACAAGATAACCTATGCCGAGGCGCTTTCTTATGATGCAGGCTTAAAATTCGCCCCGAAATTTGCGGGCGAAAAAATTCCGCTTTTAAGCGATGCAATCGCCATTGCTGAAAAATACGGTGCAGTGCTTAAAATCGACAACAAGATTCAGCGTTTCCCCGAAAGCGCCCTTGAAGAATTCTTCCGCGTAATAACGGGGCACGAAAAAAGCGTTTCGATAACCTGTTACGATATTGATTTCATCCGCCTTGTGCTTAAAAAATTCCCGGATATTACCATTCATTATGACGGTGAGGTAAACGAAAAAACACTTGCGCAGTTAAAGGAAACGGTTGATAAGAACCGTATATATATCTGGCTGCCGATAGAATCGCCCCGTACAAGTTGGGTCAGCGTGGCTTTTGCCGATGAAACCTTGGCCGCGCGCGTTAAGGAAGTTGCAAAACTGGGCTTATGGATAACCGATGAACCGGAAGTCCTGTCCCGTGCAATCGCCCTCGGCGCCGATATGATTGAAACTTCCGGCGGAATTAAAAAGCCGATGAATGAGGGCCGGCTGTTTGATATGCACACTCACTCGCATTTTTCACACGATTCTTCCGCCCTTATGAACGAAATGCAGGCTGCGGAATACAGGCACGGTATTGTCAATTATGCCGTAAGCGACCACTGTGACTTGGAGTTTTTGAAAACTTCATCGGTTATTTCGCCCATATATCACTCGGTAAGCGAGGCAAAAAGCATAGGCGCGCTTGCGGCAGTGGAAATCGGCGAGGGAATTCTTGAAACAAAAGCCGCAAACGAACTGTGCTCCGTGCTTGACTTTGACGCGGTTTTGGGCTCCGTTCACGCTGTGCGCACGGGCGGTGCAATTACGCCCTATTCGTATATTGATTTTTCCTCCTGGTCGGATTCGGAACTCTATGAATATCTGAATTTATATTTTGACGATGTTCTCGAAACGATAAAAATCTGCAATTTCGATATTCTGACACACCTTACCTGTCCGTTACGGTATATTACGGGCAAATACGGAAAAAGCATCGATTTAAGCCGTTTTAAGAATAAAATCGACGAAATCCTGCGCGAAATCATTGCCCGCGGAATTGCGTTGGAAATAAACACTTCCTGTACGGGCACACCGTACGATGAATTCCTGCCGAACGAAGCAATTATCAGGCGCTATCGGGAGTTCGGCGGATATCTTATAACCCTTGCGTCCGACGCTCACGCACCCGAAAACGCCGCCCGCAATTTTGACCGTGCTGTATCTTTCCTTAAAAACGCGGGTTTTGAAAACGTATATTATTTTAAGAACAGAATACCTGTTCAATGCAGATTATAAAGGAGAATTTTTATGAAAGCAGCGATTTTTTACAAAAAAGAAGATTTGAGAATTGAAGATATTCCCGTACCCGAGATTTCGGATACCGAAGTTTTGGTAAAAGTACACGCCTGCGGAATATGCGGCACTGATGTGCATATTTTCGGCGGCGACGAGGGCGCGGCGGCGACTCCTCCGAAAACCGTTCTGGGGCACGAATTTGCGGGTGAAATAGTTAAAACAGGCGCATGCGTTACCGATTATTCCGTGGGCGACCGCGTGTGCGTTGACCCCAACAAACTCTGCAACGAGTGTTTCTACTGTAAAAGCGGCACAGGTCATTTCTGCACCCATATGACAGGTATCGGCACAACTGTGAACGGCGGGTTTGCCCAGTATTGCGCAGTTCCCGTTTCGCAGTTGTATAAATTTGACAGCACCCTGCCCTATTCCCACGCCGCAATGACTGAACCCGTTGCCTGCTGTCTGCACGGAACAGATTTGACAAACATCTCCGATTCCGACACGGTTGCGATTATCGGCGGCGGAATGATTGGTCTTATTATGCTTCAACTTGCCGCAAACTGCGGCGCAAATACGCTTATTATGATTGAACCCGTTGAAGAAAAGCGGAATCTTGCCCTGAAACTGGGCGCGGATATTGCCGTTGACCCTATGCACTGTGACGTGAAAGCGGAACTCAAAGCCCGCGGAATCGACCGTGTTACAAAGGTTATTGAATGTGTGGGACGCACGCAGACAATGGAACAGGCAATAGACATAGCCGGGAACAAGGCGACGGTTATGCTTTTCGGTCTTACCGCCCCCGCCGACACCGTAAGCATAAAGCCCTTTGAGATTTTCAAAAAGGAACTTGAAATCAAGGCATCGTTTATTAACCCCTACACGCAAGGCCGCGCCCTTGATTTGATTAAAAAGAATAAAATCGACGTGTCAAGTATGGTTCATAAGATTATTCCCCTCTCCGAACTTCCACGCGCCCTTTCCGACCCCGAAATGCGCCGTGCGGGCAAGATCATTGTTGACCCGCAGATGTAGAAAAACTGAATATGCATAAACCGGGATATGCGCTGCGTATCCCGGTTTTAGGTTATATATTTGTTTAATGCGGTATTTTTGCACGGAAAGACAGGTGTTTTACAACATTATATTCGCCGGAATTTATCAATCTTTCCGCGCATGCGGCAGCAGCAAGCCGCTGCCCTACGGGTTGAAATGAGTTTTTTTGGAATATACAATCCTTCTCCGATAAATTTGCCTTTGTGTAACGTTTGTTCTGTGCAGTTTTTTATTTCACGCGG
>CAKRZX010000030.1 GCA_934434555.1 uncultured Clostridia bacterium
TACACCAAGCGTCGGAATTAAACAGACATCTTTATGTGGACGGCAGAGTGAAAAGCGACAGCAGAACGCTCTACTATACCGTTGATCTGATTCATAAGGCAATCAATGACCGTAAACGCATTCGATTCAAATACATAGAATACACGGCTGAAAAGAAAAAGGTGTATAAGCATAACGGTTGCATTTATGAGTTTTCCCCTTATGCAATGCTCTGGCACGATGACAGATATTATGTCCTCGGATATTCCGAACGGCACGAAAAAATCGTAAAGTTCCGTGTTGACCGTATTGCAAAAGCGGAAGCGACGGATATTCCATCGGTAAAAGAGCCTGCGGACTTTGAGCCTGTCGCCTATCTCAAAAGCATTATTGCAATGTATGACGGCAAAATGGAAACTGTGCGCTTGAAGTGTACCCCGGATATGATGAAGGTGATTATCGACCGCTTAGGAAAAGATGTATTTACAGAGCCTTGTGATGACGGCTTTGTGGCAGAGGTAAAGGTTTCTGTAAGCCCTACATTCTTCGGCTGGGTATTCGGCTTTGCCGGGAAAATAAAGATTACTTCGCCTCAGCAGGTCGTAAATGAGTATAAATCGGCTTTGGGCAAAGCGCTTGATGAGGGCTGAAAGCCTTGTTTTAAGCCAAACAAAAAGAATTTTCAAGAGAGTTGGTAGAAGAACCTACCAACTCTCTTTTTGCCTATTGCAATATCCGAAACTTTCTGATATAATACATCTATCCGATACAGCCCGTATCAGATAGAACGGAGGACGATAAAATGCGTTCTAAAAACACTGACCTTATGAATGAAATCAAAAAGTTTGCAGAAGGATACTACCTCGAATATTGGAAGTCCCCCTCTACCTCCGAAATTGCCGGCGCTGTCGGCGTGACGAGGGCAACGGTATACAGATACTTAATAGATATGGCTGAGCGCGGAATGATCGACTATGACGGTTCTGAAATTAAAACCGATGTTACACGCAAATATACCGATCCGGGAAACAATGCGGTTATTCTTGACTGCTCTGTTTCCTGCGGCATCGGACTTCCCGAAGAAGAACGGGTGCTTGAATATGTGAAGCTGCCGAAAACCGTGTTCGGCACGGGCGACCTCTTTCTGCTCAAAGCAAACGGCGATTCTATGGTTGATGCCGGTATTGAGGACGGAGATTGGATCGTTGTCCGTAAGCAGACAGACGCAAATGAAGGAGATATTGTTGTGGCTCTCTTTGAAGGGCTAAACAATCTGAAATACTTCTATTGGAATAAGAAAAAGAACTGTGCCGTTCTTCGCTCTGCCAACAAAGCAAAGGGATATAAGGACATTGAGGTTTATGACCTGCAAATCCAGGGCGTTGCACAGAATGTTATTAAAGGACTTTAAGCTGTAAACGGAGGTGCTGACCTTGGAAAAGGTATATGTCAATGTAGATTATCAGGTGCTCGTCGGCGGTGCAATAACGCCGGTTCGGATTTATTGGCACGACGGCAGAGCCTTTGATATCCGAAAAACGCTTCACTGCTGCACCTCCGAAGATGAATATGAAGGAATTCGCTACACGGTGTTGATCGGTAGTGCGGAAAAATATCTATACCGAATCGGCGGCAAATGGTATGTTGAGCCGATTCAGACGGAGGTGGACACAGGTTGAGAAGCTATATTTCATTCGGAGAGCTTGAAGAACTCGGCGAAACAATCGTAAAAGAGTATCTCCGAAAGACCAAACGCTATAACGCCCTATGTGTGGATATAGAGGGTTTGGTTACGGATTATTTGGGACTTACCGTAGTTTACGAAAACATTGCGGAGGATGATCCGAACAAGATTGCCTTTCTTTCCAACGGAAAGCGACTGCTATGGGTTTCCCGTAATGAGGAACGAATACAGGTCGTGTTTCCGAAAGGAACGGTTGTTATGGACAAAGTGTTGTTACACGAAAACGAAAGCAGCCGGCGCAGATTTACACTCGGACACGAGGGCGCGCACAGCGTTATTGCGAAACAGAATCCAATGCAGGATGTCGGATGCTTTCATAACGAATTTGATCCCGAGCGAGTGTATACAATAAAAGAACAAAAGGAATTGATGTCTTTTTCCGAAACGCAAGCCGACAGGCTTTCGTCGGTTTTTCTTATGCCCCGATTCATTTTGCGAAAGGTTATGAAAAAGTACAAATGCGAGAACGGATTGCCCGTATACGGTTGGAATGTCTTTGCCCCGGAGGACAAACTAAAGCTTCGCAAAATGGCTGACTGTATGGGCGTATCCTTTCAGGCTTTGGTTATACGGCTTAAAACACTGGGGCTTCTGATGCCCCGTGATCTGACCGTATACTTGGAGAACGACTTGCAGCTCGGAGGTGCGAAATGACCGGAGAGATTTTATATGACAGCAGATACGGTCAACTTACACCCGAGGTTGCCGAAAAGATACGGAAATCCCGTGAAGAAGTAAAAAAACTGAAAAGCAGGACGCTGCGATGCCCCGTCTGCGGCTTTCGCCTTGAAGAAATATACGAACTGACAAGCGGATATGTTCAGGTCAAGTGCCGCAAATGCAAGCTGGAGGAACCGCTGAATCTCGCCTATTTCAGACGGTTAAAAAGAAACATCTTACTCATAAATCCGTATATTGTGAGAAAGGCTAAAAAAGGTGTACGGTTATGAAGATACGAGAAGTAAAACAAAATAAAAAAGATTATCTTGCGTTGCTTCTGTTAGCCGATGAGCAAGAAAGCATGATAGACCGCTATATAGACAGAGGCACTATGTATATTTTGGAGGACGGCGGTGTGAAATGCGAGTGTATTGTTACTGACGAAGGAAACGGAATTCTTGAAATCAAGAACATTGCAACTGAGCCGGAATTTCAGCGAAACGGTTATGCAAAGAAAATGGTGGAATACATTGCCGAAAAGCATAAAGGAAAGTATTCGGTGTTGCAGGTAGGTACAGGCGACAGTCCGTTGACTGTTCCGTTTTATGAAAAATGCGGTTTTGTAAAAACGCACAGCATTAAGAACTTTTTTATAGACAACTATGATCACCCGATTTATGAATGCGGAGTAAGGCTTACAGATATGATTTATCTGCAAAGAGCGATATAAGGAAACGGAGGTATAAAAGTGGACAGAACCTATCTTTGTATTGACTTAAAAAGCTTTTATGCCTCCGTTGAGTGCGTAACGCGCGGGCTTGATCCGTTGACGACCAATCTTGTGGTTGCAGATGTCGGCAGGACCGAGAAAACCATCTGCCTTGCGGTTACGCCGTCGCTGAAAGCCTACGGTATCCCCGGCAGAGCAAGACTGTTTGAGGTTATCCAAAAGGTTGAGCAAATCAATCGGCAGCGCAAATACAATGCACCGCGTCATAAACTCGACTGCGAATCATATAACGCTGTTGAACTTGAAAGGAACCCGTCTTTGGCTCTCAGTTATATCGCAGCACCGCCGAGAATGGCTTACTATATGGAATACAGCACTCGGATCTATAATATCTATCTCAAATACATTGCTCCCGAGGATATCCATGTGTATTCCATAGACGAGGTGTTCATTGATCTTACGCATTATCTTTCAACTTACAAATGCACCGCGAGAGAACTCGCACAGACAATGATAAAAGATGTGCTCGCGAATACAGGTATTACGGCAACGGCAGGCATCGGCACAAATATGTACCTTGCCAAAATTGCAATGGATATCACCGCAAAGAAAATGCCTGCCGATGAGAACGGCGTCCGTATTGCCGAGCTTGATGAGATGTCATACCGCAAAGAGCTTTGGACGCATAAGCCGCTGACTGACTTTTGGATGCTCGGCAGCGGTATTGCCAAAAAGCTTGAAGCGAACTATATGTATACTATGGGCGATGTTGCCCGCTGCTCGCATTATGACGAGGCAAAGCTGTTTAAGCTGTTCGGCGTTAATGCGGAACTGATTATCGACCGCGCTTGGGGTTGGGAGCCGACAACTATTGCCGATATAAAGGCGTATAAGCCGTCCTCTAACAGTTTAAGCGTGGGACAGGTGCTCAAATGTCCGTATAACTACGAAAAGACAAAGCTGATTGTCCGTGAAATGATTGACCAACATGTGCTTGACCTTGTGGATAAGGGACTTGTAACCGATCAGATTGTGCTCGATATCGGGTATGATATAGAAAATCTGACCGATCCGAAAATCAGCGCAAAGTATCACGGAGATGTTACAACCGACCGCTACGGGCGTAAAGTACCGAAACACGCGCATGGCACGGCAAACTTAGAGAAAAAGACATCTTCATCGCACATCATAACAGAAGCGACAATGAACCTGTTTGACCGCATCATAAACAAGGATTTGCTCGTTCGCCGTATTACGGTTGCGACCTGCAAGCTCGTCAGAGAAAGCGATGTTAAAAACGAAACCGTTGCAGAGCAAATATCGCTTTTCGATGATCCTATCGAAAAAGAAAAGAGAGAGCAAGCCGAAAGGCAGGCTCTCGAACAGGAGAAGCAAATGCAGAAAACGATTATCGGCATAAAAAAGCGGTTCGGCAAGAACGCAATTTTGAAAGGTATGAACTTTCAGGATGGTGCAACAGCCCGAGAACGCAATGAACAGGTCGGAGGTCATAAGGCGTGAGCGAAAAAGCAGAAGATCTGTATGCGGATATAATAAATCTTCCGCATCACGAATTGACAACACGGCAGCGTATGCCGCGAATAAACCGTGCCGCTTCCTTTTCTCCGTTTGCGGCTCTGACCGGATATGATGATCAGGTAAAGGAAGCCGGACGGCTGACAGATGAGCGTATAGAGCTTGATGACGGAACGATAAGTACACTGAATGATAAGTTGAACTACGCCGTTTCGCTGTCCGATGAGCAGCCGGAAATATCCGTGACCTACTTCAAACCGGACAGTAAAAAGAACGGCGGAGAGTATGTGACGCATGCCGGAGTAATCAAGCGTGTTGACGAATATGAGCGCAAGCTGATATTCACCGATAAAACCGTAATTTCGATAGATGACATTTACGGAATCGACGGTGAAATATATAGAAGTTTATATTGATATACTACTCCGGAATGCAAATAACTTATTACAGGAGATAAATCGGAAAAGTATATGCCTTTTCGTTGATGGGACGGATGCGGTCACAGTTATCAATGATAAGACCGGGTTTGATATTCAGCTTATATTTACTCAGAACATCAAAGTTTTTGGTAGGCTTTGTAGGAGTAACACCTTTCTTAACCTCGATAGGATAAATATCTCCGGCATTCACATAGACGAGGTCAATTTCTTTTTGATCTATATCACGATAGTAAAAAAGAGACTCTTTCGGATCTTTGTTGTACGCATAGAAATTTTTGATGATTTCGCTGACTACATAGGTTTCAAAGAAAGCACCGTTCATTGCACAGGATTCCAACATTTCCGCATTGGGCCACTTGCAAAGATAAGCGCAAAGTCCGGTATCCATAAAGTAAAGCTTTGGAGCCTTAATGATTCTGTTCGAAACATTAGACATATACGGCTGCAGCAGGTAGATAATACCCGATGTTTGCAGAATGGAAATCCAACGCTTGCAGGTGCGTACATCAATTCCGACAGTGTTTGCAATCTGATCGTAATGTAGTTCCTGTGCGGTGCGTAAAGCAACCACTGAGATAAAATTGCGGAACTGAAATTCGCTGGAGGCTTCAATGAGCTTCATAACATCTCGCTCAATGTAGGTGTTAACATAAGACTTAAAATAGATATCACGCTCTGAAATGCCGGTGCAGATATCGGGAATGCCGCCTTTGAATATTTCCTCAAAAATTTCCTTTTTGCCGATATATTTTCTGCCTTCATTTTCTCTTTTCCTTATCTCGCTGATTTCAGGATCAAAGAGAGGCGCATTGTAGCCGTGCTTTTCCGCAAAGGTAAATGATGACATGTCAATTACGCCGCAGCGTCCGGCTAAGGAGTCGGAAATGCTTTCCTGAAGCTCGAAACGGTTTGAACCAGTCAGAATATACATCAGTTGTCTTTCCTCGCCGTTTTTCATCCAAACAAGCCGCTGTTCATCAATGATCTTTTTAATTTCGTCTAAAAGCTTCGGCGCTTTTTGTATCTCGTCAATAACAACAGGCCATCCGTAGCTCTCCAAAAACAATTTCGGGTTATTGACTGCCAACGCACGGTCTTCGCCGTCGTCGAGGGTTACTTTTTTGTATTTGTCGCCGAATAAATGGTCAATGGTTGTTGATTTACCAACCTGCCTCGGACCGTAAACTACTACGCAGGGAAAGGATTGACCTGCAGCGAGAATGGCTTTTTCTACGGTTCTTTTAATATACATGAGAATAACACTCCTTGATAATTTTTGTTTGCTGATTGATCGGCAATATATTATAGCCGACTCTAATCTATTCAGTGATTAAAGTATAGCACATAATTTCGATTAAGTCAACATATCAATGCTGTTTTCATCGGAATTATATTATATAGTATACCCACGCATTTATAAAATACTCACTTGAACGAACATAGTAACCCGATTTCTGTAATCGTTGTGCAAGCTCGATATTTCGGAAATACTACATAACAACTGAATAACTGACTTTAATTCGTGCAAGCAGAGCCGGTCGAAAGACCGTGATTTCCAAGCGCCGTACAAGGTTGAGACTTAATAGTATGGAAAACCATATCTATTGGTCTTGATTTGTACGGCGCTTTTTTTGTGCCCAAAAATACTTGTACGGTAATTGGAGTCCTTTCCTCGGCTTGCCCGGGAAAGGGCTTTTTATGTTTATACAAAAGGAAAATTATTTATTTTATGACTTCTTCACTGTACCGAACCGCAAAGGAGAAGATGCAGTGGAAAAGTGGCAGTGCTATATAGCCGGATATCCGTAATCTCCGAATTTTTGATTTAAAACCCAAATTCAAAATTTCAAGGAGATTACGAAAATGAAATATTCAAACGACTACGAAATAGTTGTCGAACATAAGTATTACGCTGTTTTTAGGGACGGCGAAGGCATAGAGCGAAAGATAGAGATTGAAAAGGAAGTGGCGGACGCATTGACAAAGGCACAGCGAGCCGAAAACAACCAAAGCAGATACGCCAGAAAATACACCGTATCACTTGATTCTCTGGATTATGAGGGTGAAGCCTTTGCCTCGTATGACGATTATCAGACGGATAAAGAGCCGCCGCTTGATGAGAAAGTGAAAACGGTTTTGAAACAGATGAAACCGAAACAGGCAAGGCTGCTGTACGAAATAGTTTTTATGAATAAAACGCAGGAGGAAATTGCCGCAAGAGAAAAGGTGTCGCAAGCGGCTGTTTCGCAGCGCTTTGCGGTCTGCAAAACGAATTTCAAAAAAACTTTTGAAAAACTTTTTCCGAAAACCTTATATTCGGCCCCTTTTTAATCCTAATAGTGAGGGGACATAAAAAGGAACCTCAAAAAATGACAACTGAATACCCATTCATCAAGCACATTACTTGCGTAGATAGCCGCGACCGTAGGTGCGCCATAACTTCGTCGGAGCAAGCTTCGCAGTTATCGCTTCCGTGTAAACACGAAAGCTTGATAGCTTCGCTGCTTCTCCTCTCCCCAAAAAGTCATTCGACTTTTCGGGGACCCTGTTTTGGGGGAACGAGCGATTAAACCTATACGGCAAAAGCCGAATTGCAATCGGTGTTGGCAATGACATACGCAAGGGACAATGATACTTCCGTAATTCGCGGTCGGTCCACAAAGAAGGGGCGAGGGTGAAACTCCCATGGAGCAGATAAGCAGTCTGCCGCTTGATGACTTCCCGTCATATTCGGGGTGTCGAGGACAAATAGAGTATGTAAAAGGTATCCGGAAAAAAAGCAGATTGCATGGGACATAGCGGTCGCTTCCGAGATTGCCTTTTATACATATTCTAAATCCTCATGCCCGGCGGAAAAGAGCTTTAACGGTTATGGGTGTTCAAATTCAGAAGAACAAGGAGTAATTGAATTATGAGCAGAAGTGTCAAAGAAATTATTGAGTATTGCAGAGAAACAAAAGAAGAAATGAGCTTGTCAGACTTTAAGACCTGCATTAACGCGATATATTTCCACATCGGACAGGCAATGAAATATGAGGACGGCAGTCGGTTGTCAAACAACCATTTGAGAATCGCCGACAACATATGTGCGGCAACCTCGGATTGCTTTCTTGACGAAAACGACAACCTTGTGAATTGGTTCAAGGGCGAGGAATGTTCTTTTACCCACCCAGTTACGCGAAAAAAAACAAAAATAAAGGTACGCGACGACTATGAAGCTGTTTATTGCTTTCTCAGATATTGTATGAAGCTGAAATTAAATGAGGTTATTGAGGACGCTTTTTTCAATTACCTTGCATTTATACTCTGCGAACCCGGCTGTTCGTAATACACATTGCGCATCGGGAACATTGGCTCCCGCTACATAACAAAACATAGGAGGTCAAATATATGACACAGGAAAAAATCTATCGAGGCGATCTGTTTTTTGCAAATCTGAATCCCGTTAAAGGCTCCGAGCAGGGAGGAAAAAGACCGGTCGTTATTTTGCAAAACGATGTCGGAAACAAATTCAGCCCTACGGTAATTGTAGCCGCCATTACAAGCCGTACACGGAAAAAGGCAAATATGCCGACCCATGTTCCGTTGGACAATGCGGCGCTTGAAAAGGACTCACAGGTTCTTTTGGAGCAAATACGAACTCTGGATAAAACGCGGCTGATTAAAAAGGTTGGGAAGCTGACGCAGGATGAAATGAGAGCAATCGACAACAGTCTTGAGATAAGTCTTTCGTTGGTAAAGGATGTGTAAGCAATGAATATTTCGGATTTAATTATTGATGAGGAATTTGAAAGCGTTATTCCGCCGCTTACCGACGAAGAATTTGAGCTTCTGAAAGAGAGCATTTTAAACGACGGCGAGGTTTACCATCCGCTTGTGGTTTGGAACAACATTATTGTTGACGGTCACCACCGATACAAAATCTTAAAAGAGCATCCCGAAATTAAGTATCGGATTAAGGAACGGGAGTTTGAAAACAGATACGAAGCGATATCCTGGATCTGCCTGAATCAGCTTGGGCGAAGAAATCTTAACGATTCACAAAAGAAGATGCTGATAGGCAGAAGATATAAGGCCGAAAAAGCATCACTTGGCGCTTCTGATGGATTTCGTGGAAACCAACACAGAAAGTTGGTAAAAGAACAAAATGTTCCTTTACCAGATGAAAACAGCACGGCAGATAAAATCGCAAGTGAACTTAATGTGTCGCACATGACAGTCAAGCGTGCCGAAAAATTCGTTGACGGTGTTGACGCTGCCGAAGAAGTATTGCCCGGTGTCACAAAGGACATTACCTCCGGGAAAATCAAGCCGAAGCAAGCGGATGTTGCAGCTATTGCCAAAGCTCCCGCTGAGGAACGCAGACAGCTTGCGGAAAATCTTTATAAAGAACCGACTCCCGAAGAAAAAGCCCGAAATAAGAACAAACGGGATCTGATGAAGGCAATACGAATGTGCGATGCAACTCATATTCCCTCAGACACAAACAAAATCACGCCGCATGATATGCTGATGACCTTTGAGAGTGAAATAGAAAAGGTCATCAGTTCTATGGACTTTTGTCTCGACTATTTTCCCGAACTCTTGACCTTGCCGGAATATGTTGTACAGGTCAAAGAAATTATACAACCGCTGAAGGACTATATTAAAAATTTGGAGGAAAACAGATATGCAGCCACTTTATAAACTCATGGAAATCAACAGCGAACGCCTTGTGATCGACAGAAATGTCTATCAAAGAAAACAGCACAACGATAAAATAACGCAGATTGTTGCTTCCTGGGATGAACGAATCGCCAATGAGCCGAAGGTAAGCCTGCGCGACGGCGTTTACCATGTATTTGACGGTCAGCACACCATTCTTGCCCGCGAAGCAATGAACGACAACAATCCGGTAAAAATTCTCTGTAAGGTGTATTACGGCCTTTCGGAAAAGGAGGAAGCATTGCTATTTGCCAAGCAAACCGGGATTTCGTCAAAGCCAAGCGCAGGTGAACGACTACGAGCCAACCTATACGGCGAGGATGAGGAAGCAAAAGCATTTTGCCGCGCAACAGAAGAAGCCGGACTTTCCGTTGATGTGAAAGGAACGCGGCACAAAAAGCATATCGCCTGCGTCAGCACAGCCTTGAACGCTTACAGGGTGCTTGGAAAAGAGCTTTATGTTGAAGCGTTGAGCATTATTGCTGAGGCGTGGAACGGCAAGCCGGATTCTTTGCGCTATGAAATCGTAAAGGCAATCACCGAGTTCGTACAGTTTTATAACGGTAAGTATGACAGACCTGTACTTATTGCGGCTTTGAAAAGCAAAAAGCCGATCTCCGTCCGTAACAAAATTATCACCGACTGCGAGCACCCGCAAAACATCAGGTTCGCTCATCAGATTATGCTTGCATACAACGCAAAATCGGATAAAGCGTTGCCGGAGCTGAGCCACAAAGATAAACAGTGAGGATAAATGATAATGGAATATCTGGATAGCAATGATGTTTTTAAAGGAGAGGCTGTCTATCTTGCTGCATACGGTGTAATAAAAAAGATGCTAAGAGAGGGTGTAATCAATAAGGACTCATTTGATCGGCTTAATGCGCGCATAGCATTAAAACAAAATACGAAACCGATAACAGCATAAACAAGGGAGATTTGCAAGGATGCGATTCCTTTAATTGCAACTTTGCAAAATTCCCATTACATATAGATAATGAAGAAAAATGCAGGAGGTTAGAAGCATGGCTGAATTGCAACCGAAAGAAGTAAAGATTATTCGTCCGACATCTGAAATGGCAAAAAACAGTGTGCTTCGTGTTGCTGCTTACTGCCGCGTCAGTACCGATTCGGACGACCAGGTTAATTCTTTTATTGCCCAAGTTAAATACTATAATGATTTTATTAGACTTTCCGATGGAATGGAGCTTGTTGATATTTACGCCGATGAAGGAATTACAGGAACAAGTGTCAGCAAGCGCGAAGAGTTTAAACGAATGATAAAGGATAGCCGACTTGGGAAAATTGATCGTATTTATGTTAAGAGCGTAACGCGTTTTGCCAGAAACTCTTTAGAGTGTATTGAGAATATCCGAATACTAAAAGAAAACGGAACATCGGTATACTTTGAAAATGACGGAATTGATACGGATTCAATGAACAGTGAAATGATCCTGTTCATTAAAAGCGCATTTGCACAAAGCGAGGCCTTGTCCGGCTCAAAACGAGTATCAACGGCTTGCAGAATGAGAATGGAGCGTGGATCCTTTGTCACCACATGTGCTCCGTTTGGTTATAGATTGATTGAAAAGCAACTGATAGTGGTTTCGGAAGAAGCGGAAATAGTGCGTAAAATATATGAATTGTGTTTGCAAGGCCTCGGCACAAATAAGATTATTGCAGAATTGAACGAAAATGCCGGTGAATACGCTCCTTGGGGGCGTGAACAAATACGGTATATTCTTCATAATGAGAAGTATGTCGGCGATAGCCTTTGGCAAAAAACATTTACTCCGGCTGTATTACCGCTTAGGTCCAAACCGAACAGGGGTGAAGTTGATCAATATTATACCGAAGACACGCAAGAAGCCATTATTGATAAGGCAACTTTTCAAAAAGCACAACAGATGTTAAACAGAAGGGCGGAAAAATCCAAAACACAGCCAAAAACAGTCACACCCAAATTAGCACGAATGATTTACTGCGGAGATTGCGGAAGAGTATATAAACCGAAAGGGCCAAACGATTCACATCGCTGGGTATGTTCTGCGAGCGGTACAGAAGGCAGGAAGTGTTTGACAACACCTATTACCGAATATGACATCGAAAAGACATTTGTGAATATGTATAATCGACTGAAGCAAAATGAAGATGTTATTCTAAAGAAAGCGTATACGCAATTATCTGATGCAAAAAAGAGAATAGCATTAGGTGTTGTCGGCATTACTGAAATTGATAAAGAAATTGCAGAGCTTTCAAATGAGAACAGTATGTATATAAAATTTTACCAACAGAATATGGTTGATGAAGTAACATTCCGAGAGCAGACCGGGGTTGTTGGCAAAAGAATAAGCGAGTTGCGAGTGCGCAGGCAAAGGCTTTTAAGTGATGATAAAGATGAGGCTTGTATTGACTCTCTAAGAAATATCCTTGAAGAATTACAGGCAATGCCCGAAGCGCTTTTGTGGTTTGATAGAGATGTTTTTGATAAGCTGATTGCAAAAATTATCGTTTCATCAAAAACAGCGTTGGAATTTGAGTTAAAGTGCGGAATAAGATTAAAGGAGCAAATCGAATGGGATTAAGAACAATTCTATACGGATATAAAATAGAAAATTTGCAATTTGTCAGCGTTATAGAAGAAGCTGAAATTGTTCGAGACATTTTTTCAGAGTACATATCCGGCAAAACAATGAAGCAAATTGCCGATGTATTAACTGAAAAGCGCATTATATATTACAAAGACAAAAGCACATGGACAAAAAATGCGGTTTGCAGAATTTTGGAAAACGAGCATTATGTAGGAGATTACGAGTATCCGGCAATTATTTCAGAAGAGATTTATATGAAAGCAAATTCCCTAAAGACTCAAAAAGGGTGCAAAAAAACGGCTGATTCGCCCGAAATAGTGTATCTGAAAAAGAACACAATTTGCGGTCAATGCGGAAAGCGTTTGACGCGCCGAAGAAATTATTCCGGTTTAAGAGAACGCTGGGAATGCTTAGGCCGCTGTAAAATCGACTGCTTTCTTGATGATAGAACCTACCATGAGAAGATAAAAGAAGTTTTGAATTCCGTTATTGCTCAGCCGGAATTGTTGCAGTATGAATACGAAGCAGTTGAAGGGTATGAAAGTAGCCTTGATATTATTCGTCAGGAAAGAGAAATTGATAGGATGCTCGAACAAAAGGAGCCGAAATTTCTCCCAATAAAAGGCGCTGTATTTAAAGCTGCTTCAGCACGGTTCGACCATTGCAGACTTGACTATTCAAAAGCAATAACAAAAAAACTAATAGAATTCTTTTGCAAACAGCCTGTTATGGAAGAATTTGATTTCACCATACTGAAAAAGACTGCGAGAGTGATTACTGTAAATTGGGACGGAACAATCGAAATAACTTTTTTGAATAATAAGACAATTAATGAAAAGGAGGTCATTTTCCATGGAAATAACTCAATCAACAGCGAAAGTGGTAACGAAAATAGCGGCAAATCCGCTATTGGTTTCTCGAAATAACCCCAACAGACTCCTCAATGTTGCAGCGTATTGTCGAGTGAGTACAGACGATGCGGATCAGTTGAACAGTTACAATGCTCAGATGGAATATTATAAAAAGAAAATAATGGAAAATCCCAAGTGGCGATACATTGATATTTACGCGGACGAGGGCATCACCGGTACTCTTGCAAAGAAACGCGATAATTTTCTCCGTATGATAAGTGATTGTGAAAAAGGAAAAATTGACCTTATCCTTACCAAGTCGGTTTCGCGTTATGCTCGTAATGTGGTAGATAGTTTAAGTTATCTCAGAAGACTGAAAGCAATGGGTATCGGCATTTATTTTGAGGAACAAAACATAAATTCCTTGACGGAGGAAAGCGAAACATATATCGGTATATACAGTGTTATCGCTCAAAGCGAAAGTGAAAATATTAGTGGTAATGTAAAGTGGGGCATAAATAAGCGTATGCAAAACGGAACTTATGCGTGTAGATTTAATTTGCTTGGATATAGGAGAAACGAGTTCACGAAAGAACCGTATATAGTTCCGGAAGAAGCGGAAATCGTTAAGAAGATATTTAATATGTATCTGGACGGAGCAAGTGTACTGCAATTAAAAAACTTTTTGGAAAGCAATCACATTAAAACATTAAGAGGAAAAGATGAATGGAGCACAGATACAATCAAGAACATGCTCAGAAATGAAAAATATGCCGGTGATGTGATTTACCAAAAAACATTTCGCACCGATCCAATCAGTAAACGGACCGTAATAAACCGTGGGCAAAAGGAAAAATACCTTGTCAGCAATAATCACCCTGCGATTATCGACCGAGACACTTTTACACTTGTACAAGCTGAAATAACAAGAAGATCAGCTAAAAGGAAAACCTCTGATAAGGCGACTTCTGAACTCGGCAAGTATAGCGGTAAATATGCACTGTCCGAAATACTCGTCTGCGGTAACTGTGGAAGTCCGTACAAAAGAAAGACTTGGACAAAGCCGGGTTCCGAAGTGCGAATATACTGGAGATGCCTTAACAGAATAGAACATGGGAAAAAGTATTGCTCTGCCTCAAAAGGGATTGAAGAAAAAGCGCTTCATCAGGCAATTTGTCGAGCACTTCAAAAAGGTATTGAGGAAAGCAGAGAGGCTTTTTTACTGATAAAGGCCAATCTCAGTTATGCGATTTCAGGCTCCGATTCCGCATTTGATGTTATGTCAATAGAAAATCAGATTGCTGATAAACAAAGTGAAGTAAAAAGCCTTATTCAACTTAATTTAAAGTCGGGAAGCAATACAGAAAAATATGAGGCGGAAATTGCAAAGATATATGCGGAGATAATGACGCTCAGACAACAACTGAAACGGGCGAAAAATGAAGTGGAGAATAATATTAAAATAAATGAAGGGGTGGCAAGAGCAGCAAAATGGATTGAAGAAAACAGTATGGTCTTCGATGAATATGACGATGTAATAGTTCGTAGGCTTGTTGATACAATTCAGGTGAACGGCGATGATACAATAACCGTTTTTTTGAAAGGTGGAGTGCAAATAACCGAAGGTATAAAATGAATCAATCATAAATATATTGTTCTAAAAATAGAAACAGGGTTCCGGGAGGTGCTTTGTCTCTATTACATATAAGAATAGATAAAATTGTGCTATTTGAGGCGATTTATAATCGCAAGATACATATAAGCTCAAAGGCATTCAGAATACCCCGTTTAACGGTAATTTTGCTTTTGTGCAAATTCGGGCGATAAGCACAAAACAAAAGCAACCGCGTCAGCGGTTGTTTTTGTTTTGCCATAAAAAGGAGTTGACCGTGTGAGACTGCACGTTTCAGCCAACGTAAGTTGTGCTGTTAACTGAAAGGACACCGACCGCCGCCTGTGGCGGAAACAGGGAGGTGGCTTTTGAGCAGCGGTCAAAATACGCAGCGTCAGCGTCCGCGCATTTTGGGCACCGCAATCCGACGTGTCACAGGTTCGAGTCCTGTTTGGGGCGCCAAGATAAAAAGTCGACATTTTTGTAGAAATAGCAAGTGTCGGCTTTTTTGTCGTCCCAAAATGTGTTATAATGTAATTAATAAAGAAGTTTTAGCTTATTTAAGGAGGTGAAAACTTGAATTATACCAAATTTGTTAGAGAATATTGTAAGAACAATAGCGGTGTATTTTTTGATGTGTCAAAGTTAAAAGATGCTGAATTTTCAGAAGTTCCGTATAAAACTTTGTTAAAGATATTAAATAAGCTTGAGGAAGAAGGTTTACTTAAGCCTGTTTCTAAAGGTGTTTATTTTATAGGCGAAAAGCCGATGGACGAAGAGTTGATTTCCGATGAATATGTAGACGATGGAAAAGGAATGTTTGTCGGGTATCAATTATTTAATGACGTTGGGATATCTGATTATGTCGATTGCAATATAGAAATCTATACAAACAACATAAAGTCAAAGCAAAAAAGTGTTGGTCGCTATCTTATGAAAAGAGTTAATTTAGAGTTTGATGACGATATAGTAGATTTAGTTGCGTTATTAGAGATAATAGACGTAGGGTATTCGATGAGAGGCTGTGATTTTATGGCTTACAAGAAAACGGTGGATATGCTGTTGCAATCATATTCTGATAGTGGCTTTGAGAAGATTATAAAAGCAATACGATATAAGTATTCTACTATAAAACAATTAAGTGAGTTGTTAAAGGCAAATAGCATAGACAATAACTGCATAGATACTTTTGAAAACACTTATAAAAACTCAATAAGGTAACGTCTAAATGATAATGGGGAAGTCTGAAACATCTGTTTCGGACTTCTTGCTATGTATTGCTCAAACGGCTTGAAAAATATGACGAAATATGGTATAATGCTTGTTGTGTGGGAGATATGAGTTGTTTTTGGTCACATATTGTTGGATTTAAGCAAAAACAAGAGAGGAAGATATGAAAATTAATAGTATTTCGATTGCAAATTACAGAAGTATTACCACAGTTAAAGAATTACCATTAAGTGATTATAGTGTTATACTAGGCAAGAACAATGAGGGGAAAACTAATATTTTAAGCGCGATTAAACTTGCAATTGTGTCCTTAAAAATAAAAGCTGCAATGCTGGATGATACTATGCTTAGAAAGACAGCTTTTTTTTCAGAATGGAGAAGAGAAAAAGATAGTTTATATCAATACGAAAGAGATTATCCTATGTCTCTTCAAGCTCGGGAAAAAAATAATCCGACAGTTTTGGTGTTGGATATTTTGTTAAATGAAAAAGAGCGGAGGGATTTTATTCAACAGGTAGGAATAGAAAATAATGGAAGGATAAGCGTTGAAATAACTTATAAAAATGGTAGCGGGTATGATAATTTTACAATTGCCATTCTAAAAAAACGCGGGAAGGGAGCGACTTCATATAAAAATAAAATAGCTCAGGTAATTGCTTTTATTGCACAGAATATTAATTTTCAATATATCCCTGCTGTTCGCACTGAGACTCGTTCGCTAAGTTTACTGAGAGATTTAGTTAGTGATGAATTGGCGCATATAAATGATAACGAATATAATGATGCATTGAAAGTGGTTCAAAACAAACAAAAAGAATTGATGTCGAAATTAAGTGAAGAAATATCTGAAAAAATAAAGATTTTTTTACCAACCGTAAAAAGGGCAGATATTATTCTTAATGATGATATTAAACGTTCACTTATAAGGAGTGATATAGAATTCGTTGTTGATGATGGCAATAAAACGAATTTATCTTATAAGGGAGAGGGAATAAAGAGTTTAATCACGTTGGCATTGCTAAACAGTACATCAAATAGCGATACTTCAAGAATAGTAGCCATAGAAGAACCTGAATCGCATTTGCATCCAGGTGCTATTCATCAGATACATAGTGTTATCCAATCAATATCAGAGACTAATCAAGTGATTATAACAACTCATAATGGTGTTTTTGTTAATCGACTTGATTTATCATCAAATATTATAATTGATAATGGCGTAGGCAATTTGGCAACATCAATAGACGATGTGAGAACATTGTTGGGAATACAATTAGCTGACAATCTTATTTGTACTGACACCGTAATCATTGTGGAAGGATCGGATGATGTAACATCATTAAAAAGTGTTTTATCACAAATTAGCGGCAAAATTAGAGATGCAATAAGAAACAAAAAATTAAGTTTTGTGGATTTGGGAGGTGCGTCAAACTTAAAGTATAAATGCTCTTTATATGCTTCTTTAATGTGTAAATATTATGTAATAGTTGATGGGGATAAGTGCGGTATTGAGGCAAAGACCACTGCTATACAAAATGGTTTACTATCAGACAAAGACGTGTTTATTCTCTATGCTTATGGGGATAGTAAGGAGTCGGAATTTGAGGATTTCTTATCTAAAGAAGTATATAAAGAAATGATATTAAGTGATTATGGTGTTGATGTAAATGCGGCTTCATTTAAAGGCTGTAAAAAGAAATGGTCTGATAGATTAAAAGATACATTCTTGAAACAAGGTAAAGAGTTTAATGATAAAACTGAAGAGGAAATAAAAAGGAAAATATCTAAGTTGGTTGAGGGGTCTCAGCTTTCGGCTATATTTCCAACATGCTATTTGGATAATATGCAATGCATAGCAACGCAAATTGAAAGATTATTATAGAGGAATTGGCGCAAAACTTGTTATTGAGGTTTTCGATTTGTCTTTTGACTATCAAAAAATTAAGTAGCTATTTCGTATGTGATAGCCAAAACAAAAGCAACCGCGTCAGCGGTTGTTTTTGTTTTGCCATAAAAAGAGTTGACCGTGTGAGACTGCACGTTTCAGCCAACGTAAGTTGTGCTGTTAACTGAAAGGACACCGACCGCCGCCTGTGGCGGAAACAGGGAGGAGGCTTTTGAGCAGCGGTCAAAATACGCAGCGTCAGCGTCCGCGCATTTTAGGCAGAAACATCTTTTGTTTTAAGGCGGTGAAATACAGATATCAGAGTCTCGAACCTGTTACTTTGTAAAAATAGTTGAAAAAACAATGATTTAATGATACAATAACAAAGAACGGTGATGAGATGAGCAAGCGATTTCCATATTCAAAACGATATTGGATTTACATAATTGTTCTTTTAATTTGTTCAATTTTATTATTCGGCAATATTTATCGTACAAATAGTTGGACGGGAAATAAGCCATTATCTGAATTTTTACAGCATGATTGGCATTTGTTTTTTATCTTTTTAGTTGAAGAGATAATTATTGTTGGCGTAATGTTTCTGTTTGCTTATTTGGGTTTTAGAATCAATAAGAATCGAGATAAAGAGATTGTTGCTCAATGGGAGACCGATAAATATTCAGGAATTGAGCCCGGTGATTATGATTATGTATGGTTTGATTTTGCAAACACCGAGCGAGCACTAATCTTAAAGCAAGGGGACACATTCAGGATGTATGTTCAGGAATATGATTGTTATACGGAAAATTGGGAAAGTCTTGGCATGATAAGTATTTACGATAATTTAGAAGCGGCAAAGAAAGCATTGTTTTATGAATATCATTTTTATTGCGAAGAAAACGCTGAATTGGATAAATACGGCGACGAAATATATAAAGAAACATAATTAAATAGCGTCGATATCAGCCGAGAATTTGACTTTTTTATGTTGCGTGTTTGCAGCACTATCACAAAGCAACGAGTGTTGACTGAGTGAATTTGAAATGCTTTGAAAATTCATAAAAACAATGATTAATCGTAATTTACGGGCGGAAAACCTAATATGAATAAAGAATGGTCTGAACTCAATAAAACAATGCCGGTTCAAATTAAAAGAAAAGATACTTATAGTATGGGTATTGATACTTTACTTAGTTTACCAAGTCAATTAATGCAAACTATATTGTCTTTCAAGGAAGAATTATGTCGGGATGATTTTAATGCGATCCCTTTCATAAACGCCGATGGGTACCATTGCAAAACGAGAGCTTATTCAATCTGGTATATTTTCCGTATTGAAGATATCGTTGCGCATACGGTAATTAATGAAGATGAGCAAGCTTTTTGCAGGCAATTATCAAAAATGAATAAATTCGCCAATCACAACAACCGAAAATTAACTTGTTAAGCAGCAAATTTCTGATTTTTCAAAGCAACCCAATCTGAAAGAACTTTATTCATATATTTCCGAGGTGCGGGATAGCACTGAGAAAATGCATAAAAAGTTTTCTTATGATGAATTAAAAATGAAAATACCGGAGGAAAGAAAAGAGTACTTAGAGTCGCTGAATGTAGTAAATAGCGATAAAAAGGCAATTTGGCTGATTGACTATTGGTGCAGCAAAGATATTCGCGGGCTGATTCAAATGTCGTTTTCGAGGCACTGGATTATGCACACGGAAGCCTGTCTGCGCATAAAGAACAAGATACAATCATAAGGGAATATGCCAATTTGTCAAACATAGCATACGTCGAAATAAATTTAATCCACATCTTTCCCCCAAACGACAAAAATAGTGCAAAAAAGAATGAAAAATTAGTTGACAGAACAGTGATATTGATGTAAAATAATGCCAATAAAACAACAACAAAGGATATGCTCGAAAAATGATTACATGCAAGATGAATGTATCAAAGTACAACGGACAGTACGTTATCTACGGACTTGATTTTTTTGATTCCGGCAGAATGATACGGCGGATACCGAACATAACGGTTTCATTCGCCTTGATTCGTCAACTGATGAGGGAGATAAATGCTGCGAATTTAAGCGAGTTCCATATTGATGATATAATAGAAGATTTTTTAACATAATCTGACCCCCATACCCGCACCGTTGCAGACTTGTTTCTGTTTTCGGCGCGGGTTTAACTTTTTAGATAAGCAGAAAAAGACAGGGGATAAAACGCCTCAATATACCGTTGAAATTTTCATATTGTTCGCGACCTTGAACGCTACACGAATGAGTGAAATGGGTGTATCTTCACGGTTGGTTAGACAATTTTGGAAAGAATAATTGGGAGTATTGGACGACATATTTTTAAGATAAAAAAGCACCGTCTGGGAAGCAACACCTAATATTGCCAATTTCACAAACGGTGAAAAAATCTTATATGACATTGTTCCAATAAAAAAGGTGGGGAACGACTGTGAAGTAAATGTCCACCTTGACCTTTTTTGTTTCCTTATCCTTGCTGCGAACCTCGATGCGCCGAATCAGCGCATTGACAATCTCCGGCGTAAGCTGCTGGATATCCGTATAGTCCCGCAAAGAACTGTAATGTGTTCGTTCTTGCAACTGCAAATGAGATATGGAAGCTGCTGAACTCCCTTGTGCGGTCAGGTCGTTTTGACCGAAAAATTGAGGTTCAGTGTCCTACCGCTAAAGATGCCGATGAAATCATTAAACACTATCTCTCGGACAAAAAAGTTGCCGAAAGGAGAGATATCTGCATGACAGTTAAAATAATATGCCCAAAGACGGCTTTTTTTGCCGGACACAGAAAACTGCCGGCTGACACGATGCAGATTTCGTCGCCGCTTGAAAAAGAATTGACAGCACGGATTGAATCCGGACACCGTTTTTTCGGAGCCGGAGGCGCGACCGGGGTTGATACGGTTGCCGCCTTGTCTGTTCTGAAGTTTTGGAAAATGCATCCTCATATCCGACTTATTCTGGTTCTGCCGCACCGAGCACAGGCAAAGCGCCGGAGCAAGAAAGATATCGCAGCATATGAGGATATCAAGAAGCGTGCGGATAAGGTGGTGTGTATCTCCGATGAATTCACACGAGAATGTGTATACCGCCGTAATCGGCAGTTTATTAACGGAAGCAGCATGTGTATCTGCTATCTTTCAATGGAGGACAGCGGAACCGGGAAAACGGTGCGCGTAGCCTGACAGGAAGACCTTCAAACAATAAACATTGTCGAAAAAGCCGGACGGCAAATCAAGGCGAAAAAGTTTACATGATATTAGTGAGTCCGGTTATCAGGCTCACTTTTTTATGCGGGAAAAAGAAATAATTAAAAATTTCAGAAATCCTCTTGACAAGCGCCGCTGTAACTATTATAATTACAATAGAGATGTAACTGAAATAGTTACAGAAAGCTTTCATATGCCAAGGAGGTAATTGTTACGAACAGTTCATTCAGTATTGCCGTCCATGCGCTGGTCTATCTCAATCACATGGAAAAGGTACTCAGCAGCGAGGAACTGGCACAGAATGTCTGTACCAATCCTGTGCTGATACGCAAGGTTATGTCCAAGCTGAAAAAGGCAGGCTTTGTGAGTACAAAGGGCGGCAACAACGGAGGATATATTTTTATCGCCGATGCCGATAAACTCACACTGGAACAGATCGCAGAGGCGATAGACGCAAAATTTGTCGGTTCGCCGTGGAGAAGCGGTGACATGAATAAGGAGTGCTTGATCGCTTCGGGAATGGGTGAAATTATGCAGAACATTTACCGGCAGCTTGATGAGAATTGCAAAAAAAGTCTGCGTGGCATTACTGTGGCGGATATTGACCGAAGGATACTGAAACATGGAATGGAGCAGACAGTCAATGAAGAATTATAGCCGAAAAGTCGGTGCAACTTTCATTTCTTTATTCCGATAAGAAGTCGTCTTTTGCACTGCGTCTGTTTTTCTCTGCCGACAAATTTGAAGGCGCCGGCCGGCATTCTCAAAACCGATATAGCTCCTGCAGCCTTTAACTGCATGACGAAAGCCGCGGAATGTGCTGAGCGAGGTGCGCAGCATTGCAGGAGATTTCCGCCTCAGTTATGGGTTTGATGACGCTCCCGATTCGCCGAGCGGTGTGCGCTGCTGTATCAACGGTGCTGCCCAGTATTTTGCCCTCCGGTAAAAAAACGGAAGCCGAGGACTATTGTCATCTGCTTTACATCTTTGATTGACAAGAAAGGAGTTTGATATGGAATTTGCGATTACATTTCTTGAAGGCTTTATTTCCTTCATTTCCCCATGTATGCTGCCGCTTTTACCGCTGTATATTTCATATTTTGCGGGCGGAGCGGACAAAAAGCATAAAGTGTTTTTGAGAGCACTCAGTTTTGTGTTGGGCTTCACTGTCGTTTTCAGTGTGCTCGGGCTGTTTGCCGGCACGATCGGCGCTTTTTTGAGAGAATATAAGACCGTTGTCAACATTATAGGGGGACTGTTGATCGTTGTGTTCGGTCTGTCTTATATGGAGTTTATTAAGCTTCCGTTCTTCAAGGGGATGCAGAGTGGGCGGACGGCTGATACCGCAGTCTCGGCATTTCTGTTCGGTGTTGTTTATTCTGTAAGCTTGACGCCGTGTATTGGAGCCTTTCTCGGTTCGGCACTGGCACTTGCCGGGGCATCCGGTACTGCGGTCAAAGGAGTCCTGCTCCTTGTTACATATTCCCTGGGGCTTGGCGTGCCGTTTCTTTTATCGGCACTGCTTATTGAAAAACTGAATACGGCTTTCACATTCATTAAGCAGCATTACCGTGTTATTAACATTATCTGCGGCAGCTTTCTGATCCTTGTAGGTGTTCTCATGGCCTGCGGGTTAATGGATGCTGTTGTATCAATCTTTTCATAGGAGGGAATTAAAGTGAAGTTTGACCCGACAAAATTCAGGTTGCCGGGATTTATTCAAAAATTGCTGCAAAACAGGCAGATGAAATATGTGTTGCTTGTCGTTGCCTTTTCGGTGCTTATTACCGGCGCAGCAATGGTATACGGTGCGCTTTCAAAGCAATATGAGCAAGAAATCCGGCCGCCCGTCGGTACGGAAGCAGGGTCTGCCGAAACCGCGAATGCGAAAAAAAATACCGCAGATTCAACCTCAGGAAGCACGGCTGTGCCAAACACCGCAGAATCGCCGGAAAAAGAAACGGATAGAGTTTCGGAGGCAACAGATCAATCTGCCCGTACTTCCGGCCAAGACGAAATACAAAAATCGCCGTCGCTTCCCGGAACGTCACAGCAACAGACGAACACGGAAAAGCCGAATAAAACCGAGAATCCTTCCAAAACCGAAAAACCGGAATCGGATGTGCCGAATACGAATTCTTCTGCTGCGGAACAGCAAAAAACAATTATTCCGGAAGCAACGCCCCCCGCAACGGATGATCCTAACAAAAACAACGCTCCGGATTTTACTGTACTTGACGCAAACGGCAAAAAGATTCGCTTGTCGGATAATTTCGGAAAGCCCATCGTTATCAACTTTTGGGCAACCTGGTGTCCTCCGTGCAAACAGGAACTTCCGGATTTTGAAAAGCTCCACAAGGAATACGGTGACCGTGTGGTATTTATGATGGTCAACCTGACTGACGGATATCGGGATACAATTGACGGAACAAAGCGTTTTGTATCTAAAAACGGATATACATTTCCTTTATACTTTGATACAGAATACAGCGGAGCTGTTGCATATAATGTTTCTTCTATCCCGCAAACAACCTTTATAGACGCGAACGGAAATGTTTATTCAACACGCATCGGTGCAATGAACGAATCCGTGCTCCGCAGCTATATCAATGCCATGCTCAGGGGATAAGGAAATGAAAATTACACCAAGCCCCGATAAAAGCATTGTCAATACGGTCAGGGAGAGTTTTCGGCGCACCGGCGGCTTTTGCTCTTGCCGACGTGAGAAAAAAGTGGAATACAAATGCATTTGCGATGAGTTCAAAGCGCAGATTGAAGATTCGTTTTTTGAGCTGGAAGTGATGCTTATACACGACTTTCAATTCTTACGGTTTTGTGACAATTTTCAAGCGTTTTTGCGGTGAATGGGCTGCTTCGTTTTGCTATACTTATGTTGCGGAAAGGAAAACCGCAAATAATTATTAAAGGAGCACTTACTATGAAAAACAAAAAAAACGTATTTGCAGCAGCTCTCACACTCGTACTTGCGCTGAGTATTGTTACCGTATCTGCAACGGCTGCTTCGGCAAATGTGAAGAAGTCGGGAGAAAATGTGAATGATCCATGCGTTGCCGCTGCAAAGGTTTCCGGCGAATGTGTCGGACAGCCGCTTGAAGGCTTTGTTAAAAATCTGAGCTTTCTGAGCGAACAGGAGAAATCGGC
>CAKRZX010000031.1 GCA_934434555.1 uncultured Clostridia bacterium
GTGGGAACAATAGGGCTCGAACCTATGACCCTCTGCTTGTAAGGCAGATGCTCTCCCAGCTGAGCTATGCTCCCGAAAACGAGAAAAGTATAACATACCTTAATGCGTATGTCAAGCACTTTTTTTACTTTGCCATTTTGCCTATAAGGGGCAGTTCTTTTGCACGGCCCTTTATTGAATTTATAAGCCCGTAGCACACGAAAAAGCCCATTCCGATATAAAAAACAAGCAGAAAAACAATCCGCAAAGGAAAGAAAGCCCAAGGCAGAATGTTGTTCGATGCAAGAATATGGCAGACGAGAATTACAATAAGCAGAATCAGTTCGTTAACAAATAAAACAAGACCCTGTCTGCCGTGAAAACGGGCGTATTCCGAATCCGATAAAAAGGGAACTACAAAAAGGATTCCCAAATACGAAAGCCACGCAATGCCCTTGTTTTCGTCAATATCTGCTTTTGAAAATTCGCTTGTCCTGTCCATATATCCTCCCGAAAAATCTGACTGAAATAATTATATCACACACGGGGGAAAAAATCAACAGGCAGGTTTTACATAATTATAAGCCGAATTGACTATTTACTTTTCGGCGTATTGAGTATACAATATCAAAAAAGCATAGTAGGAGTTTTTATGAAAAGTTTCTTTTCGGGTTCGGACGCGGTTATGCGCGTTTACGGCAAAGAAGTACGGGAAAAGTTAAAAGCCGAGGCGGGGCTTGATGAAAAAAACATATATTCAAAAGATGATATTCTTGCGGGAAAACTTAAAGATGCCGAAAATATGTTCTCCACGTGGGGCGCGCCCGTGCTTACGGAAGAAGAAATCGCTGAATTTCTGCCGAATCTTAAATGCGTGTTTTACGGCGCGGGGTCGGTGCAGTATTTTGTAAGACCGTACTTAAAACGGAATGTGCGGATTTTTTCGGCGTGGGGTGCCAATGCCGTTCCCGTTGCGGAATACACCGCGGCGCAGATTCTGCTTGCAACGAAAGGCTTTTTTCTTGCCTGCCGCAGAACGAGATGCGACAGACAGCGCGCGGCGCATTATGCGCTTAACACAATGCCGGGGAATTTTAATACCCGCGTGGGAATTATCGGCGCGGGAATGATAGGCAAGATGGTCATAAAACGCCTTAAACAGGACAGAATCGACGTGCTTGTTTACGACCCGTTTTTATCAAACGAAAAGGCGGAAGAGTTGGGCGCGAAAAAGGCGGATTTAAGGGAAATATTTTCTTCCTGTACGGTAATAAGCAATCACGTGGCAAATCTGCCCGAAACGGTGGGAATGTTTGATTACTCTCTGTTTTCTTTAATGAAGAAAAATGCCGTGTTTATAAACACGGGCAGAGGTGCGCAGGTAAAGGAAAACGACCTTATACGGGCGCTTAAAGAAGAGCGCGACCGCTGCGCGGTGCTTGACGTTACCTGCCCCGAACCGCCGGACGCGGACAGCGAACTTTACACACTTGAAAATGTGTTTTTAACGCCTCATATTGCGGGCTCCACGGGCAACGAGGTTCAGCGCATGGGCGAGTATATGCTTGACCAGTTTGAAAAATATTCCCGCGGCGAAACGTGCGAATACGAAGTTTTTGAAAAAATGCTTGAAACAATGGCTTAAAGGAGAATTTTATGACGGGACTTGTTTCGGTTACGTTCAGGGATAAAACGCCCGCGGAAATCGTGAGCGAAGTAAAAAATGCGGGGCTTGAAGCCGTTGAGTGGGGCGGCGACATCCACGTTCCTCACGGCGATGTTAAAAGGGCAAGGGAAGTAAAAAATCTTTGCCGCGACGCAGATATCAGAATTCCCGAATACGGTTCATACTATATTTTGGGTCAAAGCGAGCGGGATTTATATAAAAAAGTGCTTGATTCCTGTGCTGCTCTTGAATGCGATACCGTGCGTGTGTGGCCATTGCAGGGCAGAAGCAGCGATTGCGTACCGTTTTCACTTTACGAAAAATGCGTTGAGGACGCAAGGTATATCTGCGACGAAAACAAGAATATAACCGTCTGCCTTGAATGTCATCCGCAGTCGCTGACAGATGAATATCACTGTGCGTTGCAGTTTATAAAGGACGCGGACAGGAAAAATTTGAAAATGTTCTGGCAGCCCAATCAGTTTAAGCCATTTTCGTATAATCTTGATGCGGCGCGGGCGCTTGAACCTCATGTAAAAAGCGTACATACGTTTTCATGGAAGAGAGAAGTGCGCTATCCGCTCGGCACGCTTGAAAACGAGTGGAAAGAGTACGTTTCAATCCTCGGAAATGACAAAAATTATATGCTTGAATTTATGCACGACGGCAAAATCGAATCGCTTAAAGCCGCGGCGGAAACGTTGAGGAATATATGCAGAGAGTAAATATTGACGGAATTATAAAAAAGATAAAGGCTTGCGTTGACAGGCATAATTTAGGCTCTTACGGCGATTATTCACGCTGGACGTGGGGCGAGAGAAATTTAGGCAGAAACGAATACGGCTGTGCGGACGCGGCAAACATTCTTTATACAATCGGCGCGTTTCCCCAAAGTGAAGAGGAGCGGCGCGGATTTATCGAAAAAATGCAAAAAATGCAGAACCCCGAAACGGGACTGTGGAACGAAAGCACACATCACCCGATTCATACAACCGCTCACGTTTCGGCGGCGCTTGAACTGTTTGACGCGCGTCCCCGGTATAAGTGTACGGCACTTAAAAAATACGCCGATGTTTCAGGCTTGATTGAACTTCTTGAAAAAGAAGTTGACTGGTCACGGCCGTGGCCCCAGTCCCACAAGGGCGCGGGAATTCTTGTTGCTCTTGAAAACACTGATGAAATTGATTTAATGTGGAAAGATGCGTATTTTGAGTGGATGTGGGAGCATACTTCGCCCGAAACTGGATTTATCGCTTTCGGCGAGGCAAATCCGCCGCTGTATGAATCCATGGCGGGCGGATTTCACTACTTTTTTAATCACGAAGCCGAGCATCGCCCCATGAGATATCCCGAAAAAGTTATTGATTCGTGCATCGAACTGATTTCCAGCCGCGATGCGGGTATACTTACACCGCACTGCGGATTCATCGAAATTGACGTTGTGTACTGCCTGTCGCGGGCAATGCGGCAGACGCCTCACCGCTTTTTTGAAGCGAAAACCGTGCTTGAAAGTTTTGCGGATGAGTATATAAAAATGATTGACGGGCTTGACGACAAAACCGACGAATCGTTTAATGACCTGCATTGCCTTTTCGGCGCGTGCTGCTGCCTTGCGGAGTTGCAGTCGGCATTGCCGGGGAAGATTGTTTCGTCCCGCCCGCTCAGGCTTGTTCTTGACAGGCGCCCGTTTATTTAGTTTTGTGCCCCGCAAAAAAATTTTCTGCGGGGCTTATTTTTTACTTGACGCATACCCTGTGGGGGTATATAATTATCGTGAAAAAACAAAAAGGGGTGAGAATTACGGATTGCAAATGCTGCAAAATGCGTAAAAGGGTAAGAAATGAAGAAGAATATAAAAAACTGATACACAGGCTTAACCGAATTGAGGGTCAGGTGCGTGGAATAAGGAATATGCTTGAAAACGACGCATACTGCGTGGATATTCTTACACAGGCATCGGCAATAAATGCTGCCGTGAATGCGTTTGAAAGAGAAATTCTTGCCCAGCACATAAGAACCTGCGTTGCCGAAGACCTTAAATGCGGAAAAGAAGAAAAAACCAATGAACTGATTGATATTATAGGTAAAATGATGAGGTAGGTGGTTTTATGAAATATTCGGTTACGGGTATGAGTTGCGCCGCGTGCAGTGCAAGGGTAGAAAAAGCGGTAAAAAAAGTTCCGGGCGTAACGGAGTGCAATGTGAATTTGTTGACAAATTCAATGGATGTTTCCGGCACCGCAAGCGAAAGCGATATAATTTCTGCCGTTATGGCGGCGGGTTACGGCGCAAGCGCTGCGGGAAAAAAGGAAAAGCCCAAAAGCAATAAAAATGAGAGCAGAAGCCTGTTAACAAGGCTTATATGGTCACTTGTGCTTATGTTCATATTGATGTATTTTTCAATGGGACATATGTGGGGAGCGCCTATGCCGGAGTTTTTATCGTCCAACCCGACGGCGCTTGGGCTTTTGCAGATGATTCTTGCGGGTGCCGTAATGGTAATAAACCAAAAATTCTTTATCAGCGGTTTCAAAGGTGCAATAAAAGGCGCGCCCAATATGGACACGCTTGTGTCACTCGGGTCAGGAATATCCTTTGCTTACAGCACCGTATTGCTGTTTTTGATGACGGCGGGCGAAAATCATCTTCACGGACTGTACTTTGAATCGGCGGCAATGATTCTTGCTTTAATCGATGTGGGCAAACTGCTTGAAAGTTACTCAAAAGGGCGTACCACCGATGCCATAAATGCGCTTATTGACCTAAAACCCAAAACGGCGCGAATCTTAAAGGACGGTGAGGAAGTAAGCGTTCCCGTTGAGGAAGTACGCGTTGGGGATATATTCACGGTAAAGGCGGGGGAGAGCATTCCCTGTGACGGCGTTGTGCTTGAAGGCACAGGCGCGGTTGACGAATCCGTTTTAACCGGCGAAAGCGTACCGGTTGACAAAGCCGAGGGAAGCAGCGTTTCGGCGGCTACGGTGAATAAATCGGGCTTTCTTAAATGCCGTGTTACGTCTGTGGGCGAGGACACGATGCTTGCAAAAATAATAAAAACCGTTGCCGATGCGGCGGGCGGAAAAGCGCCGATAGCAAAACTTGCCGATAAGGTTTCGGGCGTGTTCGTGCCGGTAGTTTTGGGAATTGCGGCGGTAACGTTTATTGTTTGGCTTATTCTGGGGCAGTCCTTTGCGTTTGCGTTGGAGCGCGGAATTTCGGTGCTTGTAATAAGCTGTCCCTGTGCCCTCGGCCTTGCCACTCCCGTTGCCATTATGGTGGGAAGCGGGCTGGGCGCAAAGAACGGCATTTTATATAAAACCGCGGCATCCCTTGAAGAGGCGGGCAGAATACGGAATATCGTGCTTGATAAAACGGGAACGGTAACGTCGGGAGAGCCGAAAGTAACGGATATTATCCCGTTAAGCGACGAACTGCTGAAAATTGCCTGTTCACTTGAAAGCAAAAGCGAACACCCTCTTGCCAAAGCGGTTGTGGACTACTGCACCGAAAACGGCGTCGAAAAAGAGGAATGCACCGACATAGAAACGCTTCCCGGCAGCGGAATAAGGGGAAAGATGGGAAACAGTACCGTTTATGCGGGGAAGGAGAATGCTCCTGAAAGCATAAAAACAGAGTGCGAAAAACTTGCCGCGGCGGGCAAAACACCGCTGTATTTTTCAAAGGACGGCAAGTGTTTGGGCGCAATAGCCGTTGCGGACACGGTAAAGGATTCAAGTCGCGAAGCCATAGCGGATATGAAAAAAATGGGGCTTAATGTTTATATGCTTACGGGCGACAACGAACTTACCGCCCGTGAAGTAGGCAGACAGGTGGGCATCGACAATATTATAGCGGGCGTTCTGCCGGACAAAAAGGCAGAAGCGGTAATGAAAATAAAGGCGACGGGCAAAACCGCAATGGTGGGGGACGGCATAAACGACGCGCCCGCGCTGAAAGCGGCGGATTTGGGTATAGCAATCGGCAACGGCACGGATATCGCAATAGATTCTGCGGACGTTGTATTGCTTAAAAGCACTCTTACCGACGCAAAGAATACCGTTGTGCTTGGGCGGAAAGTGCTTAAAAACATCAAGGAAAATCTGTTTTGGGCATTCTTCTATAACTGCATAGGAATTCCGCTTGCGGCGGGCGTGCTGATTTTTGCGGGAATAAAAATGACGCCTATGCTCGGTGCGGCGGCAATGAGTCTTTCAAGTTTCTGCGTTTGTATGAACGCGTTAAGGCTTAACACCGTAAAACTGAATAAAAATGCCGTAAAGGCAAACGATAATATAAAGGAGAATAAAAAAATGAAAGAAGTAATAAAAGTTAACGGAATGATGTGCGCCCATTGCGAGGGAAGAGTAAAAAAGGCATTTGAAGCACTCCCGCAGGTAACGGAAGCGGTTGCCGACCACAGTAAAGGCACGGTAGTGCTTACCATTAATGCGCCTCTTGACAGAGAAACGATAAAGAAAACCGTTGAGGACGCGGGCTACGAAATAGGATAAAGAAAACCCCTTGAAGCAGAATTACAATCCTGCAACAAGGGGTTTTTATTACATATTCTTTTCTGCGAATCTCCAAGCGTCACGGCACATTTCGTCAATGCCGTACTGCGCGGTCCAGCCGAAAAGCTCCTTTGCGCGTGTAGCATCGGCATAGCAGGAAGCAATATCGCCGGGTCTGCGGGGGCAGATTTTTACGGGGATATCCCTTTTGCTTGCCTTTTTATAAGCCTCAACAACTTCAAGCACGCTGTAACCTACGCCCGTACCTAAGTTTACGGTAACGCAGCCTTTGTTGTTATCAAGATAATTAAGCGCGGCAATATGACCTTTTGCCAGGTCAACAACGTGAATATAATCCCTTACGCCGGTGCCGTCAACGGTGTCGTAATCGTTACCGAAAACGTTAAGGTAAGGAAGCTTGCCCACAGCAACTTTGCAGATATACGGCACAAGATTGTTGGGAATGCCGTTGGGGTTTTCGCCTATAAGCCCGGAGGGATGCGCACCAATGGGGTTAAAATATCTTAAAAGTGCAATGCGCATATCTTTGTCGGCAAAGGCAATGTCGGAGAGAATCTGTTCCTGCATAACTTTCGTCCAGCCGTAAGGGTTGGTGGCGGAAGTGGGCATACCCTCCTTAAAGGGCGGCAGATTGTTGTTGCCGTAAACGGTGGCGGATGATGAGAATACTATGCTTTTGCAGTTAAATTCGTTCATAACTTTCAAAAGCGTAAGCGTGCCGGAAATATTGTTGCTGTAATATTCCCTCGGCTTTTCAACCGATTCACCTACCGCTTTAAGCCCCGCAAAATGGATAACCGCATCAATTTTGTGCTTTGAAAATACTTCGCGCAGTCCGCTTTCATCGTTTATGTCAACCTTATAAAAATCGCAGGTTTTGCCGGTAATTGATTTTATTGAATCAAGCACCTCAATTTTTGAATTGTAAAGGTTATCAACTATAACAACTTCTTTTCCCGCATTAAGCAGTTCTACGCAGGTGTGCGAGCCTATAAATCCGCAACCGCCGGTAACAAGTATCATTTTATTGCCTCCGAATAATTCGTTTATTTTCCGAAATATTATATAATATAAAATTGAAAATGGCAATTAAAATTTATCTTGAAAAGGTTAAAGAAATATGGTACAATAAAAAAACGGAAGGTGAAGTTATGGCAAAGATTTTTTATGAAAAATGGAGTACTCCCGTACACGCGGCAAGACGCAAAGGCTACGGGTTTGCTTCCCATATGCACGGTGAAACGGAAATCATTTTGCTTACTTCGGGCAGGACCGAACTTGTGTGCGACGGTAAAAGGTATACGCTTTCTTGCGGTGACGCGGCGGTTGTGTTTCCCAACCATACCCACGCATACAACGATGACGGATCGTGTGACGGCTATTTTATAATCGCCAAGGCCGACTGTCTTTCGGCGTTCGGGCGGAAGTATAAAAATCTTGATCCGGAAAGCCCGGTCGTACATCTCGAAAACGGCTCTTTGAAAAAAGTAAGCGGATATTTTGATGACGCAGTGGAATATTTTAATAAAAGACCGGAATTTATAAACGAAAAATTAAATGCGCTTACCGTGCTTATTCTCTCCGAACTGCTGCCAAAAATCAGGTTCAGCGGCGAAAAAGAAGTGAATATGGACGCAGCAAGCGATGTGTTTGCCTATTGTAACCGTAATTTTGATTCGGACATCACCCTTGATTCCGTTGCGGGGGAACTGAACATAAGCAAGGACCACATAATGCGCATTTTCAGGGAGAAACTTGATACCACGTTCCGTAATTATATAACTGCAATGCGCGTTGACAAGGCAAAAAATCTCCTGCTTACAACCGATAAATCGGTAACCGAAATATCCATTCTTTGCGGCTTTAATACCATACGCAGCTTTAACAGGGCATTCCTTGCCCGTACGGGTATGTCGCCGTCCGATTTCAGGAAATAATAAAAGTTGCAACTTTTTGTCCAAACCTGAACAATAATTTGTCTTGAATATTGAAACAAAATCTTCTATTATAAATGTACCGGAAAGTATATTTATCGTAGGAGGTTTTTTTATGAAGAAAAAAATTGCGGCGGCGGTTCTTGCTGTTGCGGTAACAGCCACTTCACTGACGTTTGCGGGCGTAAACGCAACACCCGAAATAAGCAGCGTTGACGCAGCGCGTGCCATAACAAGCGAAGGTATTGTACTGTTGAAGAACGAGAACAACGCACTGCCGCTGAAAAACGGCGCAAAAATAGCGCTTTTCGGCGAAGGTCAGGCTGACAGATATCAGCAGGGGTCGGGCATTGATACCCTTACTTATCAGGCGGGATTTGTTGCGTTCGGCGCGGGCTCGTCGAAGGCAATGGGCAAAAACGGCACCGTT
The DNA here is from genome assembly GCA_934434555.1 of uncultured Clostridia bacterium. Taxonomy (GTDB): domain Bacteria; phylum Bacillota; class Clostridia; order Christensenellales; family QALW01; genus UMGS1322. The sequence goes on from CAKRZX010000031.1 coordinate 8,542, forward strand.
GCACCCCTTGATGCGTTCCGTCAGGCGCAGAGCGCAGGCGAGGTTTCAATTTACGAGCCGTTAAGCCAAAAGTACGAAACGGAAGAACTTACGGTAACAAAGGAGAGTTCGGGTCGAATTGCACGTTTTGACTTAGAATACACTCCCGACGAGGCGATGATTGATTCCGCCGCAGGATTTGCAGACACGGCGATAGTGTTCATATCCCGTTGGGGCGGCGAGTGCAGAGATTTTTCAAAAGCGCAGTGGTATCTGACCGATAATGAAAAGGCGCTGCTTAAATCGGCATCGGCAAAATTTGATAAAGTCATTGTCGTACTCAATACGTCCAACGCAATCGACACTTCATGGGCGTTTGAAAACAGCGACGGCATAGACGTTGACGCGGTTCTGTTCGCGGGATATCCGGGCGTACAGGGCGGCCTTGCCATAGCGGATATTATTTTGGGCAAAACAAATCCCTCGGGCAAACTGACGTTCACGTTTGCAAAGGATATTAACGATTATCCCACAACGGAAAGTTTCTTAAAACAGCCCCAGCAGGAATACACGGAAGACATTTTCCTCGGGTACAGATATTTTGAAACTTTCAATAAAGAAGTGAATTTCCCGTTCGGATTCGGGCTTTCCTATACTCAGTTCAAAATGGAAAAGGAAAGTTTCTCCGTTGAGGGCGACACGGTAACGGTAAAAGTAAAGGTAACGAACATCGGCAGCGTAACGGGCAAGGAAGTTGTACAGGTGTATTTCTCAGCGTCTCAGGGCGTTTTGGGCAAGGCGGCAAAAGAACTTTGCGCGTTTAAGAAAACCCGCGCTCTTGCGCCCGGCGGAAGTGAGGTGCTGACCCTTACTTTCAACAAAAACGATATGGCAGCGTTTGACGATTTGGGCAAAACGGGCAACAAATCGGCATATGTGCTTGAAGCGGGCGATTATAAAGTCTTTGCGGGCAACTCGGTTAAAAACGTAAGCGAAGCGGGAGTTGTTACCGTTAACGAACTTACGGTTGTTGAACAACTGTCCTCACAGTGCCCCTCAAATCTTACAAAACGTCTGCTTGCAAACGGAAGTTTTGAAGATCCCCACACCGAAAAAGAGCCCGAAAAACAGGAATATATTCTCCCCGCAAAGGGAAGTGTGCGGGTAGAGGCAGAGGACGCGGTTGAAATAGGCAGTACCGACAGCCGCGGTAAACCCGGCACGGAACCTATAAAGAACGGATATCTCTATAACCCTGCAACGGGCGAATATGAATCGGGATATTCCGGCAGCGCTCTTGCAAGCACCTGGTACGGCGGCTCGTATGCAATTTACAAAGTCAACGTTGAAGAGGCGGGCGAGTACTTTATTTCGGTTCGCCTTGCAACGGATAAAAGCAGTACAATAGGCATTTATACATCAACCGATAAAACAAGCTGGTCTGCAAAAACCGTACTTCAACTTGTTGATACAAAAACCGAAAGCGGCGGAAAGAGTACATACTATAACCTTAAAGACTTATACGCAAACAACAAAATTACTCTTAATGCAGGAACAAACTACATTAAATTAGGCGATATGGATTCGGCGGCAAACCCGAATATTGACAGTTTTCTGCTTGAATACGCGCACGTCAGCCAGACAATAAACGGAACTATTACCGTTGATGCTGCGGACTATTATGATATTTCAGATGAAAACGGACATACGAAGATAGCCAAATTGTCAGGTGCAACATTGTACAACAGTGAAACAGGGGTGTATAAGGCGTTTTCGGGAAACACTCTTGAATCGCTTTGGCCAGCCGGCAGTTTCGGTATATATATGGTAAACGCTGATGAAGCCGGCGAGTATTCATTGCAAATGCGCATAGGCGGTGCAATTTCGAATTCTTCATTGGATGTGTTTACATCTGTTGACGGTGTAACCTTTACAAAAGCAAATGTTTCGTTCTCGGTTTCAACCGGTTCGTGGACTAAGTATATGGACGTTGATGCAACCGGTACGGTTTACTTAACCGCGGGCATAAACTACATTAAGGTTGCAAAAGGTTCTGCCAATGCGCCCAATATGGCACGGTTCGTACTCACGCTGCAACAGGAAACTGAAAAGGTTAAGCTTGACGACTGCCGGATAAAGGTTGATATCGGTGATTATTTTGAAATAGGCGATAACGACCCCACATATAATGTGAACATAGAGGCAAATAAAGAAGGTTATATCTATAATGCAGATACAGGCAAGTGGGATTCGCTGAAAGTAAACAATCTTGCAAATATGTGGTGTACTGACGCATATGCCATCTACAAAGTAGATGTTGACAAAGCCGGCACATACAGGATGATTCTCCGCGTTGCAAGGAACCGCGAAGATAATGAGGTTTTTCCTTACGAGATAAACGTTTCACAGGATAACAGCACGTATACGCAGGCGTTCACAATAGCAAAACCGCCAAAAACCTATCTTGGCGATGTTTATTCGGGACCCAGCTTAAATTACAGTTACATTGACGTAACGGGCGACACCTACCTTGTATCCCTTAAAAAGGGCACGAACTATATCAAGTTTACAAAGGGCGGAAGCATAAACCTTTGCGCGTTCGGGCTTAACTTGGTAAGCGAGAACAATGATCCCGAATTCAGCGGATATAAACTTATCGACGTAATCAACGGCACCGTTTCAATGGACGATTTCGTTAACCAGATGACCAACGGCGAACTTGCCACGTTCTTTGTCTCCTATTCGGGCAAAGGCGCAGGTGCGGCGGGCGCATCCGATGCGGTTTGCCAAAAGTACGGTTTTGCAAGATTTAATATGTCCGACGGTCCTGCCGGACTTTCAGGCGGAGAAACCGCGTTCCCCTCGGAAACGATTCTTGCCTGCACGTGGAACGTTGATATGATTGAGGCATATGCATCGATAATCGGCGCAGAGGCACAGGCAATGGGCGTTGATATGTGGCTTGCTCCCGGAATGAATCTTCACCGCAATCCTCTCGGCGGACGCGATAACGAGTATTTCTCAGAAGACCCCTATATTTCAGGCGTAATGGGTGCAAAAATCGTTGAAACCGTTCAGAGTTACGGCGTGGGCGTGTGCGTTAAGCACTTTATCTGCAACGAAAAGGAATCGCCCAAACTTAACAGCGACTCCCGTGTTTCCGAGCGCGCTTTAAGGGAACTTTATCTTGAACCGTTCAGAATGACCGTAACGTCGGCACAGCCGTGGGGCGTAATGAGCTCATATAACCTGATAAACGGCACTGCTGCGTCGGAAAACTATGACCTGTTGAACAATATTCTCCGCGGAGAATGGGGATATGAGGGCTATGTTTGCGGCGACTGGAATAATGATAAGGATATCGTTAAAGAAATCAATGGCGGTCTTACCGTTCGCGACCCTTACGGCAGTTGCGATTTAAGTGTTATTCTTACTGCGGTAAGCGCGGGAAGAATCAGCCGCAGCACATTGCTTAAAGGCGCGAAGGCAATGCTTAACACGATTATCCATATGCAGAGTTACGCCAAAACAATAGCGTGCGACAGCCATAATTTCGTTGGCGGTGTTTGCTCCGTTTGCCACCTTGCCGACAGCAGCAAGGTTACCTCGCTTAAAAAAGACGTGGGAAAACTGCTTGTGGGCAGTGTTACGGTACAGCAAAATCTTGACATTGCGTCAACCCTTGATATGAACTACTATGCAGTGTTAGGCTATACCCCCGAAAATCCGCCCGTGATGAACATCATCAGGGGCGGGAAAAACGCGGCGAAACTTGAAGGCGAAAAACAGAATGACGGTACGTACAAGTTCACATATGCCGACATCGCACCGCAAAGTATGGCGGATGAAATCACCGCACAACTTACCCTTGACGGCGAAATTCTTGCCGAAAACACGGAAAGCATAAAGTCTTACTGCAAAAAGGTGTATGATTCAACCGACAATGCAAAAATCAAAACTTTCATGGCAGATATGCTTGCTTACGGTCAGGCTTTAAGCGATTACAAGAATTTAGGTAAAACAATAGTGGAATCTTCCGACATTTGGATTACAGATAACAAAACCGATTTTAACACCGTAAAGGCCGCGCTTGTAAGTAAAAAGAATTCAGGCACACACTCTTCCGACGGATATATTTCCTCTGCGGGACTGTATTTCTTTGACACGAACAAGATATACTTCCGCACGGTAAATAACGGCGGGTTCACGGTTAAAATGACACGTAACGGCGAAGATGTTGTTCCCGAGGTATCGGGCGCAAAGTATTACACAAACGGGATTTCAGCCACGGGCTTTGACGATTTGTTTATTTTAACCGTTTCCGACGGCGAAAACGAACTGCACAGGGTTGAATACAGCGTAAACAGTTATGTGCTTTCAAAGTGCGAGGGAGAAAAAACCATAAATGCCCTTGCCCGCGCGCTCGGCTGCTACGGTTATTCGGCAAAAGAACTTAAAAAGTGAGGCAAAATGAAATGAAGAAAGAATATACGGCACCCGAAGTTGATATTATACTCCTTTATACCGACCAGCTGCTCAGAACTTCCGGTCAGGAAACAGATACGGGTGACGAAGACCCGCTTGGATAAAAAGTTACAGCCGTGCTCAGTGCGGCTGTATTTTTTTATACTCTTTCGGTGAAAGCCCCATTCTTAAATTAAAGACCTTTGAAAAATAAAGGGGGTCGGAATACCCGCACTGACAGGCAATGTCCTTTATTGAGGTGAAGCCCTGTTCCATAAGAGTGCACGCTTTCTGCACGCGCAAAGCGGTTATGTAATTTGTAAAAGGCACCCGCATCTTCTTTTTGAACGCGGAGGATATGTATTTAGGGCTGTAAGAAAAAACTCTGCTTATTTTTTCAATGCTTATATCTTCATCGGCAAAGTTATCGTCAACATACTTTTTATGCGCATAATTACGTCGGGTTGAGCGGATTCCGCCTTTAATTCCCGCTCGCCTATAAGCGAAAACGTGTAGAGAAGCAAGCCCTCACAGCGCAGACTCAAAACGGATTTTTCATCTGAAATTGACGTTTTCCATATTGTATCAAGTCTGCCGATATCGGTGAAAATGAAGTTTTTCCGCGTAATATTCAGTTTGTCGGCAAGTTCCGCGGCGCGGTCCGTGCCGGTTTTTTATCGCATTTCTTCAATGTGATAAATATAGTCAAGGGAAGAGAGCGCCTCAATTATTTCCTTGTGGGTCTTGTACTTTTTAAGTTCCGTACTGCAAATTGTAAAGGTGACGGTATAAACGCTTAATCCGGAACCCATGTAGGCCTGGTTTGATTCGATATCGTCAATGCGAAGACCCAAACGGCGGCTGACAGTAACAAAATCCCTTAAATATTCGCTGCTTTTAAGTTCAAGATGTATCTCAAAGTGGTTTGAGCGGTTTTTAAGATACGATTCAAAGGACGGAAAACAGGCGAGAATGCAAAGCAGAAACAGGAATACTATAAGCGTCACGGTGTAAAGCCCCGCACCTATGGAAAAGCCTAAAATACTGCACGCCCAAAGCCCCGCCGAGGTGGTAAGCCCCTTTATCTGACTGCGGGAACTGAAAAGAATAGAATTTCCGCTTATGAGGGCGGTTGCAATAACCGTTGCCGCTGACAGAATGGGCAGCCGTGCACTGAAAATACTCATTAAGTAAACGTCAAGAATCATTGATACGGTTGACGCAAACGAAATAAGCACAAACGTTCTTAAACCGGCGGAATGACGCTTGCTTGAACGCTCGCACCCGATAACCGAGGCAAGCAGTACCACAAGGGCTATGCGCAAAAGCACCGAGTATGTGTTAAGCCCGCGCGACCAGTCACCCAGCGCGGCGGCTATGGGGTCATAAAAATCAAAAATCATCTTCTTTTCCTCCTTTGGGGCAGTGCCTTGTCAAGCATTGCAAAGTGTTCTTCGGCGGCATCGGAAAAAGCCTTTTCGTCCTCAAAATACGGGTCATTATGTTCGGGCAGTTCTTTCTGTATTGCCTGAATCCTTTCAATAAGCAATTCAACTTCACTCTTTTTGTTGCCGTTTTCGTCCGGCGCGGGTTCGGGCGTGATATCTTCAAGTTTATCCGAGTACGAATGGGACAGATACAGCGAAAGTTTCGCGCAGGCGGGACCTATAAGTTCGTAAAGGACGCTTGACGCAAGAATTATCGTTTCAAGCGCAGTGCCCGCACTGCCGCCGAGCGTCCGCGCACCCATTGCCGCAAGACCTATTGCCACGCCCGCCTGAGGAATAAGGGCAAGCCCTAAATAATTGCGCACGGATTTATCCTTTTTCGCAATCAGACAGCCGAAAAATGCGCCGCCGTACTTGCCCAGAATACGCACGATGAAGTACGCCACACCTACCCATATAAGCGGAACTCCGCCGATAACGTCGGAAGTATTTAAGAGTGCACCCAGGTCAAAATTCAAGCCCGAACGCACAAAGAATAAAAGCAGTATGGGCGGCGAAAAATAGTTGAGCTGCTTAAACAGCCGTTCGTCGTCGGTGGTGTTGACGTACACCATACCCATTGCCATACACCCTAAAAGGGGCGAAACGTCCAAAATGGCGCAGATTCCGCAAAACGCAAAAAGAAGGGCGATTGAAACGATAAGCCTGTTGTCGGTGGAGCGCTTGTGCAGAAGCAGTTTCAAAAACAGACCGAAAAGACCGCCCAGACAGAACACAAGCAGATTGATTAAAATCGGTTTAATAACCGAAACAAAGTCGAAAGTTCCCGTTGAGGACGCCACTGCAACGGAAATTGCAATGCTGTAAGCAACAAGACCCACAACATCGTCAAGGGCAACAACCTGTAAGAGCGTATCGACAAAATCGCCCTTTGCGCCGGTTTGACGGATAGTCATAACCGTTGACGCAGGCGCGGTCGCGGCGGCGAGCGCACCTAAAACAAGTGAGAAATTTGCGTCAAGCCCAAGGGCAAAAAAGCATACGGCAAACACAAGCACCGACGCAAGGCACGCTTCAAGCACGGTGATTATTATCACCTTTGCACCGCTCTTTTTCAGCGTTGAAATTCGGAAAAATTCGCCCGTGGAAAAGGCGATGAAAGCAAGGGCAATATCGGCAATAAAACTCATACCGTCTATTACCGTGCGGGGGACAAAGTTAAGGCAGTATGGACCCAGCAGAATACCCGAAATTATATATGCCGTTACGTTGGGCAGACGCAGACGCTTTGTTATTCGCGTCATTGCAAAGCCGCAGATTAGCATAAGGGAAAGAGAAATTATTATCACCGATACCGGCGAGGTGATGTTAAATTTTTCGTATATTGGTGTAAGCATGTTTTCTCCTTGAAATAATTAAAAATGCAACTGCCGCAATCGGCGTTGCAAAAATCTATTGAATATTTTCGTATAATATGATATAATCTTTTTATGATAAAATCAAATTATATTATTTTTGATATATATAAAATTTTGTAATGAATACGGAGAAGATAAAATGCTCGGAACAAAATTGCAGACGCTGCTGGCGGTGGCGGAATACAAAAACTTTACCCGCGCCGCGGAAGAACTTAATATGACACAGCCCGCCGTAAGCCACCATATAAAACAGTTGGAGGAAGAAGTGAACGCACCCCTGTTTATAAGGAATAAATCAGGGCTTAAACTTACACCGCAAGGGGAAATCGTAGTAAAATACGCGCGCAGGATGAATGCACTTAACGGCAAGATGTATTCCGAACTGCAAAATGCTCAAAAGCACCTTTCGCTGCTGCGCATAGGCATAACCCATACTTCCGAAAGCAATTTTACAGCCGCCGCACTGGCAAAATACAGCAATCAAAAAGGCAAATTAAAGATAATACTTTTTACTGATACCATAAATAATCTTTATGATATGCTTGAAAATTATGAGATTGATCTGGCAATTGTGGACGGCGCGTATAACGACAGCCGCTTTTCTTCAATGCTTCTTGACACGGACTATCTTACCTGCGTAATGTCGGTGGACAATCCGCTTGCAAAAAAAGGTGCGGTAACTCTTGCAGAACTTAAAAAGCAGAAAATGATTCTGCGCACGCCTTCGTCGGCTACAAGGACATTGTTTGAATCCGCCCTTGAAAGTAACGGCGAAACAATACGGTCTTTTGACGTTACCCTTGAAGTAGACAATATTGCCACAATAAAGGACCTTATCCGTAAGGATTTAGGGGTATCTATCCTGCCGCGCAGTGCGTGCCTTGATGAGCTTAAAAAGAAGAAAATCGCCGTGCTTCCCATAGAGAATTTGAGTATGGTGCGTGAAACAAGGATAATATATAATAAGGATTTTTCACATACCGATATACTTAATGAGATTATCAAAATTTACACTTCAAATGCGATGAATTGATTTTACCGTAACTCCTTGAATTTGTGTCACATTAACAGCCGCAAATAATACGCGGCCGTGATACAATAAAAGAAAAAGGCAGAGAAATAATTTAATGCCTTTACAAACAAGGAGGTTTTATGGTATAATATGGTTGAAGAAAACAAGTGGATTTTGGACAATATCCTCGGGGTAAAAGGGGATGGCTTTGTTATTAGGGAAAACGAAAGCACAGAGAACATTGAAACCTGCGGAGGCGAGGCGGTCAGGGACGAAAAAACAAGGACCTGTGAAATATGCGTTGCTTTGAACAGTACGGTATTCAGAAATAACAATAAACCGGAGTATTACCATCCGCATTGCAAATGCGCGGTAAAAGAATATAAGCTGGATAAAGTGAAGTTTGATTTTCCTATTGAAAAGGTCACTAATTACTTGCTTTCAAGAGAGGATAAGAAAGCAATGATGCGTACAATGGGGTACATACCGGAGGATTCCCAAGAGGTATACGATTTAGTTAAATCAATAGTTGAAAGTAAGTTTTTAAGCGGAGATTACATTCTTCGGGCACTTGATAAACATGGGCAACGCTTTCAAGTTGACTTGACATTAGAAGGGAAAAGAGACCATGCAGGCGAAAGTTTTAAGTGCCATGTGGGGTGCACCGCATGGCCATACGGCAAAATAAAGGTTGCTACACCGATAGTTAGAAAAAAAGGAGCAAAATATAGATGAAATATTTAGATAAAGTGAAAATCTTAACAGATAAATATGAGAAAGACGGAGTAAAAAAAGGTGCAATCGGAACAATTATTTTCTCGGAAATACGGGCTGAAACATTTGAGGTTGTTTTTAGCGATAAAGACGGCTATGACTATGCTATGATGGAAATATTTGTGGGCGATGTGGAAGTTGTAAAGAGTTCGCATATGACCGACGAAGATATATTAGAGGATTTGCCTGCACATAACCCGGCATGGTGGTGCAAGGTAGAGGACGGATATATTCTTAACCTGAAAGGTGAAAAAAAGAACAAGATACCTTACGATTACAGGTCATAAGCCGGATATTCGCACAATTGAGGAGAAAAAATAAATGAAATATTTAGATGATGTAAGGATATTAACAGATAAATATGAAAAAGACGGAGTAAAAAAAGGTGCAATCGGAACAATTATTTTGTCTGAAATACGGTCAGGGACATTCGAGGTAGTTTTTAGCGATAAAGACGGTTATGACTATGCTATGATGGAAATATTTGTGGGCGATATGGAAGTCGTAAAGAGTTCGCATATGACCGATGAAGATATATTAGAGGATTTGCCTGCACATAACCCGGCATGGTGGTGCAAGGTAGAGGACGGATATATTCTTAACCTGAAAGGTGAAAAAAAGAACAAGATACCTTACGATTACAGGTCATAAGCCGGATATTCGCACAATTGAGGAGAAAAAATAAATGAAATATTTAGATAAAGTGAAAATCTTAACAGATAAATATGAGAAAGACGGAGTAAAAAAAGGTGCAATCGGAAC
>CAKRZX010000032.1 GCA_934434555.1 uncultured Clostridia bacterium
ATGAGCATTGCAAGGCACATTACCGTTGCCAGTGCGCTTACAAGCAATGCCCTTCTTGTTGCATTACTTTTTGTCATTTTCTAATGACCTCCCATAAAATTTTTGCCGATATTGTTTTTTCCGATACAACCGCAACACCGGCAAAACCGGATGTATCGGGTAGGGGTTTCTTTACTTTCGGCTATTGCAAAACCGCATCAACCGTTGTAAAGTTAAGTTTGCATACATTTTGCAAACATATGTAACCGCCTTTTGGGGCGTTTGCACCGTGAGTTTTTTACCTTTTTCGGGTAATCAAAGAGCATACCATCGTCGACACAGGCTACGTATTGTTCGTTCTGCCGCAAGCGGCGGAACTTACTCACGACGCCGTGTCTCCTCTTCCCCACAAAAACGCTGTTTTTGCTTCGGTCCCCTTCATGCCCTTTGATTACCCCTCCGCAAATGCGGAGAGGATTAGTAATTTAGTCTTCTACAACTGTGAACCAGTCGCCGTTCTGCACAACATGGAAGCCGTCATGGATAACGATTTCGCCTTCTCCTACACTGTTATCAGCAGGATTGAACTTATAGAACGAACCGCCGCTTACGGTGATTTTAGAACCGGAACCGTCCGCACAGTTAAGTGTCCACTCGGGAGTTGCACTCTTGAATGTACCACCGGTAATTTCAATTTGTGCTCCTTTTTCAGCATAAATCAGTTCAAGTTGGTTGCTGTGGTCTGCGGGAACATCAACTTGCATAAATGTGCCGCCGTTGATTACAACCTTTGTATTTGAACCAGTTGCCCAAACTGCAATGGCTGAATCAACATCTTTCGTTCCCTCTGTGTATTTCACATATTCAGAATATACATCAGCATTAATAGTAGCCTGAGCGCCTTTGCTTAATGCAACAGTTCCGAATTTACCGCTTCCCTGAATATTTTCTGTTATGTTCGTATTCGACCACGCAGAAATTCCATTAACTATAATCGGTGCGTTCTTGTCATAATCGGGTCCGAAACTATCCTCTTCTCCAACCGCCTGTGATGCCGTTACTTCAAGACCGATTCCATAAATCAATGCACGACTACTAAATGACTTATCCTTAGGATTCGCCTCGTTCCCCACATTGGTAGGCATATAGATAACAACTGCAAAAACATTTGACTCCTGTCCTGCACTTACCGTTGTCATTCCATTACTAATGCTCATATGGGCAGTCAAGGCTTTTTCACTGGCGGATATTGCTGTCAACGCCTCATCACGGGAAGTAAATTTACTTGAAGTCTCGCATGTTCCGATTTTCAGGAATTTGCTTATGTTATATTTTCTTTCTCGATAAGTTTTGCCTACGCTGTTTTCTCCCGCTTTTTCGCTGAAATTGTTAACCTTTGTTTCATATTTAAGTGCCAGTGTTCCGGCATTTACAACTTTAAGGTATACAATCTCGGTGCGTCCGGGCTCCCAAAGAGCGTTGTCATCAAACAAGGGAGTATCTTCTGTTGCCTCGTTCCATGTTACCATGTCTTTGCTGTACATAAGTTTAACATCCAAGTTTCCCGCCTGAATTTTGTTCAGACCTGTTGACGCAGTGTCGGTAAACCACGCAAAAGTGGTACCGATGAGCATTGCAAGGCACATTACTATTGACAGTGCGCTTACAAGCAATGCTCTCTTTGTAGCATTACTACTTTTTGTCATTTTCTAATGACCTCCTATAAATTTTTTGCCGATATTGTTGTTTTCCCGATACGACCGCAACACCGGCAAAACCGGATGTATCGGGTAGGGGTTTCTTTACTCCCGGCTATTGCAAAACCGCATCAACCGTTGTAAAGTTAAGTTTGCATACATTTTGCAAACATATGTAACCGCCTTTTGGGGCGTTTGCACCGTGAGTTTTTTACCTTGTTCAGGTAATCAAAGAGCATACCATCGTCGACACAGGCTACGTATTGTTCGTTCTGCCGCAAGCGGCGGAACTCACTTACTGCGCCGTGTCTCCTCTTCCCGCAAAAACGCTGCTTTTGCGGGGGTCTTCCTTATGCCCTTTGATTACCCCTCCGCAAATGCGGAGAGGATTAGTAATTTAGTCTTCTACAACTGTGTACCAGTCGCCGTTCTGCTCAACATGGTAACCGTCAGGAACGATAACTTCGGTGTCGCCAAGAGTCGGGTTGGACGGGTCATACTTATAAAAACTGCCGCCCATAACGGTAATTTTAGCGCTGTCTCCGTCAAGTACATTAAGAGTACGTACCGGATTTGCAGCCCTGAATGTGCCGCCGCTTATATTGATTTTGCTGCTTCCTGTTGCATAAATCAAGTCGCATTCCTCACCGTCAGGAACATCTACCTGCATATACGAACCGCCAGTAATATTAACCGTACTGCTGTTCATAGCATGAACTGCGATTGCGGCATATTTATCTTGACTCGTAACTTTGTGGTATTCCGCATAGACATTTGCATTTACATTTACCGTCGCGCTCATACCGGCAGCAACAACACCGTTGTCACCTCTTGCCTGTATATTACCCGTTACATCATGTGTGTTATACGAATACTCCCATGTTGTAAACGAAGTCGGTGCATTTTCATCGTAGGTATTATCGAAACTATCTTCTTCAACTGTTGCCTGTGTTGCTTTTATTTCAACGCCAAGCCTGAATATATATGACTTTTTGGCTGCCGATATCGGATTTGCATCATTACCAACCGTAGTGGGCATATATATAACCAGAGCAAAAGCATCTGACGTCTCACCCGCTTTTACAACAGGCATTTCATCATTGAAACGCTGGTCGGCAAGTTTATCCATTATTTTGGCATTTGCATCTACTGCGTTTTGTGCATCCTCGCGGGTTGCAAATTTTTCGGTTACATCGGCAACTCCGTATTTAATGTAATCCGTAATGTTGTATTTTTCACCCTTTACATTTGTACCGTACTGAACGCCCCAGTTCGTGGTAAATCCCGCGCTGTATTTGAGAGCAAGCGTGCCGTTATTTTTAACCCGCAGATAAACAACCTGAGTGTATCCGGGTTCCCAAAGTGTGCTGTCATTAAACAGGTGTGTGTTTGATGTTGCAGTCTGCCAGTTTTCCATATCGGTACTGTACTCTAACTCAACATCCAGGTTTCCCGCCTGAATCTTATTCAGACCTGTTGACGTGGTATCGGTAAACCACGCAAAAGTGGTACCTATGAGCATTGCAAGGCACATTACCGTTGCCAGTGCGCTTACAAGCAATGCCCTTCTTGTTGCATTACTTTTTGTCATTTTCCAATGACCTCCCATAAAATTTTTGCCGATATTGTTTTTTCCCGATACGACCGCAATACCGACAAAAAATCGGAGGTATCAGGTGGTGATTTCCTTAAACTCGGTCAGGTTAAGAGTGCAATACCCCCCCCCGAATGGAAACCGTTGTAAATTATTGTCTGCATAAAGTTTTTCCTCCTTGCAAACTTGTATGTATCGCCTTTTTGGCGTTTGCACCGTGAGTTTTTTACCTTTTTCGGGTAATCAAAGAGCACACTTTATGCTCTTTGATTACCCCTCCGCGGGTGCGGAGAGGATTCTCTTTTATTCTGTGACTACTGTCCAAACAGTGCCGGTTTTGGTCATTTTCAAACCGTCGTTAAGGAAAAGGTTTGCAGTATCATTACTGAACGTTACAGGTGCGCCAGCCTTTATGTCCAGTTTCAGTTCTGAAAGTTTATAATTAGGTTCAGTGCAATAAACAGAATTTGTTATATCGCCTTTAACCAGTGAAATCTCAGGAATTCCATTCCCATTAAATTCCATCTTAATTCCCTCAACCGTCGGAGTTGCTTTTTCGCTCAGCGAACCGATTGTAACTTTTGCATTTCCCTTTGCAAAAAGTCCGTAAGATACATTGTAATCCTCACTGCCGTGAGATTCTACGCTTTTAGCAGAAATCTTTCCGCCAGTAATTGTTGTTACGGAACCGGTATAAACGCTTATTCCATACGCACCACCAATAATTTCACCGCCGGAAATATTCAGTGTCATACCGTTGCCTGCTGATATTGCATAACTCTTTTCATCATTTTCCTGAACAGCAACTTTGCCACCCTTAATATTAACGGTACAATTAACTTTGTTTTCATTCGATATTGCATATGAACGCGCTTTTTCATTGCTCTCAATTGTTCCGCTTAACAGTGTAAATGTCATATTGCTATACTTTGTCATGTAAATCGTATAAGCAGTGGCTGTCTTGCTGTAAGAGTTTGTAATTTTACCTGTCTGTGCCTCACTGCTGTCCATAACAGTGACATCAGCGTTACTGTTAAGTACAAGTGTATAGCATTCTTGACCGGTAAGCGTAAATCCGTTCAGGTCAATTGTAACTGCCTTGCTTATTCTGACTTTATCCGCGGTAATATCGGAAGTCAATTTTACCGTATCTATTGCCTTTGCCGCTTTAATTGCTGCTGTCAATTCACTCGCGGTTGCTACTGAATATGTTTCAGGATAATCCAGTCCGGCATCATAATCATCGCCGAAACTGTCTTTCTCATAGTCCAACTGTGTAGCAACAACGTTGATACCCATATTGATTTCGGGAACTGCTGCGCCGATCTTATAGTTTGCAGCGTTGCCAACATTTTCGGGCATCCAAACTACAAGGGTAACAACATCGCTGTCATTCTTTTCGGGAAGTTCGCCTGTTGTGGAATAGTTTTTAAGCGTCTCTGCACCGGCTTTTTCCGCCGCCTCTACAAGTTCCGCACGGTTGTTTGATGTTAAATCATCATCAACAACCGCAAACTTGATGTAATCAGAAAGTTTGAAATTGTCGCCATCTACGTTTACACTGCCTGTTTCGCTTACAATGTTGATACCAAACTTGTATTTGAGTGCAAGTGTACCGGCGTTTTCTACTTTAAGAACCGCATACTCTACGTGACCGGGTTCCCAAAGAGCGCCCTCTTTGAAGATATTTGTGTTGGTGTCAACTTCTTTGAAATTGCCGTTTTCGTCTTTGTAAGAAAGTTTAACGTCCAAGTTTCCTGCCTGAATCTTGTTCAGACCTGTTGACGCAGTATCGGTAAACCACGCAAAAGTGGTGCCGATAAGCATTGCAAGGCACATTACCGTTGCCAGTGCACTTACAAGCAATGCCCTTCTTGTTGCATTACTTTTTGTCATTTTCCAATGACCTCCTGAATTAAAATATTTGTAAAAGCATTCACTTTTGCAGACTATTCCGCTGACGCGCCTTCCTTTTCTTGAAGTTTCTGTTTCATTTCAAGAAGTTCCTGCATAAGCCGCTGATTCTCGGCGCGGTCGGCTTCAACCTTTTCGCGCTCGGCTTGAAGTTCGGCTTTCTGCTCCGCCTTATACTGCATAAACAGGCGGATGCAGCGCACGCCCTCAATAACGATGAGCAGCAGGAACGGCACAAGTATGCACACTATGTACCCCGGCGTTGTGCGAAGAAACTGAAAGAATGTACCCACTTTGGGCACTCTCGCCTGATACTTGCCCAAAATTTGATAATAAAACACAGGCTTTTCGTCATCAGTATCGGTGGTGGTACCGTAGGTAACAAAGCCCGGGTCGCCGTTTTCGCCAACGGTCTTTTTGCGGATTTTATGCGTTACGGTTTCACCGTAATTCTCTTCATTTTCCGACGTATACGAAATTATGTCGCCCTCTTGAAGCGAAGTGGGGTCAACCTGTTTTACAAGCACCAGGTCGCCGGCGGAAAAATCGGTTTTACTCATTGAATCCGACAATACGATAAACGCCTTATATCCGAAAAGATTCCTGTCGGCACGGTCGAACGTGGAAACCGACACAACGGTAAATATCATTATACATACCGTGGCGGCTACTATGAGCCACACAAAAACATTGCGCAAAATTTTAAGCACTTTCATTTCTTATTCCTCTTTACACATATTAATAAGATAATTTATTTCTTCAAAACTAAGGTTTTCGTTTTCGCGGCGGATATACGTTTCAATATAGCAATCGCCGCACAGTTGTCCGCACCCGGGAATATAGCAGACACGCTTTTCTATCGGAGTATCGCTTTTGATTCCGCTGTCCCTACCGCAGTAAACACAACGGTCGTTTTCGTCGCTTTGTTCCGAATTGACAGTACCCCCCCCCATTTATCATGGGAGCGGGTACTTTGTTTTTCTTTTTTTCCATTTTTTATTCCTTATCCGAATATTTTTTGCGGATTATTTTTTACCTGAACCGCGTCGGCACACAGTGTAAACGTAAGGTCAAGATTCTGTGCCGCGTTTCCCGCATTTTCGGGGAAGTGAAAATATACGGTAAGGCTGCGGCGTTCGCCTGTTTTAAGAACATCGTCGGCGGCAAGAGTATCCACGCGGGTCAATTCGCGGGCAACTCCCGAATACAGCGTCTTTTCGCCGTCCTTTACGGTTACGGTAAGCACATCGGCAAGTCCGCCGGAAACGTTGTCAAGATAAAGTTTATAATAAACGTCGGTCGTGCTGTCGTTTTCAATAAAGAAGTCTTTCTTTACGGTCATTCCCGGTTCAAAAAGGAACTCGTGCTCGCGGATTACGGGATTTCCGTCATTAAGGTTTATTTTCACTTTTCCCGTTGCAAACACGTTATTTTCAACCTTAACGCTTGCATAAACAAGTGCAAAAGTCGTCATTGTAAGGCATATTGCAAGAATTATTATTGTTATTATTCCGCCCGTCAAGCGTCTGACGGTTTTTGATTTATCCATTTTCGTCCTCCCTGTGACGGCGCACGGCGATAATCAGCGCAAAGAACAGCACTGCCGCGCACACAAGCAAAACTATCGCGCCGATATTAAGCACGTCGCCCGTGATTTCGGGCTGTAAATTTTCTTTCTCCAAAACCTGCCATTCAAAATCGGCGATAAGATTCTTTTCCTGATATTCGTTGCCTGCCGACGTATCAAGATACCCTGTAACCGAATAGTAAAGTTCTTTTTCACCGCCCGAAAGCGTGTGCGTGATATTTTCGGGTATATCTTTAATCGGTCCGTCATAGAGAGTTTCGTTTGTTGAAAGCAGTACAACTTTTATTTTCAAAACCTCGGCAAGTTTTTCGCCGCCGGGGCGAACGGTTGACAGGAAACGCACCGTGGCCTGATTTTCATACTTTACCCGTACACGGAAGTACTTTGTTATTTCATCGCCCGGGAACATATTGCTTACCGCAAACGCCTTGTTTTCAGAATCGTTTGAGGCATAGAGTTCTATCGCGGCTGCCTGCTTTTCTTCCTGAGGCGGTGCGGTATATGCGGCATACGGTATCTGACTGTTTTTATTATCGTTTGCGGCTGTATTCCCCGCTTCTTCATCTTTTTTATCGGTAATAAGATTATCCGGCACGGCAACCGTTGCGGGAGTATCGGCAATTACCTTATTATATATAAGCACTCCGCCGAGCGCCGTGAGCGTAAGCCCCAACAGCACAGCAAGCACTATAATTGCGGTTTTGGTTTTTTTACCCATTCGGTTAGCCCCTCCTGACAAATAAACGTGCAGTATTTACCACAAAGAACACAAAATAAATACAGAGTCCCTGCTCTGTTGAATCAAGCCGCCCGAAACACAAGTCCGTACTACCCGACTTTTTCCTTACAAATTATATCACAAGTAAAAATCACACGCAAGTGTTTTTTACCATAAATCAAAAGTTTAACATTTATTTGAAAATGTCCGTGTCATCAGGCTTTTTTCGTTTTTATCTTCACAAGCAACTTTTGTTTCGAAAAAAATTTATTTTTATGCCCAAAATTTATAAAAAAATATCGGCTGAAAAAAACACAGCCGATAAATATTATATGATTTCAAGTGCTTTAAGTTGACGGTAAAGTTCAGCACAGGGGAGCCCCATAACGGTATAAAAATCGCCGTCGATTTTCTTTATAAACCTTGCGCCGCGTCCCTGTATGCCGTAGGCGCCAGCTTTATCCATAGGTTCGCCACAAGCAATGTACTTCTTTATTTCTTCGTCGCTTACGGGGTTGAACGTAACCGACGCGTTTTCCGAAAAGCAAACCGTTCTGCCCTTATGCACGATGCACACGCCGGTGATAACACTGTGAGTTCTGCCCGAAAGCTTTTTAAGCATTCCTGCGGCATCGTTTTCGTCCTTGGGCTTACCCAAAAACTCACCGTCAAGGAACACCGCCGTGTCAGCGCCGATAACGGTTTCATTGCCCTCCGCCACCGATTCCGCCTTGAAACGCGCAATGCGTTCCACCGACGCAGCGGGCGAAAGCGAAAGGTCGGGTTCCGGCTCGTCTTTTGCGCCGATTACCGTAAATTCCACATCAAGAAGCGAAAGAATTTCCCGTCTGCGAGGCGAATTTGATGCAAGTATTATCATTATTCGCCCAGAACCGCAGAGCCGATTATGCCCGCATCGTTGCCCATTTTTGCCGCAAGCACCCGTGTTTTTTCCATTGCGCGGAACGTAACGTATTTGGGATATTTTTCGCGCACGGGTTTAAGCAGGAATTCGCCCGCATTGGCAACACCGCCGCCCAAAGCAATAACGTCGGGGTCAAGGAAATTGATCATACTTGCTATAACCTGTGCCAAGTCATCTGTGTATTCGTCAAAAATCTTTACCGCAAGCCTGTCGCCCGCGGCAGCCGCGTCAACAACGGTTTTTGCGCTTATTTTTGCTGCTTTTGCCAAAGAGGAATCGTTATCCTTTTCAAGCGCCGCCTTTGCGCGTTTGATAAGCGCCGTTGCCGAACAGTAAGCCTCGATACAGCCGTGATTTCCGCAGCCGCACTGTGCGCCGCCCGCCTTGAAAGTGGTATGCCCTATCTCCGCGCCGATATTGTGGCTGCCGGTATAAAGTTTGCCGTTAAGCACCATTCCGCCGCCTACGCCCGTGCCCAAAGTAAGCATTAAAAAGTTCTTTGTGCCGCGTCCTACACCGCCCATATATTCAGCCCACGCCGCAACGTTTGCGTCGTTGCCCAAAAATACGGGTTTATTTATATACTGCTGCAATTTTTCGCGTATGGGGTAGTTCACCCACTTGATATTGCTGTTATCGGTAACGGTTCCCGCCTCGTTATCAAGCACGCCGGGCGCGCCGATACCAACGTATTTTACTTCTTCGGGCGAAATATTACTGTCCGCCAGAAGTTTGTTGATAAGTCCGCCCATATCCTTTATGATTTCGTCAAAATCGCGCCCCGCGTTTGTGGGCACCGAACCGCGGAAAACGATTTCGCAGTTCTCGTTTACCACGCCGGCCGCGATATTTGTACCGCCCAAGTCAACCCCTATTGTATACATTATTCTTCCTCCGATTTATTTAATTTTCTTTCCATTATTTCATCAAGGGCATTGTACCCCGATAAACGAAGCCTTGTGTACCTTGCCGCCGCCTCCATAATTATGGCAAGGTTGCGTCCCGGGTGAACGGGAATAAGCAGACGCGGAACGGTAACGCCCAAAATTTCCTGTCTGTCCTGTTCCGTACCCAGACGGTCGTAGTCCTTTTCCCTGTCCCACAGTTCAAGATGGACTATAAGGTCTATGCTTTTTGAATCAATCGTGGCGCTTATGCCGTACATAAGTTCAACATTTATTATGCCTACACCGCGAATTTCCATCATATTTTTTATTGTATCGGGCGCTTCGCCTATAAGCCGATGTTCGGAAATGCGTTTTACAATTACCACATCATCGGCAACAAGCCTGTGCCCGCGCTTTACAAGTTCAAGCGCCGCCTCGCTTTTACCTATTCCCGAATCGCCCGTAATAAGCACACCCAAACCGTAAATATCAAGCAAGACCGCATGAAGCGTCTCCATTGGCGCAAGTTTCTTATTTAAGTACGACGTCATTTCCGCGGTAAGACGCGTTGCCGTTGACGTTTTTGATTTTAATACCGGAACGCCGTATTTAAGCGAAACATCTTTCAGTTCCGGCACGTCACCCGCATTATTGCTGACCGCCATAAACGGGAATCCCCTTGAAAACAGTTCTTCAAGCACGTGCATACGGTTTTCTTCGTCCATAGTCATCAGATACGAATGTTCCGCCGTACCTATAAGCTGAATTCGGTTTGAATCAAAATGCGTATGGAATCCCGAAAGAAACAGCCCGGGGCGGTTGATATCGTAGCAGGAAAGTTGTATATACTTTTTCCCTCCGTCACAGATTATATCAAATTTCAGGTCTTTTGCCAACCTTTTTATTGAGATTTCAGCCATATTTTTTACCTTTCTTCAAGCACAAGCCGTTTTACCGTGCGGGCAACGCCGTCATTATCGTTACTTTCAACAATTATGTCCGCAGCCGCTTTCGCTTCCCGCCAGCCGTTCGCCACGCAAACGGAAAATCCCGTATTTTTAAGCATTGCCACATCGTTGCCGCTGTCGCCGAAAACAATAAGTTCGTCACGCTTTACGTTAAGCCTGTCCGCAAGCAGATTGAGCGTAATATCTTTCTGTGCGTTTATCGCCGACATTTCAACATAATACTCGCTTGACGCACAAATATTTATCTTCTGCCCGAAATGCGCCCTTACGTCGCGGTCGTACACCTTTATTTTTTCAGGTTCATCAATGTAAACAAGTTTCGTTATATTGAGCGTTTCAACATGCGGCAGCACATCGCCCTCTATTTTATTCGCCATCGTTCCCGTTTCGCGGAAGTATATTTCCGTGTACTCATCGATTTTATTATTGTAAAGCACATTATCGGAATATATATTCATATGTATATTGTGCTTTAACCCGTATGAAACAATCCACCTGACGTATTCGGGGTTCATCGTCTGCGCATATATACGCTTCTTTTCAAAATTATCGTATATTTCCGCACCCATACAGGTTATGGCGTATCTGCAAAACGGCACTTTGGGCAGAATATATTTTAACGAATCGTACATTCTGCCCGTGCAGATTACAAAATCAACGCCTTTTTCGTACGCGCGGGTAAGTACTTTTACCGTTTCGTCACTGACCTCCAAACGGGAATCAAGCAGAGTGCCGTCCAGGTCCGATGCAATTAACTTAAACATTTTTCTCCTATCTGGGACAGATATCTCCCGCGTCAACGAGAATGACATCATCGCCCAACTTGCGAATTTTGCTCCACGGGATAATTATGTTCCTGTGTTTTTGGAATATATTCGATACTGAAAACGACCCGGGAACAACTATCGCGTCAAGCCTGCAACAGTTTACGTCTATTATTATATCACAAACACAGCCAAGTCGTCTACCGTCACATACGTTAATTACTTCTTTTTTCTTAAAATCCGAGAAAGTCACCGTCATAAAGCCCTCCTGAAAAAAATTCTCTGCAAAACAGTATATGCAGAGAATTTTTATTTTTATTCCACGGTAACGCTTTTTGCAAGGTTGCGGGGCTTATCGATATCGCAGCCCCTTTCAAGTGCCATATAATAGGCAAACATCTGCATGGGCAGAATGGTGATTATGGGGCGGAATATCTCGCGGATTTCGGGGATATGCCAAACGCAGTCGGCCTCGTGTTCTATTTCGGGCTTCTCTCCCGCGGTAACAGCAAGCACCTTTGCGCCGCGGACTTTTACTTCCGCAATGTTTGAAACCGTTTTTTCAATCAGTTCGTCCTGTGATGCAAGCGCCACAACAAGAGTGCCTTTTTCGATTAAAGCAATGGTGCCGTGTTTCAGTTCGCCCGCGGCATACGCCTCGGAATGGATATACGAAATTTCTTTAAGTTTCAGCGATGCTTCCATTGCAAGAGCATAGTCAAGCCCGCGCCCCAAAAAGAACACGTTTTCGTGATCGAAATTCTTGTGGGCAAATTTTGCTATATCGGGTTCAAGGGAATCGATTACGCCTTGAAGAATTTTGGGCAGTTGTTTAAGTTCTCCGATAAATTCGCTTATTTCATCGGCGGAATATATGCCTTTTTTCTGTGCGATATCAAGGAAGAGCGTATAGAGCATCATAAGCTGCGAAACGTACGCCTTTGTTGACGCAACGGCAATTTCGGGTCCCGCCCACGTGTGGCAGATATAATCCGCTTCGCGGGAAATCGTGCTGCCCACAACGTTGCATACCGCCAACGTGCGCGCGCCTTTCGCCTTTGCTTCACGCATTGCGGCAATGGTGTCGGCAGTTTCGCCCGACTGGCTTATTATAATAACCAAATCGTCCTTTTCGATAAGCGGGTCGCGGTAGCGGAACTCGCTTGCCACATCGGCTTCGGTATGAATTCGGCAGTAGCGCTCCAACAGATACTTTGCCACAACGCCCGCGTGATACGCCGTACCGCAGGCTACTATCGAAATATGTTTAAGCCTGCGCACGTAATCTTCCGGCAGCGGCATTCCCGCAAGAATGTTCTTTCCGTTTTTCCCGTCCGTATAGGGCGAAAACGTGTCTTTCAGCGCCGTGGGCTGTTCGTGCATTTCTTTCATCATAAAATGCTTGTATCCGCCCTTTTCGGCAGTCTTTACGTCCCACGAAACCGTCATCGGCTCTTTTGTGATTTCGCTGCCCAACAAATCAAAAAATTCTATGGTTCCCCTATCGAGCACGGCAATGTCGCCCTCGTCAAGAAGATAAATTTCACGGGTATATTCAAGTATTGCGGGAATATCGCTTGCAAGATACGATTCGTTTTTGCCCTTGCCCACGACAAGCGGACTATCCTTACGGGTGCAGTAAATCCTGCCCGGATAATCGGTACACATTACCCCCAAAGCATAACTTCCGCGCAGTTGCGAAAGGGTTTTTGTTATCGCCTCAATGATATCTCCCTTATAGTTTACCCCCAACAGTTGCGCAACCACCTCGGTATCGGTTTCGGAAACAAACTTTATGCCTTTTTTTATAAGTTGCGTTTTAAGCGCCTGATAGTTTTCGATAATTCCGTTATGAACTATGGCTATGTTCTTTGCCGTGTCAAAATGCGGGTGCGCATTTATGTCGCTGGGTTCGCCGTGAGTGGCCCAGCGTGTATGCCCTATTCCGCAAGTGCCCGCGGGTCGGTTATTTTCAACCTTTTCCCTTAAACAGGCAAGCCTTCCCTTTGATTTTATAATATCTATTTTATCTCCGTTTATAACCGCAATGCCCGCTGAATCGTAACCTCTGTATTCAAGGCGTTCAAGCCCGTTAAGAAGCACATCAACCGCGGGAGTATCGCCGGTAAAACCTATAATTCCGCACATAAAAATAATCCTTTCAAGATGACGTCGGCTTTTGCCGCACAATAAATTATATTATTTACCGTACAAATTTGACAACTGTTTTTTGAAAATCGCATTTTTCGGGCACAGTTGTATATATAGATTATATACAACATTGCATACTTGTATAGTTTTCTTTATATGTTTCGTTCCCTGTAAACCGTAGGCGGCATACCGAAAAACGAAGCAAACCGCGCAGAAAAATGATTTGGGTTTTCAAACCCGCATTCGGCGGCAACCGCGGCTACGGGAAGACGGGTACGAAGCAGAATTTCGGCGCTTTTTTTAAGTTTCACGTTCATTATAAACGTATGAAGCGTCTGTCCCGAATGCTTTGACACAATTCTGTTAAGGTAATAGGGGTGATAATTAAGTGCCGAAGCCACATCAGAGTTTGACCTGATTACACCGTAGTTGGTGTTTACATAATCCGCAATATGTTCAAACAGACCGCGCTCGTCGGGCTGATAATCCATAACTTCAAAAAGAATCTGTTGCAGTTTTGCACTTGCCCGCTCGTTGGCAAATCGGTAGGGGCTGTGAAACGTTTCCACAACGTCAAGCAGTTTTTCCTCGGCAAAGTACATCTTTTGCAGCACCTGCGGCTTGCGGAAGAATTCATATTCGCTCGGTCGGTTGATTTTTTCAAACAGTTTTCTGTCAAATTCATCAACGGGAACGGGCTGATACGATTCCGTAATATGTTCAAACTCCCTTGTAAAATCGAAATTCAGCGTAACAAAACGTACAGGCTCGTTTTTATCCGAAACGGGATAATAAACGCAGTCTGGCGGATAAAAGAAAAATGTCCCCCGCGCAAGAGTTTCAGTCCGGTCGGCAAGATATACTTTGCCATTTCCCGAAAGCGGAAAGATTATTCTTGAATCATAAACCTTTTGCGGCTGCTTATTCAGCAGTCTTTCGTATATTTCCGCATAGCGGATAAAAACATTCATTTTTCCTCCGAGAAGTTTGTTTTAAGAAGATTTTTGTTTGTTATACTGCTTGCATTATAGCACAGTACGGGTGTATAATCAACAGGAATTTTTGTTTTGGGAAAGATTTTAATTATGGAACTTACGCCTCTATACATTATTTCACAGGTTGCGGGTCTGTTCGGCATACTTTTCAGCGTGCTTATCTATCAGCAGCGCACCCACAGGGCAATGCTGATTCTTAAAATGTCGGCGGATATAATGTGGCTTGTGCAGTATCTGCTTTTGGGCGGATACACGGGTGTCGCAGTTACCTGTATAGCGCTTTGCCGTTCAACCGTTTTCTATTTTTACGAAAAGAAAGGCCGTACCGCACCTAAGCCGTGGCTTATTGCCTTTATCCTCGCCGCGATTGTAAGTGCTGTGTTCACGTGGAAGAATTTCCTGTCGATTTTCCCCACCGTCGGCTCAATAATAGCCGTTGTAAGTTTCTGGCAACGAAAACCGAAAAATACGGTTTATTTTTCCTATGCGGTATCGGCATTTATGCTTGTTTACCACGTGTTTGCAACCCACTCGGTTTCCGCAACCGTAAACGAGATTTTGTCGGTCACATCCTCGACTGCGGCGCTTATCCGGTCTAAAATTGAAAAGAACAAAGAGCAAAAAGAAACAGAAAACGTATTGCCGCAGTGATTCTGCGGTATTTTTTTGCAAAAACCGCTTTGTTTTTTAGCAGGAATAGTGTATAATTATATAAATTATCCGAGGGGACAAACAAAATGCGAATAGTAATAAAATTAGGCACAAGCACTCTCGCCCACAAAACGGGGCATATAAATATCCGCAGAGTTGAAACGCTCTGCAAAGTTATAAGCGACATTAAAAACGCCGGTCACGAAGTAATTTTGGTTTCCTCCGGCGCAATAGGTATGGGCATCGGAAAACTGGGTTTATCAAAACGGCCCGACGATATTCCCTCGAAACAGGCTGCGGCGGCGGTAGGTCAGTGTGAGTTGATGTATACTTACGACAAACTTTTTTCCGAATACAATCATACCGTGGCGCAGTTGCTTATTACCGGCGCCGACGTTGAAAATGACGAGCGGCACAAAAATTTCAGCAATACGATATATAAACTGCTGGAATTCGGCGCTTTGCCGATTATAAACGAAAACGATACGGTTGCCACGGAAGAAATCGTTATCGGTGACAACGACACGCTCGGCGCAATAGTTGCAAAGTCAATAAACGCCGACCTGCTTATTCTGCTTTCGGATATCGACGGTCTTTACACCGCCGACCCCCACAGGGATCCGTCGGCAGAACTTATCGTCCGTGTAAATAAGGTTGACGACCGCATTTACGCTCTTGCGGGCGGCAAAGGTTCCGCACTCGGCACAGGCGGAATGGTTACCAAACTCAACGCCGCTAAAATCTGCCTTGACGCGGGCTGCGAAATGATTATCGCCAACGGCAAAAATCCGCTTATTCTCTACGATATTATTGACGGCAAGCCCGTAGGCACAAGATTTTCAAGGGAGGGTTAAAAAAAATGAAAGAACTGCTTGAAAAAGCAAAGAATGCGAAGATAAAAGCCGCACTTTTATCCGAAAGCGAGAAAAACGACGCTCTTGAAAATATGGCTCAGGCGCTTATTGATTATAAAGACGAAATTCTTTCCGCCAACGAAGCCGATATGCTTGCTGCCCGCGGCAGGATTTCAGACGTTATGCTTGACAGGCTCCGCCTTGACGAATCGCGCATTGCGGGTATGGCAAAAGGCATAAGGGACTGTATTCCCCTTGCCGACCCGGTTGGCAAAATTCTTGATTCTCACGTTTCCGACGGCGGGCTTAAAATAGCAAAGGTTTCCGTTCCCATAGGCGTTATTGCCATAATCTACGAAAGCCGGCCCAATGTTACGAGCGATGCTGCGGCGCTGTGCCTTAAAAGCGGCAACGTATGCATTCTCCGCGGCGGCAAGGAAGCGTTCAATTCCGCAAAAGCGATAGTTTCAGCCCTGAAAGCGGGGCTTAAAAAGACGGGACTCAGCGAAGATTTAATAAACCTTGTTGAAGATACCACCCGCGAAAGCGCAAAGGAACTTATGACCGCCAACGGTTATGTTGACCTGCTTATTCCCCGCGGCGGCAAAGGTCTGATTTCGTCCTGTATTGAAAACGCCACGGTGCCGATAATCGCCACCGGAACGGGCATATGCCACATCTTTGTTGAAAGGACCGCCGACCTTGATATGGCGGTAAAAATAGTTGAAAATGCGAAAACAAGCCGTCCCAGTGTATGCAACGCCGAAGAAGTTCTGCTTGTTGACAGGGGTATTGCAAAGGAATTTCTGCCCGTGCTTAAATCAGTGCTTGTTGACAAGCGCATTAAAAAGGGTCTTGTTCCCGTTGAGTTAAGGCTTGACGAAGAAAGCTCAAAAATCATTCCCGGTACGCCGGCGGGCGAAAACGATTTTGACACCGAGTTTCTTGACTATATTCTTGCCGTAAAGGTTGTTTCGTCAACAGCCGAAGCGGCGGAACATATTTCAAAACATTCCACCGCTCACAGCGACGGCATAGTTACCCGCGACGAGAGCCAAGCCGACCTTTTCTGCCGTCTTGTTGATTCTGCGGCGGTATACGTAAATGCGTCCACGCGCTTTACCGACGGCGGCGAATTCGGTTTAGGGTGTGAAATGGGAATTTCAACGCAAAAACTGCACGCCCGCGGACCTATGGGGCTGAAAGAACTGACCTCTTACAAGTACATTATCCGCGGAAACGGCAATATAAGATAGGAGTTTGTTATGAAGTACGGTTTCATCGGCTGCGGCAATATGGGCGGTGCCCTTGCAACAGCAGTTTCAAAGGCGACAACGGATATTCTTTTAAGTGATTTTTCCGCCGAAAAGGCAAAAAATCTTGCAGAAAAATTAGGCTGTTCGTGCGGCACGAATGATGAAGTGTTTTCAAAATGCGAAAGCGTGTTCTTGGGTGTTAAGCCACAGGTTTTGGGTAATATGCTCGCCTGCTCACTTGACAAAATAAGAGAAAATGACCCTTTGCTTATCACTATGGCGGCGGGCGTGAAGATAGAAAAGATAGAGGAAATGCTCGGGTTCAGGGCACGGATAATCCGCATTATGCCGAACACTCCCGCGGCAGTTGGCAAGGGAATGATTCTTTATACCGCCAACGACCGCGTAACGAAAGAAGAGATTTCGGTATTTTTAAGCGATATGCGTTTTTCGGGCGTGCTTGATGAACTGAGCGAAAATCTGATTGACGCGGGCTGTGCGGTTTCGGGCTGCGGACCTGCATATATGTTTATGATGATTGAAGCCCTTGCCGACGGCGGTGTTGCCTGCGGTCTGCCCCGCGACAAAGCAATAAAATATGCCGCGGCGACAATGGCTGGTTCGGCACAAATGGTGCTTGACGGTTTGGGTCACCCCGAACAGTTAAAAGATAACGTTTGCTCTCCCGGCGGAACAACCGTTGCGGGCGTTGCCGCTTTGGAAGGAAACGGTTTCCGCTCCGCCTGCATAAAGGCGGTACAAAAGGGCTTTGAAAAGAGCCGCGAACTTGCAAAATAGTTTTCCCGGGGCTCCGCCCCATTTCCCTCTTTCGGGGTTCCGCCCTTAGGGTTACGATAGGTATCGTAACCCTCCCCCGTCCGCTTTCTTGTAAGAAAGCGGAGCAAAGAACTTGCTATTTTAATACGGCGAGTTCTTTTATTTTTGAGAAAAAGGCACAAGAAAACGGCAGGAGATAAACCCCTGCCCTACGGTACAGGATAGATAAATAGCACAAACTGAGCGTTGCCAAAAGACAAATTTAGTTGATAAAGATTGTTTTATATCAAAATCCCATTTCAACATTG
>CAKRZX010000033.1 GCA_934434555.1 uncultured Clostridia bacterium
GCGTTCCAGCGGCGGCAAGTCTTTATAGGGGTTATCTCTCATGCGTTCCCTCCATTTTGCTTTCCGTTGCCGTTCTCTCCGAAAAGGTTTCCTGCCCCATTCCTGCGGCGTGTTCCGGCGTTGGCACGCTCCCCGCAGCTTCGGGACATTTTGTCCCGAAGTCCGGCTCCTTGCGGTGCTTCCCCAGCCGGGGTATTCCTTTTCGGACGGTCATTCTGTTTTCAAGGTGCTGTCCATCGATGAACTATCCTAAGTCTACACGAAAAAAATGCAATCCCCGGAATTTTGCGAGAATTGCATTTTGATGAAGTTTACACTTTGGAAATTGCATTTTTGCAATCATTCTGTATAATGGAAGTATGCGGAGGAGGTGCGTGTTTATGGCTTTACCCGGAACACCCGGACAGCGAATTTCCGATTTATGCAACGGGAATCACATCACACAAAAGGAACTTGCGGAGAAGATAGGCGTTTCCGCTTCCCAGTTGAGCCGCATTGTCAGCGGCGAAACGAGAACGGTCAGCAGTGATATTCTCATAGGTGTGGCAAAGGAATTTAAGGTATCGACAGACTACATACTGGGCTTGTCTACCGTGAGCGTCCGTAAAAGCTACGATATTTCTGAATTAGGCTTGTCAGAGGGAGCCGTAAGAGGGCTTGTGACGGGTGCTGTTGATGTGCAAATCCTCAACCGCCTGTTGGAACACAGGAATTTTCCCAAGCTGATAGATTTGATACGGATTTATTTTCAAGATACGGCGGCAAAGGGGATAATCGCAAGAAACCAGCTTATCGAGATAGCGACGGCTTCCCTGTCCGACATGATGAAAGAACACCCGGAACACAGGACAGAAGCAAGGCAGGATTTACAGCTATTGAACGCACAGAAGATGGGGGAGCATGAAGCGGAGATTGAGAAAATCAAGAGCGTGTTCCTTGCTATCCTGCGGGACATTAAGAAGGATATGGAAAAAGGAGAACAGCCGGGGGAAGCTGTAACCGCCGCCATGTTTCAGACCATGCGGGACGCATTGGTAGAACAGAAACAAAAACCGATTTCCGTTGATGATGTAACAGCGATGATTGCCGGACAGATCGGACAGCTTGCGCCGATGGACGAGGAAACCGCCGACTTGTTCCAGCAGTTGGCGAAAAAGATGATTGAGCAGGCTGGAAAAGAAATATAACGAGTATAAGATTTATTGTACTTACTATTTCTTAATGGAGTTAAGCAAAACTTTAACTTATTATTATATTTAAGAAATTAGACTATCAACTATAGGAGAGATAAGAATGAGATCAGAAAAACAAGTTTATGATACTATTTTGAATTTCGCAAGAATGAATGAACGTATACGTGTGGTTACGTTAGAGGGTTCTAGAACAAATATAAATATTCCGCCGGACGATTTTCAGGATTATGATATTACTTTTTTTGTTACAGATATGCAGAGCTTCATAAATGATGACAACTGGTTGAATGTATTTGGAGAGAGGTTAATTCTTCAAAAACCTGAAGATATGGAATTATTTCCAGCAGTAGAAAAAGGATTTTCCTACTTAATGCTATTTACAGATGATGTAAAAATAGATTTGACTTTGCTTCCGTTGGACTTAATAGACGAGTATTTCACATGGGATAAGTTGGTGAAATTACTGCTGGATAAAGATAATCGTATTAAACATCCTCCGGTGCCAACGGATATAGATTATCGTTTGAAAAAGCCTACAGACAGAATGTTTGATGATTGTTGTAATGAATTTTGGAATACTACAACATATGTAGTAAAAGGTCTATGCCGCGGAGAAATTCTTTTTGCCATTGACCATTTGAATGATATAGTACGAAAAGAATTACTTCGCATGATTTCCTGGTCAGTTGGTTTTGAACAAGGGTTTGATTTTAGTTTAGGAAAAAATTATAAATTTCTTAAACAGTATATTACGGAAGAACTGTGGAAACGGCTTATATCCACTTATAATATGGATTCCTATCTTCATATGTGGGAATCCCTAGAACAATGTATGACATTATTTCGAGAAGTTTCGACAACAGTAGCACACCGGTTGGATTATCCATACCCTCCATACGATGAAAAAATTAGCAATTATGTAAGTCGGCAAAAGAAAAAATACGGTATAAAAAGCGATGATAAATAAGTATATGTTGGGAGATGGCAAAGTCAGCCGAGCTAGTCAACGGTCAAGATAAACGGCGCATTTCATGCGCCGCCGTTGCTAAAGGGTAATCAAGGCGGGAAAGCCCTAAAATGGCTTCCCGCCCATTCCAATTTTGAGGAAAGAAACGCTCCAAAATCAAAAAGAGAGCGGCCAAGCACTTTGAGGGATTGGCCGCCTTGTCCACCCATTCAGCAGAACGGCGGGCGGCAGTCAAGGCCGGGTGTAAACCCGTTCATTTCAGCCTTGACGGTTGCCCGCTGTCCTGCTATTTTTCCGGGAATGTGGCCACACTTCGGGACACTTTGTCCACAAGTCGGAGCGTAGGACGAGGGACGGGGGGCGTTCATATACGCCCTGTCTGCTGTCGAAAACAGACCTGCGCTTGCGGCTCCACGCCACACAAGCACAGCACTGTTTTCCTGCCGCTTCAAATGCCCTTGCCCTCCCCGGCGGCAACGACATTTTCACGGCAACGCCGACAGAGCGTATAACACACTACACTTTGCTTCGCAAAGTCGTGTGCCAAATGGGGGTGTTGCCCCCTTTGGAAACCCCCACAAGAAAAGACGGTATGCTACCCCTCCACGGGGCGCATACCGCCTTTTCTTGTTATCCAGCCCTCCGGCTGTATCGGTTGAGCAAAAGTCAGCGTGGGATTAGTGTGGTATCTTTATCTAAGTGATACCCCCGTTTCGTACTTTGAAAGCGTCTGACGCGTTATTCCCGCCTTTTCGGCAAGTTCTTCCTGTGTGATTTTCTGCAACTTTCTTAACGCCGCAAGATTTTCAGCAAACATTTTTCTTTTTCCTTTCACCAAGCACGCACCACCTTAAAACGGGTATGCGCGAGAATATTTCATAAAGTCCTATCGCCCCGAAAAACGATATGACTCCGCTTAAAACATAGCAAAGCACAGGCGGCAGAATTGCGGGCAGAATGAGGGCGCTTGCCGAAAGCGGCAGATAGTGAAATACGTATATGCCCCAGCCGCGCCTGTTCAGGAACGCGAGGAACTTATTTTCCGAATCAAGATATTTTTTGCCCATTCCCAAAGCGCACAGGCACGCGCACCAGCAGTACCCAAGTGCAAGCGGACTGTTTACCGCAGGCTTTTCGGCAAAATTCTTACCGAAAAAGAAATACACATTCAGCGCAGCCAAAACAACCGTTGCCGCAAGCAGCGGGAATCTGAACTTTGCAAGTTTTTCGATATTACTTTCGTTTGAGAACACGAAATATCCCGCCAAAAAGCAGAAAAGATATATTCCGCCCCTGTAAACCGTAACAACGGGCATATTGAGTATCTGTGCCGCGCCCCACCCGGGAATCGCAAGCAGAAAAAGTACAAAAAACGGCAGTTTTATGTTTGCTTTGCCCTTTTCAAACTTGCGTATAAGCGCAAGAATAAGCGAATACAGCCACAAAAGTTGAACAAACCACAGCACTCCCGTACCCGAAAATACGGCGATAAAGTAAATTGCGATTTTCGGCGTTTCGGCGGGCATTTTATCAAACGCACCGGCAAGCGACATATTTACGATTCCCTGAACCCACCAAAGCACAAAAAGCCCGATTGTTGACGGCACAAGCAGTTTCACCGTGCGCGCTTTTATAAATTCCGAAATGCTGTGTTTGTCAAGATAAAACTTTGCGCATGCGCCCGAAATTATAAACAGAAGCGCCATAAACCACGGAAAAAGCAGATAAAGCACGCTGTCCTGATACTGCACGGGATAAAATCCGCCCTGTGCGCGGGCGGGAGCAACGGCATTGTAAATGTATATCACGTGGTAGAACACCACAAGCAATATAGTTATGCCCCTTAACGAATCAAGATATTTTTTTCTCATATTAACACGTCCTTTTTTGTTTTCGTCAACATTTTACCGCACAAATTCCGCCGTGTCCACCGCCGTTCGTTTGCACTGGGGGAAAACCGTGTTAAATATCCGCGCATTTTTGTATATTTTATAGGTTTGTAAAAAAACGAACGCAAAATGCGTCCGTGATTTTTATAAATGCGCCTTGCCTGTTATATCGGTAACGGTAAGTTTTATTACCTCAACGCTTTCAAGATGTTTTTCGCAAAAATTCCAAACTTCTTTACCCGTATACTTTTGCATAATAAGCGAAAGCACGGGGATTTTTTCATCTGCGTTTTTTACGAACTCAACCGTGCCGTGACCTAAAACGCTTTTGTACAAAAAGCCGTATTCACAGGCAATATCGCCGCCTTTAAGTTGATGTCTGCAATCCGCCTGAAAAGAAACGCGGTTGTTTTCTTTTAAGATACCGGTTTTCTTTCCCTCTTTTGCCGAATGCATATATAATACCGTCCTGCCGTTTTCGGTGCTTTTCCCGAAATTCATCGGCACGATATACGCGCCCGATTCGTCAATCAGCCCCAAGCGGACGCAATCGAACTCGTCAAGCACGTTTTCGGGATTTTCTTTTATTTCTCTGTCACTTCTGCGCATTATACGTTGAACCTGAAAAGCGTGATGTCGCCGTCCTGCATAACGTAGTCCTTGCCCTCACTGCGCACAAGACCGTGTTCGCGGGCAACGGAATATGATTTATACTGCATAAAATCGTCATAGCCCACAATTTCGGCACGGATAAAGCCACGTTCAAAATCGGAGTGAATCTTGCCCGCCGCCTGGGGTGCCTTTGTGCCTTTTGTTATCGTCCACGCGCGGACTTCGCTTTCGCCCGCGGTTAAAAACGAGATAAGGCCCAACAGAGTGTAACTTGCCTTTACAAGCCTGTTCAGTCCGCTTTCCTTTAAGCCGTACTCTTCCAAAAACATCTGCTTTTCGTCATCGTCAAGTTGCGAAAGTTCCTCTTCGATTTTTGCCGAAATAACAAGTACCCTGTCGCCGTCCTTGTCCGCCAGTGTGCGCAGAGCCTTTACGCCGTCGGGTTCCGTTCCGATGTCATTTTCCGAAATATTTGCCGCATAAATTATGGGTTTGGTGGTAAGCAAAAAGAATGTTTTCGCCATTGCCGCCTCTTCCTTTGTCATTTCCATTGTGCGGACGGGTTTTTCTTCTTGCAGCCACGCAACCATTCTTTCAAGCAGCGCCGCTTCTTCCGCGGCGGCCTTGTCGTTGCCCCGCGCCGCTTTAATTGCCTTGTCAAGGCGCTTTTCGCAGGTTTCAAGGTCGGCAAGAATAAGTTCGATGTTTACCGTTTCAACGTCGCTTACCGGGTCTTTTGAACAATCCGCGCGGATAACGTCGGAATCCTCAAAACAGCGCACAACGTGAACTATGGCGTCCACCTCGCGGATATGGGAAAGAAATTTATTGCCCAGTCCCTCGCCCTTTGACGCGCCGCGCACAAGCCCCGCAATATCAACGAATTCGATATATGCCGGCGTGATTTTTTTAGGATTGTATATAGCGGCAAGTTCGTCAAGACGCTTGTCCGGCACGGAAACAACGCCCACGTTGGGCTCAATGGTGCAGAACGGATAGTTCGCCGCCTCGGCGCCCGCGTTTGTTATAGCATTAAACAATGTGCTTTTGCCCACATTAGGCAAACCCACAACACCTAATTTCATAAAAATTCCTCCGAAAAATCTGATACAGACACTATTATAATATATGCGGGCAAAAAAGTCAAAGAATGATTTGACTTTTTGTCGCTGTCATTATAGAATATCACTATATAATTTGCAGAGTAGGCAGTACGCGTTAGGGTAACACCTTTTAGTGTTGCGGGATGGGAAGTCGCCCGCAAACGAATAATGCATATGCATTTGCGGTGTACTGCCGCATCCGCTGCGGATGTTTTCTGCTCTTCTTACGGAGGAGTTTATGAGTATTTTTTCAAAAGATTATTGGGTTTGTGCCGCGGGCGAACTTAAAAAGCCCCGAATGCTGATTTTTGCCGCCGTGCTTGTGGCTCTGCGGGTGGCGCTGAAAGCGGTTTCCATTCCCATTATCCCCGGTCAGCTTTACATTAACTTCGGGTTTCTTGTAAATGCCCTCGGGTCAATGGTATACGGTCCGGTAATCGGCTCGATTTCGGGCGCGGTAAGCGACACGGTTGGCGCGTTTCTGTTCCCGAAAGGCCCGTACTTTTTCCCCTATATTTTTCAGGAAATAGCGGGTTCGCTGATTTTTGCGCTGTTCTTTTACAAAAGGACGCTTACCGTTTCTCGTATAATCTGGGCGCGGTTTTCGGTTTCGCTTTGGTGTAACATCATTATTCAGCCGCTTATATTGCTTATGTGGAATGCTTTTCATCCCGATTCCGCATATTCCGCTCTTTCGGAACTTAAAATTGTAAAGAACATTTGCATGTTTCCCTTTGAAAGTTTACTGCTTGCAGCATTTTTGGGCGCAATGATGCCGGCAATGCGGTCGCTTAAATTTGCGGACTCGGTCGAAAAACCCCTTAAAATAAGGGCTCGGCACTTGATATTGCTTATTCTTGCATCGGCGGTGATGCTGATATTGTTCTGCATTTACCGTGAACTGAAAAAGCCCGGTTCGATTCCGATTTTCTCTTTTATTCATTAAATTCAGGTGATGATATGTTAGCAGTAATTACAGGCGCAAGCAGCGGCTTGGGCAAAGAGTTTGCCAAACAACTTGACTCTCTCGGGTGCGACACGGTTATTGTTGCCCGCCGTGAGGACAGGCTCAACGAACTTAAATCTCAACTTAAAAACAACTGTGCGGTTTTCTGTGCCGATTTGTCCGATTCAAAAAAATGCCGTGAACTTTTTGCCTCTTTCCCCGACGCGGATATTCTTATAAATAACGCGGGATTCGGCACGTTCGGCGAAATTGCGGAATCCGACCTTGACCGGGACGAAGAAATGATTGCAATAAACGTGAACGCACAGTACGTGCTTATGAAACTTTACCTGGAACGGTTCAAAAAAAAGCGTCACGGGTATATTCTCAATACCGCCTCTGCCGCAGCGTTTATGGCGGGGCCTTATTTCGGTTTGTACTACGCCACAAAGGCGTTTGTTTTGCGCGTTTCACAGGCGGCAAGCCGCGAAGCCAAGGAATACGGCGTGTGCGTTTCGGCGTTCTGCCCCGGTTCGGTTGCAACGGAGTTTAATTCAATAGCCAAAACAACCTCATCGTCAAAGCCCCTGACCCCCGAACGCGCCGTAAAGTATGCAATAGATAAGATGTTTAAGGGCAAGCCCATTATTATTCCGTCAGCGAAAATCCGCGCCGCGTTTGTAATGTCGAAACTTATGCCCGAACACCTTTTAACCGAATTTTCCTGTCACGTGCAGAAGAAAAGATTCTGACCTACTTTTTTTCTTGGAAGAAAAAAAGTAGGCAAAAAAAGAACAGGACTTTTAATCAAAAAGCATAAATTCAGAGTGTAAAACAAACGTTTCAGCAACGTCTGTTTTACACTCTTTTTTTGTCCCCCACCGTAGGGCAGGGGTTTATCTCCTGCCGCATTCTGGAAAGGTTATTTTTTGCTGTTTGATATGCGGTTTGCAACATTATATCTTTTGTAAAACTCAAATCTTTGCAAAAACGGCGACAGCAAGCCGCCGCCCTACAATGTTAAAATAGGCTTTTGATATGAATCAAATTTCGTAATGGAATTACCTGTTTATTTTTACGCGCATTGTTTATCTTACATCGTAGGGGAGCGCAATGCGCTCCCGCTTTTTGCATTATGTAAATATTGCGACCGATGGTTGCCGCTGCAATAAATGAGATGGCTTTTGTGCTTTTGAAACGCCTGTTTTATGTTCTTTATTTATTTCACGCGGTAGGGCGGGGGTTTATCTCCCGCCGTTTTTCCGAAGAGGTTGTTTTATGCGGAAAAATAGGTGCCTTGCACATTATGTCCCTTGCAAAACACAATCTTTCGCACCCGCGGCAGGAGATGAACCCCTGCCCTACAATCTTAGAATCGGTTTTGAAATAAAGAAAATTTCGCGGTAAATTCGGCTTTTGTATTGCTGTTTTTATGTGTATTGCTTATTATACGTCGTAGGGGAGCGCAATGCGCTCCCGCTTTTTGTATTATGTAAATATGGCGACCGATGGTTGCCGCTGCAACAATGAGGTGCGCCTATGCTTTTTTGAAACGCCTGTTTTATGTTCTTTATTTATTTCACGCGGTAGGGCGGGGGTTTATCTCCCGTCGTTTTTCCGAAGAGGTTGTTTTATGCGGAAAAATAGGTGCCTTGCACATTATGTCCCTTGCAAAACACAATCTTTCGCACCCGCGGCAGGAGATAAACCCCTGCCCTACAATCTTGAAATAGATTTTTATACTAAAATAATTTTTCCGACAAACTTATCTTTTGCTATTTGTTTATTCTATGCCCTTTGCGCAAAAAACAAAGAATCTGTCCTATTAAATGATTCAAGTTCTTTGTTCAACTTTCTTTCAAGAAAGTTGGCGGGGTACGGGGCAGCGCCCCGGGAAAAAACAGCGCCCGGACATAAAAAATCGGCACAGACGCAAATCTGTGCCGATAAACTAAATCAATTAAAATTCTTTTCTTTTTCTGCTTACAACAACGAGTGCAACGGTTGCAACAACTGCCATTGCGATGAACGCAACGGGAAGCAGGTCGCCGCCGTCAGCGGGGTCAGCGTAAGTAAGAACAAGCGTTGCCTTATCCATATGTGCCATCGCAACGTTCTCGGTAAACGCTTTTGCGGTGGCATCATCGCAATAGAACGTTACCGAAGTTCCGGCAGGAAGGTCACCGGTTGTAAGGTTAAAGCGAATGAAGAACTTGGAAATATCATAGTCTGTCTTCTTTCCGCCGTTATCGATTGTAACGGTACCATCGGCGTTAACATCCATGGTATACTCAATTTCAACCTGTTTACCCGCGGGAACAGTAACCATTGCGTTGTCTTTCGGTCCTGTCCATGTCGGGGTGTTATCCGCTTTTGTATGAGTAACCTCAAATTTAACCGTTACCTGAACATCTTCTTCACCGTTGTTTTTAACAAGGAATTTCCTCGTAATTTTGCCGTTCTTGATTTCCGATGCGGAAAGAACGCCGGTTTTTGAGATGATGTAATGGTCGCCCTTTGTATCCTCGTTGTAAGTTACCTGAATACCCTTTGCAACCTTAACTTCGGGTGTAGGAGTTGCTTCGCCGCTGTCCTCGCCGGGAGTTGCGTCAGGAAGTTTCTCGATGGTTACTTCGTCAACGTAATAGTCAAAGCGCTCGGTTGCATAAGCACCGCTTGCTCCGTCAAGACGGAGAATAAGGTCATATGCGTTAGTAAAGCCCATTGCATAGAGTTTTGTAATAAGTGTGTGGAATGCTTCCGAAACCTCAAACTCAACCTCAAATTTCTGCCATTCATCGGTCATTTTGAATCCGGGAGAAACGTTGATGTAGGTATTACCCGCAACATCCTTAATTAAAGCATACTGTTCTGCGGTAAGTTCCGTTTCAAGATTTCCCTTTTGTTTATGGTACTGAGAATTAAGTACAAAACTGAAATTTCCGCCTTTTCCGGTATTGGCTTTTGCGTAGAATGTAACTTTATACTTTCCTGCGCCGCCGCCTGCATAACTGTTATCTTTATCGTTTATAATAGCCGCGCCAAGGTTAAAACCGATTGACGCATATTTGTTAGCATCACCGGGAACAAACTTCATTGCATGAGCAGTGCCGTTAGCGCCGCCCTCAACCTGTTCAACACTTCCGCCCGCGGCAGCAAAGTTTGCCCAGCCGGTCTTTCCGTTTTCGGCATCGCCGTTAACAACCTTTTTGTCGGGAATGTTAAGGGTCGTGGGTGCATCAACTTCCGTTACCGTTCTGCCGGTAGAATCCATTTTCTTAAAGAGGTCTGTTGAAATATCGGGACTCCAAATAACGAACTTTGCGCCCTGCGCCGAGTTAAAATCAAGAACATCGGTGCGGAGTGTAAGTTTGCTCATATCCTGTTCGGCAGTGCCGTTCAGAAGTTTTCCGTTCTTTACGTTGAACCAGATAACGAATCTTGCACTTTCGCCGGGAGCCATAGTGTTGCTTACCGATGAAATGTTGTTGATAGTCGCCCAGTCGTTCTGCATATATACATTCAGTCCAACGTTTTTGTCGCCCGTATTGTGCGCATACACAGTAATGCAGCCTCTTCCGTTACCTCCGACTACCGCGTCTACGGCTTTCTGAACATCTGCTCCGATGCCGGTTGTACGCATATGACCGTATGTACCGTTACCGGATATCTCAACGCCCTTTGCAGTGTCCTCCGCAAACGATACGATGGAAATGCATGAAACAACCATCGCAACCGCAAGCAGAATGCTTAAAAACTTTTTCATAAAAATCGTCCTTTCCGTTGGTGCGCATTATAATGCGCCCTATACTGTAACTTAATGATACAACAATCTGTTGCCCGTGTCAACAGTTTTTTAATAGTTTTTATATAGTTTTTAATCCAAAAAGTGAAATACTCCGCTAAAATGCTGTTTTTTAATAGTTTTGATATAAAAAGAACCGCATGGGCAGTCCTTTTTATTCTGATTAAAGATTACAGATTCTCTTTTTTCCTGAATGTAACCAAAACCAACGCTACGGCTGCAACGCCTGCCAGGGTTATAAATGCAATGGGAAGCAAATCTCCCGTGCCTGTGGAATTGCTTGAATCGTTGCCGGGTGTATCGCCATTCTCTTCGCCGGCAACCGAAATGGTTACTTCGTCAATATAATAATCAAACAGTTCATTTTCAAACGCATGCTCCGGTTCTGACCCGTCAAGACGCAGGATCAGGTCATAAGCATTGGTCTTGCCGAAAGAATACAGTTTCTTTATAAATGTATGGAATTCTTCCGATACGGTGATATCAAGCTCGAATTCCTGCCATTCATCCGTCATTTCAAATGCAGGACCGGTAATGTATGTGCTGCTGTAATAATCCTTAATTTCAGCAAACTGTTCTTCGGTAAGATCGTTTTGGATTTCACCTTTCTGTTTGTGATACTGGGAGTTAAGCAGCATCTTGAATTGACCGCCCTTGCCTTCGGCAGCCTTTGCCCAGAACTTAACGGTATAGGTTTCGGCGCCGCTGCCGGTATAACCGTTAGCCTCATCATCTATAATTGCGGGACCCAGATTGAATGCAACCGAGGACCATTTGTTGCCGTTGCCCATGGAGAATTTGATTGCGTGGCCGGTACCGTTGGCGCCGCCTTCAACCTGCGCAATACTGCTGCCGCCCACAGCGCGGAATATATCCCAGCCCGCTGTGCCGCTTTCGGCATTGCCGTTTACAACCTCGGGCTTATCGTAACCCGTAACAACCTTGATGTTGTCAATCCTTGCGGTAACTTCTTTGCTTGTATCTGCCTGATGAAGTGAATCAAGACAAATGCCGAAAGAGGAATTGCCGGTGATTTTTTCAGTATCAGCCGCCTTAACAACAAATGTTTTGCTGAGTTTTACCCATTTGCCGTTTTCGATACTTCCAAAATAAATTCCCATGCCTGATATGCCGAGAATAGGATCGTTGCCGTGGTCCTTCCTGAAACGCAAAGCAACCGATTTTGCATTGTCAAGTTTTACGTCAGCCGAAAGGGTTATACTAATATCCTTGCCCGGGTG
>CAKRZX010000034.1 GCA_934434555.1 uncultured Clostridia bacterium
ACGTGTCCGATGGTTCCGATGTTTACATGGGGTTTCGTTCTTTCAAACTTGCTCTTTGCCATTTTGTGTTTCCTCCGTTAAAATAAAATTTGAAGAATGGAGCAGGTGACGGGAATCGAACCCGCGTTGCTTGCTTGGGAAGCAAGAACTCTGCCATTGAGTTACACCTGCATCACCACAGGTTCCGCCCCGTGGTATTGATTATATTTTATTATATTTATTCCGCTTTGTCAAACAAAACCGAATAAATTTAATAAATATCTTTATCGAATCAGCGGTGTTTTTGCTGTTTGAGCCAAATTTTCATTACAAGACTGTGAGGAAGCAGTTTTACAAGGAACACCTGAAATTTTACGGGAAAACCGTGAATTGAAACGTCCTTGTTCTTTTTTGTATCCCTGTACGCGGTATCGATAACGTCCTTTGCCTGATACATATGATTAAAATATGTTACCGCATCTTTCTGGCTTGTTTCGGCGCGGGCGAAAAATTCCGTCTGAACCCAGCCGGGGCAAACGGCGGTCACGTGAATATCCCTGCCGCGAAGTTCGGCATTAAGTCCCCGTGAAAAGGAAAGCACATATGCCTTGCTTGCCGCATACACGTTAAGGTACGGCACGGGCTGAAACGACGAAAGCGAACAGAGTTCGATAATATGCCCGCCCTTTTGGATATAAGGAAGCGTTATAAGCGTAATATCGGTAAGCGCTTTCACGTTAAGGTCAATCATACCGTTTGTATCTTCAAGGGAAACAACGTCACTGTGCCCGAACTTGCCGTAGCCGGAGCAGTTCACCAGAAAGCCTACTTTCGGGTTTTCCGATGCAAGCATCAGCGAATAATTTTCTATGCTTTCTTTTTCCGTCAGGTCAAGACAAACGGTTTTCAGCGGAGTTTTTACTTCGCTTTTAAGTTCTTCAAGCCGTTCCCGGCGCCGCGCGATAACCCATATTTCGTCCAAAGCCTCGCACGCATCGAGTTTTTTTACAAATTCGCGTCCCATTCCGGACGACGCACCCGTTACTATTGCTATCATAAAATCACCTTCTTGTTTAGTTTACCACAAAGCACGGATAATTTCAACAAAAAATTATTTGCATTTTTCGCGGATAGTAGTATAATATGTGATATAAATTTTGAAAGGATGATTTTACAAATGGATAAATTCATTATCGAAACAAGTGCACGTCACGTACACGTTACAAAAGAGGATCTGGAAACTCTTTTCGGCAAAGGCTACGAACTTACCGTAAAAAAGGAACTTTCACAACCCGGTCAGTACGCTTCAAACGAGCGTGTTACCGTTGTTGGTCCCAAAAAAGAACTTGCAAACGTCAGCATTTTGGGTCCCGTAAGAAAAGCTTCCCAGGTTGAACTCTCAGCCACCGATGCCCGCTCAATCGGGATAGGCATCGCTATCCGCGAATCGGGCGATCTGGCAGGCACTCCGGGATGTAAGTTGGTAGGCTCTGCCGGTGAGGTTGAACTTAAAGAGGGCGTTATAGTTGCAAAGCGTCATATTCATATGACCCCCGCCGATGCCGAGAAATTCGGTGTTAAGGACAAGGACATTGTTTCGGTTAAAGCCGAAAGCGCCGAGCGCGGCTGCACCTTTGACGACGTTGTTGTCCGTGTAAGCGAAAAATTTTCCCTTGCAATGCACATCGACACCGATGAAAGCAATGCTGCCTACGGCGTTAAAGAGGGATACATAGTTAAATAATGAAAACTCCGATTGTGCTCTGCCCGACAGGACTTGCCGCAATCGGAGTTTTTGCACCTTTTTTTAGATTGTTGCCTGAAAAAACGAAAAAAGCACTAAGCAGGCACAAATATCTGACGGAAAGCACAGGTGGTCACGTTGGCAAAAACATACTCTTCAAAAGAAGTCAAAAGTCTGATAGACAAGCACAGGAAAAATCTCAAACGGATTGAGGCTTCTCTCTCATTACCGTCCGAGTATCGGAATCAGATTCAGCATTGTATAAACAATATGTTTGCTGCCGATGAATTCTCAAAAACGGTAATGGATTCACTGAACGGGAAAGAAACCGACAACAGCATTCAATTCGGAGAACTTGTCAGACTTCTTTACATTTTTAAAAGAGCGACCGCCCAGACAAATGCGTGCAAAACAATTATCAGCAGTAACAAAACCCGCATTGAAGCCGAAATCAAAGAGGCGGCCGTCGGTTCAAACGCTGTCTCGTGGCTTTTTTCCACGTCAAAAAAGAAGCAAAATTCCGAATTAGCCTATGAGCAATTGATAAAAGAAACAGACGGCAGTGATTATTGGGAATACTCTAAAAAAATTCTGTCCTATATTGAAAGGAACAACAGTGTCTCCGCAGAAGAGGGCTTTGACGATTTTGAATTAAGTAAGGAAGAGTACCGCGAAATTCTTGAAAGCAATCTTCCGCGAAACCCAAAACTTTTCGAGTTAATCCGCAGTTTGAATGCGCTTATAAATAAATTCAAGGTCATATCTTCAAACCTTGAAAGAGAAACACTCAAAGTTAATACCGTAAAAGAGCATATTAAAGCCGCAACTGACCGAATGATTGCAGCATCCGCTCTTGATATCCTTAAATCCGTACCTGTTGAAGAAGTTAATAAATCGAAAAAAGGATTCAGAGTAAAATCACTCCGGGACGCAGGCTTTTCTACTATGGCAGACTTATTTAGCGCGTCTGTATATCAACTTGCGTCTGTACACGGAATCAGTGAGGATGCAGCATATTCAATAAAAAATATTGCAAAGGTTTTTGCAAACGAAGCAAGCCGTAATGCCAAAATCAAACTGAGTACAGACAACAAAACAAAAGAGTCAACTGAGCTGGTTTCGTGGCTGTTCAAATACAGACAATACGGAAATGCTCTTACAGAACTTAATAAATTGAATGCCGATTACGGGAATGATATTGATTCCGCAATTGCGGAGTTACAGTCGGTAGGCAGCGGTATTTATTGGAGCTTTTTTGATGACGGCAAGAAATTTTCCGTCAGGAATTCCTATTCGCATTTATGTCGCGAAATAAACGGTGATTACAGCAAAAAATCTGCCGAAGTTATTCGGATGTTCAAAAAAGCCGACACATATGTTCAAAGGGATGCGTGGGACGACTTTAAGAATAATTCCATTGCATATTTCAACATAATTGAAGAAATTGTTCCGGGAGTACTGGGTAACGACGACAAACTTTACGGATTGCCCGAGGATTTGGCGAGGGAAATTCAGGACGAATGCTTTTTCCCCGACGGTCTGAACTGTGAACTCCGTCGTTATCAGGAATGGGGCGTTAAATATATTCTTCATCAGGAACGTGTTTTGTTCGGTGACGAAATGGGTTTGGGAAAGACTGTACAGGCTATCGCAGCAATGGTGTCTTTAAGGAATACGGGCGCAAGCCATTTTATTGTTGTATGCCCCGCAAGCGTCCTGCCGAACTGGTGCAAGGAAATATCAGCCAAGAGCAAATTACGCGTAACAAAGGTTCACGGCACAGGAAGAGTTCAGGAAATAAAGTCATGGATACAAACCGGGGGAGTGGCGGTTACTACGTTTGAAACCACGGGAATATTTCAATTTGATGAGGCTTTCAGCTTTGACCTTATGGTCGTTGATGAGGCTCATTTTATAAAAAATCCCGCGGCAGTCCGGTCAAGGAACGTGCGTAAGCTTGCCGCCTACACAAAAAGACTTCTTTTTATGACCGGTACTGCACTTGAAAACAAAGTGGATGAAATGATTTCTCTCATAGATGTGTTACAGCCGAATGTAGCAAAAAGCATTCGGAATATCGCGTTTATGTCCACCGCACCGCAGTTCAGGGAAAAAATTGCCGGCGTTTATTACCGCCGAAAAAGAGAAGACGTGCTCACCGAACTTCCCGACCTTATCGAAAGCCGCGAATGGTGCACAATGTCCGCAGAGGAAAACCAGCTTTACGAGCAATCGGTTCTTGCCAAAAACTTTGCAGAAGCAAGGAGGCTGTCCTGGAACGTGGAAGACTTGGACCATTCCTGCAAAGCACACAGAATGGCGGAAATTGTTAACGAAGCCGAGAGTGAGGACCGCAAAGTTCTTATTTTCTCTTTTTTCCTCGATACCATTCGCAAAATACACGCATATTTGGGCGACAGGTGCTGTAATCCTATCAACGGTTCAATTTCGCCAAACAGGCGTCAGGAAATAATCGACGAATTCAACAAAGACCCGAGCAAAACAGTTCTGTGTGCGCAAATTCAGTCAGGCGGAACCGGGCTGAATATTCAGTCGGCAAGTGTAGTTATTTTTTGTGAACCTCAGTTCAAACCGTCTATCGAAAATCAGGCAATATCACGCGCTTACAGAATGGGTCAGGCACGCAACGTTCTTGTTTATCGGCTTCTCTGTGAAGATTCGGTTGACGAAAGACTTATTGATATGCTGGCAGAAAAGCAGGCTGTCTTTGATGCCTTTGCCGATAAATCGGTTGCCGCCGCAAATACCGAGAAAAAGGAGATTGATGAAACAACGTTCGGCAGAATTATTGAAGAAGAGATTGAGCGCATTATGGCAAAGGGCGTTTGTTCCTCACCGAAAAATGCAGGTATGTTTAAGCCCCCTCAGCAAAAGGGCAAAATTCCGTCCGCCGAAATTGCGGATGAGCCGGGCTTTGAAACAGAATCGGCGCTGACATCTTCCGCAGAA
This sequence comes from uncultured Clostridia bacterium, assembly GCA_934434555.1. Taxonomy (GTDB): domain Bacteria; phylum Bacillota; class Clostridia; order Christensenellales; family QALW01; genus UMGS1322. Next base: position 4,694 of record CAKRZX010000034.1, read on the forward strand.
TATACAGAAGAACTCTCTATGAGTTATCTGCAACTTGTAAACCACCTTCTTAAAAAGTACGGAAAAGCGAAAGGCGATTATTTTCTGAGGGAGACCTGTGTATCGCCGAATCAAAAGATTAAAAGGGCAGGCGAGGGACTTTATATTCATCATATTGACGAAGATAAGGCAATTATGCTTTCAGACCCCACTTATGCACAAAAGAATCCGTTTGCATACCAAAAAGCCGAAAGACTGGTGTATTGCAACATTCTCGAACATCTGATTCTTCATATAAAAATCGTGGAAGAGCCGAGAAACAGGAATGCAAATTTCGGAGAGGGGCCGGGCTTGGGCGGTGCAAAAATCATAACAGGACAGATTAATGACTACTACGGCGGTTATGATATTGTAAAAAAAGACAGTTTGGTCGCCATGGAATTTATAAAAGACAGCTTTGACGACTATATAAAAATTCTGAGGTATTTTTGGAACATTATCAAAAACGACAAATCTCTTTCCGCCGAAGAGGAAAGAAGGCAATTGACTTGCGGAAAAAATATAGGCTCTGTTCCGAGAATCAGCGGGCTGATTTAGTTTTCTTGACTTTTCCGTCTTAATCGTGATAAAATACACTTACTATGGGAGTGAAAAGCCGTGTCACAGATAACAAAACGCGCGTTGGAGCAGTCACTGAAAAATCTGCTGCTGCAAAAGCCGCTTACGAAAATCACCATAAATGATATTGCCGAAGATTGCGGAATAAACCGGATGACATTCTATTATCATTTTAAGGATATTTACGATCTTGTGGAATGGTCATGCATGGAAGATGCAAAAAATGCGCTTAACGAAAACAAAACTTATGAAACGTGGCAGCAGGGACTGTTGCAGATATTTGAAGCCGTAAAGGAAAACAAGCCGTTTATAATGAATGTTTACCGGTGCGTACACCGTGAACAGGTTGAAAAATATCTTGAGCCCCTGGTGGACAGTCTGGTACTCGGCGTTATCAACGAAGAATCAGCCGCTGTGACCGTGCGCGACGAAGACAAGGCGTTTATCGCAAATGTCTACTCTTACGTGTTTATCGGAATTATGATTGACTGGATTAACGGCGACATGGAAGAGGACCCCAAGGCCATTACCGACCGTCTTGCAAAACTGATTAAGGGTTCCGTTTCGGTTGCACTTGCAAGGTTTGCGGTTTGATTTTATCATTTTGTGCAGAATGATAAAAATTTATATACTTTTGACCCCGTGATGAAATTTTCAACACGGGGCTTTTTCTGCCTATTGCAGCAATAAAAAAAGCGGGTATAATAAGGGCATAAATAAAAAACAGGAGGGTTTTTACCATGTATTATTCAGCAGGAACTTATGAATCGTTTGCACATCCCGAAAAGCCGAAGGACGTTGACAAAAAATCGGCGTATATTATCGGTACCGGCCTTGCGGGGCTTACCGCAGCATTTTATCTTGTACGTGACGGACAAATGAAAGGTGAGCATATCCATTTGCTTGAAAAGCTTGACCTTGCCGGCGGCAGCTGCGACGGAAGAAAAGATGTTACAAAGGGATTCTTTATGCGCGGCGGACGCGAAATGGACAATCACTTTGAGGTTATGTGGGACACGTTCCGCGACGTTCCCTCAATAGAAACGCCCAATGTTTCCGTACTTGACGAATACTATTGGCTCAACAAACACGACCCCAACTATTCGCTTTGCCGTGCCACCGTAAACCGCGGCGAGGACGCGCACACCGACAAACTCTTTGCTCTTGACAAGGATTCGGCACTTGCGCTTTCAAAACTCTTTTTGACTCCCGAAAAGGATTTGGAAGACAAAAAGATTTCCGACGTACTGCCCGATTCGTTCTGGAACACGAACTTCTGGCTGTACTGGCAGACCATGTTTGCGTTCCAGCGTTGGTCAAGCGCACTGGAAATGAAGCGTTACCTTTGCCGCTACGTGCACCACATTGACGGTCTTCCCGATTTCAGCGCACTGCGCTTTACAAAGTACAATCAGTACGAAAGTATGATTCTTCCCCTTGTAAAGTATCTTGAAAATCACGGCGTCCGCATTGAATACGGTATGGACGTAAAGAACGTAATTATTGAGACCGATGGCGACAAAAAGATTGCAAAACAGATTGTTTACGTCAAGGACGGCGAGGAGCAGACCATCGACCTTATTGAGGACGACCTTGTATTCATCACAAACGGCTGCTGCACCGACACGTCCTGCTACGGCGACCAGAATCACGCGCCCGACTTATCGGGTGTAAAAAACGGGTTCGGCGAATCGTGGGATATGTGGAAAGCCATTGCCGCACAGGCGAAAAACGGCGAGTTCGGCAATCCCGATGCGTTTTGCAGTGATGTTGACGCAACAAACTGGATGAGCGCCACCGTTGCCACCTCAAACGAGGAAATTATCAAACATATAATGAATATCTGCAAGCGTGACCCCCGTGCGGGCAAAGTAACCACCGGCGGTATAGTAACCGTTAAGGACAGTACCGACAACTGGTATCTTTCCTGGACGATCAACCGTCAGCCCCAGTTCAAAGCGCAGGACAAAAATACGGTGCTTGTATGGCTGTATTCGCTTAACACCAGCCGCGAGGGCAATTACGTTAAAAAGGCGATGAGAAATTGCACAGGCGAAGAAGTCTGCCGCGAATGGCTGTATCATATAGGCATTCCCACAGAGGAAATTGATACTCTTGCCCGCGAAGCCTGCAACACCACAACCTGCTTTATGCCTTATATCAATGCTTTCTTCCAGCCGAGGAAGGAATCCGACCGCCCGAAAGTCGTTCCCGAGGGCGCGGTAAACTTCGCCTTTATCGGTCAGTTTGCCGAAACTCCCCGCGACACTATTTTCACAACGGAGTATTCAATGCGTACCGGCATGGAATCGGTTTACACACTGCTTGATATCGACCGCGGCGTTCCCGAGGTTTGGGGCAGCAAGTACGATGTCCGTGAATTGCTCCGCGCCTGCTACTATGCACTTGACAAAAAACCTCTTTCGGAAGCGAAACTTTCATTTGCCGAAAGAGAAATGCTTAAAGTCGTGACCAAAAAAGTCAAAGGCACGGATATTGAGCTTCTCTTAAAGGAAAGCGGACTTATTGAATAAAATCAATTCCCCCTGCCGAAACGGCAGGGGGATTGTGTTATCAGGTTAAGAAAAATGCGGCTGTCATCAGCACTGTTCCGATGAGAAATGAAAACAGGCTTACACGAAGTCCCAAATACTGTCCTATTATTTTAGCAACAAAATTAAAGAGTCCGATACCGAAAATCAAACTGCCCACTTGTCCAACCAATAACAAAAATCCATTTTTTTCAAATGTCAACATAACAACAAGGTATGCAATCATCGGCATAATCAGCACTGTTATCCCAAGTGCAACAAGAAACCTATACCCTATCGGATGTTTCGATTTGAACTGCTCATCGGATTCCGAGCTGAAAAACTCCGAAAAATTCTCCGGTGGAAGCCGCTTTGATTTTTTGTTCGTTTTATTGTGCATACTGCTCTCCGATTTATTGTGAGTTTCTCTTTGCGGTGTTGAGGGAGGATATTAAAATTCTCCTGATTGCACCGCATTGATTTTGCAAAGGTTTATATTCTGCTTCCGAAATATATCCGGTTTCAAAAAGAAGTTCCAACCAGTATTCAGTTTCATAGCATTCTTTTTGTGCAATTTCCAATTTGGAGATAAAATCTTTTTCCCCTGTGCATGCTGTGCTTCATAAATATTTGCACCAATGCCCGTGCCGGAACGCAGCAGTTGATTTGTCAGAACCGATTCCTTGGTATTTGCCTTAATATCACCGCAAAGCAAATACTATCTGCTTTGCAAATTGCTTTGTTTTATCCCTCAAAATGCTTTCAGACACTGTTCATCACCATCAATTGACCATAACACAAAATATGCATTTGTAAAGCACAGAGTGTATTATATCACTGCAACGCAATATAGCAAAGCGAACAGACTAAAAGGCTCTTGTAATCGCATTCATTCTATGTTGAAAAGTATGATTCTGCCGTTAGTAAAAATCATAATGCAGAAGAAGTGATATACCTTGCTTTGCTCGGTGCGATGTTTTTATAAAGTGGTATTGCTCGCTTACGCTCACAGCGATATTATATTTGCTTTCTTACACTCGCGAAGCAAATATCACTGTAACGCAATATAATTCGCCGCAAGGCGAACAGACTGAAAGACACTGTAAAAAAACAGCGTGAAGAAAAAAGACTGCGAATTAAACTTTCAACTGCAAACTTTCTGTCACGTCATTTAATTTTGTCTTGACATTTGAGGAATTATTGCGTATACTGTTAACGAAGTCTTCCCGAGGCAAGAAACTGGGCAATTGGAGCCCTCTCTTGTGTAGTAAGGTTAAGGCTTCTTTTTTATCCCAATAAAACAGTTCATTTTTGCCGTTGATTGTGTTTTCAATGGCTGTTTTTAATTGGCTGATAGCATTTCCCTTTGCAAACAACTCCATTTATATTGCCGTTACAGGATATGTTCCCGTGCGCAACAACATCTACGTTAATGCCCGTTTCGCAACTCATATTGCCGAACACCTCTACCCTAACTCCGACAATATGTCGCTCGTCTTGATGCCGTTTGTTTCTGCGGCTTCCGTAAGGTAATCGAACACCTTTGTTGCCGACTGCAACGACTGTATTACGTGCGGACGGTATGTATTGTATTTATCCACGTGGAACGGTTTGAAATATTTATCGTATATCCGCTCTGCCTGATTTTTAGTCAAATACATTTCAAACGGGTGCTTTATGGAAGCATAAAGTTGCATAACTTTATCGCCCGCATAATCAAACGCATCTTTACTCGTAGACAAATATATTCCGTCACCGTGGGTCTTTCCTTGGTTCGTGCCGCTTCTGTCTATGTCAAAAACCGTAAAGTCAGCATTTGTTCTGTGGTACAGAATTTTCGGTGAGCCGTCGTTGTTTACAGCCTTTGATTTTCCGAGCCAACGCTTAAACTGCAAACTTTCTGTCACGTCATTAAATTTTGTCTTGACATTTGAGGAATTATTGCGTATACTATTAACGAAGTCTTCCCCAGGCAGGGAACTGGGCAATTGGAGCCCTTTGGTCTGTAGTAGGGTTAAGGCTTCTTTTTTATTCCAATAAAACAGTTCATTTTTGCCGTTGATTGTGTTTTCAACGGCTGTTTTTAATTGGCTGATAGCATTTCCCTTTGCAAACAACGTCGTCAAAGCATTACTGTCAATATCATCGTTATTGTGATGTCCTATTCCATCAACCTCGACTGCGGTTACAACCTTTTTGTTATTATGCTCCATTTGAAGTATAACAACCGCACGGTCAGGGCGTGTCTGCGACTGTATAATCGCAAGCGGTTCTTTTATGGCTTCCGGCAGCATTTTAAGCAACTGTTCACCCAAAAGATGGTCGTAATCCTTTGTGCCGTTTAACGCATAATCAACATGTGTCTGATTTATCGTTACCGGAAGCGCATTAAAACCAACCTTTTGCCATATTTCGGGCGTTCCGCTCACAAGCAAAGTATCATTTCGGGGAATTATTCCTTTTTTATAATCGTCAATCTGTTCGGCGAACGATTTTGAATAATCATAAATATTCAGGTATTCCCTCGACTGCGCCTGCTCGGTGTCGTCGGTTATTTGATTTGTTCTGTCTTGATGTTGAATTTTTCCCTCAGTATTCTTTCCGCTATCACTTCTTTCTCTTCCGGTGTTTTGTCCTTCATTGGCTCTACTATCTTTGACATCGTATCGAGTGACATACCCTTGTCCAAGCACAGTCTCAATAAGGTTCCCCACATTTTGAAGTCCGGACTGAATTCCTCTTGCATTTATTAACATCTACTTTGCTATTGACATATAAGTTTCACTTGCATCATTAAACTTAAAAATCGTTTTGACTGTTGGATTCTTGTAATCAGTATCCACAATCATAAGTTTGTCGCCTGTATCAATGTAATGGTCACCATTAACGGTAGTCGGATAACTATTATACCCTCGTTTCTGTATGTTGGAAATAGATTCCCACACAATTTTTGCATCGGATTCAGATATTATTCCTGCTGATATTCCCCAATGCACGCCGTTTGTAGGATAATTATTATCATCTTCAAGATATTCCCTCGACTGCGCCTGTTCGGCGTCGACGGTTATTTTCTGACTATCGGAGAATTTTTTACTTTCCGATTATGTGCCTTGTGCAGAGAATTTGGCATTCTCGCCCGTGTTACGTTCTGAAAAAATTTTTTCAGAATTCGAAATTTTCCCTTGACTTTTTTCGGTGTTTTGGCGTATACCATTATTGGTGGCTGTGGTGTCCGATGTGACGGACCCCTCCACCTTTTTTATTGGAGCAATATCATACAAGATTTTTTCACCGTTTTCCGAATTTGCAATATTAAGTATTGTTTTCCAGATGGTGTTTTTTTATCTTGAATATATGTTGCCCAATACTCCCGAATGAAAAATTTACAATATAATTATAATAGATTTTGCGTATAAATCGGCTTTTGGGCAAAGAAAAAGAACCGTATTACTACGGTTCAAATTTAGAATCCGGCAACGACTTACTCTCCCGGGTCGTCTCCAACCAAGTACCATCAGCGCTGAAAAGCTTAACTT
>CAKRZX010000035.1 GCA_934434555.1 uncultured Clostridia bacterium
TGCAACGTGTACCTCGCATTTCATTTCATCGCTCAAAAAATCAATATTTTCTTTATTAAACCACTCAATAAAAGAAATAACACTTGCAACCACCAATACTTTTTTCAATCCAAATCACCTCACACCCCCAGCAATTCTCTCGCTTCCTCTTGCTTTTCATCATATGTTATTTTATCAATTTTTCCTTCTTGCACAAGCCAATCGCCGTAATCCACATCCGACACTGTTCCTTCGCGGACAACATCGCTTCTTTTCAGGACTTTGCCTACTGTTTGCAAGATAATTTTCAAATCACCAATGAAAGTAATACCTCTGTCAATATATTGCAAGTCGTATTCAAACTTCTGCTCCCATGTGATGTTGTTCCGTCCGTTCACCTGTGCAAGCCCCGTAAGTCCGGGACGCACGTTGTGGCGTTTGCGCTGTTCATCACTCATAAAAACCATATCACGGACCAGTTGAGGTCGCGGACCGACCAACGCAAGGTGCCCAAGCACTATATTGATTAGGGACGGCAATTCATCGGCGGAAGTGCTGCGGAGAAATTTTCCGTACCTATTGATCCTTGCTTCGTCGGGAAGGAGATTTCCGTTTTCATCTTTCTTGTTGCTCATAGTGCGGAACTTGATAAGCTTGAAAATCTTTTCTTTGCCCGTCTTTTTGTCAATCTTTCCGGGACGCGCCTGCGTGAAGAACGGGTTTCCTTTCATGGCAATCGCACCGATTATCGTTAAGACTATAAGCAGGGGAGAAAGGACGATAAGCGCCAACAAGGACAGGGTGAAATCAAAGAATCTCTTCAAAAACTTCGCGTACATATATGTAACCCCTTGACAAATCTAATTGAAGCAACTCTTGATGATCTCAATCACCTTTGCCTGATCTTGCTCTGTCATTTTGTTGTCGCTCGGCAGGCAGCAGCCGCGCTCAAATATATCCGCGCCGACATCGGTCACGCCGCCTGCAATGTAGGCGTTTGTACGGCAGCGAAGCGTTCCCTCACGACCGATTGCCTCGTGCATACGGTACATCGGCTGCATGTGCATGGGTTTCCAGATCGGTCTGCCCTCGGCGTTAAGGCTGGCAAGCGTCTCTAAAATCTCGGTCGGACAGGTTTTGCCTTTTTCTTTTATGTAGAGTGCCTTGGAATCGTCTCTGACCTGCTTGCACATATAGTCTTTCTCAATAATCAGAGCAGACAGCCAATAGTTCGGCACAGCGCCGTCGATAATCGGGTTCATGTGAATCGGCAAATCAGCAAGTCCGTCACGGTAACGCTCATAGACTGCCTTTTTCTGCGCGATGTGTTCTTCCAAATGCGGATACTGACCGCGGATAACGCCGGCGACCACATTGCTCATGCGGTAGTTGTAACCGACTTCTTCATGCTGATACCACGGTGCGTTTTCACGCGCCTGTGTTGACCACTTGCGCACTTTGTTTGCCACTTCAATATCGTTGGTAAGTAAACAGCCGCCGGCAGAACCGGTGATAATTTTGTTTCCGTTGTAACTTATTGCCGAGTAATCCCCAAACGAGCCGCATTGCTTGCCGTTCACAGTTGCGCCCATGGCTTCTGCGGCATCTTCAATGAGCAGCGCGCCGTGCTTTTCGCAAATCTGCTTAATCAAATCAATGCGTCCGGGAAAACCGTACAACTCGGCGCAAACAACAAGTTTGACATCCGGGTACATCTCAAATGCCTTCTCAAGCGCCACAGGGTCCATATTCCATGAATCCGCTTCGGTATCAATAAATACCGGAATACCACCCTCGTAAACGACGGGATTGAGCGTTGCGTCAAAGGTCATGTCGGAGCAGAATACGCGTTTGCCCTCCAATGCGCCATGGCTGATAGCGGGCTTGCCGTACAGCTTTTCACCGGCAGACTTCACGCAAAGATGAAGTGCTGCGGTGCAGGCAGAAAGAGCAACGGCATATTTCATCTCCGCTTTTTCGGCGGCAATGCGCTCGACTTCATTGATGTTTGTGCCCACCGTTGACATCCAATTCGTTTCATACGCCTCGGTCATGTATTTCAGTTCTTCGCCGTGCATGGTCGGCGATGCAAGCCAAATTTTCTTTTCAAAAGCCTTCGGATTCATTTTTCCTCCGCAAAACAATGATGTTCTTAATGTTAGTCAGAACAATACTCCCGTTTAAAATTCACGCGTTCACTATATTGTATTATAAAACAATATTTTTGTCAATAACTATACCTTATTCCGTGCCGAAATCGTCCGAAAAGGCGCATCGTCTTCCCTTCCTGCAAAAACCTCTTGACAATTTTCGACAGAGTATTAAAATACCCGAAAGAGGAAACGAGCGCTATGCGGCAGAAAGGGGCAGGTGATTATGCGCGGGTCGGCAGTGAAAATTTCAGCATTTTTAGTCTCTTTTTTAATGCTTTTTGTGTCGTTTTCCGTAAAAGCATCGAGTGAAAACTTAATAGCAAACGGCAGTTTTGAACTGGGATTAAGCGGATACATATTAACTGACCTGCATAATTATACGCTTACGGACGCCTGTGCCGCGGAGGGAAAATACTCGCTGCGCATAACAAACCGCACGTCAAATACCGAATCTGTCAGGTGCGATTTGACCCGCATTCTCAAAACGCCGGGCGTTTATTCGTTCTCGGTAAAACTCCGGCTTGACGCAACACATTTTGAATTTTCAAATATGCGCGGCGTGATAACCGTAATTACCGACACCGGAACTTTTAATGCCGAAACTGATTACGCGGAAGTTAAAAGCGGCCGTTTTGTTTGTGCCTCGGCGACAAGAGCAATAAACTGGACGGGCAAAATCGAGCAGGCATATTTCAGTGTTGAAAATAAGAAAGATTCGGAGATGTGCGACTTTTACGTTGATGATTTCCGTCTTGAATATACGGTCAAAACGGAAGACAGTATCGACGCGTCGGAGAAATTGCTCGTGGGCGCTCTCCGCTGTGACTGCGCATACAGCGAAGCAAAACTCGTCCGCGGAACAATGAAGCAGGCGCTGCCGTTTTGCTATGATTTCGTTTCGGAAAGTTTCCCGAATTTTGAATCGACGATAGAAAAAGACGTTCTTTATGCCCGATACGCGGGAATTGACTACTTCGCCTACCGTCCCGAAGACGGAACGTACAAACTTCACCCGGCGGGCAAAATAAATATGTGTTTTGTTATCGGCGAAAGCACAGAAATTGCACATATTTATGCATTAAATGCATATTTTAAGCACAAAAATTATCAAAAATACAACGGCAGAGAACTTGTGATTTTCTCTTCGGACAAGAAATTCGCCGAAAAAGCAAAAGCGATAAAATCGCTCTGTCCGAGTGCGATAATTATAATGCTGAGTCACGGTTCGGCATCGTTCGGGCAAAGCGAACTTACGGCTTTGGGCAGTGATATCGGCAAAGATTTTCAGGAAATTTCGGCAAAGGACAAATCACTGTGGAGCAGCAAAAATGCGATTCTTATAAATGCAGGTGCGCTGAATCCGCCGACACGAAACGAAGTATTCAAGCACATTTCAAACGGTATTGAAAAGGCAAAAAGCGGAATGAACACGGTAGTCCTTGCTTCGTGGAACGACTGCAATAACGGAAGTTGCATTTTGCCCACATATAAGGTAAACGCCCTCGGCGAATTCGAGCGTGATGGTGAAAAAATGCTTCTTGATACTGATATAATTGACGCGCTGCACAGCACGCTCGGCGGAGAAAATATCGAAATTGATCGCACGGCAAACGGAAAACAAACTGCAACTCCCGGCGCAAGTGAAACGGGCAGCCCCGGTATAATGCCCTATTGTTCCGACGGTCAGACCGACGCCGAAATTCCGGACAGCACAGACGTTGAGCCTGAATCAAGCGCCCTGGCGACAAATAAAATATCACAAACAGCGAGGACAACAGATAAAGCACCCGAACCAACTGCTACCGTTAAATCGCAAAGCAAAACTGCAACCCGCAAAATCGTAATCGCGGGAATATCAACTTTTATTCTGCTTGCGGGAACGGTAATTTACGCCGTTTGGGCACGGAGAAGAAAGAAAAATGAAGAATAATTAAGAATTCACAAAAAAGCACCTGACAGCAAAATCAGGTGCTTTTAAATATGCCGCTATACCGTAGTTTCCGAATCTTCGCTTTTATTTTTCTTCTTCCACGGCAAATCGTCATCTGATGCCTTAAAATTGAATATCGGCTTGATTATCTCAACAATGTCAACCGACTCGCCGATAACGTCAATGATATCCGCAATAGATTTATACGCCATCGGCGCTTCATCAATTGTCGATTCGCTGACCGACGTGGTATATATGCCTTTCATCGACTCCCTGTACGCCTCGATATTCAGCGTTTCTCTCGCCTTTTTCCTCGACATTATTCTTCCCGCTCCGTGGGGTGCGGAATAATTCCATTCAGGATTGCCCTTTCCGACAGCAATCACAGACCCGTCACGCATATTTACGGGAATAAGCACTTTTTCACCCTTGTGTGCCGCAATCGCACCCTTGCGGAGAATCATTTCGTCCGTGTCAATATAATTATGTATCGTGTGGAATGCGTCAACCGCCGTCAGGGCGCACCGTTGAAGAATTATTTCCGCCATTTTTCACGGCTTCTCTTTGCAAATTGCTGACAGATTTCAACGTCGTGAAGATAATCGTCAAGATAAGTGCCGTAAAGCCAGCAGATGTCCTCTGGAACGGTAGTTTCCTTATGTTTTGCCCAGTTAAGCTGCTTTAATGCGTCCTGAATTTCGCACTTCTTGCCCTCTTCCTTATACCGCCTGATAATTTCGTCCCGCGCGGCAAAATATTCTTCTATGCCTTTATTAAGATTCACCGCAAGTTCCTGATAGTATTCGGCTACCTGTTTTCCCAAATTCCGACTGCCCGAATGGATAACAAGATAAAGCGTTCCGTCGGCGGATTTATCCACCTCAATAAAATGATTTCCCCCGCCAAGCGTGCCGAGAGATTTTTCAAGCCTTTTTGTGTTTTTCAGCGAGCGGTAGCACTTTAAGCGCGTCAGGTCGAATTTTTCGATTCGTCCCTCCCAAATGTTCAGCCCCGAGGGAATAAACCGACACGCCTCATCTATCAGTTTTAAATCAGCGTTTTTCTCTGAAAGTTTTACCGTATACATACTGCAGCCGATATCTACGCCCACGATATTTGGGCATATTTTATCCTTAACAGTCATCGTTGTGCCTATGGTGCAGCCTTTGCCGGCGTGCACGTCAGGCATTATCCTGACACGGCAATTTTCGGTAAGTTCGTAATCGCACATTCTTCTTATCTGTTCAATTGCCTCGTCCTCAACAACCTTTGCATAACAAATAGCCGTGCTCACCGCACCCTTAATTTCAATTGCGTCAATCATAAGAATCCCTCCGGAAATTTATTTTGCAATTTCATTTTACGAGCAAATTCTACCACGATTTTTCTCTTTAATCACGAAAAAAAAAGTTGCGAACTCATTTCTGTCCGCAACTTTTCTGCATTTTCAGTCTCTTTTTTATCATATCCTCAAACCGTTTAGGAGAAACGACTTTTACAAACGGTCCGAACGACAAAATCCGTATCAGCACTTCCGTTTCGTCGTCCCTGTCGTATTCAACCGAAACCCTGTACCGCCCCTCACCGATTTTTTCCGCCTCTTTTGCAAAATGCGCAAAGTGCATAAGCACCCGTTCAAGCGCGTTTCTTTCATCGGCAACTTCAAGAACGACCGTATCGTTTTCTTTTATTCTGTTCTGGCTCAGAACCGCTTTTTCTGCACGTTCACATGAAATAATCCGCGACAGATTAACCGTGTCCGCATACGGACAGCCGCTCACAATCACGCGAAATTTATCGTCCTTTTCCGAATATTCAAGGAACATCGGCTGCGCGGAAAACCGCATATTTTTTCCCTTTCTGTTTCTTATCACAAACTCAATCGGATACTTATTTTTCACAGAATCAAGAATTTTTCCGAAATGTTTAATATAGTTTTCGTCGGAAAAATCGTCGCCGTCGGAATACTTGTCAAACACACAGATATCCCTTGCCGCAAACAGCGGTTCCACGCCCGAAAAGTCCGGTGCATCGCTGCAAAACAGTTTTATCCGCGGGTCGGAAAATATTGATTTCAGCCAACGCTTTTCAAGCAGCGTCATCGGCATTGTCGGCGCATTTTTTATGTTTGTCGAGCCGTCGGTATTCAGCAGTTGCCACCGCTGCTGTGTAAGCGCGGGCTCAATAATTAAACTGCTTTCGTCAAACGCGTTTTCCTTGATGATTTTATACATTTCGCTTTTGTCAATCGGGTGAGTTACCGCCGCTTTCAGAATCTCCGCAACGGTCTTATAATAGGCGCCGTAAAGTTCACTGAATATCACTTTTCGTCCCCCCATTTCAACCCGTAAAGCAAATACATCTTTTCGATATCGTCTTCAAACTGCTTTTCAAGTTCCTTGTTTGAAAAATTTATATCGGTAATGCGGCAAATAAAAGTCCTTATCCACGGTATAGGGTTACGACACCCATCCGAACCCGTTCAAATGTGCAAAAAACGCACATCTACTTCGTCAAAGCGGCTTATAATATGTCCTATATTATCTCACCGCTTTTCCTTGTATCTGCATATTTTTACGAATCTCCGACCTTAAACCGAATTGTTTTTTCGTTTTTCAAGGCGGCGGAACGCAGGAATACCGGGAGTATTTCAAGTTCCGTCAACGCAAAAAAGCGGAAAAAGAATCGGTTTGAGGCGTGGTTTGGATAGGTATCGTAACCCTAAGTTCGGCAGAATCGAACACGTCTGCCGAAAACCTGCTTGAATTGCCGTCAATTCTCTCAACCGTTCCGCATCTTTTTTCCCTTTCAAGCCTGTCGTGAATATACTGTTCATCGTCTTCGTATCTCACGGAAAACTCAACATGTTCTTTTCTTCTGCCCGAGTGCCCCTGTGTGCTCACACCCCACATATGCGCTTTCATACCGTCAAGTTTTTTGCGAAGTTCGTCAATTTCGCCGCAAACACCGCCGATTTCAAGCGAAATAATATTATCAAGCCTGAATGAAGTTATGCGCCTGTTGCGATAAACGTACGCCATAAGATATTGCCGTCCGTTTTGCACGCTGATAAAAATCTGCAACGGAGCAACAAGTTCATCGCTGCTTTTACCGCTGCGCCGGCTGACCGATTTTATTCTTGCGCATCTTTTTTCTCTCATAGCGTCGAACAATTCGCACATTATCTCGCTGTCCGTTGCTCCTGTGATATAATGATGCTTGAACGCAAAATATGCGTTTTCCTTTTTGCCGAGCATATACGAGCCTATTACTCCGCATGGCGAAACCTCGGAAAAGAAATCAAGCATGTCGGAGTTCGGTCCGCACACACTGTCGGCACGATGATAGAACGCCTTTTTCCCTTTTATTTCAGAGATTATAATCCCCTCGGATACGTATTCATTCAGTTTATTTCTTACCGTCGATTCGTCAAATATCATCGGATTTTCAAATGCCGCAAGGCAGCCGTCAATTTTCTCGGCAATTTCTTTCAGTGAAAGCGAAATTTCGGGAAAAGCCAAAATATCGAGCAAAACAAAGTGAAGTGTTATATCCCGGTCGGTAAAACTTTTGGCTTTCCACGCATTGTACAGCGGATTGCGGTGAGAAACACGGGTGTCAACCGAAATGAACATATTTTTACCCTCGGCGGTGCGACGAAATTTCATACAGTCGCCAAGCAAACTTTCCATTCTGCGCTTTTCATTATCATAAGAGCGTCCGCTTTTCTTATTGTATTCGCTTCTGCGTCTGAAACCGTATGCATAAGAGAGCCGAACGCCTAACGGTTTTAACGGACATATTTTCGCCCTGCGGCAGACGGCTTGGAAATATGCCCGATATTACCCTTTTCTTGTCCCGACAAAAATCTGTTCCGTTAAAACTGCGCGCACCGAAAACGGATTGTTTTTGTCGAGATTCGTTGAGGACGACACAGGAATACCGGGCGTATTTCAAGGAGGACGAAACAAAATATCGGCAAAAAAACCGTTTTCGGCGTCAGGCGTCGGTTCTCTTATGCATAAACATAAAACTCGCGCATATACTCTCTTATTCTGTTAAAATTCTTGATAAGTTCGCTGTAAGCCGTATTTCTCACCTCCCCGTAAAAAGCATTTTATGTCGCCTGTATTATATTTTAATTACTGTTTCTCCCGTAGGAATTTTAACCGATATATTTCAAGTCCGTCGCTGATACCGCAATACTCAAAGCCCTTTTTCAGAGCAATATACCTTGTTGCTTCCTGCTCGTGCATGCACTCTATAACCGCATCTTTTTGCTCTTTAATTGCTTTTGAAACAAGCATATCCGTCAACACCGACGCATACCCGCGTCCCCAATATTCCTTAAACAGAACCCAGCCTATTTCCATACTTTTTTCATCATATGCGTGATAAATCACGTATCCGATAAATTCTCCGTTTTGCTCCGCCGCATACACGAGCGGATTTTCCGCCAGCCCCGCGCTTTCAAGAAATTCTTTTGTCCGCGCTCTGTCGTACGGCAGTTCCAGACAGCACATTACGTCCCTGTCCGACAACAGTCGGCAAAGCGCTTCAAAATCGCCGTTTTTCATTTTCCGAATTGTTATGTCCATTTTTTCTTCCATGCTGCCCATTCCAAAAGTCCGCAACTTACAGCGCCGTGCTTTTTCATTTTATCAACAGTGCGAATCTGCTTGCCGTTTTTGTACGCTTACATTATATCATAAGCGCGCGGAAAATCAATAAATATATTTCAGCAAATTGTTATTCGGGGTTTTATACAAACGACAAAGCCCCGCGCCGAAAGCAAAAATTGCAGCAACGCGGGGCAAAAAAAGGGGGCAGAGTAATTGGCAGCGCGGTTTATCTTTTTCCCGAGCTTTCGCTTGCCTTAAAATTATATATTGGTTTAATGACTTTATCAATTATAACAGTTTCACGGATTTGTTCTATGATCTTGCTCATCGGTTTGTATACCATCGGGCATTCGTCAATCGTATCCTTTGTTATCGACGTCGAAAAGATTCCTTCCATTGCTTTTTCAAAAGCATTTAATGTAAACGAACTAAATGCCTCCTTTCTGCTCATCAGCCGTCCGGCGCCGTGAGGCGCGCTGCAATTCCACTCTTTATTACCCAATCCCGTGCATATAAGGCTTCCGTCACGCATATTCATAGGGATAAGCAGGCGTTCATTTTTTTGGCTGATACTGCGCCTTTTCGCAAAGTCATTGTATCGACGTCAACATAATTATGAACCGTTGTAAAACTATCCTCTTCCGTAAGTTTCATTCCTTTGAGTATTTCTTCTTTAATTGCTGTGCGGTTGAGTTCGGCAAAAGCCTTTTCGGACCCTCCCGCTTAGCGGGTGGTTTTCTTGATACAAACAAAATTCGCCCATTTTGAACAAGTCAAAATAGACGGATTTGATGTAAAAACAGGCTTTTACGGAAATTCAGGCGCACTTATCCTGCCGAATTGAAATAATTATCCGGCGGATGTGCTACCGTCCTAAGCATATCCTCTTTTACGATTATTATTATATAGTTTTTGAGAATGAATTTGGTCACCGCTACGGCGACAAAAAAAAGCGCCGGTCAAGGTGACCGACGCCAAAAACGCTTATTGACTTAATCAAACATTACACCGGGGTTGAGCTGCGACGGGGAGCGCCAGAGGATGCCGTACTCAAACAAGAACCGGGCTTTTAAACTCCAGTATTCCAGGCAGAAATCCATCTGTTTTGTTTTTTCTATCTTTTCCTCAACCTTGTCAATCACCGCAAGGTATTTCTCCGTTTTCTCAACAGGATCGTTTTTGATGAATCCCCGTCGGTTTTCCTGCGCCGAGAGAAGCAATTCACGGATTCTTTCATCCGGCAGACTGCCGGACACGATTGCGACAAGGTCGGAGCAATCGTCAGGTTCATAATAATTTCTTGCTTTGACCGCCAGATAAAAACAGTTTTCAAACCCTTCCATGTCCTCACTGTTATATTCTCTGAGTTTCATAAGCTCTGTATGGGCTTGAAGCTGCGGTGTGTAAAATTTCACGGACATTCCCGCACGGCACATTTTGTCATAACATTCGGTAAGATACCAAAGCGTCGGAATGATCTCTTCCAGCGTTTCTATATCGTGATCACGGGGAGCAAGCGCAATTTGCGCCATTTCGGCAAGATAAGGGCTGTCTTTATAGGTGGGCGCTGCGTGGCTGTGCTCCTTATGGCCTTCAATAATGCCGTGAAGCTTTACGATTCTGTTTAATTCCTGCTTGGAAATGGGCATAGTATACCTCCCGTTTATAGGTCTATTCTATCATAGCCTTGATAAATCCGATGATATTCTGGGCGGCGTTATAGCGAAGCACACCTATACCAAAGGGAAATTCGTCAAGGCGTTCTTTTGAAAACGGAAACAGCAGTTTGACCGAGTAGTAAGGCTCGTCCGCTCGGTCGGCTATTATTTTTCGCAGTTCGTCCTCGTCGTGGGCAATCAGTCCGTTTTTATAGAAATAGTTGATTTTATTGGGATCGCATTTCGGATAAAGCTCGGTATCAAAGCAGTGGTCGGCTGCCGTTTTCCGACGGCGGCCTTTTCTTTTTCAAAACGGCTCAAACCCGAAATGAACAAGCGCCTCGTTAATGTCAAAAAAATTAAATATTTTCTTTTCAATGCAAAAGGCAATCACAAGATCAAAATCGTCGGCACGGGATAAACTGTATCCGGC
>CAKRZX010000036.1 GCA_934434555.1 uncultured Clostridia bacterium
GTTGTACCTCCTAAATTTACAGACCTGACAATTTTCCTTTGCTGAATTGGTTGTATCACATCCTTGCACTAATTTCCGTACTAAAAAAAGCCCGATGGTCTCGTATCAAAACCATCGGGCTTATTTGGTGGAGGCGAGGGGAATCGAACCCCTGTCCAAAGAAGCGGAAATACGGTTTTCTACGTGCGTAGCCGGTTCTGTAAGATTCCCCCGTTCCGATACGTACCGGCAAGCCTCGAAACAGAGTAACTTTATAAAATCATCGCGGCGGCAAAGTTTACGCCGCTGACGTTCACTGCGAAGTTGACGTCAGTACCCCTGCCCGCAGTATGCAGGGACCGACGGAAGCGGCAATTAAGCCGCTACAAGATTAGTGTTTCTGTTAGCGTTTATATTTACGCCCGGGTTTTTAACGCGTCCCCGGAATCGCGGCACGCTTACCGTACCACCGAACAACCCTGTCGAAACCTTTACGCCCCCATATAAAAACGCAATTTCTGCGTTTTATTTATTTCAAAGGGATTTAAGGAATTTCACCGATTCATCCATCCACGGATAAACATAGTGATTGTCATCAAAACCGTTTGTTGCATAACTTCCCGTTGCAAGCCCGTGGCCGCCGTAGGGATAAATATGAAGTTCAAAGGGAACTTTATTCATAGCCAGTGCATTTGCAAAAACAATACTGTTGCGCACGGGAACAGCGTTGTCTTCGGCTGTATGCCAAAGGTATGTAGGCGGAGTGTCCGCATCCACGCTGTTTTCAAGCGACATTTTCTTATAAACCGCCGATTCCTTATCCGTTGTGCCGGCAACGTGTTCTATTGAGTCCACGTGCGAAAAAGAACTGTCCGCAGTAATAACGGGATATCCGAGCACCATTGCATCGGGTCTGATTTCTTCCGCCGTGACTTTAAGCGCAGCAAGAATAAACGGATCTTTCCAGAACACGCCCAAACTTGCCGCCAGATGTCCTCCTGCGGAGAAACCGCACACAAAAACTTTGCCTATTTTCCATTCCTCGCAGTGGCTTCTTATGTAACTCATTGCTGCCGCCGCTTCCATTACCTGCTGAGGATAATGTTCGGGATAAACGCTGTAATTAAGGATGAAAGCATCAAATCCTTCATTAAGATACTTATACGCTATTGCTTCGCCCTCGCGAAAACGGCTTACAAAAGAATATGCGCCGCCGGGGCAGATAAGTATTGCGGGTTTACGCCTGTCTTCGGGAGCATTCTCATAAGTTTCGCCCAAAAAGCATTCAAGACTTACGTCCTGTTTGGAGCCAAGCCCCTCAAATTCCGATTTCAAGTCAACAAAAAAGTGCTTCATTTTCTACCTCTCTTTTTTCATAGTGCGTTCTATGTCGCGTTTCATATCCTTAATAGCGGCATCTTCACGCTTATCATAAAGTTTTTTTCCTCTGCAAAGGGCAACTTCTATTTTTACTCTTCCGCCTTTAAGATACGCCTTTGTGGGTATAAGCGTGTACCCGTCGGCTTTTATCTTGCCGTAAAGACGGTCGATTTCCCTGCGGTGCATAAGCAGTTTACGCGTCCTCAAAGGGTCTTTATTGAATATATTGCCCTGTTCGTAAGGCGAAATATGCATTGCAAGAACATACATTTCGCCGCCGCGGATTATAATGTGACTGTCTTTAAGGTTCGTTTTGCCCTGACGCATGGATTTTACTTCCGTGCCGCAGAGTTCTATCCCCGCCTCAAAGGTGTCCTCAATGAAATAATCGTGGCGGGCTTTTTTGTTCTCCGCAATGATTTTTATTCCCTTATCCATAATCTCACCACACAGTATACTACAACTTTTTTTCCTAAAAGTCAACTAAAAAGCGAAAATTCACATTTCCCCTCGGCAATATTCGCGCTTTCCGTTCGAATTTCTATTTTATCGCCCAAAGTAATTGTTCTTTGGGGCGAAACGAGAGCGAAACGAACCTCGTCAAAATTAAAATATCCGTCAATTTTCCCTATGGGAATAAAGCCCTCGCAGGTGTTTTCAAGTTCGGCATATATCCCGTAGGCGGTAACGCCCGAAACGGTGGCGGAGTGAACCTCGCCTATATGCCTGCTCATATACTGCGCCTTGCGAACGTCGTCCACATCACGCTCGCAGACCGCGGCGTTTATTTCCCTGTCGGTGCAGATTTCCGCCGTGTGTTCCGCTTCCCGCGCAAACCGTTCAAGCTGCTTTTTGTTGTTCTCAAACGACCAGTGCAATGCCCTGTGTACCGCCAAATCGGGATAACGGCGTATGGGCGAGGTAAAATGCAGATAGTTTTCGTACGCAAGCCCGAAATGCCCGTCACAGGTGGACTTGTACTTTGCCTTGCTCATTGCCCGCAGAGAGGCTTTTTTAAGCAGCGTTTCTTCGGGTTTGCCCTGCGCCTGTTCAAGTATTCTTCCGAAATCGGCGGGTTCGGGGTCTTCGGGCAAAGAATAGCCGAGCACGTCAAGCAACTGCCTGTATGCATCAAGTTTCTTCTTTTCCGGCGACTGATGCACGCGAAAAATGCCCGGAATTTTCTTTTCCCTTAAATGTTTTGCCACGGTCCTGTTCGCAGCAAGCATAAACTCTTCTATTATCCTGTTTGAAATTCCCGTTTTGCAGGGTTCGATTTTTATCGGGAAACCGTTTTCGTCAAGAGTTATCTTTGCTTCCGGCACGTCAAAATCGATACTCCCCCGCATTTTTGCGCAGTTTATAAGTATTTCGGCAAGTTCGCGCATCAAAAGAATCATACCGAGAATGTCCGCATATTCTTTTCTTGCCGCCGAGTGAGTGTTTTCAATCATATCGGTTACAATATTATATGTCAGGCGGTGCTTGCTGCGTATTACCGAAGGCTGAATTGAGTATTCGCCTATTTTGCCCTGTCGGGAAATCACCATAAAACAGGAAAGCGTGAGCCTGTCCTCATCGGGATTCAGTGAACAGATGCCGTTTGAAAGTTTTTTAGGCAGCATGGGATATACGCTGCCCGGCACGTACACGCTTGTCGCCCGCTTTTTAGCCTCTTTGTCAAGGGGCGAATCAACGGTAACATAGTGAGAAACGTCCGCAATGTGAACACCCAAAAGGAAGTCTCCTCTTTCGGTCATTTCAAGTGAAACCGCATCGTCCAAATCCTTTGAATCATCGCCGTCTATCGTAACAACGGGAAGTTTCCTTAAATCAAGCCTGCCCGCAAGTTCGCTTTTCTTTATTCCGCTTTCAACCTTTTCCGCCGCGTCAAGCACGCTTTCGGGGAAATCCTCTTCCACGCCGTAAGTGCGAAGAATTGATTTTATCACTGTTTCGTCGTCACTGCCGCTGCCCAGATTTTCAATAATCCGGCACGTACCCTCCTTTGAGTTAAGGGCGTACGATGTAATTTCGGCATATACCTTGTCCCCCGCCTGCGCCTTGTGTTTTTCCGATTTCGGCAGCATAAAGGCGTAATGCAGTTTTTTGTCGTCAGGAAGCGCAAACAGACGCATATTTTCTTTTACGACCGTGCACACGATATTTCTGTTGACCCGTTCAAGCACTTTTACGATTTCGCACTTTGTGCCTTTTCTTTTAACAAGAACTCGGTCTCCGTTCATAACTCCCCAGTCGTAACTGTGCTGAATTTTCAAATCTTCCCCGAGCGCTTCCGACACAAAAAAGTCAACGCCCGAATAGGTGGAAGACACTCTGCCCTCGATAATTCCCGCGTTTTCGGGTACGAAGTACAGTTTGCCCTGTTTTACCACATTGCCCTCGCGGGCAAGCATATCAAGTATTGATGCAACCATTTTCGCCTGTCCACGCCCGCACTCCATTTTTGAGGCTATCGCCGCGGCGGTAAGGGGGCGCTGTGCATTTTTAAGTATTTCCGTTATAAACTCCATATTTGTATTATGCGTATTTTCTCCGTATTTTAATAAAAAAACCGCGTTCTGTGCCTATTCGGCAGGCAAAACGCGGCATCTTTTTTTGAAACAATCAGACATTTGCAACGTCGGTTAAAACATAGCCGGTGGTTGTGGTATCGGTATCAGACTTTTCTTCTTTCTTCTTTGACGAATCCATGGCAAAAAGAACCGTAAGGATAAGGCTTATAACAACGAATATAATTGTTGCAACCTTGGTGATGCGTGCAAGTTTCTCGTCGTTTGCAAGTTCCTTGCTTTTGCCGAAGTAGTTATCGCTCTCGCTTGAAGCGGTAACGCCCGTTATGCCTTCGCTTTTGCTTTTTTGAAGTGCAACCGAAACGATAAGTATAAGCGAAAGAATTATTATAATTATTTCAAGGATAAGTTCAAATACAGCCATTTTAAGACCCTCCGTTATTTTTCGGTACGCTTGATTATAGCATATATGTTTTTTTTATGCAAGCGGATTTTTTGATTTTTGAAGATTTATCCTCTGTTTTGCGCAAAAAAGCGCCTGTTTACCGATGTTTTTTATTAAATTTTATTTTTTTCGCATTTTACTGTTGACAAATTGCCGTGCAGGTGATAGTATATTACAGAAGTATTACACAGTGTGTCATAATTCGATTTGCATATAATATTAAAGAACGGAGTCTTTTTATGAAGAAACTTTCGGCAGCAATACTTACAATAATACTTGCATCCGTACTCACTTTGGGTGCGCTGGGGATAACCGCAGGCGCGGAGCCGTACATGGCGGAATCCGAGGGGTACGACGTATACGAGATACAGTATATACTTAAAAAGTTCGGGTATTTTTCCGCAGACCTTACCGGGTATTACGGCGATGTCACCGCTGCGGCGGTAAAGGCTTTCCAGAGCGACCGCGGTTTTGAAGCCACCGGTGTAGCCGATGAAGATACCGTTGCCGCAATTCGTGCAGCGGGCTGCACAAACGCCACGGTAACGGTGCGTTCGCAGCTTAACGTGCGTGAAGAGCCTTCACAGGACAGCACGCCGATAGACGCGCTTACCCGTGATTCAAGCGTTTATATTTACTCCGAGAAGGACGGTTGGTATCATATTGAAACCGAAAACGGCAACCTCGGTTTTGTTTTAACAAAATATCTTGACTCCGGTGAAATGACAGGTATTTCGGGAAAAATAATTGAAGATTCGGTAAATGTGCGCAGGAAACCCGATGTATCTTCGGCAGTTGCGTTTAAGGTAAGTAAAAATGCCGAAGTATGGGTTGTCGGCGGCTCGGGCGATTGGTTCAAAATCAATTCTGACGGCAAGGAAGGCTATATTTTCAAAAAATATGTTTCCATAGGCGGCGAGGGCGGCGCTGCAACTACGCTAAGCAGTCTGTTTACCGCATGGAAAGGAAGCGTTACCGCAAGTTCACTGCGTATCCGCAGCGGTCCCAGCAAGGGTTATGATGCCGTTTCCACGATTTCAAAGGGCACGATTTTAAGTGTTTTGGGTGAAAGCGGCGACTGGTACTACGTTGAACTTTCAAACGGCACAAAGGGCTATGCAAGCAAGGATTATATCCAAAAGGGCTCCGGCGCAAAAACCTGTACCATAACCGTAAAGGACGGCACCCTTAATGTGCGTAAAGGTCCGGGGAAAAATTACGGAATAGTTACTACCGTAAAAAACGGTGAAGTCGTTACCCTTGCCGACGATTCTTCGTCCTGGTACAAGATTAAAACCCAGTCCGGCAAAGAGGGCTATGTAAGCAGTTCCTACGTTAAACTGGGCGGTTCGCTTTCGTCAAACAAAACAACATCTTATCCTTCGGGAACATTCAAAAACGGTTCACAGGGTTCGGACGTTGTAACCATTCAAAAACGCCTTAAAACGTTGGGTTATTTCACCGGCACCGCCACCGGATATTACGGTTCCGCAACGGTAGCATCGGTAAAAAAATTCCAGTCGGCAAACGGACTTTCGGCAAACGGCACCTGTAATGCATCCACACTTGAAAAAATGTTTGCGTCCTCTGCCGTAAAAGCGGGTTCATCCTCATCCGGCGGAAGTACATCTTCAAAAGTTGATAACAGTACGCCTACAAATTCAGGTTCAAGCACAGGCCAGCAAATTGCGGATTATGCAAAGCAGTTTTTGGGAAAACCCTATATATTGGGCGCCAACGGTCCCAACGCGTTTGACTGTTCGGGCTTTACCCGCTACGTATACAGGCATTTCGGAATCAATCTTCCCCGCACCGCCTACGAGCAGGGCTACAAAGGTCCGGGAACGAAAGTTACTTCCATTTCCGAACTGCAAATAGGTGATTTAGTGTTCTTTAACACTGTTGCCGACTCCGACCTTTCCGACCACGCGGGAATATATATCGGTAACGGGCAGGTTATCCACGCATCGAGCGGCTCGCAGAGAAAGGTTGTAATTTCAAGTTTCTCAACCAACTATTACAGGACACATTTCTCTTGGGGAAGGCACGTAGTATAAATGCTTATTAAGGAAAAAGAGCGAATAGACGATTTACAGTTCAGGGGGCTGAGATTGATTCAGAACCCTGAATCTTTCTGTTTCGGCACAGATGCGGTTCTGCTTGCCCACTTTGCCGCGGTAAAGAAAAACGCCGTTGTATGTGATTTAGGCACGGGGACGGGGATTCTGCCCATACTGCTTTACGGACGGCACGAATTTTCACACTGTGATGCCGTTGAAATTCAGCCCGATATGGCGGATATGGCGCGCCGCAGTATGGAACTTAATAACCTTACGGACAAAATATCCGTGCATTGCGCCGATTTAAGAAATATAAAAGATATTCTGCCCGCAGACAGATATTCAACGGTTGTCTGCAATCCCCCGTACAAAAAATCGGACAGCGGCGAACACAATGTTACCCAAAACCGGGCGCTTTCCCGCCATGAATCAACATGCACTTTCAGCGACGTATGCTCCGCCGCCTCCCATCTGCTTAAAAGCGGCGGACGTTTTGCCACGGTAAATCATGCCGACCGCATTGCCGATATTTTTGAAACCATGCGCAGTTTCAGGATTGAGCCGAAACGAATCCGCCCGGTGCAGTCGCGTCCGAATATTGCCCCTTATATAGTGCTTATTGAGGGCGTAAAGGACGGAAAGCCCTATATGAACTGGGAACCCACGCTGATCATTTACGACGAAAACGGCAACGAGAGCCCTGAAACGAAAACAATATACCACAGAGAGGATAAATAACTTGTTATACATTTGTGCAACACCCATCGGCAACGCCGAGGATATTACCCTGCGTGCGTTAAGAATTTTAAAAGAATGTGACGCCGTTGCCTGCGAGGACACACGGCACAGTGCGCCGCTTTTAATAAAGTACGGCATAAACAAGCCCCTTATTTCCTATCACGAACATAACGAGCAGTCGCGCTCGGAACAACTGCTTGCCCGCCTTGAACAGGGCGAAAACATCGTGCTTGTTTCGGATGCTGGCATGCCCTGCATTTCCGACCCCGGATATGTTATCG
Source organism: uncultured Clostridia bacterium (assembly GCA_934434555.1). Classification (GTDB taxonomy): domain Bacteria; phylum Bacillota; class Clostridia; order Christensenellales; family QALW01; genus UMGS1322. Next base: position 7,418 of record CAKRZX010000036.1, read on the forward strand.
TGCAAAAAGCGCGGGAAAGGAATCTGCCCGTAACGGTTCTGCCGGGAGCAAACGCGGGGCTGTGCGCCCTTATTCTGTCAGGTTTTAAGTGTGACCGATTTGTTTTTGAAGGTTTCTTGCCCAAAAGCGGAAGGGCGCGCAAAGAACGCATTGAGTTTCTTAAAAATGAACCGCGGGCGGTAATTCTGCACGAAAGTCCTCACCACCTTGAAAAGACGCTTGAAGAGCTGAGTGCCGCTTTGGGCGGCAGAAAAATAGCAATTGCCCGTGAAATAACAAAAATCCATGAAGAGTGCACGGTATTTCCCTTAAACGAATGGAAAGAAAACCTCCCGCCGATAAAAGGTGAATTTGTGCTTGTTTTAAGCGAAAATGAAGTGATTGAAGAAAGGAGCAATCTGCCGATAAAAGAACAGGTTGAGAATCTTATAAAAAGCGGAATGAGCAAGAAAGATGCCATAAAACAGGTTGCAAAAAGCGCAGGCGTATCTAAAAACGAGGTTTATATGGAGGTAACGGACCTTTGAAATATAAATATCAGATGCATATGCATTCTTACCCGTGCAGTGCGTGTGCGCACAGCAATATTAGTGAAATGGTTCACGGTTTATATGAGGGCGGATATTCCGGCGGGGTAATAACAAATCACTTTTTCGGCGGCAATACCGGAATCGACCGTAAACTGCCGTGGGAAAGCTTTATTGCCGCTTACACCGAAGATTATCTTACAGGCAAGCGTGAAGCGGATAAATTGGGGCTTGATCTGCTTTTCGGCATTGAAGAAGGTGTGGGTGGCGCCATGGAGATTCTGCCCTACGGCATAACACCCGAAATATTGCTTGCTCACCCCGAACTCCGCGGGGCCGGCATTAAAGTCTGGTCAGAAGTTTTAAGGAATGAAAACGTACTTGTAATACAGGCTCACCCGTTCAGAGAACGGAATTATATTCCCGTTGCCGGGATGCTTCCCGAAGAATATCTTGACGGTTTTGAGGTTTATAACCACTGCAACACTCAAAAAAACAACATCGAGGCAAGAGAATATGCTGACAAAAAGCCGGGAGCATATATTTTAACATCCGGCGGTGATGCACATGACCCGACCGTTATTTGCTGCGGAGGAATAGAAACCGCCGCCAGAATACAAACCGAACAGGAACTCTGCAATATCTTAAAAAAGGGTATGTATAACCTGATTGAAGAGTGATTGTGCCGAAGTTTTCAGAATCAGCGGTTTACAGCAAAAGCCTGTCCCTCACCGCGAAATCATTCTCCCGAAATCCGGCGGGACATAAAGCCCCGCCCTACCGCGCGAATCAAAAAAACTGCGCAAAACAAACGTTACACAAAGACGAATTTATCAGAAAAAGATTGCTTATCCCGAAAAAGCTCATTTTAATCCGTAGGGCAGCGGCTTGCTGCTGCCGCTTACATTTCCTTTTTACCTTTCTTAAAAGAAAGGTAAAGCCAAAGAATTTTATTATAAAGGGTGGATGCAGTACTTTTGTAACATTA
>CAKRZX010000037.1 GCA_934434555.1 uncultured Clostridia bacterium
GGAATATACAATCCTTCTCCGATAAATTTGCCTTTGTGTAACGTTTGTTCTGTGCAGTTTTTTATTTCACGCGGTAGGGCGGGGCTTTATGTCCCGCCGAAATTCGGAGCGATGATTTCGCGGTGAGGGACAGGTGCTTTGCAACATTATATCTCTTGCAAGCCCATAGTTCTTCCGCGCTCGCGGCAGCAGCAAGCCGCTGCCCTGCAATCCTGAAAAAGATTTTTATAATAAAATAATCTTTTCGGTAAACTTTTCTTTTGCTCTTTGCTTATCTTATGTTTTTTTGCAAAAATAAAAGAACCCGCCCTGTTAAAAGGTCAAGTTCTTTGCTCCGCTTTCTTTTAATAAAGCGGACGGGGTTAGGGTTACGGTACCTATCCAAACCACGCCTTAAACCGATTCTTTTTCCGCTTTTCTGCGTTGGCGAAACTTGAAATACTCCCGGTATTCCTGCGCTCCGCCGCCTTGAAAAACGAAAAAATAATTCGGTTTAAGGTCGGAGATTCAAATGCGCAAAAAATGTACAGATACAAGGAAAAGCGGTGAGATAATATAGGACATATTATAAGACGCTTTGACGAAGTAGATGTGCGTTTTTTGCGCATTTGAACGGGTTCGGATGGGTATCGTAACCCTATGCATAAGAGAGTCGAACCCTAACGGTTTTAACGGACATATTTTCGCCGGATACCGCGGCAGACGGCTCGGAAATATGCCCGATATTACCATTTTCTTGTCCCGACAAAAATCTGCTTTTGTTAAAACTGCGCGCACCGAAAACGGATTATTTTTGTTGAGATTCGTTGAGGACGACGCGGGAATACCGGGAGTATTTCAAGGAGGACGAAACGGGATATCGGCAAAAAGAACAGTTTTCGGCGTCAGGGTTCGACTCTCTTATGCATATGGGTGGAACCCCGGATAGAGAACCCCCGGGCAGTGAAAGCTCTAAACAAGCGATTCTACCACGCGTATTGCTTCCGCCTTGGTAAGTCCCGCCATAATAATTCTGAATCCTACGCCGTTATGCTCGAACTGCGCAAAATAATAATCTGTGCCGTCATTGAGCGCAAAATACACGGTTTCGCCGTTAATAATGGAAAGTTTATATCCCTCGCCGTGCCACTGTTCTATTTCTTCAAGCGTATATTTATTTTTTGACCCCTCAATATTTACGTGACGGGACATATCCGTGTTTGAATAGTTAAGCACGAACACATCGTGGTAAACTTCGCCTTTGCCGCCGTTATGCCGGTAAATCTCAAACCTGCCGTTTTCCGCTTCGGCAATTAAATCTTCCGGGACTTTCGGATAAATCTCCGTACCGAAATATTCCTTTGCCTGTGCATAATCAAGCGTTACCGCGTCCTTTTTGTTCCGAACGACTTCCAACTTGTCCTCAACCGCTTCCGCTGCCGGAAGTTCGGCTATTATATTGACTTTTATCTGACCTTCGGTGGGCACGGGCGTTACCGGTACCTCGGTTGCGGGCGCGGGAGTTACCGCCGTTTCAATTTGTTCCCGGCTGTTCTTCTTGTTCAGAAAAACAACAAGCACAAGAATTGCCGCAAGAATTATCACCGTTGCAGCAAGCGCCGCTTTTGAATTTTTTATTTTTTCAAACAGGTCTTTCATTTTTGTTTCCGTTACTCGCTTAATATTTTTGTAACAACAGTATATCATTCATTTTTTGAATTGTCAAATCCTATTCTTTCATAAAGAGCGCAAGATTATCTTTCAGCCGCTGTTCGTCGGAAAGTTCTATTGCCTTTTTAACGTACTCGCGCGCCCTCTGCACGTCGCCCAGCTTATACCAGGCGATTGACAGAATATCGTACGGCATATCGCCCCACGCCTGCGGTTCGGTTATATACGTGTCGGTACGTTTTTTGATATTGAGCGCATATTCCGTAAAGTACACAACGCCCGCCCAGTGCTCGCGCCTGTATTCAAAACAAGCCGCATCAATCCACGATTCCCGCAGATACGGCGCTTCGGCTATTGAAAGCAAGTGATACTTATACGCCTCTGTGATGTCCCCCGTATTCTCGCAGCACCTTGCGATATAGCGCATACTTGCGCACCGCTCGTCGCGCCAGAGTGCAGATTTCAGCAAAAGATGTTTTTTCAGCGTCTTTATTGCCTTTCCGTATTCACCCCTGAACATATATTCCCTGCCCAGATAATGCATATTTCTGTCGTTCTCGGGATTTTCCCGAACCGCAAGTTCAAGCAGTTCAAGGTACTGCGCCCGTGATTTATTTTCGTCGGCACGGTGGTCAAGCTGAATTCCCGGCACGGTTATTATTTTTTCTTCATCTTCGCAGACAAGCACTTCGTGCACGGGATTGACCCACTTATACCCCTTGCGTGCGTGAATTTTATCGGCATAGAATACCGTTCCTTCCCGACCGTCGGGCAGAAAATTCCACGTGTAGCGATATCTTGCGCGGGTAACGTGTGCGCTCCACGCTTTTTCAAGTTTTTCGCGCCACGAATGATGAAAAACTTCGTCCAAATCGCAACAGACGCAGATATCCGCGTCTTCCGGCACAAGGCTGAGCGAAATATTCCGTGCCGTGTCAAACCGCCAGGGCAAAATCATCTGTTTCTCAACCGTCGCCCCCTCGCTTTTAAGCAGTTCCGCCGTATTGTCCTCAGACCCCGTATCAAGCACAAATACGCCGTCCGCCTCCCGCACGCTGTTCATCCAGCGCTTCACATGCTTTTCTTCATTTTTTGCAATGGCATAAACATAGATTTTCATTTTTTCACCCTCGAAAAAAAGGTCCCCGCAAAAGCGGAGACCGTTGTGTCAGCCTAATCTCTCCGCAGTGAGATAAGCGTTTGTTCCCGACGAAAGCGCAAATGTGTTTGCGACAGATGAGGTTATCTGCAATGCAAGCGTTTCGCCCGCAGTAAGCGCGGTTATAATCTGCCCGCCGATAACAACGGGTGCGGAAGTTGTTAAGGTTTGCGAGTTGCTTGCCCCTGCAACTGCCGTGCCGCCGCCGAGCAGTTCAACCGTAATTGTTGCCGCGTTTGCGGGAGTTCCTGAAACCGAATAGGAAACAAGATAGTTGCCGTCGGTGTTTACCGTAAGTTCGTTTGTTCCCGCATTGGTATTGCTTACGGGCATTGCCGTATCAAGAGGTACCGCTACCGCCGTGGATCCGGGCAGCGTGAGTGTTTCGGCGCTTGCGTCATACAGTCCGCCGTATGCGGTAACTGCCGCAGGTCCCGTGGGTCCGGTAGGTCCGGTCGCGCCTGTTGCACCCGTTGCGCCCGTGGCTCCGGCGGGTCCGGCTGGTCCTGTTGCACCTGTGGCTCCGGCGGGTCCGGCAGGTCCTGTTGCACCTGTGGGTCCTGTCGCTCCTGTTGCGCCTGTTGCGCCCGTTGCGCCCGTGGCTCCGGCGGGTCCGGCAGGTCCTGTTGCACCTGTGGGTCCTGTCGCGCCTGTGGCGCCCGTTGCGCCCGTTGCGCCCGTGGCTCCGGCGGGTCCGGCAGGTCCTGTTGCACCTGTGGGTCCTGTCGCGCCTGTTGCACCTGTTGCACCCGTTGCACCCGTGGCTCCGGCGGGTCCGGCAGGTCCTGTTGCACCTGTCAGTCCCATAAAGCCCTGCGGGCCTTGGGGACCGGTAGGTCCCTGGGGTACGATAAAGTCAAGCACAACATTCTGCGCAGTACCGCTGTTTGTAACGTAAGCCGCGGTTCCGGGTGCGCCTGTTACCGTTGTACCTACCGTTACGGTGGGCATTATCGGTGTAGGCGGCACGGGCGGAATCGGCGGACAGGGCGGCACGGGCGGACGCTGACAGCCCGACTGTGAACAGGAAGAATTGCACCCGATACCTATATCGGAAATCGTACCGGGACGATTACAAAAACTTGTCATATACATCCTCCTTAAAAAGAAAACAGCGGGAATTAAAATTCCCACTATCAGGTTATGATTTTTCAGATTTTTATGTCACTGCCTTTTGGGCATTTTCTCCTTGATAAATTTCGACATTTGGTTTATAATGTGTAGCGTACATAAGAATTGTTTTGGGGAGTATTTTATGAAAATCGGTTTTGACAACGACAAATATCTGCAAATGCAATCGCAACATATACAGGAACGCATTGAAAAGTTCAACGGAAAACTTTACCTTGAACTGGGCGGCAAACTTTTTGACGATTACCACGCCTCCCGCGTTCTTCCCGGATTTTTGCCCGACAGCAAAATAAAGATGCTTCTGCACCTTAAAGACTGCGCTGAGATAGTTATCGCAATCAATGCCTGTGACATCGAGCGCAACAAAATCCGCGGCGATTTGGGCATTACATACGATAACGATGTTGTCCGCCTTATCGACGCTTTCCGCGGTATGGGCCTGTACGTAAGCAGTGTTGTTATGACCCGCTATGCCGGTCAGTATTCGGCTGATATTTTCAAAAAGAAACTTGAAAATTTAGGCGTGAAAGTTTATCTTCATTACCCCATTGTGGGGTACCCGAACAATATTCCCTTTATAGTAAGCGAGGACGGCTACGGCAGAAACGAATACGTTGTTACCACAAAGCCCCTTGTAATAGTTACCGCGCCGGGTCCCGGAAGCGGAAAACTTGCAACGTGCCTTTCGCAACTTTATCACGAGCACAAACACGGCATAACCGCGGGATATGCAAAGTTTGAAACCTTTCCTATCTGGAATCTTCCCCTTAAACACCCGGTAAATTTGGCATACGAGGCGGCTACCGCCGACCTTAACGACCTTAATATGATTGACCCGTTTCACCTTGAAGCCTACGGCAAAATGACCGTAAACTACAACCGTGACGTTGAAGCGTTCCCCTTGCTTAAAGCGATGCTTGAATCGATTTTAGGCACAAGCCCCTATAAATCGCCTACGGATATGGGCGTAAATATGGCGGGAAACTGCATTTTTGACGATGACGCCGTGTGCGCCGCCGCAAGAGATGAAATAATCCGCCGCTATTATAAAGTTTGCTGTGACAAAGCCCTCGGAAACGTATCGGATTCGGCTGTTACAAAGGCAGAATCGATTATGCAGCAGGCAGGCGTAACGGTTTCCGACCGCAAGGTTGTAAAATTCGCCCTTGACAAAGCAAAGCAATCCGATTCTCACGCAGTCGCCATTGAACTTGACGACGGAACTGTTGTTACGGGAAAAACAAGTCAATTACTGGGCTCGGTTGCCGCGGCAATGCTTAATGCGATGAAAGTTATGGCGGGCATTGACGACGACGTTCCGCTGATTGCGCAAACGTTTATCGAACCTATTGTAAAACTTAAACGTGAAACTTTCCGCTCGGTTACTTCCCACCTTAACTCAAACGAAATGCTTATTGCTCTTTCGTCAAGCGCAGTGGTAAATCCGCAGGCAGACAAGGCACTTTCCACAATAACCCGTCTGCGCGGCGCAGAACTTCATTCCTCCGTTATGCTTTGCGATGCCGACGAAAAAGTATTGAAAAAGTTGGGCGTAAATTATACCTGTGAGCCTATCAGGAGAACAAAAAGTTTATATTAAACACGGCGGCGGGCATTGCCCGCTGTTTTTGTTTGTATGCGAACAAATAAAATGCTTAAAACAGGGATTGCATTATCCCCCGCCATTTACCTTTCTTAAAAGAAAGGTAAACCCAAAGAATTTTGTTATAAAGAATGAAATCGGTATTTTTGTAACATTATATTCTTTCCGCAAACATCCACCCCTCCTCATATCGGCGGGAGATAAACCCCCGCCCTACGATGGAGGACGGGGATTTGATGGTTGACAAACCTGTGCAACAAAAATTTCTTTTTCCGCAAGGGTTGTTTTGTTTCCTTTACTTATCTTATACCGTAGGGCAGGGGCTTGCTCCTGCCACTTACCTTTCTTAAAAGAAAGGTAAACCCAAAGAATTTTGTTATAAAGAATGAAATCGGTGTTTTTGTAACATTATATTCTTTCCGCAAACATCCACCCCTCCTCATATCGGCGGGAGATAAACCCCCGCCCTACGAT
>CAKRZX010000038.1 GCA_934434555.1 uncultured Clostridia bacterium
ATACTAATATCCTTGCCCGGGTGCTTATCTGCATATTCCTTAATTTTCAGCCCCATATCCCAGCAGGGAGAAACCCAACTGTTACTCGTTTTGAACTCCATTACTTTGCCGTGATCCGCATCGTCGGCAGCGGCCATGTCACAAGAACTCGGCGCGCTTCCTATATAGGCGCTGGGATCAACAACCTTGTCATCAAAGTTTACCTCAAAAACCGTTTCCTCTTCGGTGGGAACGGCAAACGATACGATTGAAATACATGAGATAATCATCGCAACCGCAAGCAGAATGCTTAAAACTTTTTTCATAAAAATCGTCCTTTCTGCGGTGTGCATAGAGCGCACACCTTTATTGTGATGTTATTGTACTATAAATCTATGCCGATGTCAATATTTTTTTCACACATTTTCTATACCTTTTAGTGGAAAATTAAAATTCAGCGTTAAAATCTTGTTTTTTGATGAAATTCGTACTGAATTAAATACAGTGCACAAAAAAAGAGCCGTTGAATTCGGCTCTTGTAGTTATTTAATTAAAGACTTTCTTTTTTCTTGCGGCTTACAGCAACAAGCGCAGCGGTTGCGGCAATTGCTATTATAACAAACGCAACGGGCAATAAATCGCCGCCCGATGCCGACGATGCATAAATATATTCTACTTTTGCCTGTGAAGCGAATGCCAGTTTGGGAGTTTCCGCAAATGCCTTTGCTATATTTTCATCGCAAGCCACCGTATAGGACGTCCCCTCGGGGTACGCGCCTTTTTCCAGGTCAAAGCGGATAAAGAATTTTGAAACGTCGTAGTCAACCGTGTTGTCGCCCGCGGTTATCCTTACTTTGCCCGCAGCGTCAACGTCCATTGAATACTCTATTTCTTCCGATTCTCCCGCGGGAATAAGCACATACGTGCCGCTGTGAGGTCCCGCCCACGTGAACTTGCCTTTCTCGCTCTTCTCGTGGTTTACCTGAAACTCAACCTTGATTTTGATATCGTCCTCACCGTTGTTTTTCACGGTAAATTTCTTTGTAATTTTGTTATCCCTGATGTCCGCCGCCGAGAACACCCCCGTTTGCGAAAGTATCCAGTGGTCGCCGTCCGTTTCTTCGTTGTAAGTTACTTTGAATCCTTTTGCAATTTTAATTTCCGGAGTTTCTGTGGGCGCCGCCGTCGGTGTTGCGTCCTGTGCGGGAGTGGGAGTTGCCGGCGGTGCGGGAGTGGGGGTCACGCTTTCAACATCAACACCGGCAATGCTTAACGCGGCGTTCTTACTGCTTAAAGCCGCAAGCAGCGCATCTGCGGTTTCCTTTTGCGGAACGATAACAAGGTTTGCTTCTTTCCAGATATCAAACCTTACAAAGAATTTTGAAAGCGCAATTTCGCGGTCGGCTGCGCCGAATTTGCCGCTTACCTTGCCGTCTTTCGCATTCATGGTGAATTCTAAGTACGCTTCCTCTTCACTTCCGATTGAAATGTTAGTTATTTTGTCCCCGCAGGATACCTCGGTAAACTTTCCGCTGTCCTCTACCGTTGTCATAAGGCGGAATCTTCCCGTTACGGTCTTGTCACCGAGATTGCGCACAAGGTACTTTACGCTCACCTCGCCCGTAAAATCGTCGGGATAGCCAAGCGCGGTAAGGTAACCGTTGCCGGTTTTTACCGTTATCGCGGTGTCTGTCCCCTCCACTTTTACACCTTTTACGGTGCTGCCTGCAAACGTTACGATTGAAAGACATGAAACAGCCATCGCAACCGCAAGCAGAATGCCTAAAACTTTTTTCATAAAACCGTCCTTTCTGCTGCGCATTTTCCGTGCAGCATTTATTTACGGCATTATTTTATCATCGTTCAAAAGTAAAAAAAAGATACAATATGATTTATTTTTTGTACAAAATAACAAACTTTAATTTTATCCCGCCTGATTTTATCGGTGTTTATAAAAAATCGCAAAGCACTTTTTTATGCTTTGCGATTTATATTTATTCGTCCAAATCGTTATCAAAACTGTCGTCGCCGTGAGGTTTTGTTCCGTCATCGTCAGGGTAGTCACAAAGGTCCTCACCTATTTTACGCCTTGAAACTCCGCCGTTTACAAGGTTCGTGAATCCCATTTTCTTACGCCAGATTATCACCACTATGTCTGCCGCCAGAAGCAGAATCAGAATTCCGAAGAAAACCGCTATTCCGAACGCCGGATCATTGTTCACCCTTGTTTTTACGGTTTCACCCGTCGCAGTGGGAACTTCGGTGGGCTGCTGTGTGGCAAGATTGTCCGTGCTTACGTTATCGGGCATTGTCGGGGGCGGATTTGTAACGCGTCCCGCATCGTTATATGGGTCTTTTGTTGGCTCGTACACAACCGACGGCTTTTTTGTGGGCGTGGGTGTGGGCTTTGCCGTGGCGGTAGACGTTGCCGTCGGCGTAGGTGTTGGCGACGGTTCTTCGGTAGGTGTGGGCGTAGCGTCGGCATGGCAACTTATTGATGCTTCGCTCAGCCTGATTTTCACCTTTCCCGCATTTTCGGGAAGCGTAACCGTTATTTTAAGCATTACCGATTCGCCTTTTTTTACTTTTGCGGTTGCGCTCGTTTCGCCCGACTGACCGTTGAGGCTCGTTTTCTGCCCAACCGAAACGGGTTTTCCCTCTTCGTCAACCGCCGAAGCCGTTACCTTTACCGTAACGCTTCCGCCGAACTTACGCGTGTTTTCGTCGTAGTATTCATCCTTTATTTCGGTTTCAAACACGACCTGTCTTGCGCCCTCGTCCACGGTATACGCATCATTCTCTTTTTTCGCGCCCGTAACCGTATACATCAGGTTATATCCCGCGCTTACAGCCATGCTTGATGCCATAACCGCAGCAACGGCAAAAACTGCCGATATCTTTTTAAGTAATTTCATTCGCCGTACCTCCGGAAAGATATTCGACTATATTATACACTGATTTGCACCTTGCTGTCAAACACGCTTTTTATATTTTTACACCTATTTTTTATATCTGCTTTCTTGACAAAACACCTCTTTATCTGCTACAATAAAATATGTAATTTATAAGGGGCGGTGAAGTTATGCCTTTAATCGATTTTATAAAGTTATATGCCAACCTGCAAAACATCGTTCTTGCGGCGTTTGTGACAGTGGGCGCGGTTATTGTGTGGAATATTTTCGTCTGCATTTTTTCGTTTATGCCGCTGAAAAGAATCGTGCGTGCGCTGAGGGAAGAAACGGGTGAAGACATAATTTTACGGATAAACGCTCTTAAACTGCACGGCAGATATAAAAAAATGTGGGACAACTACTATCTTGCCTACCACAGCGAAGAAACGGTTGCGTTAAATAACTACCTTGTTATGAGCGATATGCCCGTTTTCTTTGACCCGTTCAGATGTCTTTGCCGCGCTTTTGTGTTCATCTTTGCCGCCCTGTGCGTTATTTTTATCGCAAAATCTTCGGGGTTTTCGCATTCGGCAAAGAACAGCCTTATATGTGCCGAATGCGTTCTTGTTATTCTGCTTGCCGTAAGCGAAGTAATAAACAAACTGCTTTATACCTTAAAACAGCGGAAACTTGCCCGGCTTAAAGAGGAATTTGAAACGCTTTCGCTGCGCAAACTTCCCGGCAAGGCAGTTGATTTTTCAAGCCGCTATGTTTTAAGAAAACTCGATAAAAACGGCGAACGCCTTAACGCTTTGCAGAATTCCGTTATTCAGGTAAATGCACGGCTTGACAGGCAATATAAAATATTTACGGATTCTGTTGAGGACGAAAACAAATGATTTTAGCAATAACCAATCAAAAAGGCGGCGTGGGCAAAACCACGTCGGCGGTAAATATTTCCGCGGGGCTTGCAAAAGAGGGCAAAAGGATTCTTTTGCTTGACTTGGACCCCCAGGGCAACGCCACAAGCGGGCTGGGCGTAGAAAAAAATCTGCCCGGTATATACAACTGTTTAATTGAAAACGCCGATATTTCTGCCTGCACGGTAAAAACGCAGGTGGAAAATCTTTTTTTAATACCCGCCAACACCGAACTTTCGGGCGCTACGGTGGAAATGGTAGCGTTAAAAGACCGCGAAAAACTGCTTCGCCGCGTGCTTGACAAAATAAAAAACGACTACGACTGTATTATCATCGACTGTCCGCCCTCTCTTGACCTTTTGACCGTGAACGCTTTTACCGCAAGCGACAGCGTTCTTGTGCCCATTCAGTGCGAATTCTACGCCCTTGAAGGACTGGGACAGTTGGTACACACAATAAAACTCATAAAGCAAAAACTCAACCCCGACCTTGACATCAACGGCGTTGTATGCACCATGTACGATTCAAGAACGAATCTTTCCCAGCAGGTTGTTGACGAAGTAAAAAAATATTTTTCGCAAAAAGTGTACCGCACGTGCATTCCGCGAAATGTGCGCCTTGCCGAAGCGCCCAGTTTCGGTCAGCCCATACAGTTGTTTGACGCCTACTGTCCCGGCGCGCTTGCGTACAAATCACTCTGCAAAGAGATAATTGAAAGGAGCGGATTATGAAAAAATCAGGTCTCGGGCGCGGAATGGGTGCCCTTATCGGCGACGATTTTACAATAGAATCTCTCAATTCCGACACGAATATCGACAAAGAGTATATACATCAGTTGCCCGTTTCAAGCATTGACGTAAACAAATCGCAGCCCCGCAAAACTTTCGATTCCGAAAGCATTGCCTCTTTGGCGGAATCAATTCGCGCCAACGGACTCCTGCAACCGATAACCGTAAAAAAGAACGGCGAACGGTACGAAATTGTTGCGGGCGAACGCCGCTATCGGGCGTGCAGAATGCTCAAACTTGAAACCGTTCCCGCCATTGTAAAGGACCTTTCGCCCCGTCAGGTATGCGAACTTGCGCTGATTGAAAACTTACAGCGTGAGGACCTGAATCCCATTGAAGCCGCCGCTGCAATCGACGCGCTTATGACGGATTTTTCCCTTACGCAGCAGGAAGTTTCGGAGCGGATAGGCACGTCACGCCCCGCAATAGCCAACGCCTTGCGCCTTTTGAAACTTCCCAAAGAAATAAAGGATCTGGTTATCTCCGGCGCTATTTCGGCTGGTCACGCCCGCGCGTTTGCCGCGGTTGAAAATAAGGACCTTGCCGTAAATCTCGCGGAGCGCGCCGCAAAAGAGGGCTGGTCGGTGCGCCAAACCGAACAGGCGGTGAAAGCCCTTGAAACAAAAAAGCCCAAAAAGCAGAAAAATGTCGTTCCCGAATTTGAGCGGATTGAAGAAAACATACGTTTGCATTTGGGCACGAAAGTTAAAATAAACGGCAGCGAGAAAAAAGGAAAAATCGAAATAGATTATTTCTCCCGCGACGATTTGGAGCGTCTTATCTCTCTGCTTGCCCCCGACGGAGAAGTGTGAGATATATTCTGTAAGATATTTTCCGGGGCGCTGCCCTTAGGGTATCGTAACCCTACCCCCGTCCGCTTTCTTAAAAGAAAGCGGAGCAAAGAACTTGCCACTTTAATACGGCATGTTCTTTTATTTTTGCAAAAATGGCAAATAAAGTGTAAAAGACAGATTTATCGGGAAAGATTATTTTATCACAAAAATCTGTTTCTACATTGTAGGGCAGCGGCTTGCTGCTGCCGCGAGCGGGAAAGATTGCAGTTTGCGAAGAGTATAATTTTGCAAGCAACCTATTCTCTCGCATAAAATCACATTTCCGAAAAGCGGCGGGAGATAAACTCCCGCCCTACCGCGTGAAATAACCGAAGCGTACAAAACAGGTGATTAAAAAGTATAAGCGTCCCACTTTGCAGCGGAAACCATTGGCCGCCATATTTACACAATAAAAAAAGCAATTTCACCGCAGAATTTTTTCCGCATCAAAAATTCATTTCAACCCCGTAGGGCAGCGGCTTGCTGCTG
>CAKRZX010000039.1 GCA_934434555.1 uncultured Clostridia bacterium
GGTGTTTTGCAACATTATATTCCTTGCAATCTCTCAATCTTCTTGCGAGCGCGGCAGGAGATAAACCCCTGCCCTACGGGGTGAAATGAATTTCAGAGATAAGGCAAATCTACGGTAAAATTATCTTTTTGAATTGCCTGTTTTTGTGTGATTTATTTATCTTGCGTTGTAGGGGAGCACATTGTGCTCCTGCTAATTGCATTGTGCAAATATGGCGACCAATGGTCGCCGCTACAATAACGGGAGCGCTGTACTTTTGGCTGTTTTCTTCCCGAAAACAATACGCTTGCCGCTTAAATCCCCGTTCTTTTTTGCTTACTTTTTTTCTTGCAAGAAAAAAAGTAAGTGCAAGAAAAAAATAAGTCAGAACAGCCCGGTAATTTTGCCTGAATCATCAACGTCGATATTTTCGGCGGCTGGGTGTTTGGGCAAGCCCGGCATAGTCATAATATCGCCGGTAAGCACCACTATAAAGCCTGCACCGGCAGAAATCTTTACGTTTTTTACGGTCACGGTAAAGTTTTCGGGGGCGCCCAAAAGGGTGGGGTCGTCGGAAAAACTGTACTGGGTCTTTGCCATACATACGGGAAGTTTGTCAAATCCCAAATCAGTAAGCCGCGCAATCTGCTTTTGGGCAGATGGCAGAATATTCACGCCTTTTCCGCCGTAAACGCGCGAAACAAGCGCAAATATTTTATCCTCAATGCTTGCGTCAATGGGGTACGCGAACGAGAAATTGCCATTTTCTTCTTCACAAAGACGAACGACTTCATGCGCCAACTCTTCGCCGCCCTTGCCGCCGTCAGCCCAAACGGTAGAAAGAACGGTGTTTACGTTAAGTTCCCGACATTTTTTTATAATGAAGTCAATTTCCGCGTCGGTGTCCGTGGGAAAACGGTTTACCGCCACAACGCAGGGAAGTTTGTATACGTTTTTAATGTTGCTTACGTGGCGCAGAAGATTAGGTATGCCCTTTTCAAGTGCACCGATATTTTCGGTGTCAAGGCTCTTCTTATCAAGTCCGCCGTGCATTTTCAGCGCGCGTACGGTGGCAACTATTACGACCGCCGACGGTTCAAGCCCCGCCGCACGGCACTTGATGTCCAAAAACTTTTCCGCGCCCAAATCGGCACCGAAACCCGCCTCGGTTACGGCATAATCGCCGCATTTAAGGGCAAGTTTTGTTGCAAGAACCGAATTGCATCCGTGAGCGATGTTCGCAAAAGGTCCGCCGTGAACAAATGCGGGAGTGCCTTCAAGGGTCTGCACAAGATTCGGCTTCAGCGCGTCTTTCAAAAGCGCGGTCATTGCGCCCTGTGCTTTAAGGTCGGCACAGGTAACGGGCTTGTCGTCATAAGTATATCCCACAATAATCCGCCCAAGCCGCTCTTTAAGGTCTTTTATCGAATCCGCAAGGCAAAGTACAGCCATAACCTCGCTTGCAACGGTGATGTCAAAGCCGTCCTCGCGGGGAACGCCGTTCACAACACCGCCCAAACCGTCGCAGATGTTCCTTAGTTGGCGGTCGTTCATATCAACACAGCGCCGCCACGTGATTTTGCGCACGTCAATGTTAAGTTGGTTGCCCTGTTTGATATGATTGTCAAGCATTGCCGCAAGCAGATTGTTTGCTGCGCCGATTGCGTGAAAATCGCCCGTAAAGTGAAGATTGATGTCTTCCATAGGCACAACCTGTGCATATCCGCCGCCCGCAGCGCCGCCCTTTATGCCGAAAACGGGTCCGAGCGACGGCTCACGCAAAGCGACGACCGCGTTTTTGCCTATCCGCCTTAACCCGTCGGCAAGACCGATTGTTGTGGTCGTTTTGCCCTCGCCCGCGGGCGTGGGGGTAATGGCGGTCACAAGAATAAGTTTGCCCCTGTCTTCCTTTTTCAGCGCATCGAATTCGATTTTCGCCTTGTATTTGCCGTAGGGCTCAATAAAATCTTCAATGCCGGCTTTTTTTGCGATTTCAGAAATATTCTGCATTCTGCACTGCTGTGCGATTTCTATATCCGATAAATATTTCAAAACAAACACCTCAAAATTATATTGAGTATATTATAACCGCACGGACGTGTTTTGTAAAGAGTGAATAAACGGTTGTAAAAATTTTTTATTTGTGATAATATAGTATGCGGAACAAAGGAGGTAAAAATGGTTTACGTAGTTGAAGACGATGACAGCATACGGGAACTTGTGGTGTATACCCTTAATTCTACCGGAATACCTGCGAAAGGGTTTGCTTTGCCCTCGCTTTTTTGGGCGGAAATAAGGTCAGAGATTCCCGACCTTGTTTTACTTGATATTATGCTTCCCGAAGAGGACGGGCTGACAGTGCTTGACCGCTTACGCCGCGACCCGGTGTATTCGCTTTTGCCGGTAATCCTGCTTACCGCCAAGGGCACGGAATACGACAAAGTGGTAGGTTTTGACCGGGGTGCCGACGATTATATTCCCAAACCGTTCGGTATGATGGAACTTGTTGCCCGCGTAAAGGCGCTGCTCAGGCGGAGCGCCAAAAAAAGCGACGATATCGTTTCGGGCTCGCTTGTGATTTCGCCCCAAAAACACACCGTTACGGTTGGTAACGAAAACGTCGCGCTTACGCTTAAAGAATTTGAACTTCTGCTTTTGCTTGCACGTAACGCCAATACGGTGCTTACCCGCGACAGATTGCTTGAAAACATATGGGGATATTCTTTTGACGGTGAAAACCGCACCGTTGACGTGCATATCCGCACCTTGCGCCAGAAACTGGGCTCTGCGGGCGAAATAATAGAAACCGTTCGCGGCGTGGGGTATAAGTTCAGCGCGAAATAATAATTCATTTGATAATTTGATGAAAAATTCTTTATTACAAAAACATTACATTGACATTTGAACTTTAATGGTATATAATTATTACGGACAGTGAAAAATCAGAATACGAAAGGCGTGATAATATGAAAGAGTTCTTTGAAAATCTGTGGAAAGACTACGTTCTGTCGTCAATAGTAACGGTTATAGCAGGTGTGCTTATAACGGTGTTCTATCGGTATGCACTGGACATTGTCTGCGTGGCTCTCGGTATTGCCGCAATAATAATGGGTATATTCAGCATAATCAGATATATCCGATGCCCAATGGCACTTAACAGGTTCAGTTTGCTTATGGGGCTTATATTCTGCGCGATAGGCATTTATATTGTCGTTAAGCCTTCAATGCTTATAAATATTGTGGCGGTTGTGTTCGGAATACTCATTCTTTTCCACGGCATAGTTGATGTTCAGCAGACAGTTGCCCTTAAAAGAGCGGGTTACAGGTACTGGCCGCTGGCGCTTGTGTTCTCGATTCTGACACTTGCGGCGGGCATTGTGTTTATAGTTCTTCCCAAGGACGTTATTCAGTCCATTACCCTCGTTTTGGGAATCACCCTTATAGTTGAGGGCGCAATGGATTTGTGGACGGCAATAAAGGTAAAAAAGATAAATGGCTAAGTATTTTAAGGCAGTAAGCGTAGTGCTTACGGTGGCGCTTTTGTGCCTTTCGGGGTGCAAGAAGAATAATACCGGCGTACAGGAGCCGATAAGCAAAATCGCGTTGATAACGGGCACGGAGGAACTTGTGCTTGACCACACCAACGAGGCGGTGTGGAACGGTATTCAGTCCTGCGGCGACACCAACAACATTGAATATGAATATTACCGTCCCGAATCCACCGATGAAAGCGAACTTACCGCAAAGTTTGAAACTGCGGCGAAGGAGGGAGCAAAAGTCATAATTGCCGTGGGCGATTCTTTCGGACCGATTATTGCCGCGCAGCAGGAAGCGCACAAGGACATAAAGTATATTTTAATTGACGCGTCCGGCAACAGTATAGGCACGCTTTCGGAAAACACCCACTGCGTAATGTTCAGGCAGGAACAGGCGGGGTATCTTGCCGGATACGGCGTTGTTAAAGACGGTTTCTCAAAACTCGGATTCATAGGGTTAAGGGAATCGGAAACATATGCAACATACGGTTACGGTTTTGTTCAGGGTGCTAATGATGCCGCTGTCGCGCTTGAAAGAGAGATATCGGTAAATGTCACTTACGTTGACGAGTACGATAACGAGGACACTGCGTCGTCAATATGCGATGTTTGGTATTCGTCCGGCACGGAACTGATTATGGTTTCGGCAAACGACGCTTTTGTTCAGCGCTGTGCGCAAAAGGCGGTAAACAATTTCGGTTATACCGTGGGCGTGAACAACGACCAATCGTACCTTGCCGACGGGCTTGACTACAATCCTTTCATGACAAGCGCCGTTAAGGGCTTGGGCGAGGTTGTGGACGCTACCCTTGAAATGGTACTTGCGGGCAGTTGGAAAGAAAATTTGGGCGGCAGAACCGTGTATTACGGGTTGCAGAACGGAAACTACGTTTATCTGCCCGACGATGAGGCACTGTGGCTTTTTAAGGACTTTACCCTTGAAGACTACGAAGAATTAAAACGCAATATTTCATCGGGAACGATTTCAGTCGCGTCGGACGCTTATCCGTCAGTTGACGAGGAACTTGTGGCATTATCGTTTACAAACGAATAAATAACAGATACGGGCTTTGCAGCCCGTATTTTTCTTTGATTGAATTGTTATGCGCGCAATAAGGAATGACGGCTTCCTCGCATAATTTGTATTGCCCAAACACCTATCTCATTATTGTAAGTCAGGGGTTCATCTCCTGCCGCGGGCGGAGAAAATGGGTTTTGCAAGGGATATAATGTTGCGAAACGCATATTCCCCCCGCATAAAATCACCTCTCCGAAATCCGGCGGGACATAAAGCCCCGCCCTACCGCGAGGGACAAACAAAGAGAATAAAACAAGCACTGCAAAAACAAAGTTTTCCGCAAGGCTTGTTTTGTTTTAATAACCTGTTTTAAGCCCGTAGGGCAGGGGTTCATCTCCTGCCGCGAACGTGGAAGATTGAGGGATTGCAAGAGATGTAATGTTGCAAAACACCCCATTCCATCGCATAAAATCATCTCCTCGAAATCCGGCGGGACATAAAGCCCCGCCCTACCGCGAGGGACAAACAAAGAGAATAAAACAAGCACTGCAAAAACA
>CAKRZX010000040.1 GCA_934434555.1 uncultured Clostridia bacterium
GGCGTAGAGATGGTAATGCCCGGTGATAACATCACCATGGAAATCGACCTTATTACCGAAATCGCTATTGAAGAAGGCCTTCACTTCGCTATCCGCGAAGGCGGCAGAACCGTAGGCGCAGGTATCGTATCGTCGATAATCAAATAATTCTCAAAAAGAATTGATAAGCAGAGCCGAAAGGCTCTGCTTTTTTTGCCTGTTTTTACGGTAGGGGAGCGCTTTGCGCTCCCGCCGAAAGTTAATCACTCCAAAAAATACTTTTCCCGCATTTCTTTGCGGTAGGTAAGCGCGGCAAGGCCGGTCTTTTTCTTAAATGCACTGCTGAAATAATAGACGGAACCGAATCCGCATGCGTCGGCAATTTCACACACCGTCATATCACTTGTCAACAACAGATTTTTTGCTTTTTCAATTCTTAAATCCGATAAATATTTTATGGGCGAAATGTCGAATTCTTTAATAAAAATTCTGCGCAAATGCGTTTCGCTTATATAAAAATGCTTTGCGATATCGGCAGATTCAAGGTTCGGCTTGTCGAAATTTTCCTTAATATACCCGCGAATCCCGTCGGCTTTGCCTGTTCTTATGCCATGTGAACGGCGCATATATTCGCTTGCCGTATCATGCAAAATCGATAAAATCACTTTCCCGACTTCGATTTTATAAAACGGCTCGCGGCTCTGCCACGCTTTTTCGGCACGGGCAAACATATCCGCTGTTTTCTGCGGGTCCAAAACTGAATAGGCAAGCGGTACGGGGAAATTGAGAAATTCATCTTTTTCGCCCGAAATAAAATCAATAACGAAAAAATCGTTTTCTTCATCGCCGATTTTCGTTCCGCCGTAGGGGATTCCCGAGGGCAGCCGCAATACGTCGCCGGCGTGGGCGTCAAAAGAAAAACCGTCAAAATCGTAATGAATGCCGCCCTTTACAAAAAACAGAAGTCCCTCGCAGTCACGGGCAATGTGCACGTTACGCGCCCATTTTCGGTCGTTTTTGCGGTAAACCCTGATAATTTCGTTTATGCTGATTTTGCATTCGGTAAACGCGCTGACATCTTTCATAAAAACACCTCGCAAAATATTTTACTCCGATAAATATAAAAAGTCAATATTAAATGTTCGTATTTCTTAAAAATCAGGCTGAAATAAACATTGCGGATTCAAACAGAAAACGGTATTATAAATAAAAAAGGGGAAGAAAAATGAAAGATAATTTATCAAAAGAAGTTTATACGGAAACTCTTGAACACGTTAAAGAGGAAGTTAACAAAATCATTGATTTTGACGGTTCTGCAATGGAGATAAAGGCAAAAATCGCCGAAACGATTGTAAGGGAATCAAAAGTTTATATAAAGGCAACGGACTTTTTCCCGTATCGGCTTGTTGATGATGAAATAATGCTTGCCTATCGGAACAGACGGATTGCATATGTGTCCGAAAAACTTAAAAACAGACTTAATAAATTTGCGCCCGGACAGGAATCGCTTTTTTATACGGGAGATATTGATTTCAGCCATACCGTTCCCGACTGGAAAAGGCTTTTTGCGCTCGGATTGGGGGGACTGCGCGATGAGATTGAAAGTTTTGCGGTTAAAAACCCCGGAAACGAATACTTTGCGCGGGCGCTGTGCGTTTATAAAACCGTTACAGCATATATAGATAAGTTGATTTTCGAGTGTGAAAAATATGAAGAATATGCCGACTTGTGCGAAAGTTACAGACGCATAAAGGAAAATAAGCCCGAAACACTCTTTGACGCGCTGGCGTTTATCATTCTTTTTTACAATGTGCAGATGTCCCTTGACGCGGTGATTTTACGTTCGGTGGGCGGACTTGACGAACTTCTTCTTCCCTTTTACGAAAACGACCTGAATGCGGGAAAAACGGAAAACGAACTTGACGGACTTATTGCAAAGTTTATGCTGCAACTTCGCGATTTCCATTTTGCTAACAATATTCCTTTTTATCTTTGCAAAACCGATTTTTCGGAGCACACCTATTGCAACAAATTAAGTTACAAACTGCTTGAAATTTATTCTTCCCTTAATGTTCAGGACCCGAAAATACAGATTCGCTGCGGGAAAGACGTTCCCGATGATTTGATATTGCTTGCGATGAAGTCAATAAAAAAGGGCAACAACAGCATTGTTTTTATAAACGATTCGGTTGTTTTGCCGTCACTTGTGGGAATAGGCATATCCGAATCCGACGCGGAAAACTACACACCTGTTGGGTGCTATGAGCCGAGCGCATACAACGAACTTCCCTGTACCTGTGCGGGACGGGTGAATATGCCAAAGGCGGTTTTGCTTGCGCTGTCAGACGGAACAGACGGCGGAAACAGATTTTTGCCCAACCCGAAAGAAAACGGCAGTTGGGAGAATTTTTATAATAACTTTATATTCAGATTGAATGAAGCAATAGAATCAAGCAAGAGGATTACCGAAATTTACGAGAGCGCCTACGGGGAAATGAATCCGTCGCTTGTGCTGTCGCCCACGTATCGGTTTTCTCTTGAATGCGGCAAAGAACTATATTCGAGCGGCGCAAAATACAACAACACGTCAATCAATGTATTCGGGCTTGCCACAGCGGTTGACGCGCTTACGGTAATCCGCCGCGCCGTGTTTGAAGAAAAGATTCTTTCGTGCCGCGAATTTGCCGAAATTCTGAAAAACAATTGGGACGGAAACGAAAAATTCAGATTGAAATGCGAAAAACTTTATCCTAAATACGGAAACGGCAGCAAAGAAACCGATTTGCTTGCGCAGGATATATCTTCCGCGGCGGCGAAAATGATAAACGGCACAAAGAACGGCAGAGGCGGGGTATTCAGAATGGGTATGTTTTCTATCGACTGGTATACCGAGTTCGGCAAAAAGACGGGCGCAACCGCTGACGGCAGAAGAAGCGGCGAAATAATAAGCAAGAATATGAGCGCGGCAATCGGACGGGATAAAGCGGGCGTTACAGGGCTTATTCGCTCGGCTTGCGCGGTTGAGGGCAAAAATATTCCCAACGGAACGGTGCTTGATTTAAGTGTGGATTCTTCCGCCGCGGAACCCGAAATTCTTTTGGGAGTTTTTAAGACGTTTATGTCCCTCGGGGGCTTTGCAATTCAGATTAACGTGCTTGACCCGGAAGTGCTTAAAGAAGCAAAAATTTACCCGGAGAAGTATTCAAACTTACAGGTGCGGCTTTGCGGCTGGAACGTGTACTTTACCGAACTTTCCGAAAACGAACAGGACGAATTTATAAAGGCGGCGGAGAACTTATGAGCGTAGGCTTGATTTTTGACATAAAGCATTTTGCCGTACACGACGGCGACGGAATACGTACCACGGTGTTCCTTTCGGGCTGTCCGTTAAGGTGCGTGTGGTGCCACAATCCCGAAGGACTTGAAATGTCATATTCGTTTGTAAAAAGCAAATGCGTTATGTGCGGAGAATGTGCCGCAGTCTGCTTAAACGGCGTTCACGTGTTCAAAAACGGAGAACACGCTGTTTTAAGGGATAAATGTGTATTCTGCCGAAAGTGCGAAAAAGTCTGCCTCGGCGGTGCAGTAAGAATTTACGGTAAAAAAATGACGGCGGAAAGCGTTTTTGAAGAGATTGCCGCAGATAAGCCCTTTTATTCGTCTTCCGGCGGGGGAGTGACGCTGTCGGGCGGAGAGTGTTTGTGTCAGCCCGATTTCTGCGCCGAACTTTTGAAAAAGTGCAAAGAAAGCGGCATAAATACCGCTGTTGATACCTGCGGATATGTTCGGAAACAAACGCTTGATAAAGTGATTCCCTTTACGGACACGTTTTTGTACGATATCAAGGCGTTTAACGAAGAAACGCACATAAGGGCAACGGGCGTGTCAAACAGACTGATTCTTGAAAACATAAAATATCTTGATGAATGCAGGTGCAGAATTGAAGTACGGATTCCCCTTGTGCCGGAATATAATTTTGGCGAAATCGGAGATATCGGGCGTTTTTTGAAAAGATTAAAAAACATAACTGCGGTAAGGGTGCTCCCGTATCACGGCTTTATAGAATCAAAATATGAAGCGATAGGCAAAACAAATCCGAAACTGCCGGCAAAAGCCCCGACGAAAGAACAGGTCGAACGGGCAAAGGAAGCATTAAAAAGTTTCGGGCTTAATTGCCGTTAGGGTTACGATACCCATCCGAATCCGTTCAAATGTGCAAAAAACGCACATCTACTTCGTCAAAGCGGCTTATAATATGTCCTATATTATCTCACCGCTTTTCCTTGTATCTGCACATTTTTTGCGCATTTGAA
>CAKRZX010000041.1 GCA_934434555.1 uncultured Clostridia bacterium
TCTTTCCGCGCTCGCGGCGAGAGATGAACCCTCGCCCTACAATCTGAAATTGATTTTCAGGACAGAAAAATTCTTTCTATAAACCGGGTTTTCCAAAACGCAGGTTTTACATTCTTTATTTGTTTCACGCCGTAGGGCAGGGCTTTATGTCCTGCCGAATTCTGCGCGATGGTTTTTGCGCCCTGCGATAGACTTTTGTAACATTATGTCCCCTGAAAATGCCATTCTTTCCGCGCTCGCGGCGAGAGATGAACCCTCGCCCTACAATCTGAAATTGATTTTCAGGACAGAAAAATTCTTTCGATAAATAGGGTTTTCTAAAAAGTAAGTTTTATGTTCTTTATTTGTTTCACGCCGTAGGGCAGGGCTTTATGTCCTGCCGAATTCTGCGGCGGTATTTTGCGCCCCGTGACGGGCTTTTGCAGCATTATTTTAATCACAAATGCACCTGTTTTCATAATAACGGCTCATCAAAATCCGTCAGGTGTTAGGCGATTTTATGTGTATACCTTCAAGCGCAAGCAATTTTTCCTTTCGGTCAATTCCTGCGGCATAACCGCCTATGCTGCCGTCCGCTTTTATAACTCTGTGGCACGGTATAATAATCGAAATCCGATTGCTGCCAACTGCCGTTCCCACCGCCTGCGCCGCCATTTTCCGCATATTCATCGTCCGTTCCATTTCTTTTGTGATGTCCCCGTAACTGACCGTTTCTCCGTAGGGAATTTTCAGCAAGATGTTCCATATGTCGCGCCAAAACGGCGTTCCCTGCGGTTTAAGCGGCGGAGTGAAATCGGGATTCTTTCCGCTGAAATATATGTCAAGCCAACGCCTTGTTTCATCAATTATCGGTGTTTCGCCCTCAAAGCAGATATTGCTGAGCCCGCCGGCAAAATGTTTTTGCCCGTCAAACCACAGTCCCACAAGGCCGTCATGGTCGGCAGCAAGCAATATTCCGCCCAGAGGCGAGTCAATATGCAGCGTATTTATCATAACTTTGCTCCCTAAAACATTATAAAAAAAGCCCCAACGCCTGTTCATATGCACCCGGACTTCTTCGGTGCGAATGAGGGGACTTGAACCATAGGCAAATGCGCATTATTGCTGCTCTTTTCCGTCCGGGTGTGTATCAGGTGTGTACCTCTTGTTGATATATGCGTCAATTTTCTTCGCTGTTTCGTCCTTACGTTTTGCCATAATATCAGTGTAAATATCCATTGCGGTCTGATAATTTGTGTGACCGATTATTGTCTGTATATCCTTTGCTTCAAGACCGCAATCGAACAGATTTGTGGCAAACGTATGCCGAGCAGAATACGGGACAGCAGTTATCCCCGTTTCCTTTTTATAATTTCTCCACCGCCGTTCATATTCGCTCTTGGTCATTATCTGACCCTTTGTGTTCAGGAATTCTTTTAGCGGAGTAATGAGCGGAACCTGCCGTATTCCCCTATCTGTTTTAGGTTCTTTTATTTTTGGCGAATCGGAATCCCGGAAAACAGCCTTATTTACTGTTATAAAGTTTTCTCCGATATCCTCGCTCGTTAAAGCAAGGGCTTCCCCGGGACGCAGCCCTGAAAGCATTAAAAAATACATAAGTCCGCCGAAAACAGAACCGTCTTTATTCTCGATGACAATCTTCTCTTCCGTCTCGGTAAAAGCAGGACGGTGTTCTTTCGGAAGTCCTTTCGGCACTCGCACGGCAGAACACGGGTTAAGAGATATATACCCCTTTATGACAGCGAAATTGCACAGCATATTAAACACCGTTTTATCATTTAACACAGTGTGCCGGGAAAAGCCGTATGCCGCAATTTTAAGTATATACTGATTGATGTCCTGTGCGGTTATATTCTCTATATATTCCTGCCTGAAATCATCTTTTATACGTTTCAGTGATGCTTTATACGGTGCCACGGTATTATGCGCAAGCGTCTTAAAGTGTTCCTCTTCCCACTCATCCGCAATATTGCAGACTTTCTTCTTGTTTTTTTCGTTCTCCTCGTATTCGAAAATTTTCTTCCGAACTTCACGCTCGGAATTTCCTCGGAAAACTTTCCGCACCCCGTTTATAGTAATTTGATGTTCTGCTTTTTACTTTTTCACTTTCTTCCCCCATAGAATCACACCACGTTCAAACCTACTTTTATATTTTATCACTTCAAACAAGATACGTCAATTTGCTTTTTTATCCGAGTGCCTTACTTTTCTCTTTGATATTGACGAATAAATTCGGGTATGATATAATGAGATTGTAACAAGTGGGATACGGTCCTTGGTAAATGCACATTCGGAATCGTTCTGCCGAGAAACAAATAAAATTGCCAAAGGACATTCCTTGCCTGTGAGAGAAAGCGAGAGATTTCCCCTATGAAACGGAATACGAAACAGCTGATCCCTATGATCCTGGTTTTTACGATCATTGCGGCGGGCTATTCCTGCCGGATACTGGCTATGCTCGACATCGGCGGCGCTTGGATGAGTTATATCCGCGCGGCACTGTATTTGCTGCTGTTTGCCCTGTGGGGTTTTTCCCTCGACCGCCGCATTATACAGACGCAGGCGCTGCACTGCCTGCGCCTGACCGCGGCGCTGATGCTGCTGTGGCTTATTTTGCGCACGCTGAAATATGAGTTTGTCACTGACCTGACAGTGGCGCGGTACATTTGGTATCTCTACTATTTACCCATGCTTTTTATACCTCTGCTGGGAGTGTATACTGCGCTGTCTCTGGGGAAATCGGAGGAATTCCGCCTGACCGGAAGGATCGGCGCTTTGGCAATTATTCCGGCTGTGCTGTTTTTGCTGGTAATCACCAACGATCTGCACCAGCAGGCATTTGCATTCAGCAGCGGCGTGCCGGGAGAACCGGACAATTATTCCTATTCCCACGGTCCCGTTTACTTCTGCTGCCTCGGTTGGATGGTGCCCTGCATGTTTTTTTCACTTATCCTCCTTTTGAAGAAAAGCCGTGTCCCGTGCAGCAAAAAAAAGAGGCTTGCACCGTTTGTTATAGGCTGCGCAACGGTTCTGTACGGGATTTTGTATCTGCTGGGGCTGCCGGCTGTACGCCGGTGGTTCGGCGATATGAATGTGATGTTTTGCCTTTTATATGCGGCGATTTGTGAAAGCTGTATACGCTGCCGGATGATACAGTCCAATACAGGCTATGTTGAACTGTTCGAGGCAACGACACTGGCAGCATGTATCGCAGACCGCAACGGAAATATCGTTCTCCGTTCCCGGGCTGCAGATGAAGATATGGTTTGCCCGAAAAACGGACTTCAGATCATCCGTCCCGACGGAATACGCATTTCTTCGGCACCGATCAGCGGAGGATATGCCGTTTGGCAGGATAATGTGCGCCCGCTGACCGAACTTCGCACAAAGTTAAGCGAAAACAAGGCCAAAATAAAAAACAACAAAGAGAAATTGCAGGAGGCTTATCTCATACAGAAAAAGCTGAATGAGTTGACCGAAAAAAACCGCATTTATGACGAATTGGAGACAAAGTACGGAAAGCAGATAGCCAGAATCGGTCAACTGCTGAAACAATGTGAGAGTGCAGAGCCTGCCGAAACACAAAGCTTGCTGAAAAGAATTCTTCTGCTTGGCACTTACATCAAGCGCGACGCCAATCTGTATTTTCTCAGCTTGGAATATGAGCTTCTGCCGCAGCAGGAGCTCCGGCTGACTGTAGATGAGGCGGTGAGGGTCATGACCGTTTGCGGCACAGAATGCAGTGTGGCCTATCATACAACAAAACCGATGCTTTCGTCAGAGGTGGCGCGTTTGTTCGATCTTTTGAAGA